>CAIUWK010000020.1 GCA_903902855.1 uncultured Geobacter sp. | reverse complement strand
TTCTTCCGATCCGATGAACCCCTTCGGTCACTACGACTGGAGCGGTCGTGCTAACGACGGCACCCGTCTGAACAGCAACTGCGACCGCTGCCATACGGCAGTGGGCTTCATCAAACTGCTGGGCCAGGATCAGGCCATGCAGACCCGTCTTGCCCTGCAGGCCGGCAAGCCCAACAACGTCCTCATCTGCGTCGGCTGTCACAAGTCGGTTGAAGGCGAACTCCGCGGTGACGCCGTCGTTGCCGGGACTGTCCTGACAAACGGCTATTTCGCCCTGTTCAGCTCCAACAAGGCTACCATCGGCGCCAACAACGCACCGACGAAGATCGAGATTGCGTTCCCGGGCTACAAGAACTCCTCCATCTGTATCCCTTGCCACAGCGGCCGGACTACGATACAGTACATCAACCAGAACATCGCCACCATCGGTAACTACTCTACTCTGCAGAACAGCAACTACCAGCACGCCAAGAACATGGGCCAGACCTTCATCGGTAAGGGCGCCTATGACTACTTCGGCAATCTGGCCACCTACGGCACTGCCGCCAATCAGACCCCGCACAGCGGCATCGAAATGGCTGCAGGACAAGACCAGGGCCCCTGCGTCGGCTGCCACTACTCCACGCTCTCCAACGCAACGGCCGCTAACGCTACCCACTCATTGGAAGTCAACTACACCTCCACCACCTGTACCCCGTGCCACGGCATTGCCGGCCCCACGGAAAAAGCAAGCAATCCCAGCTTCCAGGGATTCAGCACCGCACGTTTCGCTCTTGATACACTCATTCGCGCCAAGTTCGCACCACTGTACAGCGGCCGCGGCAATGCCGACCTGAATGTGGAGCGCGATGGCTACTTCCGCTACGGCCGTTTCGGCACCGCTAACAACGCAGGCCCGTCAACCCGCACCCTGGCTCAGAAAGGGTACGGCGCATGGAACAACTGGCAGATCCTGAAGACCTGGGACGCCAATGCATGGGCGCACAATCCTGCCTATGCCCGCCAGATCCTGGCTGACACCCTCACGTACCTCAATAACCCCGCTGCAACCGCCAGCACTGACGCCACCGTAGCCGCTGCGATCGATGCCGCCAATGCCATCAACGCTCTTAACAAAACTGCAGCCACCGGCTTCATCGGCGGCAACAAAAGCAGCTCGGCCCTCTGCACCGGTTGCCACGCCATTGCCCGTAATGCCGGCGTAGGCTATGTGCAGGACAACAACGGCGTCCGCGCCATCACCGGTGAATTCGGGAAGTGGTCCCATCACGTAACCGGCGTCACGCTTCAGGACGCTCATTGCGCAGCCTGTCACATGGAAGGCAAAGCAGAAAACGGCAAGATCGTTGTTGACGCTGCCTATCATATGGCTGGAGCCGTAACCAGCCTGCGTAACGTTGATACCGATCAGCCCATTGTCTGGAATCCGGCACAGCCGAACTTCTCCAACATGGACAACTTCTGTCTCTCTTGCCATGACAGCGACGGCGCAACTTCAGGTCAGAGCGCCGCCATTCGTGCAGTCATGATTCCTGCTGAAGGGAAGACCGCTTCCGCAACCAACCCGTTTGCCGACACCATCTCCAACCAGTACGACATGCTTGAGCGTCCTGCCGTTGTTGATGCAAAAGGTCAGTTCGCCACCGGCAACAACTCGCACCACGCCGTTCTCGGCAAGAAGTACTCCGGCCGTACCCGCGTAGCCGGCGACCGTGCCATCGACACGGTAGCATTTGCCAATAACTCCACCGCAGCACTCCCCGGCAAGCGTTCCACCATCTATGACGCAGGCAAGTTCCAGGGAGACTACCTGACCCTCGCCGACAACGGCGGCGAATCCGGTTCACGTAACGGCGGAACAACCCTGGGTGACGATTCCACTCTTCATTGCGGCGATTGCCATACCGTCGGCCAGTTCCGCGCTGCCGATACGGGCACCCGTTACAACACCGCCGTCATCGGCGCACATGGTTCCAACAACGAGTACCTGCTCCGCAACAACATCGGTTCCGACGCACGCCACCAGGGTGCGGAAACAACCGGTAATACCTCCGGTGTGCCCACCCAGGGATACGGCACCAAGCCGTACCTGGTCTGCTTCAACTGCCATGCCTTCGCAACCTACGGTTCCGTCGGCGCAGGCACGGGTCTGGCCGGTCTTAACCATGCCGGTGAATATGCCAACTCCACCCGTTGTAACGGCCCGGAAAACACCATCTTCGGTAACATGACCGGCGATGCCCGTCTCCGTTCCATGGTAACACGCACCGATAGCGCCAGCTATGGCAAGAAGGATGGTACCACGACCTTCGGCAACATGTTCGGCATTCAGTGTGCCAACTGCCACAACAGCGGCACCACTGCAGGCAACATCTTCGGCGGTATCCACGGCTCCAAAGATCAGACCTACACGGACGGCATGGGTAATACCACCAAGCATTTCCGCTTCATGCCGGGCCTCGGCAACGTAATGTACGTGCCGGGCACCAAGGGTGGCTTCACCGGCGGCACTCTCGCCGCGTATAACTCCTACTCCGGTAACCGGAACGGCACCGGTTCTGGCCTGACTGTTGGCCAGACCTACTCCATCCTGCCGTACCGCACCATAGTACCGGCTACGACTACCGCCAACCTGGCCGTCTCCAATGGTCACGATGTCGGCAGCGTACCTTCCTATGCTACTACCACAGTCAAGGGCGTTAATCCTTACACTACCGGTTCTTACAAGTACGTAACCGGCGGCGTTAGTTCCGACCTGAACTGGGAGCAGAAATCCGCTCAGCCGGTAGCCGGCGAGTTCGACTTCCAGGCAAAATCCATGGGTTGCTACACACTGAAAGTTGCAGGAAATAAGAAAGTCAACAACCTGCAGGCAAACGGATATCCGGCTGATGATATCAAATATTCCGCCACCAACAGTGTTGACGGGACAACTCCTCCCACTGCCACCTCGAACTTCCAGGCCGGCTTACCCGGCCCCAACGGCACCACCACGATGTTTGATAACTGGGGTGGTTGCGATGATCACGACGGGGCACAGGGCGCCGGTACTGCTCCTTTCAGGAAAGTACTCCGTCCGGTATCCTACTAAATCAGTCAACGTGGAGAGGGGGTAACCCCTCTCCACAGATTGTGTATTGTCATGAAGCCCGGCTCTGCCGGGCTTTTTTTTTCAGGAGAACGGTTTTACTCTCTCCTGGATTTGACGGTAAGCCGCCGGCTGTGCTATAGTGTCGAAATTTCGCGGAGGCTACGAATTCATGAAAATCAAAAGAATATCCGCCATAGCCCTTCTTCTCTGTATTGCTGTTTTTGTGACGGCTCTGTCAGTGGGGTGCGGCAAGGGGAGTTCGGAGGTCGGGACCTATCTCAACGGTAAATATCCGGATGATGCCACCGAATTAAAGAAGGATGCCACCTTTCTCATCAAGGAAGGGAAGAGAACAGTCACCGGAAAATATACCATCAAGGACGGCCGGCTTTCCCTGATGCTGGCAGACGGCTCCGTCAGTAACTGCACGATTTCCGCCAAGGGGATCACGGATAGCGCGGGCGAGCTTTGGGTCAAGAAGTAACAGCTGTTTCACTTCCTCTCGGGAGCAGGTCATGAAAAAACAGGTTATTATCCTCATACTTATCGCCGGCATGCTCGCAGCGCTTTCCGGTTGCAGCTCAAAAGAAGAGAAGCAGGCAACTCCTGCTCTCCCTGCTCCTGCCGCGCCCCAGCAGGCAGGACAAGCCTCCTTGCCTCACGCACCGGTTCCTGCCGACCCTCTGGACGAGAAGGAGGTCGTGCCGCTGAAGAGCCGGATGCTGGAGCATGTGAAAGCGCAGGAGTTCGGCGCCATCTATGACGAAGCTTCGGGTGGGTTCCGGAAAGTGGGGGCTCGTGAGCAGTTTGTGGCCCTCTGGCAGCAACAGCTTCAGCAGACCGGGGCCTTCAAATCCGCCAGTGAAATCAGTCATACGGTTCGCCCCACGGACCGCTTTCTCCTGTTCATCTACAGTGTCAAGTATGAAAAAATGGCTAAAAATCTCCGTCTTACCTTCGGTCGCTCCACCAAGGGGGGGAAGCTGGAGCTTACCGGGATTAATCAGAGCGATGCAAAGTAGGGGATTAGGCTGAAGACTGAAGGCTGAAGTTTAACGGCTGAAGGCTGAAGACTGAAGACTGAAGGTTGAACGATTACCATACTCCACCCTGCGTAGAAATGAGTCTCATGATTTCCAGATCAAAACTTTCCAGAGCTGTTTTTACCTCTCCCTGGTCTTTATTACTGTTTTGCCTCATCCCGTTCCTGTTTATCCTCAAAATCAAATTGAATGTGCCGCTTCTGGCGCCACTCTCCATGACAGTGGTGTTGCTGAATAATCTCTGTTTCAGCCTCATGGCAGGGATACGCCTCCTCTATTATCTGGCGCGCCTGAGGAAGGAGCACCGTTATGGAGCTGTTGGCGGCCGACCGTCACTGTTCGAAGAGCAGCTTGTCCCCTGCGCCAAGGTACGCACGCTCCTCACAGGTTCCGGTTATCGCTTCAGCGCGGATGGCAGTTATGGCGAAAAACGGGATAAGGGGTATTGGGGGATGCTCCTCCTGTACGCCGGACTTTTGCTCTGTCTCTTTCTGGGGTCGATGGATAATCTCCGCCAGTTTTCCGGTGTTCTGTTGCATGGTGTGGGGAAATCAATCGAACTCAAGAAGTTGGACACGTACCGTCAGCTGGTTGTCGGTCCTCTGGTGGGTGAATCACCGCTCCTCCCCAAGATGAGGATTCTCAGACAGATCCTCCCCGATGTAACCTATCCACGGGGGGCGACCGAGGCACTTTTCCTTGAAGAAGACGGCAAGGAGCATGGTGGCGTTCTCAAACATCCGGATATCTTCCGCTCCGGCCCCTATGACATCTATATGACCGGTATGATCTATGAGCCGCACATCCAGATAGTCATCGATGGTATGGAGGATGTATTGAACGAAAAGATCATGCTGAAGCAACTGCCGCAGAAAGTGGACGGTTTCGGCTTCTTTGCTCCTTTCAAGTATGGGAATCTCGATGGAGAGCTGTTTTACCAGCCTGAAAAGAGTCGGCTCAAGGTGCTGCTGCGCCAGGGGACGATGGAAATGTTGAACAAGGAGATGCTCTTCCAGGTCGACCGGGAGCAGAGTTCCGGAAATCTCACCGTCCGGTGTAACACCATGGGGGTCTGGACCGAGATTCATGTCGTGCGCAGACGGCATATGCCGCTGGTCTTGCTTGGCGGGGGGCTTGCAGTGGTTGGGCTGATTCTGCGCCTTGCCATCCGCCCACGGCGAGTCTGGCTGGAAGAGACGCCTCAGGGGTGCAGGGTTTTCAAAACAAGGAGCTAATAAATGGCATATTGGGAAATGGTTTTTTACTGGGTGGCGCTGGTGTTTTACTCACTGGCTTGCGGCGGCTTTCTGTATTCGTTTATCTTCAAGAACCCCGGCTTCATGCCGAAAATGACAAAGCTCTTTGCCCTCGGATTTGTGGCGCATACCATTGCCATTATTGCACGGTTCAACGCCACGGGGCATCTCCCCTGGTCTGGGCATTACGAGTACGCCCTGATGGGTGGGTGGTTCGTCCTGGGGGGGACACTCTGGGTGGGGTGGCGTAACAAGGAGCTGCAGGGGCTTGCCATTGCCACGCTGCCGCTAGTGATTATCATGATGGGGTACGGTTATCTGCAGAACCCCGGCCTCACCCCCAAGGCAGCCAGCTTGAAGACCATCTGGCTCTTCATCCATGTCTATTTCGCCTGGCTGGCCTTCAGTGCCTATTCCCTGGCCATGGCCGTAGGGGTCATCTATCTGAAAAAGACAAAAGATGCCCTGCAAGAGGTGAAAAACGAATCTCTGGAGCGGTTCCCCTCTCTGGAGCGGTTGGATGAACTCTTGTTCCGCTTCATCGTGTTCGGCTTTGTCACCGATACTATCATGATGGCCGCCGGCTCCCTCTGGGCCAAGAATCTGTGGGGCGGGTACTGGAACTGGGACCCGGTCGAGACCTGGTCGCTGATTTCATGGCTTACCTACGGGTTACTGATTCATCTTCGTGTCACCTTCGGCTGGCGGGAGAAGCGTCTTGCCTGGCTGGCCATTGCGGCTTTGAGCACGGTTATCATCTGTTTCTTCGGCGTCAATCTGGTGGTGAATACCAGCCTGCATATGTTTCAGGTGCGGTAGTAAGGCAGGCTGAAGGCTGAAGGTTGAAGAATGTATCGTAGGGGCGAGGCTTGCTTCGCCCTGAATATGCGTGAGTCAGGGGTGTGAAGGATCAAGGTGTCATGTTGAAAAAAATCATCAAACAGTTGAGCTCGCTCCGCTTCACCATTGTCCTTATCTGTCTCCTGGGGGTCATGTTCATCCTCGGCCTCTGGGTCCCCCAGAAGGATCTGCTGCGGGATATCTATTACCAGTGGAAGCAGAGCTCCCCCAGACTGGTTTTCTGGCTGGATTTCTTCCAGTTGACCAGCGTCTATACCTCATGGCTGACGCTCTCCTTCTGGTTCAGTTTCTTCACCAACCTTTCCCTGGTGCTCTGGCAGCGGATACCGGTGGTCAGAAAGCGGATCGAGATTTCTCCGGCACGCATCGCACCGCCGGAAACCGCGCCGGGCTACCCCTTCCGGGAGAGCTATCTCTTGCCGGACGGAATGGATGGCGCCGCGCTTATGAAAGCCATATCGACCAGAGGGTACCGACTCATCGGGAGTGAGGCAGGGTTCTACGGGGTAAAAAACCGGCTGTCACCCATCGCCTTCGGCCTCTTTCATATCAGTTTTTATCTGATTCTACTGGGGGGGCTGATCAGCTTCTATTCCCAGTTCATCGGTTATGTGGACCTGGCCCAGGGAGAGCAGTTTCAGGGGGAACTGTACCAGTACAACAGTAAACCGTATCCCCAGCTCCCCAAGATCGGGAAGATTCCTCAGGCGTCGTTCACCATCAAGAGTATCGTTCCCCATGTCGTCAGAAATACCCCCACCGGGATAGATGTTACCCTTGTGGATAAGGCCGGTCAGTCCCACATCGTGGATATTAACCAGCCGTATACCGATGGCCCTTCCTCCTTCGTCTTCAGGCATCTGGGGGTGGCGCCGCTCTTTGTGCTGAAAGATGCAACGGGTAAGGAGCTTGGCGGCTCATTTTTCAAGATCGATGTGGTCGGCGGTAAGGAGGATATCGTCCGGATCGGTGACGTTACCTTCAAGGTCCACTACTATCCCGACTATGAACTGAAGAACGGACGACATGGTACGAAGTCCATGGAGTTCAATAACCCGGTTTTTATCCTCATTGGGGAACAGGGGGGGAAGAAAATCGGCGAAGGGACTCTGAAGAAAAACGGCACCCTGGCCATGGGGGATTACCGCCTGGAGCTGCGGGATGTCCCTTATTGGGTCCGTTTCTACGTGGTCAAGCAGCACGGGCTTCCCATTGTCTACCTCGGTTTCGCCATCGCTTCCATTGCCGTTATCTGGCGATTGATCTTTTTTCGGCGTGAGCTTGTCGGCGCGCTCCGGGAAGAGAATGGGGTGCGGCGTCTAGTGGTGGCCGGTCGTTCCGAGTACTACAAGAACCTGGCCATCGACGAGTTCAGGAAACTCTTCGGTGAGATTTTTAAAAATAGGTCGTAAGGCTAACTGAAGACTGATGACGGAAGGCTGAAGGCTGATGGTTAAACCCGTTTCTTTCTCGTTCCCAAGCTTCAGCCTTGCGCATTTCAAAGTTCATGAACCATTTACCGTGTCATCCTCGAACCTCGAACCTCGAACCTCGAACCTTGAACCTTGAACCTTGAACCTGAATCCCGGAGATATGTTATGAAACGGATGTTATTACCACTTCTGGCTGTGCTGCTTCTCTCTACCGCCTGCCATCGGGATGAAAAAGTCGTCACCATGGATACCTCCTATCGTTTCCTGATCAACTTCAAAGGGAAGTTCGGTTACCTCGATCAGAGCGGTTCCACCGTCATCCCCCCCCAATTTGAGGCTGCCGCTATCTTTTCCGAAGGTCTGGCCCAGGTGCGGCTGAACGGTAAAGACGGCTACATCGATGTCAACGGCAAGATCGTCATACCGGCGACCTTTGATAGGGGGATGCCGTTTCTCAACGGTCGGGCCGCTGTGAAAAAGGGTGACCGATTCGCCTATATCAGCCAGTCCGGGAAAGAGGTTACCGGTTACGACTTTATCTCCACCTTCGGTTTTACCGAAGGGTTGGCTGCGGTGATCGTCCCCAAGGGGGTGGAGACCAAGGCCGGTTACATTGATTTGAACGGGAAATTCGCCATCCCGCCACAGTTTGACGATGCCTCTCATTTTTCCGAAGGTCTGGCATCGGTGAAGGTGGGGCGTCAGCACGGCTTTATCGACAAGAGCGGCAAGATGATCATCCCGCCGCAGTTCTTTGAGGCTGCCATGTTCAGGGATGGGTTGGCAATGGTGAAGATCAACGGCAAGTTCGGCCTGGTGGGGTACGTGGATCACACCGGTAAGTATATTGTCCCCCCTCAGTACAGTGAAGGGACGAATTTCAACGACGGTGTGGCTTGCGTGAGAAAAACGGATAAATGGCTCTTGATCGACCGGAACGGAAAACAGCTGTTTGACCGGGAGTTTAACTCACCCACGGTCTATTCCGAGGGGTTGGCGCCGATGGTGGTGGAGAAGAAAATCGGTTACATGGACAAGAGCGGCGTCATGGTCATCAAGCCGCAGTTCGACTCCGGCTCTCTCTTCGTGCAGGGGATCGCGCCGGTGAATGTGGGCGAGAAGCTTGCCTTTATCGATAAGAAGGGGACTGTCGTGATTGAGCCGCGATTTGTCTGGGATTCCCGCGCCATCGATCAGTACACGCACTATTACACCCACTTTGGGCCGGTAGCTGCGGCGCAGAAAAGTAATTAATCAGATATTACGGCTGAAGGCTGAAGACTGAAGGTAAACCCCGTCCTGTATGGGTAGATTTTATTGATTTAGTCGTGGTTTTCCTGTTAGTTTCAGCCTTCAACCTTCAGCCTTCAGCCTTCAATCTTAGTAGTTGCAGAAAATTAATAAAAACAAGGATAGCGATGAACGCCTTTAATCTGTACCTGACAGAGATGCTGCAGCAGTCCCCGGGACTGGGTGTGGCGGTGATGATGAATAATTACTTCCATGATGTGGCGACCGCAATGATGATCGGTAGCGCCGTGGCCCTTCATGCCATCGTGCGGGTTCAGGCTGAGATGAGCTCTCCAGAAGTGACCCTCTTTTTTCTGAAGACATACGTCAAGATGACGCGACTGTTCCGGTTTTCCCTCTGGTGGATACTCATCGGGGGGGTCCCTCGTACCATTTTCTACGCCAGTTTCGAATGGAATCATTTTGCCGACAAGCAGCAGGTGCCGGCGCTGATGGTCAAACATCTCTTTATGGCGGCGGCGGTTGTATACGGTATCCGCGCCTGGCGGCGGCTGAAGGTGAAGGTTGCCGTGCTTCGTGAATCGCTGCCGCCGGAGATGAGGAGCCGGGTAGATGGCTGAAGCCTGAAGGATGAACTCACCTGACCGGATCTCCCGCGTTCTCCTCCTCTGTGTGACGCTTGCCGTTCTTACGGCAGCGCTCTATGGACGGGCTGCAGAGTTTCCTTTTTTTCTGCTTGATGACGCCGATTACGTCACGGACAACAGTCACGTCCTCTCCGGACTCTCCGCTGACTCCATCCGGTGGGCGTTTACCGCATTTCACTCGGGCAACTGGCATCCGGTAACCTGGCTGTCGCTCATGGTGGACAGCCAGCTGTTCGGCATCACTCCCGCGGGATTTCATCTGGTCAATGTGGCGCTTCACGCCGTGACCTCTGCCCTGTTGCTTTTCCTCCTCTTCACCATGACCGGGGCACTCTGGCCCAGCGCCTTCGCCGCAGCCTGCTTTGCCCTGCATCCTCTCCATGTGGAATCGGTTGCCTGGATAGCTGAACGCAAAGATGTCCTGAGCGCACTGTTTCTGGTTCTGACCCTGCTGGGGTATCACCGCTACGTCCGCCAAGGAGGGCGGATCAATTATCTCCTTTCCCTCTTCTCGTTCTCTCTCGGCCTCATGGCAAAGCCCATGCTGGTTACCACCCCCCTGCTCCTTCTCCTGCTGGATTACTGGCCCTATTACCGTCTAGACATTCGGCTCCCCGGCATGGCGGCAGATCTCGTCAGGACGCCGGATGGCCGGACAACGGCAACCGTGCGTCTCCTCCTGGAAAAGGGGCCGTTTCTGCTCCTTGCTGCCGCCTCCAGTATGGTGACGCTCCTGGCCCAGAAACCGGCGATCTCCGGACTGGCACAGGTGCCGTTCTCTGATCGGATTGCCAATGCCCTCTGGTCTCTGCTCATGTACCTGGACAAGACGGTGCTACCAATGGATTTGGCGGTTATCTACCCGCTGGCGGCACTGCCGCTCTGGAAGGCCGGGCTTGCCGCCGTTGCGCTCCTTGTCGTCTCGGCTCTCATCTTCCGGTACGGCGCCCGGCATCGGTATCTGGTGACGGGGTGGCTCTGGTTCCTGATCTCCCTGCTCCCCGTGCTGGGGTTTGTTCAGGTGGGGAGGCAGGCCATGGCCGACCGTTATTCCTACCTCCCTTCCATCGGGCTGTTCATCATGGCAAGCTGGGGGGGGGCGGAACTGCTCAGACGCCGGCCGGCTCTGAAGCGGATAGCCGTGGGGAGTGCCCTGGTGCTGCTTCTCCTGCTCTCCTTGGTCACCCGGCACCAGCTCGGCTACTGGCAAACCAATGAAGGTGTATTGACTCACGCGCTGCAGGTGACAAAAAACAACCATTTTGCCCTTTATTGTTTGGGGATGGTCTATCAGCAGCAGGAGAAGCCGGAGCAGGCTATTGTCGAATTCCGTAAGTCGGTGGCCATTGAGCCGCGTGAGCCCATGGTTCATTTCGATCTGGGGTATCTCTTGGGCAATCAGGGGATGACACAGGAGGCGATTGCCCATCTTCAGGAGGCGATTGCCCTTGATCCCGGTTTTGCCCAGGCCCATTTCACCCTCGGCATACTGCTGGGGAAGCTCGGGGCGAGCAACGACTCCATCGGGGAATTCTACGAGGCGCTCAGGCTGGAGCCGGACAATCCAAAATTTCTCAATAACCTGGGTGTTACCCTGGCTCAACAGGGGAAGGTTAATGATGCGATCAAGCTTTTTACCAGGGCGCTGCAGGTGAATCCCGATGATGAAAAAGCACGAAAAAACATGAATATAGCCCTGCGACAAAAAAATGAGGCAAGAGGGAAGTAGGACGATTTAGGGGGGGAGGGGCTACTCCTTCCCGCAGCGGGGAAGGTCGGGATGGGGGAGATGAGGGAGAGAGGCGGAATGTGACAACGCAGGTGTAACGAACGGGCAAGAGACAAAAAGCGTATCTCGCAGGGGACGCTGAGGAAGTCCAATACTTGAAGGATGGTTTGATCCGAGATGGGTGTTGAAGAATACGATAAATAGAAGTAAGATGCCCGCCACGAACTGAGAAACAGAGCCCGCATCGCCGGTTGGATGCCGCTTGTCGCTCCCCTACTACGTCCCGGGTGAACTCTCCGTGCTCTTGCGCATCCTCAAAAATTCCTTCCTCAAGCGTCCCCGGTCGATCTTCCTGGTCTTTCTCTCCATCACCATGGGGGCTGCCGTGGCCACCTCGTTCCTGGGGATCGCCGGTGAGATCTCCCACAAGATGGCCCTTGAGCTGAGGAGTTACGGTGCCAACATCCTGTTGGAGCCTTCCGCCCTGGAAGGGGGGGGCTTCCTGCGGGAGGAGGATCTTCCCAAGGTCAAGACGGTCTTCTGGAAGTACAACATCACCGGGTTCACCCCCTACCTCTTCGGCCTGGCCGATTTCACCGTTGGTGCGAAGCATGAGCGGGGGGTGATGACCGGGACCTGGTTCTACAAGCAGCTGGAGGTGGCGGGGGAAGAGCCCAGTTTTCAGGGGGTCAAAGTGATCGCCCCTTGGTGGGAGCTGCAGGGAGGGATGCCCCAGGATGCGGATGAGGCGGTGGTGGGGGCGGCCTTGGCGCGGCGTCTGGGGCTCTCCGTGGGGAGCCGGGTAGAGAGCGCGGTGAAGGGGGAGCGGAAGTCGTTCCGGGTCGTGGGGATCGTCACCACCGGCGGCTATGAGGAGGAGCAGTTTTTCGCCCCTCTGGTGACGGTTCAGTCACTTTTGGGGAAACAGGGGAAGCTTTCCCGGGTGCTGGTGAGCGCCGTGACGGTCCCCATGGATGATTTCGGCAGAAAAGATCCCGCGCGCATGAGCAAGGATGAGTACGAGAAGTGGTACTGCACCGCCTATGTCACCTCGGTGGCCAAGAACGTGGAAGAGGTGATGGCCGGGAGCCGCGCCAAGCCGATCTGGCAGATTGCCAGCGCCGAAGGGGCGCTCCTGAAAAAGCTGAACAGTGTGGTTCTCCTCTTGACGTTTCTGGCCTTGGGAGCCTCGGCCATTGCCGTCTCCACCAGCCTCATGGCGTCCATGGCGGAACGGAGCCCGGAAATTGCCCTCATGAAAGCCATCGGCGCCGATCGGTTGCAGATCACCGCCATCTTCCTGGGGGAGACGCTGATCATCTCCGTTGCCGGCGGGATCGTCGGCTACCTCCTGGGAGATCAGCTTGCCGGGCTCATCAGCCACACGGTTTTCAATTCAGCCATCAAGTCTCCCCTCTGGCTTTTCCCCACCGCTCTCATTTCCGCCTTTCTTGTCGCCATTGCCGGGAGTGTGGCACCCCTGCGTCGGGCATTCCTCATCGAACCGGTGCGGGTCCTTAAAGGATGAGCATGACTCGTCGTCGCTGGCTCATACATCTTGTTTTCAGGGCGCTTGCTCACCGGGCGGGACGGACGCTCCTTCTCCTGGCGGTGCTGGCCATGGCGTCCAGCCTGGCTACCGCCCTGGGGATCGTCTCCTTCTCCATGGGGAAGCGGGTGGCGGAGGAGGTGCGTAATTACGGCGCCAATCTGGTCATCCTCCCCGAGACGGCGCGCCTGGATGTGGGGAGCGGGGGGCTCAATTTCGGAGTCATCAGCGAACCCGCGTACCTGCGGCAGAAAGAGGTGGAGGAGGCTCTGACCAAAAGCGCTCTCCCTGGGGATCGTTCCTCCCACCTCCGCGGCGCACTCCGTTTCAGAAACTCAGATCTGCTGGTGGAGGGGGTCAACTTCGGGGAGATCCGCCGGCTCTTCCCCTGGTGGCAGCTGCGGGGGCGCTGGCCCGCTGCCAACGAGGCGGTGATGGGGAGCGATCTGGCTGCCCGGTTGCGGCTCAAGGAAGGGGATATGGTGGAGCTTGCCGGTCCCAAAGAGCCGCTCCGGTTGCGGCTCTCCGGCATCGTCTCCACGGGGGGGGAAGAGGACGGGCTCCTCTTCCTGGAGCTCCGGTCGTTGCAGCAGGCCCTTGAACTGGAGGGGGAACTCACCCAGGTTCGGCTCCTGGTTACCACGGAAGGGGAGAGCCTTACGAAACGGGCCGCGGTGCTCCAGCGGTTCCTCTCCAAAGCGAAGGTGACCGAAGTGCGTCAGATCGCCCGGACCAGCGAGGGGCTGCTGGTGAAGGTCAAGCTCCTCATGGCCCTGGTCACACTGGTGGTGCTGGTCTCGGCCGGGAGCAGCGTCACCGGCACCATGAGCACCACGGTCCTGGAGCGGAGCCGGGAGATCGGCCTGATGAAGGCCATGGGGGGAACCCGCTGGGAGCTGCTCCGGATCTTTGCCGCAGAGGCGGCTCTCCTGGGACTGGCCGGAGGGGTGGCGGGATTTTTCCTGGGGAGCGGTATCGCCTGGTTCATTACGAAGAGCGTCTTTACTCTCTCTCCGGAGATTTCCCCCTGGTTTGCCGGTGTCTCGGTGGGGGTCAGCCTCTTCCTGGCGCTGCTAGGGAGTCTGGGACCGATGATCGCGGTCTTCCGCCTTGACCCGGTCCGGAGTCTGCGAGGGGAATAAAGGCAAGGGTGAAGGATGAAGGTTAGAGGTTAGAGGTGGAGGGTGAAAGGTGAAAGATGGGACGGGAGGGTGAGCGGTTGACGGTGGCCGGGGTGATGGCCAGGTTGCTGTTTCGGCCGGCCGGAAGATTCCGGCTTTGGCTGCTCCTGATGAGCCTCGTTACCTTGTGCCTCTCCGGCGCCCTGCTGCTGGGGGCGGCTCTTGAAGATGCCGCCTGCCGGGGGGGGCTCCGGCTGGGTGCGGAGCTCCTGGTCATGCCTCAAGAGGGGGAGAGTCTCCCCCCGGAGAGCCCACTGCTGGGGGTCACGAGCAGTCGCTCCCTGCTGCCGGAGGGGATTGAGGCGGCTCTTTCCTCCCTGCCGGGGATCGTCTCCGCTGTACCGCGCTATCTGTCGGAAACAGCGGCGGATGCCTGCTGCGAGAGCGGGGAGCTTCTTCTGGTGGGATTCGACCCTTCCCGTGATCAAGAGCTCTTGTCGTGGCAACCGCCGGGTGAGGGGGGAGAGAGCGGGGCAATCCTGGCGGGGTGGAAGCTGCTCAAGGCCCCCGGCGCAACGATCCTTCTTCATGGTCACCCTTTTCGTCTGGGGGGGCGTCTGGAGCAGAGCGGCAACCGCCGGTTCGATGCCGCCGTTTTCATCCCCTTGGAAGGATTGCGGAACATGGAACGCTCCTCGCGGCAGGAGGGGGCTACCCCCTTTGCCGTAGTATGGGGGAGGCCGTCGCTTATCCTGCTCCGGCTGGCGGCCACGGTTTCTCCGGCAATGATCAGCCGCACCCTGGAGGAGCGGTTTCCCGGCATCCGGGTGATCCCGGCTCCCCTGTCGGTACGGGGAGAGCGGCAGCGGCTGGAGCGGCTGGCCGGGTCGGGAGCGGCGCTTCCCTTTCTTGCTTGGCCCCTGGCCCTCGCGGTGACGGCGCTCCTGCTGGGGCTCTTCTGGCGGGAGCGGCGCCGGAACTTGGGACTCATGATCGCTCTGGGGTGGGGGAGGGGGATGATCTTCCTCCTGGCCGGGATCGAGGCATTGCTCTTCTCCATCTTCTCTCTGGTAATCGGCACCGCCGGCGCCTGGGGACTCCTGAGGCTGCTGGCCGCTGATCTGGGTGCGGCGGTGGGGGTGCCGCTCCTTCCCGGGGCTGTGGCAACGGCGCTGCCGGGGATGCTCCTGATCTGGCCCTTCTTTGCGGGGGGAGTTGTCGTGGAGGGGCTCCTTATCGTCTATTTTCTTCTCCGGCAGGAGCCGGCCGAGCTCCTGGGGGCACCATGCGGGTAGAGCTCGCCAGGGTCGGCAAATCCTATCCGCTCCCCCTGGGCTCCGTGACGGTTCTCCAGGATATCGATCTGCTCTTGAAAGAGGGGGAGCAGTGCCTGATCACCGGACCCGCAGGGAGCGGGAAGACGACGCTCCTCAATATCATGGGGGGAGTTGCCTCTCCCACCTGGGGGAGCGTCTCTCTGGCGGGGGTCCCCTTGCGCAGGGGGGAGCGGCTCCGGCGAGGGGTCTCGTATCTCTTCCAGGAATCGCACTTCTTCTACCAGCTTACGATGCTGGAGAACCTTCTTCTCCCGCTGCTGCACCGGAGGGAGGAGGGGGGGCTGCACCGGGGGGAAGAGCTTCTGGACCGTTTCGGTCTGACGGAGTTCTCCGATCTCTCTCCGTCACTCCTCTCCAGGGGGGAGCAGTTGCGGCTGGGGATTGCCCGGGCGCTGCTGGACGCCCCACGGCTGCTCCTTCTGGACGAACCGTTCTCCATGCTGGACCCTCTCTGGCAGGGGAGAGTTCTGGAGCTGGTTCTGGAGCAGTGTCGCGGGACGCAAACGACCCTGGTGATGGCGATGGCGGCTTCGCTGCCGGGGGTGGAGCAGTTTCGACAGATTCGGCTTTTCAAGGGAAAGGTGATATCCGATGGCATCGACAATCATTGAAACAGCAGGGCTCACCAGGAGTTATGGCGATATCTGCGCCCTGAAACCTCTGGAGCTGTCGGTCCCCGAGGGGGAGTGGCTCTCGGTGATGGGGCACTCCGGTTCCGGCAAGAGCACGCTCCTGAATCTGGTGGGGGGGCTGGACCGCCCCACTGCCGGGGTGCTGAAGGTGGGGGGGGAGGATCTCCTGGGGCGGGATGAGGATGGTCTGGCCCGCTTCCGTCGGGAATTCGTCGGGATCATCTTTCAACAGCACCATCTGGTCCCCTATCTCACCGCCCTGGAAAATGTCATGCTGGCCCAGTACTTCCACAGCGTCCCCGACGAGGCCGAGGCCCGCTTTGCCCTGGAGCGGGTGGGGCTTGGCCACCGTCTCAAAAATCGTCCGGGAGAACTCTCCGGCGGGGAGCAGCAGCGGGTCTGCATCGCCCGGGCGATCATCAACAGCCCGAAGCTCCTGCTGGGGGACGAACCCACCGGCAACCTGGATCACAAGAGTACGACCATGGTGCTGGAGCTCCTCAGGGAGTTGCGGGCGGAAGAGCGGTTCACGATAATCATGGTGACGCACAACCAGGAGGTGGCTGCCTGGGGGGACCGGACCATCTACCTGGACGACGGCGTGCTGGTGCGTGAAGAGAGAAAAACAGGCTGAAGGCTGAAGGTCGAAGGTTGAGTATTTACAAACGAAGGAAACCGGATGCAACTCGTATTCAAATTGATTCCCCAGCTCATTGCCTGGACGGTCATGGTGCTGCTCCTCCTGAGAGGGATGCCGGGACGCCGTGGCGCCGTACTCATCTCGGCGGTTACCGGCTTTAGCCTGGGAGTCGCCGGATATCTTCTTCTCTCCCGACTCTTCCCGGTGACGCTTCCCCTGGGGATCATCAGGAGCGCAGTGGGGGGCAGCTTTTTTCTTCTCTGGAGCGTGGCCGTGGCTGCCCTCTACCGGAGTACGGTGCGGGATTTCCCCCTGTTACGGGTGGAGCGGCTGGTGGGAACCATCTATTGCGCTTGGGGGGCTCCTCTGCTCACCGGTATGGTGGCCGGGGGGATCGGCGCCTCCGGGCTCCCGCGGCTGGATAACAGCGTCCTTCAGCTCCTGGCCCCGCTCCTCCTGCTCCTGGCCGGCGCGCTCCTGGTTCTTGGCGCCCGCAGCGCCGAACAGCGGCTTACCTCTTCTCTCGGGGTGACCCCCTCGGCCTTCCTTGCCGCCTTGGTGGCGCTTTTACTCTTCAGCTCCTCCTCAAGCATCCTCCTGGACCTCTTTGCGCCGCTGAGCATGAAGGTGATGAAGGGGACCCATGATTTTGTCCATCAGTTCATGGAATCGATCCTGATTCCGGATCATGTCTTCATCCGATCGGCCATCTGGGGATATATCGGCTTCCTCTTCGGCAAGGAGGTCGGTTTCTGGGGAGGGATGGTCATCTGGTTCACCCCGGCGCTCCTGATTGCCCTGGCCATCCGGCTGGAACCGTTGCCGTCGGTGGCCCATATCCGCCAGGGGGCCCAGCGGCGCCGGCTCCTGGCTGACGCCATCAGAACGAAACAGTACCGGCTGGTGATCCCGGCCCTGGCCCTGGTGGCCTTGGCTGCCGCGGCCTACCAGAGCTCGTTTCCCAACGTGGAGTACTGGGACCCTAAGCCGCTGGCCGTCACTGCCACACCGGCCGGGGAGATCTTTATCCCCCGCAAGGGAGAGGTGGAGCTGGAGGATGGGAGGCTGCACAAATACCTGTACAAGCAGGGGGGGAAAGAGGTCAGGTTCTTCGTGCTCCTCACCCCGGCGGGGAAGCTGACGGTGGACCTGGATGCCTGCGCCATCTGCAAGCCCGACGGCTATGGCCAGAGCGAGGGGATGGTGCTCTGTTACTACTGCAAGACCCTCATCCCCCTGGATACGGTGGGGAAGCCGGGGGGGTGCAACCCGGTACCGGTGCCGTTCACGGAGCGGGGTGATGGGGTGCATCTTGACGCTCTTACCCTGGTGAACAGCTGGAGCCGCACCGTCCAGTCAACCACGAGCAGCAAGGGGGGGAAATGAACCGACTGCTCCGCGTACTCTGGGGGATACTCTCGTCCCGGGCCCTCCCCCCTTTGGTTCTCGGCTTCTTCCTCCTCCTCTATATCGGGATCGCCTTTTTCTTCGATGAGACCCTCATCATGCTCATGGCGATCACCCGGAGGATTCCACTCCTGGCCGCGCTCCTGGCTCTCCTGCCGCTCAACGGCGTCTGCCGGATGATCCTGGAAGCGGGGAGGTACCTGAAACGTCGCCAGGCGTTGTCCGGCGCCGTCGTCCCTCCCGAACTCTATGACGAGACTCTCCTCCTGTCGGCTCCCGGCGGGTTCTCCCAGCTGGAGGGGCGTCTCTCGGCCCAGGGGTATGCCACCAGAGGGAGCGGCCACCACCTTGCTGCCTGGCAAGGGGTCACCCTCTTCCCGGCGCGGCTCCTCTATCTTGCCGGGATGTTCTGTCTCTTTGCCGGCATCCTCATCAGCCTGGTGAGTCGTGGGGTCAGCCGGCAGGCGGTCGTCGAGGGGGCGCCGTTCCCCACCGCTGCGGGCAACGGCGGCATGGTGGAGAAGATCATCTTTGAAAAAGCGGCCGGTCCGATCCTGGCCAGGAACCTCTTCATCAAGGTCGCGGATTCGGGGATGGGGGAGGGGGAACAGACCTTCAGACTCTATCCTCCCGCCCTGTTCAGGGGGGCGTTCGTCTATCCCCGGTATCTGGGGATCTCCCTCGCCTACCGCTTTTTTGCGCCGGATCAAGGGGGCGTTGTCGAGAACCGCGCCGTGCTCCCCCTTTACCCTCCGGGAAAGGAGGCCTCCACGGTGATCGCCGGTACTCCCTACCGACTCACCCTGTCGCTGGCAAAACCCGAGGATGGCTCCGACCCCTATATGACCGGGAAGACGCTCTTTCTCTTCAAACTTCTGAAGGGAGATGAGCTTGTTCTTACGGGGAGTGTTCCCGGAGGGGGGGAGTTTGTCCGGGACGGATACCGGCTGGCGATCCCCGATGCCCGACGGATGGTGATCACCGACTTTGTCGTGGATTACGGCGTCCTTCTGATCTGGGGAGCGGGGCTCCTCTTTGCCGCTGCGTTTATCCTCTGGCTTCCGGTACGGATCTTCTTCCCCCTGAGGGAGATGCTCTTTCGCTCCCAGGGAGAGCTGCTCCAGGCCTGTTCCCGGGCCGAGGGGGGAGGGAGACGCCATGCCGGGGTATTTCACGAGGCACTGGATTTGCTGGAATTATCTAAATCAGGTGTTAAGGCTGAAGAGTGAAGGCTGAAGGTTAAACCCGTCTCGTATACGTCGCCTTTATTGGCTTTGCAGAGGTTTTCCTGATAGTCTTCAGCCTTCAGCCTTCAGCCTTCAGCCTGTCAACCTGAGTTACACATGAGAAAAAATAAGGAGGAGTCTATGTTACGATATCTGTTGGGAGGAGCTCTGACGCTGCTGCTTCTTTCCCCTGCTGTTCCTGTGTCCGCCGACCAGTATGATGACTGCATGGAGAATTGCAGGCAGCGTCTGGCGTCATGTATCGATCAGGCCCACACTGCTGCCGGTAATGTTCAGGAAGAGCAGGAGCTGCTTGCTTCCTGCGAAAAAAGCAAGGAAGAGTGCAACCAGGCGTGCACAACTGCGGAGGTTCAACCCGAGCCCTCCCCCGCACCGGCGGAGTAGGAACAGCGGTTCTGCCGTTGCTCACTCTCCGCCGGTCATCCTGATGGAGTCCAGCAGCGGACGCGCATACGATTCATCAAGCTGTTGCAGGTGGCGATACTCTTCGTAGGCAAGCTCTTTGTTGCCGGAGAAGAGATAGGCATACCCCAGGCGGAGATGCCCCTCCAGATCCTTGGGATTGATGTCGATGGCTTGGCGAAACGCCTGGATCGCCTCGCTATTCTTGCCGAGCATCTGATAGACGTTCCCAAGGTTTCTGAGCCCCTCACCCCCTTTGGGATTGAGCCGGACCGATTCCCGGAAATGAACCAGGGCTTCATCGGTACGGTTTTTCTGTGAGAGGAGGATCCCCAGGTTGTTGTGAGCCAGCCAGTTCCCTTCCACCACTGCCAGGGCATGATCGTACAGATCGTAGCTGTTCTGCCAGTAGCGGATTTGGACGATGGTGAGCGCCGAGAGGATGGCAAGGGTGATCACCGTCGTCCCCGCTGCTGCCGGAAGAGCCCTGCGCCACCTTCCTGTCGTCTCCCCCACCCCCCAGACCAGGATGATGAAAAGACCGATGAGCGGAACATAGGTATATCGGTCCGCCATGGCCTGCCCCCCAATCCGGATGAAACCGATCACCGGCAGCAGGGTAACCAGATACCAGCACCAGCCGAAGATCAGGTAGGGGCGCTTTTTCCCCAGGAGGATGGTCACCCCGGTTGCCGTTGCCAGGAGAAGGAGCGCTCCCGCAACCTTGAGAGGGGAAACTGCCTCAGGATCAAAGGGGTAGAAGATGGCCAGTTCCGCCGGCCAGAACATCTTCCTGATGTAGATCACGTAGGAGAGGAGGGCGTTTCCTATGGAGAGAAGGAGGGCCTGACCGTTGCCATGGGCCACCGCCCCGGCGGACTCCTGGGCACGGAGAGTTATGACGGATGCCAGAGCGGAGATGAGGAGAAAAGGAACTTTCTCCACCAGCAGCAGTTTCACACCTTTCTCCCCCTTGCTCTCCGTAACCCGGCCGAGGCGGTTCAGGGGCCAGTAGTCCATGAGCAGGAACAGGATGGGAAGGGTTACCAGCATCTGTTTTGCCATCAGCCCCAGGATAAATAACGCCGCGACCGCAAGGTAGCGTTGCAGGGACGGTCGGGCGGCGTACCAGCCATAGGCACCCATGGTCAAAAGCCCGAAGAGGGTAGAGAGTACGTCTTTTCGTTCGGCGATCCAGGCCACCGACTCCACATGCAGGGGGTGGAGCGCGAAGAGGAGCGCCACCACCAGACTCCTCCCCAGAAAGCCGGTGAGACGGTGGAGCAGGGCGCAGAGCAGGACGGCATTCAGGGTGTGGAGCAGCAGGTTTGTGGCGTGGTGTCCCAGTGGGTTCAGGCCGAACAGTTCCACATCCAGCATGTGGGAGAGCCAGGTGAGCGGGTGCCAGTTGCCGGCATGGAACGAGCTGAAGGCCCAGATGAACCCCTTCAGCGTCACCCCCTGGCGGACCGCCATGTTCATGGTCACGTAATCGGTGTCGTCGTAGCTGATGAAATCGTTGGAGAGGACCGGCCAGTAGACGGCGACGGTTACCGCGGCAATGAGGAACAGGGCGAGGGGAAGATGCCGGGTGACGTTGGCTGTTGCCTCTTTTTCAGATATATCGATCATCGGGGGAAGTCCTTGGGTGAAGACTAGGTGTTTAGACTGAAGGTTCAGTGTTGCTTCTCAGCCTTCAGCCTATTTACGACTGAGAGTACCAGGCGGGAGTGGCATGGGCGAGGAACCAGGGGAAATCATAGGAGATGAACAGAATGGCTGTTGTCAGCGCCAGAGCAACCCTGATCCGGTCGGAGCGAAAGAGGCGCAGCAGATAGCAGCAGAAAAGAACGTAAACGGGGCCGATTACGGGGAAAAGATACCGCCCTTGTAGTGTCACTCCCGGGACGCCGTAATTGAGGTAATTGTCGTAATTGACCTGGACCAGCAGGTATCCGGCGTAGAGAAGTGCACTCCCGGCAAGGTAGAGGGGGAGCCATCCCGATTCCCTCGGTCGCCAGCGGAGGGCAAAACCGAGGGTCGCGCCTCCCAGCAGCAGATAGAGCGGGTAGAGGTATCTCTCCTCTTTGTACAGAGGGAGGTGGGCCTTGATCCCGAAGATCGTGGCCACCACCGTCTGGAACCAGACCCTGGCATAGGGGAGCGGCCTCAGCCAGAGCTCGGGATTCCTCTTCAGATTTTCATAGTTCATCAGAAGGTAGAACGTATCGGATTTATCGCCGGGGTGTTTGATCTCTCCCGCCAGTCCCAGCGCCTCCATGTAGTTGATTTTTCCTTCCCGGTACCGGTTGAAGATCAGCCCGCGGGCCTCAAGACGGTACTGCATGGCGATCTCCGGGGAGAGGATCTCGTGCATTGAGGGGTTCAATGAGCCATGGCGGAGGTAATTCCCCCCGTAAAGTTGGAGGTTCAGCCCCAACCCCATGATGATTATCAGGAGAGAGAGCCAGGTCCGGCCATCGGCTCTCCGGAAATATCCTGCCATTGCAGCGGGAAGAGTGGGGAGGTTTTTCAGCTCGTGGAGGAGCAGCAACAGGGCCAGCATCAGCACCAAGGGAAGAAAGGTGATCTTTGTCAGGCATCCCGCCAGTTGGCAGAGGATCGAGGCGGCCAGTCGATCTCCCGAGCGCTCCTTGAAGAAGGCGAACAGGTAATAGATCGCCATGGCGGCAAGGAGATTGGTGAGGTTGTCGTAGGAGACCGAGGCCGACAACAGCGAAAACATGGCGGTATTGGTCATGACGACCACCAGCAGGAGCCGGGTAAGACGGTCATCGGTGACGAGGCCAAGCAGGCGCAGAAGATACCGGATGGTGCCGAAGGCAAGGGGAATGTTGAGGAGCCGGAGAAAAAGCAGATCGGAGATGCCGAAAAAATTGAGGTGAAGCAGCTTTCCCATGATCCAGTAGTAGAGCCAGGGGATATTGGTGACCAGGCCGAACTCGTAGGTTGCGGGGGAGTTGTCCGGGAGGAGGAAGAGTCTGGAAAAAACCGTACAGACCCCCGCGTGGGTGACTTCGTCCGGCGGTGCGAAGGGGGAAACGGTGCAGGCGAAAAAAACCAGGCGGAGACCGAAATAAGCCAGCAGGAGTCTCGTGCCCCAGGTGAGGAGCGTGGCAGAGATACCCCCTTGTTCAGTCGTGTGGGGGAGTGGCGTCGCTGTTTTTCCGAAGATCCTCCCCATTCGGTTGGGTGCTAATTCAGGGGACATGGAATAACCTCTTGCCTGTTTTTGACGATCTTGTAAAATGCATGCCGACTGAAGAAAGGGGACTCTCCTCCGGAAGTCACGATCGGCCCCGAATGTAGCATTTTGCGGCAAACTAATCAATTATCCACACAAACTTTACGTGAAGTGCGGACCAAGGAGTGAACAATGAAAAACAATGTGGTCATGGCTGGAGTTCTTGGGGTTATCTGTCTGGCAGGTTCAGGCATCTGCTCTGCTGAAAAATGGGATAAGAACAACTATGAGGATGCGACCATCGCCTCAAGCTATTATGACGCGGAGAGCATCAAGCTGCAGGGGAAGGTCGTAACCTGGACGGAGAAGTATCTCCTGACACGGGAGGGGGTCAACTTTACGACAATAGAGCTTTCGAAATATCCCGTATGCAAGAAGGCTCTTGAAAAGAAGGGGGAAGTCACCCACTACCAACTGGATTATCAGATCGAATCCGGTAAATTCAGGGGGATCGCCAAGAGATACTACAACAAGGGGGATGAACTGCTCTGTACCGACAAGGATACGGGAAGCGTATTCAACACGGCATGGTACAAGATCCTGCGCGGCTCCCCCATCGAACAGGCCAAGTATGACCTGGCCACCAAATACCAGGTGAAATTTCAGTAGCCTGACCGCACGAAGGTCCCATGAAAATCTGCCTCATTGCCCCCGTCCCCCCCTTCAGGGGGGGGATTGCCAAGTACTGCCACTCCCTGGCGCAGGAACTTGAGAAGCGGCATGAATTGTTACTGCTCAGCTATTCACGGCAGTATCCGAAGCTGCTCTATGGCGCCAAGCCACAGGTGGATTCAGTCGGTGACGGCGCGCGACCGCAAGCGGATTTTTCAAGATTGTCTTATGATATCGACTCACTGCGCCCCTCCACCTGGCAAGAGGCGGCGCGCCGGATCGACGACTTTGCCCCCCATCTGGTCCTCCTCCCCTGGTGGGTGACCTACTGGACCCCTTTCTACGCCTGGCTCCTGCACCATTTCCGGCAACAAGGGATCAGCTCCCTGATCCTCTGCATCAACGTCTATGACCATGAGGATTCCCCGCTCAAAAAACTCCTGACCCGGTATATTCTCCGGAGAGCGGATCTGCTGATCGTCCATTCCGAAGAGGAACGGGTGGCGTTGCGGGAGATCGCCCCCTCGACTCCTCTCCGGAAACAGCTGCTGCCGATCTTCAGCTATCCGGTCGCGGCAGTTCCCCGGGAAACGGAAGCGCAGCGCACCGTTAATCTGCTCTTTTTCGGTTTTGTCAGGTCATACAAGGGGCTGGATCTGCTGCTCCGGGCCGTGGCGCTGGTGAAGGAGCTGGATCTTCGTCTCAGTGTGGTGGGTGAATTCTGGGAGGGTACGGAAGAGTACCTCACTCTGGTGAGGGGGCTGGGTATCGGTGACCGAGTCGAGCTCGTCCCCACGTATGTTGCCGAGGAAGAGATGGCCCGTTATTTCGCGCGGGCCGATCTGGTGGTGCTGCCGTACCGGTCGGCAAATACATCGGGGGTGATAGCCACCTCCTACGGCTTCGGCAAGCCGGTCCTGGCCACCGATGTGGGTGGTTTTCATGAGGTTGTCCTGGACGGCTGTACGGGCAAACTCGTCCGGCCGGGTGATCCCCAGGCCATAGCCGACGGCATCCGGTGGTTTTTTGCCAACAGGGAGATCACCTTTGCCGAGAATATCGCTTCGTTCGTGGGGGACCGGATGTCATGGGGCTCGCTGGTGACCACGATGGAGGAGATGGTCGCGCATGCCGGGTAACCAATGATCTTCAACTCCTCTTCCTACCTCCTGTTCCTGGCGATAGTCTATCTGATCCATTATGTCACACCCCACCGCTGGCGCTGGTTGCCGCTTCTTGGGGCCGGTTACCTGTTTTATGCGTTCCTCAAGGTTCCCTCTCTGCCGGTCATACTGATTCTGGTAACCGGTATCAGCTACGGCTGCGGCATCGCCATGGCTGCCCAGCAGGAGGAAGCACGGCGCAGGCGCTGGTTCTGGTCGGGCGTTTCCGCCTGCGTGGCCGTTCTGGTTCTCCTCAAATACCTCCCGTTTTTTCAATCACCCATGGAGAGAATCTTCGGGTTCAACAACGCCGGCTCCTCAACCGTCATCACCATCGGCGTCTCGTATTTTACCTTCCAGGCAATTTCCTATCTGGCAGATATCTATCTTGGAATGGAACAGCCGGAACGTCATCCGGGGTATTTTGCCCTCTATCTCTCCTTTTTTCCGAAATTGCTGCAGGGGCCCCTGGAGAGGGGGGGTGATCTGCTGCCGCAGCTGAAAAAAACGTACCGGTTTGACTATGGGAGTGCGCGGACAGGGGTGCTGCTGTTTGTCTGGGGGCTGTTCAAGAAGGTCGTGATCGCCGACAGGCTGTCGGAATTTGTTGCCACCGTCTACGGCAATCTGTCCTCAAGCAGTTCTCTGTCGGTACTCCTGGCGACCTACTGCTATGCCGTTCAGATCTATTGCGATTTTTCCGGCTATACCGATATGGCCCTGGGAACCGCCCTGCTGTTCAATATCCGTCTCACGCAGAATTTCAAAAATCCCTATCTGGCGACTTCCATGGCGGATTTCTGGAGACGGTGGCACATCTCGTTCTCTAGGTGGCTTTTCGACTATATTTTCAAGCCGTTGCAGATGCAGTGGCGGGATTGGCCAAAGGGGGGGACCGCCTGCGCCCTGCTGGTGACGTTCCTGGTTTCGGGTCTCTGGCACGGGGCAACGTGGGGCTTTCTGGTATGGGGTTTGTTGCACGGCAGCTACCTGGCTGCCTCGATTTATTACCGGCCGCTGCAGAAAAAAATATACCGTGGGCTTGGCTTGGAAAACAGCCGATTGCAACGGCTGGTGCAAACCGTCATGGTGTTTCACCTGGTCTGCTTCGCTTGGATCTTCTTCCTGGCGCAGAGTCTGGGGGATGCCTTTATTGCGGTGGACAAGATCCTCCATGTTACCCTCCGGGAGATGAGCTTCCAGCTCCTGCGCAATACCGTGGGTGGCCTGGGGATGACCCAGGCGGACCTGGGCATTTTTATCGTCAGTTTCATCTTTGTCTCAGGTGTCTCGGTGCGGGGTTTAAGGTCCAATGATTTCGAGAAGCTGTTTAGGAGTCCCTTGCCGGTGCGGTGGCTTTTCTATATTACATTGACCCTTCTGGTTGTCCTCGGTGCCAGGATGAACTCCGTCCCCTATCTCTATTTTCAATTCTGATGCTCTGCGCTGAGGTCCCATGAAAATGTTTGTCGTAAAAGGGGTGATCCTGGCGCTGGTACTCGTCGGGATTCTTGTTCTCTTCATCCGGGCCCCCTGGCTGGCAAGGGAACCTTTTCAAAATATCAAGAAAAAGCATGCCATCCTGGGGAGCATCTCCGGGAAAAAGGTGATTCTGGTGGGGGGCTCCGGCGTTGCCAACGGTCTCAGTGCGGGAGTCATCCAGGCGCATCTCCCCGGATACGAGGCAGTGAACATGGGGCTCAATGCCGGGCTGGGGGTGGAGTTCAACCTCCGGGAGATCATGGAGGCCATCAAGCCGGGGGACATCATTCTCCTCTCCCCCGAATATGACAATTTTGAAGGTGGGTGCAGAGGGAGCGTGCAGCTTCTCAAGGCAATCAATGTCGCCCCCTTTGCCGCACGCTATCTGGATGGAGAACGGTATCAGGCGTTACTCAGAAACGATGTGCTGACGTTTCTGCAGCTGAAGGCGCAGTCATACCTGGACGGGTTTGCCGGAATGATGACGGGGATCGGGGAGGTCGCAATCGACGGGAAAGGGGACAGGATCAGCAGGAGCGCCTTGCGGGATGTGGGTTCTCTGGAGTTCTCCTTCAGGCTGCTCCCGCAACCCTATGGAGAGTGTGCGAAGATTCTCCGCCGGTTCCATGAACAGTGCAAAGAAAAGGGTGCGGTTGCGGTCCTCTCCTTCCCCGCTCTGCCGGCTCCCCAGTACGAAAGAGCGCGCCGGGAGATCGAACTTCTCTCCGAGAAATTGCAGATGGATACGGGGATGCTCATCCTCCATCCACCTGCCGCAACGGTGTATGAGCCCGGACTCTTTGACGATACGGTCTATCACCTGGGTCGGCAAGGACGGGAACTACGCTCCCTGATGATTGCCCGTTTGCTCAAGGAAAAGGTGCTTCACAGGGGAGAGGGGCGA
>CAIUWK010000019.1 GCA_903902855.1 uncultured Geobacter sp. | reverse complement strand
GGCCATCAAGGCGGTGGATGAAATTGGCAACCCCACAGTGCTGGCCACCTTCGCGGTCATCTGCTCCATCCTTCCCATGGGGTTCGTGGGGGGACTGATGGGGCCATACATGCGCCCCATCCCGGTGGGGGCCAGCATGGCTATGCTGCTCTCCATGTTCATCGCCTTTACCGTGACTCCGTATTTCGCCTACCGGTTCATGAAAGGGGAATCCCACCACGGCGGCGGAGGTGAGGTCGATGATTCGAAACTGACCGCCTTCTATCGGCACTGGATGGGACGTCTGATTCATGAAAAACCGCTTCGCTACGCCTTTCTGGCCGCGGTAGTGGTGTTACTGCTCGCCTCCTGTTCGCTGGTCTACTTCAAGGCCGTGACGGTAAAGATGCTGCCGTTCGACAACAAGAACGAACTGCAGGTGATCATCAATGCCCCGGACGGGACCCCGCTGGAAGAAACTGCCCGGATGGTCCGGGAGATGGGGGATGCGCTACGGACCATACCGGAGGTCACCGACTTCCAGAGCTACATCGGGACCAGTGCGCCGTTCAACTTCAACGGCCTGGTACGGCACTACTACCTCCGCAAGGGTCCTCATCTGGCCGACATCCAGGTGAATCTGCTCCCCAAGAACGAACGAAAAGACCAGTCTCACGACACTGCCAAGCGGATCAGGCCCCTAGTCAAGGCGGTGGCGGACAAGTACGGCGCCCGGGTCAAAGTAGCCGAAATCCCTCCAGGCCCCCCGGTCCTTTCGACCCTGGTGGCCGAGATCTACGGCCCCGACGACGCCACTCGTGCCGGTATCGCCGGCAAGATTAAGGCTATCCTGAAAAAGACCGCCGGCGTGGTGGACGTGGATTGGTACCGGGAGGACGACCAGAAGAAGGTTACCTTTGTCGTCGACCAGGAAAAGGCGGCTCTCTCCGGTATTGCGGTTGAGGACGTGGCAAAGAGCCTCAGACTTGCCCTGTCCGGCATGGACGCCGGTCTGGCGCACCTGCCCAAGGAGAAGGAGCCGGTGGCCATTAATCTGCGTCTGCCAGTAGACCAGCGAAGCTCCGTGACCGCGCTCTCTGCCCTCTACGTCACCGGGCCGAAAGGCAACGTGCCGCTGTCCCAACTGGTCAGGGTGACCACGGGGAATGAGGAAAAGAGTCTCTACCGAAAAAACCTAAAAAATGTGATCTACATCATCGGCGATGTGGCCGGGGAGATCGAGGCGCCGGTCTATGCCATCCTCAAAATGCAGCAGGAGATTGCGGCTCTCCCCACCCCCGACGGGAACAAGATCGAGATCCTTGCGTCGCGCCAACCCTGGAGCGAGAACCACGTGGGTATGAAATGGGACGGCGAATGGCACATCACCTATGAAGTCTTCCGCGATCTGGGCATGGCTTTCGGCGCGGTCATGATTCTCATCTACATCCTGGTGGTCGCCTGGTTCCGGGATTTCACCACACCGCTGGTGATTATGGCCCCCATCCCGTTGACCCTCATCGGCAT
>CAIUWK010000018.1 GCA_903902855.1 uncultured Geobacter sp. | reverse complement strand
TCTCTGGGCCGTCATGCGGAATAAGCGCTACGGGTAGCCACATTTTCACGCCGTCATAATTCACGAAAACAGGAGATCATCATGGGGGCGGCTTTCTTCGTTTCGTGCGGAGCGGAAGGCCGGTGAAATGTTGCGGGATGCTAAGGCGGCAGGGACGGTGGCAAGCAAGACAACCTTTAAGGGTAATCAGTATAGTGGTGAGTCGGAAGATACGACCCACCAAAAACCCGCCACCCTCTCAGAGATCGGTATCACCGCCACCCCGAACCACGGGCCGCTTATCTATTGCCTTGACCGTTACCCGCTAACGGGCCGGATCACTGAGACGCCGTATCACTGCGTTCTCAAAACTGAGTGAACCGGGAGCGTTACCCGCTAACGGGCCGGATCACTGAGACCGCCACCCTTGCCACCAGGACACCGACCACCACCCGCTCAGGCATCACTCCGGCGGTATCCCCCGGCAGAGATGTATTGACGAAAGGTGGAGAGTTTTGCTATTGTCCGGCAACGTCTATTGAAAAACGGCGACGTTTGAAGCTCATTGAGAGCTGTTATTTTTCATCAATGAAGAGCGTGAAAACAGGGTAGCAAAAGTTTTTAGGGGTACTTTTAGGGGTACTTTTTGAAACGTTGCAAATAATGTAATGATTTCAATATCTATCAGCGGATACCTCTTCCGCCATAACAACATCCGGCAGTGTCCGGTGAAGACCGAAAGCCCTTGAGAAATCAGGGGCTTTTTGTTATTCTGTGTCCTAGGTAGTCCGGCGAGGTACACCTAAATCCGGAAAAAATAGGTGTATTTTTAGGTGTATCGCCAACGAGGGCAAAAGGAGGTACACCTATGGCACGGAAAACGGCGACTTTAAGCGACAGAGAGTGTCAGAACGCGAAGCCGGGAGAGAAGCAGCGGACCATAGCCCCCCACCCACCTTCCCTGCCACAATATCCTTCAAGACAAACATCACCCTGTAGGTATTTCCTGATGTCCTGAGCTGAGAAGGGAAGACCGGCTGGGTGCTGCCCCCTATGCTCTTTCCAGGCTCCCCCGGCCATCTGTCCTGTTTGGTCAGCACCTGCCACAGCAGCAAGGCCGTTGCCAGCACCGAATCAACATCCCCGGCATCAGTCAGGAGAGTGGTACGATCAGCGCTGTGAGGACACAGGGAGAGTGATAACCTTCATCTCCTCATCAAGATCAAGCTCTGTCAGCATCTGCTCAAACGAAAAGACGTTGATATCCGTCTGCGTGGCCCCATAGGTCCCCCGGATATGCTCAGCACCTGCGGGACGGTCTGCCCAAGGCGACCTTTGTGGCGTTTACCGGCACCCCCATTTCCAGTGAAGACAAGGATACCCGTTCGGTATTCGGCGAATACGTCCATATCTACGATATAGAACAGGCGGTGCAGGACGGCGCCACGGTGCCGATCTACTATGAATCACGTCTGGCCAAGCTGGAGCTGAAACCGGACGAAACCCCCTCGATGGATGAGGAGGTGGACGAGCTGACCGAGGATGAAGAGGAGAGCGACCGGGCCAAGCTGAAGAGCCGCTGGTCCGCCCTGGAGAGACTGGCCGGTGCCGAGCCGAGAATCAAGAAGATCGCCGCCGACCTGGTGGACCATTATGAAAACCGCCAATCGGTCATGGACGGCAAGGCAATGGTGGTCTGCATGGGCCGGGAGATCTGCGTCCACCTCTACAATGCTATCGTGGCTCTGCTCCCCCAGTGGCATGATCCTGATCCCGAGAAAGGTGCCATCAAGATCGTGATGACCGGTTCGGCATCGGACAAGGCCATGCTCAAGCCGCATATCTACAGTGGCCCAACCAAAAAGCGACTGGAGAAACGCTTCAAGGATGCTGCCGATCCCTTCAAGATCGTCATCGTGCGGGATATGTGGCTGACCGGCTTTGATGCCCCCTGTCTCTCTACCTCGTACATTGACAAGCCGATGCGGGAGCATAACCTGATGCAAGCCATCGCACGGGTCAACCGGGTGTTCAAGGACAAGCCGGGCGGACTGGTCGTTGACTACATCGGCATCGCCAACGAACTAAAACAGGCACTGAAGAACTACACCAACAGCAAGGGGAAGGGCAAGCCGACCATCAATGCCGAGGAGGCATTTGCCATCCTCGTGGAAAAGGTGGAAGTGGCACGAGGCATCCTGTTCGGCTTTGATTTCACCCAGTTCCGCACCAAGGCCCTGTCACTGCTGCCGGGAGCTGCCAACCATATCCTCGGGCAGGACGAAGGGAAGAAACGTTTCGCCGACTGTGTGCTGGCGGTCTCCAAGGCATTCGCCCTCTGTTGTACGCTGGATGAGGCCAAAATCTACCGGGACGAGATAGCTTTCTTTCAGGCCATCCGGGCAGCATTGTCCAAGCGGGAGCCGGGCAAGGGTTTGAGCGATGAGGCCAAAGAAGCGGCCCTGCGTCAGATCATCTCCAATGCACTGGTGTCCGACGAGGTCGTAGATATCTTCGCCGCAGCCGGTCTGAACAAGCCTGATGTGGGTATCCTGTCCAATGAGTTCCTCGACGATATCCGCCGCATGAAGGAGCGCAACCTCGCTGTAGAGCTGCTGGAACGGCTGCTGAGGGGGCAGATCAGGAGTCGCTTCGCCACCAACGTGGCGCAGGACAAGAAGTTCTCGGAGTTACTGAATAACGCCCTGACCCGCTACCGTAACCGGGCCATAGAGACGGCGGCGGTCATTGAAGAGCTGATTGCCATGGCCAAGCAGTTCATGAAGGAGGCAGAGCGAGGCGACAAGCTGGGGCTGAATCAGGACGAGATCGCCTTCTATGATGCCTTGGCCAGCAACGAATCTGCCGTGCGGGATCTAGGGGATGAAACACTCAAGCTGATTGCGCTGGAGCTGACAGCCAAGCTGCGCAAGAACCTGTCGGTGGATTGGTCGGTAACGGGACGAATATAAGGACCGGCAGCTTCTTCACTCAATCTCACTCTGACCTCCTCGGGACTCAGCGGCTGGGGTGATAACATCTTCTGGTAAACCTCCTCTATGGTCATCCCCCTGAACCGGGGATCTGCTTTATAGAATCGCAGTGGTGCCGTAAGCCCCGCCTCCTCTAAGGCGTGATTGTTGATGTGGTTTGCCGCAATATTCCAGATATATCCATCTCGATTACCTCGCCGGAGATGATGCCTGAAGACGAGGTGCATCACCAGGTGGCATAGACCCCAGACGACTTCTTCCAGGGTGCTCTCCCTGACCACCTCCGGATTGTAGCCAATGACTACCCCGTCAGTCCAGAGGAAGAGGGCTCCACGATCTTCTTTCCGTTTAAGGCTGACCATGATCATTGCAAAGAAGGGCATGGTCAGGATGATACGACCGTCCGCCTTCGCCAGTTATGGTTTTGACTCGTTTACGATCTGCTCCCGCTCGTTCTCACCGTCCTGTCCAGCTACTGCTTCAGAGACAGTTCGGTCCGGCTCCCCATCCGTTTCGGTTTTGGGTGGGTCCGGCCTCTTACCGAAGGGCACAAAGCTTGCCCCTCGTCCCATGATTTCCATGAAGCGCTCCGCCGATGCCGGTTTGCTACGAGTTAATTTGTCGAAAGCCATCTGATCCTCCCTTTGGAATTGGACCCGGAACACCGGGCATACTCAGAACCAGCCATCACTGGCCAGATTTTTCCAATCCAGCCCCTTAAGTGCCGCCTCGACCTCCGGCGCCAACGGTACTGCCCAGGAATCCTGGAACCAGACCAGGGAGAGGCTGGACAGGTGTGCCTCCGGATCACGGGCCGGGGTATGTGCTATCCATGATGACGTACAGGTAATATACGGGAGAAACTCGAACTCTTTGCTGTTTCGCCTGACTTGCTCCCCTTCAAAGCGGAACTCGCTCCGATTCTGGCAGAGCAGGTGATACCCTTTGCCGGTAAGCTTTTTGACCAGAGCATCATTGAAGCGCCGGTCAGGTAGCCCCTCCAGAATCGAGAGATAGGTGATCTCCTGGTGCAACCACTCCATGGAGATGACGATGCCGGAATCCAGCGTCACCTCGTACCCTTTGAACATATCCTGATAGTTACTCAGCATGGTGATCCCTCCTTTAGTGTAATCTATGCCAGCCTCGTGATCTCCGCCACCCGGTCGGTTTTCTCCCAGGTGAACTCCGGCAGTTCCCGGCCGAAATGCCCGTAGGCTGCCGTCTTGCGATAAATGGGACGGAGCAGGTCCAGTTGCTGGATGATGGCCTGGGGACGGAGATCGAAGAGCTGACGGACGATCTCTTCTATCCGCTCCTCGGAGACCTTACCCGTACCGTCGGTATCAACCAGGACCGAGACCGGATCAACCACGCCGATGGCATAGGCCACCTGAATCTCGCACCGGTCGCAGATCCCTGATGCCACCAGATTCTTGGCGATGTAGCGCCCCATGTATGCTCCGGAGCGGTCCACCTTGGAAGGATCTTTTCCGGAGAAGGCGCCGCCGCCATGGGCACCGTGGCCGCCGTAGCTGTCCACGATGATCTTCCGACCCGTCAGACCGCAGTCTCCCACCGGACCGCCGATCTCGAAGATGCCGGTGGGGTTGATGTGGTACTTGGTGGAGCTGCTCAACAACTCAGCCGGGATGACCTTGTTGATCACCTCCCTGATGATCCCCTCCTTGATCGCCACCTGGGAGACGCCGGGAGCATGTTGCGCCGAGATCACCACGGTCTCCACCGCAACCGGTTTGCCGTTATGGTATCTCACGGAGACCTGGGACTTGGCGTCAGGCCGGAGAAAGGGGAGGGTTCCGTCTTTCCTGACTGCCGCCAGTTGCTGTACCAGCTTGTGGGACAGGGAGATGGTCAGCGGCATGAACTCCGGGGTCTCGTCACAGGCGTAGCCGAACATGATCCCCTGATCACCGGCCCCACCGGTGTCAACCCCACGGCTGATATTTTCCGACTGCTGATCCAAGGCGATGATGACCCCGCAGGATTTCCCGTCGAAGCCGATCTCCGAACTGTCATAGCCGATATCGAGAATCGTCTGCCTGGCTACCTTCTGATAGTCAACCACGGCATCGCTGGTGATCTCACCGGCAATGACCACCAGGCCGGTGGTGACCAGGGTCTCGCAAGCAACCCGCGCCTTGGTATCCTTGGTCAGGATGGCGTCAAGTACGGCGTCGGAAACCTGGTCGGCGACCTTGTCCGGGTGCCCTTCGCCCACCGACTCCGAGGTGAAGATGAAATCTTTCCTGGAAACTCCCATGTGTGACTCCTTTTTCTGGTTGACTGCTGTGGTTAACGTCAGCGCCCCTTACCCGCCCTCACCGGTTCAAAACAGATCGACACCGTGGTAGTAATTTTTGATCGGTACCCCGTACACGAGTGAGTTTTCCAGGGCTTACCTTGTTATGGTATGGGTGCCCCAACCCGTGCGTTGTTTGATACATTTGGTGTCCGCCTCCGCCTGTTCCGGCTACCTCCTGACGTTGTTTACTCTACGAGATCGGTGGTCCAGTTGAGCCCCTGAATGATGGTGTCCAGTTCCCGGTGCTCCCGGGAAAGCCGGTCCACCAGCTTCTGATACGCGACGACGTTGACGATGCCGATGAACCGTATCTCTGTCTTACTGTAACGATCCTGCTTGGGAGTGGCTGCGTCGGCCACGTCCTTGTATACCCCCCGTTGAAAGCCCACAGCGTCTCTTTTTGTTATGGCGTCGGCAAGGGTGGTACCGTCCGGCAACCGGGTCACCACGTTGGTACGGTTGATCCGGTTGATGAACTCCCTTCGGGTGTCAATCGATGCGATCAACTCCGCCATCAACTCCTCCGGCTCTTCCGTCGGCTCCAACCCCTCCTGCACCAGGACGTTACCCAATAGCCGCCGCAGTTCGTGGTAACGCTGGTTGAGTCCAGCCCGTTCGATCAAAGCTTCTGCCAGTTTCATGATGATCCTCCTTGGGTTAGTCGTCGTTACCTATCGTTACTAACTGTTCGACTTTTCAGTTGTCAAAGAACAGACTACCTTCTGAAAAACAAAACCCCCTCCGAAAGTTCGGAAGGGGTCGTGATCCCACAAATGGGGTCCCGCCTTCCTCATCTTTCGGATTTCTCCGCTGGAATTAGCACCTTTCCGCTTGCACGGTGGTTGCTGCGACTTACGGGCCTAGTCCCTGGGTCGCTCTGGATGAGTGGGGTACTGCTCTATGTCGGTCATCTCTTCGGTGTGAAGATCGTCTGTCTCCTGTTAAGCTCTTGAGTCAAAATCCGGTGCAACCGCTGACCCGGCAAATTTATCGTCAGAACTAAAAAACCCCTCCCGAAATATCGGAAGGGGTCACTAAAGTAGTGATCATGGCCTTCCTCATCTTCCGGGACCCAATTATCCCGCTGGATTTAGCACTATTCCTTGCTCGGAACTTGCTGCGGTTTCGTCGGGCCAGAACCCTCCACCGCTCTCGATGAGTACGAAAAGAAAAATACTCTTAAAATATCCCGTCTGTCAACAGTTTTCTTTAGACACTGCAACATGCTGATTTTGTGTCACTTGTCCTGTTCGACCTTATTTAATCTATAAATGAAAATTTTTGATAAATTTTATTTTACGGGGAAGATCGCAACGCGCCTGAACCCTTTACCGAGCGATGACGGGGATACCTGCAAGAATCTGTTCACAAATGCCTTGACTCCTCCACGGTTTTTATGGTATCTAGCCTAGGTTTTATTCTCAGTCTCGCTCTGCGGAAGGTTGGCCGGCATGAACGATGACAAGAAAGAACTGATTCATAATCTCGGAATGGTCTCCAGTACGGGGATCTCCGTGGTGGTTGCCATAGCAATGGGGGTCTATGCCGGCCTCTGGCTGGATAAAAAGTTCGGTACGAGCCCCTGGTTCTTTTATATCTTTCTGTTTTTCGGTATCGCCGCCGGGTTCCGGAATGTACAGATAATGACCGCCCGGGAGATCAGACGCAGTGAGCGAGATGACACCGGAGCCGGAAAATGATCAGAACCTCTTTCGGAATCTGACGGTCGCCGGCGCTGCCCTCCTGGCCGCGCTAATCATGATCGGCTGGATTCTCGGTTCTCGGCGAATGGCAGCAGGAATTGCCTGCGGCGGTCTCCTGACTCTGGGAAACACCTTCTGGTTGAAGCTCTGTATTCAGCGGGCCATGGGACTGGAGCCACGACAAGCAGGACGATTCGCGGTAGTCAGATACTTGCTGCGACTGGCGTTTCTGGCCACTCTGCTCTATCTGCTCATCGTCAAAGTCGGCATAGATATCATCGGCCTGATCATCGGCCTCTCAGTTCTCGTATTCGTCATTATCGGGTTCTCGCTCTATCGGGCCGCCCGCACCGGAGGTTGACACATGATCCATCCCTATCTTTTTCTCCACTTTTTTCGGGAACTTCTGGCGCCGCTCCATATGAGAGAGGAAGGGTGCGATGCCATTGCCTACACCTGGCTGATCATGTGTATGCTGTTCATTCTCTCCAAGATGGCCACCAAGGCGGTCACCTCCAAGCGCCCCGCCGGGATGCAGAACTTCATGGAGATCATCGTGGGTGGGATCGAGAACATGGTCGTGGAGACCATGGGTGAGCATGGGCGGTCGTTTTTTCCGCTCATCGCGACCCTGGCGCTCTTCATTCTGGTCTCCAACCTCACCGGTCTGATCCCCGGCTTCTTCCCCCCCACGGCCAACATCAACACCACCGCAGCCTGCGCCATCATCGTCTTTGTTACGACCCATATCGTCGGGTTCAAGCATCATGGTTTCGGCTATATCAAACATTTCATGGGGCCCATCATCTGGCTGGCCCCCATCATGTTCTTCATCGAGATCATCGGGCATCTCTCCCGCCCCATCTCGTTGACGCTGCGTCTCTTCGGTAACATGAACGGCCACGAACTGGTTCTCATGATCTTCTTCGGACTGGTTCCGTTCCTGGTACCCCTTCCCATGATGCTCATGGGGGTTCTGGTCTCGTTCATTCAATCCTTCGTTTTCATGCTCCTGGCGATGATCTACATCCAGGGATCGCTGGAAGAAGGACATTAACCTTTATTTTCACATCCTATACTATTTAGGATAATCAACCGCAAGAAGGGAGAATTAGAATGGAATTTTTTACGATGTGTGTACTGGCAGCAGGTATCGGCATGGGAATCGGAACTCTGGGAACTGGCATCGGTCAGGGTCTGGCAGTCAAGAGCGCCGTTGAAGGCGTCTCCCGTAACCCCGGCGCTTCCGGGAAGATCCTCACCAACATGATGATCGGTCTGGCCATGATCGAGTCCCTGGCAATCTACGCTCTGGTTGTCAGCCTCATCATCCTCTTCGCCAACCCCTACAAGGACATCGTCCTGGGATTGGTCGGAAAAACTGCCGGTCACTGAACCAAGGCTTCAAGGTAACGAAAAAGGGGGGGTGCGCCGAACGGTGCATCCCCCCTTTTCATTAATTAAAGTACGTGGGACAGTGCGGACTCCGTCTTCTCAGCGGCACCACTCTCCGGGGAGAGCCTGCACCGTGAACCCAGGAGTCACCGACGCCGGAAATGCGCCATCCCTCGCCACGACCCCTGTGAGCCAGGCGGTGGCGGACGGCACCGGAAGGGGACGAGTCCGGGGAGGGAGTGCGTCCCTCACCCTCCCCTTCACCCCCGAGGGAAGATCCTGGAAATCAGGTGGCAGTTCCTCAGCCGGGAGCAACACCCACGGCCCCGGATAGAAGGGGGCGCGGTACCAGCGACCGGAAGCAAGGAGATACATCGTCCCCTCTCCCTGGAGAGAGAACAGATCACCGGTGGTATTGCGGGCAAAGAAGAGCGCTGTTCCCGCAATGGAGACGAAATCGGGCGTTCCCCGGGTGACCACCAGCTCCGCCGGGACCAGAGAGAGGTAGACCCAGGGGATGACGGAGTTCCTGAGAGACGGCTTTTTCCTGCTTTTGGGATCGGCTTTTCCCTCCAGAAGATCCGTTTTCCCCGACGCACGGGCCGCAGCCACCGCCCCCCTGACGCCCGGAGGAACCTTCTCACAGGGATGCCACGGCCCGTCCAGGGAGCCCGCCTCAAGGAACCCGTCATAGAGATGCAGAAAATACCTTCCGAAGGCATCTTTCAGGAGGAGCACCCGGCTGTTGACGACCCGCAGGAGGAGCGGTTTGGTCCCTTTGATCGGAGCGAACCGGGGGGGGCCATCCAGGGTAACGAGGAGAGAGGGGATCGTGGAGAGGATGATGAGAGGCGGCTCCCTCACCGCCGCCAACGGTTTCAGCGGTTGCGCCGCCGTAGCGACTCCTCTCTCAGCGGCAACGGAGAGGGGCGCGGCAAAAACCGGCAGAGCCGCGGCCATGGTAAGAAAGAAAGGAAGTAGAAAATTGTCCATGTCCGGTACTCTATCACAGGATATGTGGCGGTTCAAAGAGATCATGAGCGCACACAAGAAATCATAAGAGCTGGCAATCGGGCCGCTCCTGTGATAAGTGAGAGAAGAGATCATCAGCTCCCCTGGAGAACCCATGGAAACCGTAACCCTTGACGGCATCACCCTCAACCTCTCGCGCCCGGTCTCTCTCTCCCTGAAGTGGGTGGGGCAGCAGGAGCTCCTCCGGCAACTCCTGGCCGCTTGGATGATCATCGACGACCGGGATATCCCCTTCAATCCCCGCCTCATCGGCAAACCGGGTGTGGGGAAGACCACCCTGGCCTACGCCGCGGCCCGGAGCCTGGGGAGGGAGATCTATCTCTATCAGGCGACCATGGACACCCGCCCCGAAGATCTCATCATCACCCCGGTGGTGGGCCCCGACGGGACCATTCAGTACAGCGCATCGTCACTGGTAACCGCCATGCTCAAGGGGGGGGTCCTGATCCTGGACGAAGGGAACCGGATGAGCGAAAAGGCGTGGGCCTCACTGGCGCCGCTTCTGGACGACCGGCGCTACGTGGAGTCCATCGTCACCGGCCTGCGTATTCCGGCCCGGGCCGAGTTCCGCATCGTGGTCACCATGAATGAGGACTCCTCCACCTTCGAGGTTCCCGAATACATCCACTCCCGGCTCCAGCCCCAGATCTACATCGACTTTCCCGAGGCCGAGGAGGAGCGGCAGATCCTCAAAGAGAACCTCCCTTTTGCCGGAAAGAAAATCCTGGAGTACGTGGTGGGGTTCCTCCAGCGGGCCCACCGGGCGGACGAGCTCTACTCGGTGCGTGACGGAATCAACATCGCCCGATACGCCCTGAAGATGATGCACACCACCGGCAAGGAGCCCCACGACCTCCTCCCTCTGGCAGTGGCGGGAATACTGGGGGAAGAAGCGCTACGATACATCAAGGTAGAAGAGTGAAATGTGAATTGTGAAGAGTGAATTGTGAATTGTGAAACGTGAAAAGATCACAAGCTCCTATTGTCTTCAGCCTTTTTCACCATTCACTATTCACCTTTAGCCTTTCACCTTCAGTCTTCAGCCTTCAGCCTTTTTCACCATTCACCATTCACCATTCACGGTTCCTATGCCCCATCTCCACCTGGAAACTTTCGGACCGATCCATGCCCTTCCCATCCTGCACTACCGGATGGAGTTTGCCGCTCTCGTTCGTGCGGCCTTCCAGTCGGTGCAGCCGGACTGCATCGCCCTGGAGCTCCCCCCCACCCTGGAGGAACCGGTCCTGCGCGCCATCCGACGGCTCCCGGAAGTCTCCGTGGTGATGTACGAAAGCACCGTGGCTCCTCTCCCCGGCCGGAAGAGAGGGGAACCGCAAACGGTCTACCTCCTCATGGAGCCGGCCGACCCCCTCTGCGAAGGGGCGCGACTGGCGGTGGAGCACGATCTTCCGGTGGCCTTCGTGGATCTGGACCTGGATCACTACCCCTGCCACGAGGAGCCGTTTCCCGACTCCTATGCCGTGCAGCGGCTGGGGCTTGCCCCCTACTACCAGGCATTTTGCCAGGGGGAGAGCTCTCCTCCGGGGCAAGACGATCTCCGCCGGGAACAGGGGATGGCCTGGCACCTCCAGCAGCTGAGCCGAAAGTATCAGCGAATTCTCTTCATCTGCGGCATGGCCCACCTGAAGCGGGTAAAAGAGCGCTACCTCCTCCCCCAGAGCCGTCCTCTGGAACGGATCAGGCGCGAGGGGGTCAGGGTCATGAACCTCCACCCCGACTCCTGCCGGGAACTCCTGGGAGAATCCCCCTTCCTCACCTCCCTCCATGAACTGCACCGGGGAGAGCTACCGCCGGAACCGGCGCCAACGGCATCGCTCCGCCGGAGTTTCGGCGCCTTCGAGCTCCTGGCCGGGGGAAAAAAGGAGATCCCGGAGCAGGAGGCGCTGCGGGAAGCGCTGCACCGGAGCGCCCGCCATGTCCTGGACCGGTCAGGGATAATCGACCGGCAGCGGGTGCTCTTCCGGCTCTTTCAGGAAGCGGGGAGGCACTACCGCCAGGAGAGCGGGGAACCGGTCCATCTCTGGCAACGGCGGGCTTTTTTCCGGTACGTCCGGAACCTGGCCCTGGTGGACGGGATGCTCATGCCCGACCTCTTCAGTCAGCTGGCCGCAGCCCGGGGATGCCTGGACGACACCTTCGCCCATGCCTACTGGCGGCTGGCCACCTTCTCCCCTTGGCAGCGGGAGGAGGCGGAGATCCCCACCATCCGCCTCCATCCCGAAGATCTGCACAGCGGCCGGCGCGTCATCCGGTTTCGCCCCCGTCCCCTGCGGGAGGGACGCAAAGGGCTCTCCACCCTCCCGTTTCTGAAACGGAAAGGTGAAAAGCGCCCCGGTGAATGGCTGAAAGGGTTCGACACCCCTTCCCTCTGCTCCTTTCCTCCGGAGGATCTGGTCATCGAGCAGTACGGCGCGTTTCTCAAGAAGAGGGGGAACAACCAACTCTCCCAGGAACAGAGCCGCACCGAGCCCTTCACCACGTCACTTCTGGACGGCATCGACCTGCGGGAGACGCTGCGTAATCTCCACGAGGGACGGATCTATGTGCGGGAGAACGGCAGGGTCAAGGGGGGAGTGGGAGGGGTGGTGGTGATCTTCGACGAGGATCATGGTGGGAAGAAGTTCCCCTATCTCATGACCTGGCTGGGGGAACATGCCCAGGAATCGGACATGGCCTTCTACAGCACCCTCCCGGCGGACCATGTGGTGGGTCCCGGCATCTGTCGCTGCGACTACGGCGGTCTCCTCCTCTCCTCTCCACCCCGCAGGATGCGGGATATCTGGCGCGACCCCGATTACGCCTTTGCCCGGAACAAGGGGGAACGGCTCCTGCTGGCGGCGCTGGATTACTCCCGGGAAAAGCACGTGGTCTACGTGGCGGCCCATCCCCCCCGGAGTATTTTCCGTCAGATCGCAGCCCGTCTGGAACGAAAGATCATCCATATCCCCCTGGGTTCCCTTTCGCCGGTGAAGCTCAAGAAGATCAGGGTGTTCCACGTCCTGTTCGGTCACGACAAGCGGGAGATAGCCGGGGAATACGTCTGGTGATTAGCACCTCCCGGTACGCCTTCAGATAGGTCGCCGCCACCGCCTCCAAAGAATAGCTCTCCAGCACCCGCTGCCGCCCCAGCATCCCGTACCGCTGCCGTGCCCCTTCATCCTCCACCAGTTCCTTCAGCGCCCGGCTCAACTCCCCCGGCTCTTCCGGCGGGACCAGGAGACCCGCCCCCTCCAGAACATCGCAGATCGCCCCCGAAGCGGCCCCCACACAGGGGAGCCCCGTTGCCATGGCCTCAAGCAGGGCATGGGCATCATGCTCCATGTGGTGCTTCAGGATACGGGACGGCATGACAAAGATATCCAGGGATGCCAGAAAACCGGCCACCTCTGCATGGGGAATCCCCTCCATGACCTTGAGCCAGGGGAGCTCGCGCCCCAGAGCAAGCAGTTCCTCCTGCATGGGTCCCTTCCCCAGCAGGACGAGCCGGAGATCCTTTCCCGAGCTCTCGCGCAACGAGGCAACGGCCTGGATCAGCTCGGGAATCCCCTTGTACGCCACAAACCGGCCGCAGTACCCGATAAGGAGCTCTCCCCGCTCCAGGGAAAAAACGGCCGGTCTCTCCGGGGAAAAGAGCTTCGTATCGATGCCGATCTGGGTGCAGGAGGTGATCCGCTCCGGCCTCGCCCGGAAACGGCTCTCATAGAGCCGGGCCACGCCGCTGTTCACGGCAAGAAACCGGTCCACCCGGGGAACCAGCAGGCGGGTCACGGCGCTCTTGGCCCAGTCCAGCAGAACGCCCCGGCTGGTGAAAGTATTCTGCCTGATGGTGCAGACGATACCGGCTCGGGGAGCATACCTGCGGGCGCAGAGGAGTGTCTGGAGAAAGAGGGGGGTGAACGGATCGTACTCGATGTGGATGATGTCAGGCTGGAAGCTCGCAAACCCCAGGTCCCGTGACCGGAGCGGGGAACCGAAGGGAGGGAGAGGGGGAGAACCCCAGCTCCGGTGCAGCCTCATGATCCACCCCTCCCCGGCAAGGGATGAGTCGCTCTCCTGGAAACTGAAGAGCATCCCCCGGGTTGCCCGGGGTGAAACCACCTCAAGTTCCACCTGCCCTGCCAGGACCGTCAGGCTCTTCCGGTTTTCCTCGGCAAGGTAGGAATGGCCGACAAGGGAGACCTTCATCAGTTACCGCTCACCCTCAGGGGGAGTGGAGAGAAGATCCGCCTCTTTCCGCTCAATGTACGTATTATTGAGAACCAGCACGTCCATGCGGGTCCGGAGAAAACAGTCCAGCGCCTCCGCCGGGGTGCAGACCACCGGCTCGTTCTCGTTGAAGGAGGTATTGAGCACGAGGGGGACCCCCGTCTCTTCCCCGAAGGCCTGGATCAGCCGGTAATAGCGGGGATTCTGGGACTCGGTCACCGACTGGAGCCGCCCTGAGCCGTTCACATGGGTCACGGCCGGGATCAGCTCCCGCTTTTCGGCCCGGATCTGATAGACCTGGAGCATGAAGGGGACGTCGTAGTCGGTCTCGAACCACTCACCCACCGACTCCCGGATGATGGAGGGGGCAAAGGGACGAAACGACTCCCGCCGTTTGATCTTCTGGTTGAGGATCTCTTTCATGTCGGCCCGGCGGGGGTCACAGACGATGGAGCGATTCCCCAAAGCCCGGGGCCCCCACTCCATCCTCCCTTGAAACCAGCCGATGACCTTCCCTTGGGCAATCCGCTCCGCCGTTCTCCGGCAGAGTTCCCCTTCGTCGTCAATGGTCTCGATGGTGCAGTTCCCGGCCGTCAGCTCCCCGCTCCTCTTCTCCAGCTCGTCACTGATCTCCTGGTGGGTGAACCCCGGTCCCAGGTAAGCCTGCTCCATGACAAAGGAGCGGGGATTCCCCAGTTTCTGGTTCCAGACGTAGTAGGCCGCCCCGATGGCGCCGCCACTATCCCCGGCTGCCGACTGGATATAGAGCTCCGTGAACCGGCTCCGTTGAAAGATCTTGCCGTTGGCCACCGAATTCATGGCGCACCCACCGGCCAGACAGAGATTGGGAGAACCGGTCCGGAGATGAACCTCCTCCAGCAGATGAAAGAAGGCCTCCTCGTACATCTCCTGCAACGAAGCTGCCAGATTGAGATGGTAGTCGGTGAGCGGGTCGTCCCTGCGGCGACGGGGGATACCGAAGAGCTCCACGAATCGGTCGGAAAAGACCGAACCGATGCGCGGCTCACCGTCGTCCCAGACCATGGAGACCCCTTCTGAATGGTGGAGGAAATAGTCCAGATTCAGCTTGAAGTGCCCCTTGGACGTGAGCTTGACGATTGTGCGCATCTTCTCCATCTCGGTGGGTTTACCGTAGGGGGCCAGCCCCATGACCTTGTACTCGTCCCCGTAGGAGGGGAAACCGAGGAACTGGGTCATGGCCAGATAGAAGAGCCCCAGAGAGTGGGGGAAATGGATCTGATCCCGGGTGGTGATCCGGTTCCCCTTTCCCTCACCCCACATGCTGCTGACGAAATCGCCGAACCCGTCCACCGAGAGAACCGCCGCCGAGTCAAAGGGAGAGACGAAGAAGGAGCTCCCCAGATGGGCCAGATGATGCTCCACGTTATGGAACTCCGCCCGGACCTGATCGTGGGAGACCCCCAGCTTTTCCCGGAAGGTGCCGCGCAGATCCATCACCTGATTGGAGTTGGCCAGCCGATCCCGCACCGATGCCAGGCTGGGACGTTTGGCAAAGGCATAGAGCGCCTTTTTCATGAGATTGGCGGTGGGGTTGCGGTTGACGGCGATATGGTCAACCTGCTCCATGGTGATTCCCCCCTCCCGGAGGCAATAGCGGATCGCCTCGGACGGGAACCCGGCCCAGTGCTTGATCCTCCGGAACCGCTCTTCTTCCGCCGCAGCCACCAACTGGCCGTCCAGAACCAGGCAGGCCGAGGAATCACCGTGAAAGGCGTTCACTCCGAGAATACAGGTCATACTATCTCCATGTTCGACTCCGGTGGCGCGCTACCATGCCAGCGCCACGCCGTTTCAAGAATTTCTTCCAGCCGGTGAAATCGCGGCTCCCATCCCAGCACCCTCCGCGCTTTCACGGCGCTCCCCACCAGCTGGGCTGGGTCGCCCGCCCGTCGGGGGCCGATGCGGTACCGGATATCCATCCCGGTGAGCCGGCGGGCAGCGGAGATGACCTCCAGCACCGAAAACCCCTGGCCATTCCCCAGATTAAAGGCTTCCACCCCACCCTCTCCCACTTCCGAGAGGCGCAGAAGCGCCGCCAGATGCGCCGAGCAGAGGTCATGCACATGAATATAATCCCGGATGCAGCTGCCGTCCGGGGTGGGAAAATCGTTACCGAAGAGGGTCAGCTCCGTCTCTGCGGGATCGCCTCCATCGCGAACCCGCCGGGCCTCCCGGAGGATCAGCGGCACCAGATGGGTTTCCGGTTCGTGCCGCTCACCCAGTCCCCCCTGGGGGTCACACCCCGCAGCATTGAAATAACGGAGCAGGATGCTCCGCATCCCGTAGGCCACGCCGTAATCGGCCAGGAACTGTTCGATCATCAGCTTGCTCCGGCCGTAGGGGTTGATGGGGAACTGGGAGTGCTCCTCGGTCAGGGGAATAGTGACCGGATTGCCGTAGGTGGCGCAGGTTGAGGAGAAGATCAGCTGCCTGATTCCGGCGTCCAGCATGGCATCCACCAGATTCAGACTCCCCACCAGATTGTTCCGAAAATACTCCCGGGGCGCTGTCACCGATTCCCCCACGTAGCAGAGTGCCGCGAAATGGAGCACAGCCTGGAACCGCTTCCGTTGGAACAGCGCCTTCAACTCAGAAGGGTTGAGCAGATCTCCCCTGACGAACTCCGCCGACTGAACCGCGTCCCGATGTCCCCGGGAGAGGTTGTCCAGGACGGTGACCTCAAACCCCTCTTGCCCCAGCATTCGGACCATGTGGGAGCCGATGTATCCCGCCCCCCCCACCACCAGCACCGACGTCATCGCCTCCCCCTTTTCAGGTCATACTTCTTCACCTGGACCATCCCCTGGTACATGGCTTTCATAAAGCAGAAGATCAGGCCGTCCCTCCCGTCCCGAAATCCCCCCCGCAGGAGATAGCTGTAGAGGAAATACCAGAAAGGACGGGCAGGGAGACGTCCGGCCAGCCGCTTCAGGGCGGCCCGTCGGGCCAGGGGATCTCCCATGAGGAGTCGGGTCAGGGAGAGGGGACCCTGCTTCTTCTCCTGCTCAAGCTCGTACTCGGCATCCCGGCTTGAGTAGCGGTTCTGCCGCTCAAACCACTCGTCCATCCCCTTGAGGTTCTCGTCGATGAGATCACCGGTCAGCTCCCGGATCTCCCCCCGGACCTCCTGAGTCTCGGCATGCCCCCGGTTCAGATATCTGGTCCGCTCCTTATGCACGATCCGTACCACCCAGGTGGGGTAGAGGCTGCTGTAGCGCAGCCACCTCCCCCAGAGGTGAAAACGCCGCCTGAGCCGGTACGCCCCCACGGTGGGAGGAGGAGCGGAGAGAACCTCGGCCAGCTCCCGCACCAGCTCCGGGGTCACCCGTTCATCGGCATCCAGGATCAGGACCCAGTCATATTTCGGCGCCGTCGTCTCCAGCGCCCAGTTCCGCTGGCTGCCGAACCCCTCAAAGGGGTGTTGAAAGAACCGGACACGAGCGTCTTGACAGATCTCCCCGGTCCGGTCGCTGCTGAAGGAATCCACCACGATGACGTCATCGCACCAGGCCAGGGAGGCCAGGCAGGAGGGGAGGTGGAGCTCCTCGTTGAGGGTGAAGATCATCACCGAAACCGGGGGGATGGAATCACGCAGCTCAGCCATGACCGACCACCTTCCCCTTGCCGCAGGCGAGGAGCTCTTCATAGACCCGCTCCATCCCCAAAGCCACCGCATCCCAGGTAAACCGTTCCTGCACCGTCACTCTCCCTTGCGCTCCCATCCGCTCCGCCAGCTCCTGATCCCCCAGGAGCCGGGCCAGGGCGTCGGCCAGCGGTTGCGGCTCCCCTTCCGCCACGATCCCTGCCCCGGTTTCCCTCACCGTGGAGGCAAGGCCGACCTCCGGGGTGACCACCACCGGCCGCCCCGCGGCCATGGCCTCCAGCACCACAATGCCGAAATTCTCCGAGTAGGAGGGGAGCGCCAGGAGCCGGGCCTGACGCAGGAGCGCCCCCTTGTCGGCCCCCTCCACCTCTCCGGTGTAGCTTACCCGCTCCCCGATTCCCAGGGACGTTGCCAGGAGCTCAAGCTCCGGACGGTACCCCTCTTCGTCGTTGCCGGCGATGATCAGCTTTACCCCCTCCAGGAGCGCCAGGGCCCGCAGCAGCCGGTCCACCCCCTTCTTCCAGTTGACCCGCCCCATGAACAGGATGTAAGGGGCTCCCTGAATGAGCCGACGGATCAGGGGGGAAGGTTCCCCGGCGACCAGCTCGCTCTCCCCGGAGTCGATACCGTTGGGGACCAGGTGAAAGGGGGGGAGCCGGTACCCGAACTTTGCGGCGTCCGTGATCTCCAGCGGGCTGGTGGCATGAATCCCGGCGGCCCGTTCCAGGCAGCTCCTCCCGGCCAGCGCCAGCCAGAGCGACTTGAGCAGTCGGCTCTTGCGCCCCACCAGTTCCCTCACCAGCATCCCCCGGGGGGCAAACAGATAGGGGACACCGGCCTCTTGGCAGCTCCGGGCCGCGGCAACGGGGGGCCAGTTGAAGAGGGAGTGGAGATGGGCCAGGTCGAACCGGGGGAGCTCCGCTTTCAGGGCCGCGGCCAGGGGGGGAGACCAGTAGAGCCGCCGCAGCCGGTGCGAGGGGAAGTACCGGACCGCCACCCCGTCCAGCATCACCGGAACCCCCAGCGGCACCGGGGAATCATGGGGACCATCCACATTGGTGGTGAAGACGTGGACCTCATGGCCACGCCGGGCCAACCCCGCGCAGAGCCCATGCACCGACCGGATGGGTCCACCGTACCGCCAGGCCGGAATATAGGTCGGCGTGACATGGAGAATCCGGAGCCCCCTCATGGGGAGAGTTCAGTGGGGAGCGGCAGGGGGGTTCCCTCACCCCACTGCCGCCGGCGACGGAGCAGCGGCAGAGGAGCCGACTCCATGCGGGGAACCGCCAACAAGAATCCCACCAGCCACCCCAGGATCAGGAGCACGAAGATATCGCCGTAGATCTGGCTGGCGGTGACGAAGACCACGGAATTGGCCATGAGAAACGCCATGATCCCGTAGATGAGATTCCCCCGGTCCGGGGAGAGACGCTGGGCAAAGAGCATCACCCGGTAGAGATAGACGAGAAGGTTGGAGAGGAACCAGCCGAAAATGAGCAGACCGAGAACCCCCAGTTCCGCCAGAACCTTGGACGCCCCCCCCTCGGACGCAGCCCCCGTGGCCGACCGGCCGGCCCCGAAATGCTGAGCCCCCTGGCTCCCCATCCCTGCACCGCTGCCGAAGAAGCCGTTCTTCTTCACCACCCACTCAAAGGAGTAGACGGTCATGAGGAGGAGCCGGTCCACGACGCCGCTCTGCTGAAGCTTGCTGGTCCGCTCCAGATAGGGGGAGATGGTCTCGGTGGTCTCTTCCGGGAGAACGTCGCCGAAAATGGCCACGGCCATCACCAGGCTGAGTATTGCCAAGGGAACCGCCAGCTTCATGCTCCCGCGCCGGAACCAGGCGATGAAGAGGCCGTAGAGGGGGATGAACATGGCCACCTCCATGAACATCTTCCGGCGCCCGGTGAACATGATCACCCCCAGCAGCAGGGCGATGAGGATGGGGGTCCCCCACCGGACGGCCTGCTTGCGGGTGACCGTGGCCAGGATGATGAGAAAGCAGATGGCGGCCCCGGCGTGCCAGGCAGCCACCTCCGGTGCCCGGAAAAAGCCGGAGGGGAGCGAGACCGCCCCCCGGGAGGTGTAGATGGTCAGCCCTTTACCCACCGAGTTGAGCAGCTCCCACTTCATCCCGAAGACGGAGAGGTAGACCCCTGAAAGGAGGAGGAGACAGAGGAGCAGGTAGAGCTGCAGGAAGCTGATGACCCGCTCTTGACTCTCCGCGTACCGGTAGGCCAGGAGCAGGGCGGGGAGCGGCGCCAGATACGCGATCAGCCCGATGAACGGGACCACGATGCTGGAGGCGTTGAGATAGGCGTTGCAGCACTGGAAGGCCACCATGCCGATAAAGAGCTTCAGCGGGGTTCGCAGTGTGCTGTCCCAGGCGTTGATGGAACGGAAGTTCAGCGGCACCCCCCGCAGCAGCGCCCCCAGGAAGGTGGCTCCCATCATGGCCCCCACCAGCACCGTGAAATAGACCGGCTGGTCCGGCATCAGCTTCCGGAGCAGGTCCTGCAGCAATCCGATGATCACACAGACGAGAAACCCCTTCCGGAGGTCCACCAGGCAGAGGGAGAAACAACAGAGGAATAAGAGGAGGATGACGGCCTGAATCACGGCTCCCCCCTTTTGCTCCGGCCGATGAGTCGGGGCCCTTGCAGGGTCAGCCGGAGCGCCCAGCAAAAGGCGAGGAGTTCCGCCAGGAGTGTGGGAGGTATCCACCAGGGGTGGGTCAGGTGATGCCGGGTCCGGATCACCTTCAGCGGCCGCAGGAGGATTGTCACCAGGCGGTGCCTGACCCGGGGGGAACGAAGCAGGTAATAATAGGAGCCCACGGAGTAGCCCGGACGGACGGTCCTGCGCCACTGACCGTAGGCGCGGATCCCTCCCCCCTGGGCCTTCAGGTGCCTCAGAACGGCCTGGGGAACAAAAAGAACGGGAACCTCCCGAAGCTTGAGCCGGTCGGCGAACTCCTTTTCAAACCAGTGGGCGACCTGGACGAAATTTTCGTCAAACCCCCCCATGCTGAGGGCACTCTCGCGTTTCACCGAAAAATTTCCTCCCATGAAATCCTCGATCCACTGGCGACGACCGCCGGAAAAGCGGAAGGGACCGTCGTCTGGGGGGGGGGCGTCCTGGTCCCATGGTTGCAGGACCCTCCCCGCCACCACGGTAACCCCCGGCTCTTCCTGTGCCCGGAGGTGGGCGGCCACCAATTCCTCTCCCGGAATGATGTCGTCATCCAGAAAGAGGACGATCTCCCCCTGGGCCGCCAGCAGCCCTTGGTTCATGGCCCCGGGGATGGAAGGGCGTTCCAGCCTCAGCCACCGGATTACCCCCCTCTCCGCCAGCCCCTGCAGGGCCGACCCGACCTGGGGGGAGTGCTGCTCGGTCTGGTCCGCCAGGATGATCTCATGGGGAGGGACGGCCAGCTCCGACAGCATCCTCACGGTATCCAGCAGCAGCTCTCCCCTGCCGTAGGTGGGGATGACCACGGAAAGCCGCAGGGAGTCCCGACCAGGGGCGGTATCCGGTGACAACGGTTTCATGTATAAAGCCTTTTACGCGATTTTACAAGCATTCTCACGATCTCTTCCCCTGCCGGAGGGGGGAGAGAAACGCCTGAACCAGCCGGAACCACCCCTTCCAGAGGAGGGGATTCTCCCGGAGCGCCCCCCTGAAGTAGCCCCTTGCCCGACGGTCCCCGTTCCGGCGCAACCCTTCACCGATGAAGTAGAGCCAGGCGGCGCGGTTGACCGCCTGCTCCGGACGCCGCTCCGGACGGATGAGGGCCGCTCTCTCCAGGAGGGGCGTTTCCGGCTCCCCGGCCAGCCGGAGCCGGAGCGCCTCTTGAGAGAGCCGGGAGAGGAGCCGCTGCTCCGGTTTCCGTTCTCCGCTGATGCTCCCCGGAAGGAGCCGCGCCCGGTAAAGGGTTTCGGGGATCATCATGAAGCTCCCTCTTTCCGCCAGCCGGTACCAGAGGTCCCAGTCCTGAGCAACGGCGAACTGGTGGTGATACCCGTCGACCGCCTCGTAGGCGCTGCGGCGAAACATCACCGAGCCGTGATGGGAGGGGCCGTCCAGCACCAGTTTTTCCCGCTGCAGGTCGATGATTCGGCAAGGGGTACCCCCCTCCCCGGACCCCTTCTCCGTGGAGATATGCTCCAGGCAAGGACCGCAGTATTCGGTCCAGGCGGAGACGAAGAGGAGCTCCGGCGTGACTGCCAGAAGCCCCTGCTGCCGGCGGAGCCGACCGGGAAGGGAGAGGTCACCGTTGTCCTGACGGGCGATGAACTCTCCCCGGGCCTCGCTGCACCCCCGGATGAGAGCCCGGGTCAATCCGCGGTTTTCCTGATGGATCACCCGGAGCCGCGGGTCCCCAGCCGCATAGCCGTCCAGCAGCGCTCCGGCGCCGTCACTGGAGCCGTCATCCACGACGATGAACTCCAGCTCCACCCCCTCCTGCCCCAGGATACTCTCAACGGTTTCCGCCAGGAGATCGACGCCGTTACAGACCCCCATGACCACGGAAACAACGACTCCGCTCACATCTCCTCCCATCCGGGCTTCAGCGCCTTCTTCACCGCCGTATGGAGGAGGAGGGCGTTTTTCGTCCCCAACAGCCGCGCCAGGAGCCGCATATAGGGTTGGCACTCCTCCTCCGCCGGGACGAACTCCGGGTCCAGCAGCAGGATCTTCTCCAGGATCTCATGAAAGAGCGGCCGATCATAGAGACAGAGCGCCCTCAGCTCCTTGTAGTAATACTGGGCCAGCCGCCTGGCCCTGGGGGGGGTGAGCCGGCCGGAGCTTCTCAGAGAACTCTCCACCTTCCCCAGTATTCGGTAAAAATTGCGGGCCGTGCTGATCCGGGGGCGCTGGGTCTCCCGTTCGCCGGAGTGCTGCCGCCACCAGTAGGCCACCCCCTGGCAAGAGACGATCTTCCCCCCCCGGAGAGCCGCCTGGCAGAACCAGTCCCAGTCGGTGAGCTTGAGCACCTGGGGGTCCCAGAGAAGTTCTCCCAGGTAGCTCCTCCGGTAAAGCGCCGCTGCCACGGGAACCGCCCGCCCCAGGAGGAGCATATCAGGGAGAGGGTTCATCTCCGGGGGAGAAAAGATCCGGGCCGTGGCTTCATCATGATTCCCCAGAGAGTCTATGGTGACGGTCCCCCAGCCGGAGAGAATGATGTCGGCCTGCTCCCGCTCCGCCAAGGCGAACTCCCGGGCCAGGGAGCCGTCCGCGAGGATGTCGTCGGAATCCAGGAACTTGAGATACTTCCCCGTTGCCCGGGCGATCCCCGCATTGCGGGCCCGGTTCTGTCCCACATTTTCGGTAAGAAACAGAGCCTCCAGCTGCTCTCCGTACCGGGCCAGCAGCTCCCGTGGAGGGGTGGCCGAGCAGTCGTCCACCACGATCACCTGGAGCGTCATCCCGACGAGGCTCTGCTGCCCCAGGAGGGAATCCAGGGTCTGCCGGAGCAGGAGCTCCCGGTTACGGGTGGGGATGATCACCGAAATCTGGCAGGAATTCTGAGAGACCATCATCGAGGCCTCATCCTGTCCAGAAGGCAAAAGAGTCTCCCCATGGCGCTCCAGCCGAAGAGCCGGGTCAGGAGCCCATACAGACGAAAATCCCGGGCCTCGCCCCGTTTTGGGCCCGATGCCCGGCGCGCCAGGGCGAACAACTCCGCCGACTCCCGGGGGAGCCCTGCGGCGCCGCACTGGCGGCAGAGGAGGAACAGTTCCCGGGCAAAGCGCCGCATCTCGGCCACCTCATGGGTAATACCGGCTCCCTGGGCATGCGCCAGGATCAGGGCATGAGCCCGGACCCGGGAGCGGAGCTTGGCCGGATCTTGGGAGCCTCCCCGACTGAGCCGGCTTCCGCCATGATCCCGCTCCGTTGAGACGAACTGCGTGACCTGCTGCAGACGGACCCCCTGGGCTGCGATACGGCAGTCATACTCCCAGTCTTCCTCGTTCACCAGGGAGAGCCAGGGCCCGGCTTTATCCAGCACGCTTCTCCGGTAGAGGGGGGTGGAAGTCCCCCACCAGCGTGAGGCCAGCATGGAGGGGAACATCCTCTCCAGCCGCTCCCCGGTCCGCTTCCAGGGGATATCTTGCGGCTCTTCCCCCTCCCCCACGAAGCGGGTCATCCCGTAGGAGACCCCGCACTCCGGTGAGCTCCTTAACCCCGTCACCTGAAGCAGGAACTTGTCGGGGAGCAGGAGGTCGTCGCTGTCCAGATACTGGATGAACTCCCCCCTGGCCGCCAGCCTCCCCGCCTCCCGGGCCGGACCCGGACCGGCATTGGTCTTGCGGATGAGCCGGATTTCAGCGGGATTGCTCCTGGCAAGGTCGGCAGCCACCTGAGGGGTATCGTCGGTGGAGCCGTCATCCACGATGATAATCTCCAGAGGGCGCCAGCTCTGGGCCAGAACGCTGGCCACCGCCTCCCCCAGCAGCCGAGGACGATTAAAAACCGGGATTATGGTGCTGACCAACCCCTCCACCATGACCATTTCACCCCTCACCCCAACCCCTCACCCCTAACCCCTCACCCCTAACCTCTCACCCCTAACCTCTAACCCCTGACCCCTAACCTTTCACCATTCACCTTCTTCCCAGGTAATGGCGGGACCAGAGGTTCAGGAGGAGGAGCCGCCAGGCCAGGTTCCGGAAAACGCTCACGGCCCGGGGGAAACGGTATCCCTGACGGCGGCCGTCGAAATAGTCGGTCATCCCCTGCCGAAGCCCCAGTTCATCCACCCACCCGGCGGGGTCCAGGATCGCCTGCCGGCTAAACTCCCTGAAACGGGGGGAGTCGTCCATCCAGGAGTTGGCCATGGAGCCGCCGAACTTGGCGCGACGGGTGATCTCCCGGGGGAGGAGGTCGTACCGCTCCGCCATCTCCCGCAGGAGCAGCTTGCTGGTCCCCTCTCCCAGGAGAAAGCCGGCCGGGGTCCCGCAGGCCAGCTCCGCCACCCGGCGGTCCAGGAAGGGGGAGCGGGCTTCCACGCTCACCGCCATGCTCCCCTTGTCCACCTTCATGACATAGTTGTTGGGAATCTGGTTCCGAATCTCGAAGAGCCTGATGGCATGGAAGAGATCCCCCTCTCCCTCCTCCAGGTAACGCTCCATGATCTCCCGAAACGCCCGAAACTGGGTGCCGTGGCGCTGTCCGGCATACCGCTGGTAGAGGCGAAAGAGTCGCCAGAGACGCGGCCCCCGGAGCTCTCCCCCCTTCCGGAATATGGGGTAGCCGCCGAAGAGTTCATCGGCCCCCTCCCCCACCAGCACCACCTTGATCCCCTGCTCCCGGCAGTTCCGGTAGAGGAGACGGGTGGAAAAAGTTCCCCAGTCGGCAAAGAGGTCGTCAAAAACCGGGACCACCGACTCCAGGCTCTCCACGATCTCATGGGGGTGAATGGTCACCTCCCGGTGGTCGGAACCCACATGGTCGCTCACACTCCGCGCAAAGGGGCGCTCGTCCAGGGTGGAATCGGCAAACCCCATGCTGATGGTGGTGATCCGGCCGTGACGGGAGGCCAGGGCCGCGATGACGCTGGAGTCCAGCCCCCCGGAGAGAAGGAGTCCCACCGGCACGTCGGCCAGGAGGTGCTGCTCCACCACCCTGGAGAGGACGTCATGAAGCTCCTCCTGCCGCTCCTCCCGGCTCCGGCGGTCCGACGGCTCCGGCGAGGGGAGGGTGAAGTAGGGAATCGGCTCTCCCGCTCTGCCGCCGCGGCACTCCAGGTAGTGCCCCGGCGGGAGCTTGGCCACCCCGGCCAGGGAGGTGAGTCGGGGGTCGAAGGTATAGCCGAACTCCAGAAACTGCCGCAGCGCCGTGGGCTCCATGGTCGGATGGAAACCGGGGAGGGAGAGAAACGCCTTGAGCTCCGAGGCGAAGGTCACCCCGTCGCCGGGAAGGGTCGTATAGTAGAGTGGTTTCATCCCCAGGTGGTCCCGGGCCAGGAGGAGCGTGCCGCTCCGGCGGGACCAGAGGGCCAAGGCGAACATCCCGCAGAAACGGGAGAGGCAACTGCTCCCCCATTCCTGAAAACTCCGGAGCACCACCTCGCTGTCGCTTCTGGAGACAAACCGGTGCCCCCGGCGTTCCAGCTGGTCACGAAGCTCCCGGAAGTTGTAGAGTTCCCCGTTGTAGACGAGGACGGTGTTGCCGTCGTCACTGAGCATGGGCTGATGGCCGGCGCTGCTCAGGTCGATGATGCTGAGACGGTTATGGGCCAGGGCAACTCCCCGCTCCTGGTCATGGTAGTACCCCCGGTCATCGGGCCCACGGTGGGCCAGGCTCTCCGCCAGGGCCGGGAGGGTATCGGGGTGTCGAACTCCCCCCTCCGTCAGGAACCATCCGCTGATACCGCACATCCTCTTATCCCTCTCCCGTGGAGAACCGTCGGCTCTCCACCGCTAGATGGTCATCCAGCATATCCAGCACCGTTGCGTCGGTTTCCGTGTCGAATTTTCTGGCAAAGAATCTCCCCGACGCCAGCATGGGGAGAAAATCCTCTCCGGTCAGGCTCTTGGGGCTTCTGCCATGCTCCGACCAGTCCAGATAATGGAGATTCCTGTTGAGAACCTGCTCCCTGAAGGGGGAATTCATGACGATAGTCTGGAAAAACATCTCATCCGCCGACCGGGTTGTGGCGAAGAATCGGGCATACTCGCTGTTTCGCTCCAAAAAATCCCGGATATAGCGGGCGCAGTGCGCGGTAATGGTCCACCAGGATGACCCGGCATAGACCTGATACCCCAACGGCGCGGTTCTCACGGGAAGCGCCCGGTTGAGGAACCGCTCGATCCAGCGGCGCAGGGTGCAGCTCACCAGTATCTTCTCCGTCAGGTGATACTTCTCATAACGATACAGTTCCGTGCCGAAGCCGTACCGTGACAATTCACAATATTCCATGAATTCACTCCCCCGGGACTCTTCCAGGAACTGCAGCAGGGAGTCATTACACTGCAGCGGGTAATCCTGGCCGCTCAAGAAATTCAGATAGTCGAACTCGATCCCCGACTGCAGCACCTCCCGGAGACCGTTCAGGATCGCCTCCACCTGGGAAAAGCCCCCCCACCCCACCGCCACCCGCTCCTTCACAAAATGGACATTGTACCGGGCAGTCGCCGCAGTCACCCCGGCAACCTCGGCATCAGCCACTTTCCGGTCCAGGTGGATAAAAAAAACGGCGTTGTCATGGCTCAGCCGGGCAACGAGCCGTTCCAGCTGAGGCAGATTCTTGTGGGCATTGATCAGATGAACGATTTTCATGGGAAAGGCTCACCGAACTTCCGTGCGGCCAGCTCCCGGATTCGCTCCAGGGAGGGAAGCCCCAGCCGCTGTTCCAGAAGCACCTGGTTTGCCCAGCTTTTGTCCTCCTTCCCCGCCTGGGGAGGGTGCCAGAGATGCACGAGAGGGAGACTTCCCCAGGACCAGAGGGGGAGGGTCAGCGCTCGATCCCAGAATTCCAGGTCTTCCCCACCCCACCCCACAAAGGACTCGTCAAAACCACCCAGGGCGAGATAGGAACGCCGCCCCACGGCCAGACTCCCCCCCCCCTGTGCGTTCTGCATCACCGACAGAGGTGCCGTCACCGGGATGGTCCCGGGCGACCGGAGCAGCCCAAGCGTGGCCTCCCGGGTCAGATAGAAGATGAAACGTTTCAGGTTGATCACCTCGTACCCCTCCCGAAAACGGCGCCACGCCTGGGCCGCATAGTCACGGGGGATCAGCAGATCATTGTCGTGGAGGATGAGGAGCTCCCCCCGGGCCAGTCGCCCCCCCACATTGAACGCCCATGACCGGCAATAGGGGTGCTCCTCACTGGGGATGGGGGTATGGCAATAGCGGACCCACGCCGGGAGGAGTTCCGCCAGCTCCGGCCGGAGCGACTGCTCCACCACGATGCACTCACAGGAGACATCCAGCTGGGCCGCGATACTCCCCAAGGTGGCCAGGAGATGGTCCAGGCGCTCTTTCCCCCGGTGGCCGATGATGAAGGAGAGTAACGGCAGCCTCTCCCCCCCGCCGGACCACGCCGGCAAGGGGGCAAACTCCAGGGGCCACTCCCCCAGCATCCGCCCCATGAGGCGGCGCCCCAGGGAGGGAAAAAGCCGGCAGAGATGGAGGTCCGTGGTCCAGCGCCAGCAGCAGCGGACCCCTTCTCCGTCAAGGGAGAACTCCAGACTCTCCCGGCGGTTACGGATGGCCAGCGGCCTGCGCCGGAGCCGCCACTCGAAGGAGGGCCACTCCTTGAGCAGCCCCCCCAACCGCTGTTTCAGGGTAAGAGGAGCCATGGGATTTCTCTCCTCACCCTGCAGCGGGGACGGCACCGTCCCCCCGCAACAGCTCCGCCTGCAACCGGGCCACAGCACCCCCCTCTCCCACCCCACTGAGGACCCGTTCCCGCTCGTCCCGCTCCATTTTTGCCATCACCGACCTGAGTTCCACCACCAGCTCCGGACAGCTCTTGCAGGAGAAATGAGGCCACTCTCCGCCGGGATCACGATGGGGAAAGTGCCGTCCCAGGAGCCGCCGCAGCCGCTCCTTGATCCCCTCCAGCAGAGAGTCCCGGTTCCTCTCCCCTGCTGCGGGAAGCCGAGGCAGGGAGAGGAACCCCTCCAGCGTCTCCCCCCATTGCCGGACAAAGAGCTCCAGCGGATACTCCCGGGCCATCAGCTCCCGGGCCTCCCTGGAGATGGCCTGCAGCTGAACCGGATTATCCAGCAGCGCTCCGGCCAGGCGGGCCGCTGCGCCGCTCTCCCCCACCGGGAAAAGAAGAGCAGTCCGGTTGGGGAGGGCAAACCGTTCCAGGAAGAAGCCGGTGTATTCGGCCACCACCGGCACGACCCCGTGGGCCATGGCCTCGCAGATGGCCAGACTCTTCCCCGCTTCCGCCGGGGAGAAATTAACGAAGAGATCCAGCTCCGGGTAGAAGGAGCGATACAACTCCTCCCGGGAGACGGCTCCCCAATAGCGGACCCGTCCGGGGAACTCCCGGCAGAAGCTGCGGCTCTCTTCGGCGTAGGGGCCGTCACCGGCAATCCAGAGTTCAGCATCGGGATGGGTGGCAGCCACTGTCCGGAAAAAGGGGAAGATATCACGGAACCGCTTGTCCGGCATCAGCCGACCGGCATAGCCGATGCGCGGCGCTCCCCCCCCCCTCTTCCCGAGGGGTGCGGTTGGGGGGGAGACCATGTTGGGCATATGATGCACCCGGTCGGCCGTGAAGGTCACCTTCCCGGAGAGGAGGGCCAGATAGCTCCACCGGCTGACACAGACCACCTGATCCACCACGTCCCGGTTCACCAGCAGGGTTGCGGCGTGTTCGGGGAAACTGCCGTGATTGACCACGCAAAAGGTGAAGTTCCCCTCCCCTCTCCCGCGGAGACGACGGACCGCGGCAAAGGCCGAATTGAGGCAGCTGTGGAGGAGGATATGGGGGTTCGCCTCCCGGATGGTGCGACAGAGCGCCTGAATCCGCCCCTCCTCGCTCCCGGTCCGACCGTCCATCAGGATGGTCCTGATCCCGGGGTATTGCTCCCGGAACAGGCAGGGATCATGGAAGGCGGCTCCCCAGGCCAGCCCCACGGTCACCTCCCACCCCCGCTCCTCCATGAGAGTGCAGAGCCCTGCGGTGAAGGAACCGACACCGCTGGTCCGGAGGGTGGGGGCGTAGATGAGGAGCAAGCGCGGCCTCTCCTCCCCTTTTTTTTGCCGATGATCAGTGGTCAAGTGCCGCCTCGTACTCCCGGGCAAAATCCATGAGCGCCTGGGCGGTCTCCCGAGGGATCTGCCGGGTGCTGGTGGGCCATTCACTCCCCGGATCATCGTAGAGGGGGCGCCTCCCCGTCAGATCACGGAGTCGCTGGGCCAGCCAGGGGGAGAGTCCCAGTCGGGCCAGCCGCCCCTTGTCGGCGCAATCCCCCCCAGGAACCGGACCGGTGAGGGGAGGAAGTTCCAGGGAGCGGTCAAAGGCTGCGGCCCAGGCGTCCAGATTCCCCTCAAAGCCGTAGACGCCGCTCTGCGAGCGGATCGCCTCCGCCGAGAGCCGGGTGAGGAGTCCCGGCTCCTGAACCAGCCGCCGCAGATGCTCAGCGGCCCCCTCCGTATCCCCCACCGGAAAGGTCAGGGAGTTCTTCTCATGAAGAAACTGCCCTTCGCATTTCAGCCCGGCAAAGCGGGAAATGACCGGCACCACACCGTGGGCCATGGCCTCCCGGGGGGAGATGGTCACCCCTTCCACCTGGGCAAAATGGAGGAGACAGTCCATCTCCGGATAGAGCTCTTCGTAGAGCCGCTCCCTGGAGACCCAGCCGTACCAGGTCACCTGCCCGCTCCGGATGAAGCGGTGCAGGCTCGACTTCAGCTCCTCCTCCTGGGGGCCGGAACCGGCAATGGCCAGGGTAAAACTGATCCCCAGCCGCTCCAGCCGCTCCAGGGTGGGGAGGAGGTCCAGGCTCCGTTTCTGCTCCTGATTGATCCTCGCCACATACCCCAGGCGGATCGGTGACCTGAGGGTGCGGGGAAGAGCGGGGAGCAGCGGTTTGTGCACCCCGCCGGGGATGCTGATGATCCGTTCCGGCGCGATCCCCGTGAATCGGGGGGCCGCCGCCGCCACCATGTTGCCGCTCACCAGGCAGAGGTCCACGATGTTACGGTAGACCCAGGCGTCATGAAAGTAGTCGGCCTCATAGGCCCGGATGGTGGTAATAAAGCGGGGGGAACCGGCTTTCTGCTTGAACTGGGCCATGGCCGCATAGCTGTCGTAGATCCGGGCGTTCATCACCACGTCAGGACGGACTCGCCGGATCTGCCGGATCAAGCTCTCGATCCTGGCCTGGCGCGTCCCCCTGGTCCCGTCCAGTTCGATGATGGGGAGCCCCGGATGAGTCTGACGGTACCGCTCCACGTCGTTGAACCGTGCCCCCTTGGCAAGGGCCAGCACGGGATTCCACCCCCGGGAGGGGAGATAACGGCAAAGATCGTTGACGATGCTCTCTACCCCGCCATGGAGGGCATAGGAGGGGGAGCAGATCATGACGCTCTTCATGGCGTCTCCTCTTTCCTCATGACAGCGACTCTATCTGCCAGTGACAGCTGAGGGCGATGAGCCCGGTGCGGCCGCCGGGGGTGTTGTTGGCCAGGGATTCGGTCTCGTGGGGAAGAAACCGGATCGCCTCGCTCTTGTCCAGAATACCCACGAACCGCTTCCAGATGACGGTTCTGATGCAGTAACTGATGGGCATGAGGAGCTCCGCAGGAAGGGTGATCACGGCACAATAGCTGCCGGGGCGCTGGGGGAGCCCGACCCCCGCATCCTGGGGGGCGGAGCAGAAGATCTTGTTGCCGGTTTCGTCCAACAGCTCCACGTTGAGCTGCAGGTTGGGGCTGGGAGCGACGATGACGAACGTCACCGAGAGCCGCAGAGTGCCGCCTGTTTCCACGATGTTTCTGGGGGAACCGTCAGGGGCGGCCACAAAGATCCGCTGCAGAAAGGCCTCCCCCCCCGGCGACTCGCTCCGCTCCCAGGAGAGGGAGTCCCCTTCGCCGGTGGCCAGATAAGCGTTGACCACCCCCTGCACCTCTCCATCCAGGCTGATCCTTCCCCCCTCCAGGAGCAGGGCCCGGCTGCACATTTTCTGAATCGCCGGCATGTTGTGGCTCACAAAGAGGACGGTCCGCCCCTCTCTCCCCACATCCTCCATCTTGCCGATACACTTTTTCTGGAACTGGGCATCCCCCACCGCCAGAACCTCATCCACGATAAGGATCTCCGGCTCCAGATGGGCCGCCACCCCGAAGGCCAGACGGACGTACATCCCTGAGGAGTAGCGCTTCACCGGGGTATCGATGAACTTTTCCACCTCGGCAAAGGCGACGATCTCGTCGAATTTCCGGCGGACCTCCTCCTTGCTCATCCCCAGGATGGCTCCGTTGAGAAAGACATTTTCCCGGCCGGTGAGCTCCGGGTGGAATCCGGTCCCCACCTCCAGGAGGCTGGCGATCCGCCCGGTGACGGTTATCTCCCCCCTGGTGGGGGAGGTGACCCGGGAGAGGATCTTCAACAGGGTGGACTTGCCGGCGCCGTTACGGCCGATGATCCCCATGACCTCCCCTTCCCGCGCCTGGAAGGAGACATCCTGCAGCGCCCAGAAACGATCACTCTCTGTTGAACCGTTGAATCGTTGAAGTGGTGAATCCAGGGGGGAGTTGGGGTCGTCCCTCCCCCGGAACCGGGCCCACCAGCTCTGCAGGTCCTTGGAGATCCGCCGGTGGCTGATGGTCCCCAAGCGGTACTCTTTGGCAATATGTTCCGCGTTGATGGCGATATCTGGCATGGGAAACCGTTTTGCTGTTGAGCTGTTGAAATGTTAAAATGTTGAAATGTTGAATCGTTGAAATGTTGAATCGTTGAAATGTTGAATTGATGAAATGTTGAATTGATGAAATGTTGAATTGTTGAGGTGTTGAGGTGTTGAGGTGTTGAGGTGTTGAACGGAAATTCCTTTGCAAGAGCCTCAACGTTTCAACAATCATACGATTCAACGATTCAACGATTCAATGATTCAACAATTCAACAATTCAACAATAAAACGATTCAACGATTCAACAATTCAACAGTCTTCCCGCCGCTACACCGTATCCATGAAACTCTTTTCCACGCGGCTGAAGAGGACGATGCCGCTGAAAAGAATCAGAAGAGTCATGGCCAGACTGAACGCCACCTGCCACGGATTCACCGTGCCGCTCCCCAGAAAGGCGTAACGGAAGAGCTCCACCACCGGGGTCATGGGATTGAGGTAGCTGAGCCAGAGCCACGCCGGAGGGATCCGGGAGGCCGGGTAGACAATGGGGGTGGCATACATCCAGAGCTGGACCCCGAAGCTGACAAGAAAGGCAAGATCGCGGTATCTGGTGGTCAGTGACGAGACGATGATCCCGAAACCGAGCCCCAGGGCCGCGGTCTGAAGCACCAGGAGCGGGAGGAAGAGGATGAGAAGCGGCGAGACGGAGATAACCGTCCCCTTGAGAGCATAAAACGCCATGAAACAGAGAAAGAGCGCCAACTGGATGGCAAAGCCGATGAGCCCGCTGATGACCACGGAAAGGGGGACCGCCAGTCGCGGGAAATAGACCTTGCCGAAGATATTGGCGTTGCTGATGAAGGTACCGGAGGTCTTGGTGAGACAGCCGGCGAAATAATTCCAGGGGGTGAGCCCGGCCAGATAGAAGAGGGTGGGGGGGAGACCGTCCGTGGGGATTCTGGCGACCCTGCCGAAGATGATGGTGAAGACGAGGGTGGTCAGAAGCGGCTGGATCACGTACCAGAGCGGCCCGAGAACAGTCTGCTTGTAGAGCGCCACAAAATCCCGGCGAACAAAGAGGAGGATCAGATCGCGGTAGCGCCAGAGATCTGCCAGATGCAGGTCAAACCACCCCGTTGCCGGCCGGATTGTGTAGCTCTGTTTCACACCTCGCTCCTCATGTCTCACGCCTCATCACCCTCTCCGCCAACTCATGAAGACGCCCGGCAAAGTTACCATAGGAAAAATAGTCCACCCCTTGGGGGATCACCCCCCGGGGTTCTTCCAGGGCCGCCCCGATGGCCCGGAACAGCTCATCGGGATCAGCCGGGTCCACCAACCTCCCCAGCAGACCGTCACGCACCGCCTCCCGGCTCCCGTCGCTGTTACTGGCGATCACCGGAATGCCGCAGGCCATGGCTTCCAGAAAGACGAAACCGAACCCTTCCTTCGCGCTGGGCATCACATAGACGTCGGCCAGCCGGTAGTACTGCGCCTTCTCCTCCTCCGGCACCATGCCGGTGAAGATCACCCGGTCAGCCAGCCCCAGGCTCGCGGCCACGGCTTCCAGCCGTCCCCGGTCCGGCCCCTGGCCGGCGATGAGATAAACCAGATCGGGATACTCCAGCAGAAGTCGGGGCATGAGCTGCAGCACCTCGTCGAACCCCTTCTGCCGGTCGCGGGACTCCAGTCGACCGAAGGTCATGAGCACCCGCTTCCCTTCCAGGCCGAACCGCCGGAGCAGTGCCGGCTCTTTGGGCCCCGGACCATACTGCTCCAGACGGATGGCGTTGGGGAGAAGAACCGTCTCGCCGGGGCGGACCCTGGCCCAGGAGCGAAAACGCTGATCCGTCACTCGGCTGATGGACGCAAAGGCATCCACCCGTTTCAGCAGCAGCCGGGTGAGAACATTTCCCGGAGGTTGCCACGCCTCCTTGCCGAACAAAACCAGCAGGAGCGGAACCCGACAGAGCGCGGCAGCCAACCATGCCAGAGGGAGGAGGTTCAGGTGGCAACAGATGAGAAGATCGAATCGCCCCCCGGCCATGGCCCGCGCCAGGGAGCGGCAGTACCCCAGGGCGCTCCCCACCCCGTCGGTGCGGTAGGTAAGCCTGGGGGGGAGCGCTCCAGCGGCGTAGGTGATCTTCCGGGGAATGGCCACCACCTCCCCGCAGCGGGGATGGGCGCCGAGCGCCGTCAGCAGGTCCCGGTTGTACAGTTGGATACCCCCCACCCCGCCGAAGGCGTCGGTGAGGAGAACCAGAGCCCGGAAGGGGGGAGAGTCGGGACCGGTCATGGGATGGCCGCCCCCCTCTTCTTCTCCTGGAGCAGCCGCTTCAGACCGGCCGGCCCCACCGTATCCCGGACCACCCCCAGCCCCTCCGTCAACAGGGAGGAGAGCTGTCCGGAGCGGTGAGCGTCACTCCCCAGCCGGTCGTAGAGACCTCCCCGCAGAAAGAGCAGAGCGGTCTCCTTGGCAGCCTCCCCATAGAGTCCGGCGAAGCTGCCGATATTCCCTTGGAACCGGCACCCCATGGAGCGGAGCTGGAGCAGGAGCGGGGGAAGTTCACTGTCCCGCTCCTCCACCCGCTCCCGCCTCTTTCCCGTCAGCAGTGCCCGGAGGGAAGCGAGCAAAGAAAAATCGGAAGCGGATGACGGTTCGTCTGTGGGGAAAAAAATCCGGGAACGCTCCGGATGGGCGATGAGCGGTGTGTAACCGCTCCGGAGCACCTGATAGAGGATTTCGGGGACCACCGCCGCCAGGGTTGAGGGGGGAAATTCCACCAGAATCATTGTTTCGTAGAGCGGCAGGGGGTCGGCGAGTAACGAGAGGAGAAATTCGTCGAAATAATATTCCGATGCCGGCGCAACAATGAGCGGTATCCCCGCACGGGTAATCCGCTGCTGCAACTCCTTCACCAACTCCCGGATGAGCGGAGGGTCGGCATCATAGGCGCCGGTGATCCGGTGGGGGGTGCACCAGATCTTGGAGAAACCGGCGCCCACAAGGGCCTCGGCCATCTCCAGGGACTCGTCAAAGCTCCCGGCGCCGTCATCGATCCCCGGAATAAGGTGGCAGTGGCTGTCGATAAAGTCGGACATCACCGGCTAGCGACCATCCCCATTGCCACGCTTCCGCTTCACCAGACGTCGCCACCAGGGAAGAGAGTGCACCCGGGCCGCATCCTCGCCATAGTAGCGATAGCCGTAGTAGCCGTAGTAGCCGTACCGCTCACTCTGGCCGGACTTGTCATTGACCACGAGTCCCACCACCGGCGCCTTGGCGCTTTCCAGGATATCCCCCATCCGTTTGGCGGCCTTTGCCGGGACCCTGGCCGTTTCGATCACCGGAAGGACAATATCCGCCAGGCTGGTGAGCACCGGGGCATCGGTTACCGCCAGCACCGGAGGAGCATCGATAAAGATGAAATCATACTCTTTCCTGAGTTCGTTCATCAGGGAGTTCATGGATTCCGAGCCGAGGAGTTCGGCGGGATTGGGGGGAGTCGTTCCTGCCGCCAGATAGTCGAACTTCTCCCCTCCCACCCGGTGCAGCGCCTTCTTCCAGGAGATGTCACCGGCTAGGACGTCGGTGATGCCGGGGAATTTTTCCACACCGAAGAGCGTATGGAGCGACGGGCGCCGCAAGTCGCAATCCACCAGAAGCACCCTGGCGCCGGTCTGCTCATAGACCGCCGCCAGATTGGCGATGATGGTGCTCTTCCCCTCTCCGGGGAAACAGCTGGTGATGAGAAGGAGCTGCTTCCGTTTGTTCACGGCGGAAAAATGGATGCTGGTCCTCAGCCCCCGAAAGGCCTCGGCCGCCGGCGACTGGGGCTGACTATAGGCGATGAGAATGCCGGAGTCAGGACCAGCGGTGTCCTTGCGATTGATGTGGGGAATCACCGCCAGAACCGGGGCCCCCACCTCCCGCAGCGCCGCATCGGAATCCTTGATGGTATCATCCAGATATTCCAGAAAAAAGGCGCTCCCCACCCCCAGAAACAGCCCGAGGACCAGCCCCAGGAGGATATTCTTCTGCTTCTGGGGAAAAACCGGACTGTCAGGGGTAATGGCCGTATCGATGATGTTAGCGTTGCCGGTGGAGGAGGCCTTGGCGATCCGTGCCTCCTGGTACTTCTGCATGAGAAGGGAGTAGGTGTCCGCGTTCACCTTGGAGACCCGCATCCGTTTGATGAGCTCGCGCTCCTCCTGCGGCAGGGCCGAAAGATCGCGCTCCTCTGCGGAGAGCTTTTTGTTGAGGAATGTCACCTTTTCATCAACACCGGCCACGGCGGACTGATAGATGAGGAGGAGCTGGCGCAGTTGCTCATTGATCTGGGACTGAACGGACTTCACCTGGGGATGTTCCGGGGTATATTCCGAGAGGAGCGCCTTCTTCTGGGAATCCAGCTCCTCCATCTTCGCCATCATGGTCATGCCGATGGGGTCACCGGGATAATAGGCCGTCCCCTTGTTACGAGCTCCCTGAACCGACGTCATGGCCAGTTCCAGCAGTTTGCGCTGCTGCCCCTGCTCCATTTTCGCCATATCAATGGCGGTAAGCTTGCCGAAGATGAGGGACGCCTCTCCATCCAGGGTATAAATCCCCACGGATTTCTTGTACGCCTCGACGTTCTTCTCCGCCACATCCAGTTCCTTGTCGATGCTCTGCAGCTGCCCTTCAAGAAAATCGATAGTCCTGGTCGCCTCTTCGGTCTTGTAGGCGGTGGTCTTTTCCTGGTACGCCTGGACTGTGGTATTGAGAATATCCCGGGCCCGCACCGGATCGGTATCCCGGTAGGAGAGGAGCATAACGTTGGACTGGCCCGTTGCCCCGACAACCTTTCCGGCCACAAGCTTGCCTCTCACCGCTAACGCCGCAGAGGTAACCGGGATCATCCGGAGGATGAATGTGTCTCCCGGTTTCCCCTTGAGATCGGTGATGAGGAGGGTGAATCCGGGAGTGGTGAGGAGGGTCCCCGATACTCCTGAGGCGAGACTCTTACCCTCAAGAGTCTTGACGGCAAAGTTTTTCCCTCCGGCGACCTCTACCTTCACCGCTCGCAACGGCGGGGCAAACGACAGCTCCAGGAGCTTGAACCCGACCCCCTTGGAACGTTCCGAGATCTGCCAGTTAAGATGCAGCCGCTGTACCACCTGCTCGGCAACCGAACGGGACCTGATGATCTCGATCTCGGTTTCCAGGGGGCTCTTGGTTTCCCAGGGGACCTGCATGGCCGATTTCGATTCCAGCACCTGCAGGGTGCTCAAGGCCTCGTAGATCGGCTTCACCCAGAAGTTGTAACCGATGATGCCGAGCAAGATCAGGCTAAAGACCACTACTGCGGAGATCCAGCGCCTCCGGATCATCCGGAGGTAGTCGGTGAGATGACGCTCCGGTGGCTGGTTGTCGTGAAATTCCTGCATAATTCCTCTATTTAACCCCTTGCTTGTACAGGTACTGAAGCTGGACGATGGGCTGCAGGACGGAGCTCACGGCCTGGAGGGACGGCAGGATCTCCCCCAGAGCATGATTCCAGTTGCCGATGGGGCCTCTGGGGACATAGACGATGTCGCCGTCATTGAGCACGAAGGGGAGCGCCTCGCCCCGCATGACCTTGTCCACATCCACCACCAGCAGTTCCCCCCGGGTCAGGGAGAGGGAGCGGATGATCCTGATGCGCGAGTCGTAGCTGAGATCACCGAAACCGGCGGCGGTAAGGGCCTGGGGGAGGGTGATCATGCTGTTGCCGATGGGGATGGGGCCCGGCTTGGAGACGGCGCCGAAGATGAAAACATTGGTGCTGCCGATGCCGGGGATGAAGATGGTGTCCCCCCCCCTGAGCCAGACATTGTACCGGAGGTCGCCCCGCATGAGCGCCTCATAGATATCCACCGGCACGATCTTCCCGTCACGCACCAGGCGGGCCCCCCGGAGATTGGCTCCCGCGGTGGCCCCCATATCGGGACCGCCCCCCAGGGCCATCCCCTGAAGCACGGTGAGCGGCCGGTCCAGATAGTAGACCTGGGGAGCCTTGAAGGCGCCGATGAGATAGAGCGGCTGACTGCTGGGCTTGCTCACCTCCACGATGGCCGCAGGTTCCTTGACATATTTTATCAGAGCCTTGTTCAGCTTCTCCTGGATCTGCCCCACGGAGAGCCCTGCCACCTTCATCCTCCCGGCCAGGGGGATGGTGATGAAGCCGCTGCCGTCGACCTTGCAGAGCTGACCGGCAACCTGGGGCAGGGGTGCGGTCCCTGCCTGCGGTCCGCTCTGGCTGCTGAACTGCATGGCCACCGCCACGGAGTTGGGGGTGCTGTTGATCAGCAGGAGGTCGGTGGGTCCCACCTGGTAATCCTCGGGGGGGGGCTCACGCAACTCCTGAACAGGTATGGTGACCTCTTCCCGCTCGATGACGGCGGAACCGGCACCCCCCAGAAGCCTCGTGGTGCCGTCGGGAAGCGCCTGGTACCGGGCGCAACCGCAGAGCGCGAGAGCGATGATGCCGACGCAGGTGAGACGTCGTATCCCCTGTTTCAAAACTGTACCCATGGGTCCCCCCGAAAGCTGAAAAATCTCATGATGCATACCATTTGCCGTGCGTGAAGTCAACTCTAAAGCCGGGAAAACCGGGGACTGGGGACCGGGGACCGGGGACCAAGTGCCTCGTGTCAGGAGCCCCGCGTCAGGTATCCCGCCCCCCTCATCATGTCACGCAGAGGATCTCCACCCCTTCCGTTAGCCCCCGCGAAGCCAGCCAGGAACGGATCCCTTCCCGTGCCCCCCGGGTCCCCACCGTGACCAGTAATTTCCCCGAAAGTTCCTCCGTTTCCGGCGAAAGGACCGGCGCGCCGTGGAGCAGTCGCCCCTGCTTGCGCGGGTCCACGTCGATCCAGTGGGAGAGTCCGATCCCGGCCTCCCCCAGGCTCCGCATCCAAGCCCGCCCTTCCTGACCTGCCCCCACCAGGGTGACGGCATCGCTGCCGGAGAGAAATCCCTGTTTCAGATGGTGAATCTTGCAGGCACGGAAGCAGGCGGCGCTGTAGGCCGGGTCCGTGCGGGTGAGCCGCTCCGGACGGTCTCGCCAGAAGAAGAGGGTCTCCGGGAGCCGGGCGAACCGGACTCCGGCGGCAGCCAACCGGAGCCAGAGATCGTAATCCTCGCTCCAGCCGGGGTCGCGGTACCCACCGGCGGCCAGCACCAAGGATTTACGGAAGACGACGGAGGGGTGGACAAAGGGTGACTCCACGAAGAGGTCCCGCGTGATGAGTTCATGGGTCAGGAGAGTGTTCTGCCAGCTCTCGTAGGAACGCATCCCCACCCGGACCCCCTGCCGGGGAAAGTGCCGGAAGCCGCAGGCAACAAGACCCACGCCGGGATTTTCTTCCATGAAGGCGAACTGCCGCTCCAGGCGGCGGGGATGAGAGATATCGTCCCCGTCCATGCGCGCCACCAGCGGCGTACGACAGGCATCCAGCCCGGCGGTAAGCGCCCCGACGATCCCCTGGTGGTCGGTAGTGATAATCCGTATCCGCCGGTCTTGACGGGCATAGTCGGCGAGGATGCGGGGGGTCCCGTCCGTCGAGCCGTCGTCCACGCAGACCAGCTCCCAACAACGAAACGTCTGCCCCAGAAGGGAGTCCAGTGCCGCCATGAGAAACGGCTGACCGTTTCTCACCGGGAGGAGAATGGAGAGGAGCGGCTCAATCATGGGAGCCATCCAGGGAATCCAGGAGAGGCGCCGGGAGCCGCTTGGCCTTCATCCCCGGTCCGACGCAGACGAGTGTGATTCTCGCCTCCACCAGAAGCCGTTCATCCGCCATCCGGATCGCCCGCTGCCGCAGGATAAAGGAGGCCTTACCCACCTCCATCACCTCCGTCTCCAGCTGGAGCAGGTCATCCAACCGGGCCGGAGAGCGGAAATCCGCCTCCACCCGGAGCACCGGAAAGATGAAACCATCGTCGTGGAGTTGCCGCACCGAAAGCCCGCGCCGCCGGAAAAACTCCGTCCGTGCCCGCTCGAAGAAGCCAAGGTAGTTGGCATGATAGACCACCCCACCGGCATCGGTGTCCTCGTAATAGATACGGAGTTGCATGAAACCTCCTAACAACTCAACAGTTCAACAGTTCAACGCTTCAACAACTCAACGCTTCAACAGCTTTTAACCGCATCCTTGATGGAAAGGGAGATCCGTTTTCGCTGGAGATCCACTGCCAGAACCTTCACCGTCACCAGATCCCCCACCCGCACCGCGTCATGGGGATCTTTCAGAAACTTCTTGGCCAGATGACTGATATGGACCAGCCCGTCCTGATGAACCCCCACATCCACGAAGGCGCCGAAGGCAGCCACGTTGGTGACGCACCCCTGGAGCATCATCCCCGGCTGAAGGTCGCTCATCTCTTGGAGATCGTCCCGAAATGACGGCGCCACGAAGGAGTGCCGCGGGTCACGCCCCGGCTTCTTCAACTCCGCAATGATGTCCCGCAGGGTCGGCAGCCCGATACCCTCCCCCAGATAGCGGGTCGGCTGAATCCGGTCCATGAGCTCTTCCTTCGCCATCAGCTCGGCCACAGTTACTCCCAGGTCAACGGCCATCCGGTTCACCAAGGGATAATTTTCCGGATGGACCGCGCTGTTGTCCAGGGGGTTCTTCCCCCCCCGAATCCGGAGGAACCCGGCAGCCTGTTCAAAAGCTTTCTCCCCGAAGCGGGGGACCTTGCGCAGCTCATCCCGACTGGAAAACGACCCCTTCTTGTCACGCCACGTCACGATGGCCCCGGCCAGAGAGGGACCGATACCGGCCACGGAGGCCAGGAGGGGACGGGAGGCGGTGTTCAGATCCACCCCCACATAGTTCACGCAGGAGACCACCACGTCGTCCAGGGATTTCCCCAGTCCCGCCTGGTTCACGTCATGCTGGTACTGCCCCACGCCGATGCTCTTGGGGTCGATCTTCACCAGTTCCGCCAGAGGGTCCTGGAGCCGCCGGGCAATGGAGATCGCCCCCCGCAGGGTCAGGTCCAGATCGGGAAATTCCTCCCGGGCGATCTCCGAGGCGGAGTAGACGCTGGCCCCGGCCTCGCTCACCATCACCACCGGGACCAGGAAACCGCCGGCGGCCAGACTCTCCTTCACGAACCGCTCCGTCTCCCGACCGCCCGTACCGTTCCCCACGGCGATCATCTCCACCTGATGCCCCAGCAGCAGCCGCTCCACCTCTTTGGCTGCGGCGGCCGCTTTCCCTCCGCCGGTGAGTGGATAGATGACGGCGTGCTCCAGGAGCCGTCCGGTCTGATCCACCACGGTGAGTTTGGAACCGCTCCGGACCCCCGGATCGATCCCCAAGGTCCGGAGGCTCCCGGCGGGAGGTGCCAAGAGGAGGTTGCGCAGGTTCCGGGCAAAGACGGAAATCGCCTCTTCATCGGCCCGCTTCTTCGCCTCCAGCCTGAGCTCTACCTCCATGGAGGGGGCGATGAGCCGCTTGTAGGCATCGGCCACGACCAGCTCCAGCAGCGGCTGAAAGATACTCCCCCTGCTGATCATCAGCCGTTTCAGTCCGGCCAGGATCGCCTCTTCCGGCGCCTCGATGGCCAGAAAGAGTACCTCTTCCTTCTCCCCCCGGCGCATGGCCAGCATCCGGTGGGAAGGTATCCCCTTCAGCGGCTCCCGGTAATCGTAGTACATCTCGAACTTGGTGACGCTCCCCACCCTCTCCGCGGCAACCCGAGAGGAAAAAATCCCCTCTTCCCAGGTAAGCCGCCGGACCAGGGCCCGGGCGTCGGCGTTGTCACTGAGCCGTTCGGCCAGGATGTGACCTGCCCCGGCCAGGGCTGCGGCAGGGTCCGGAACCTCCGGGGTGACGAAAGGGAGAGCCGCCTCCTGAGGGGTGCCGCGGGTCAGCTCCTGGGCCGCCATCAGCTCTGCCAGCGGCTCCAGCCCCCGTTCCCGGGCGATGGTCGCCTTGGTGCGTCGCTTGGGCTTATAGGGGAGGTAGAGATCCTCCAACTCGGTCTTCTGCCGGCATGCCCCGATCCGCCCCTCCAGCTCCGGGGAGAGTTTCCCCTGATCGACAATGGCCTTGAGAACGGTAACCTTGCGTTCCTCCAGTTCGCTGAAATAGGCCAGCCGCTCCTCGATGGCCAGGATCTGCACCTCATCCAGTTCGCCGGTCCGCTCCTTCCGGTACCGGGCGATGAAGGGGACCGTCCCCCCTTCCCGGAACAGCTCCACGGTATTTTCCACCTGAAAGGGTTTCAAACCGGATTCTTCGATAATGAAGCGAAGTACCCGCTCCTGTTGCAGCAGATCGTTTTTCAAAAATTCCTCCATAAAGTGGCAAGGTTACCGGGATAACAGATTACGGAGGGCGATCACCAGCAGGGAGACCAGCGCCGCCAGGATGATTTTCCGGTTCCGGTGCGCCCACGGCTTCAGCACCAGCTTCAGCGCCACGAAGAGGATCACCGATTTCCCGGCAACCAGCAGCAGGTGGTGATGTTGCCGGAACTGTTCCGGAAGGAGCGGCACGGAGATCACGAGAAAAATAATGAGATATTCCAGGGGGGTGCTGATAACGGCGGTGGGATTGGCCCGAATGGAGACCAGCAGCAGAACCACCAGAAAGAGCGCGCCGAAGACGATGTTGGAGATGGTGTAGAGCGGCGTACCGAAGAGTTCTACCTTTCCGGTATAGTTCTGCATCAGATAGATGACGAACGCCCCGTTAAAATAGATGGCAAAGTGCAGGAAACGGTTCTTCTCGTCGGTACGGACGAAGAGCATCACCCCGAAGAGCGCCACCAGGAGCGCGGCGACGATGCCGATATCCCCCCGGATCACCGGAGGGATGAACATGGTCAGGACAAAAACCGCCACCAACAGGTACTTGGCACCTCTGAGAAGAGCGATGTACAGCTGCAGCAACCGGGGGTTATGGTAGAGTTTCAGATAGGGGAGCTTCAGGTCGAAGATCTTCAAGGTGCCCCGACGTGCCTGTTCCCGCTCCATCATCCGGAGGTTGAGGTACCCCAACCCCAGGAGTGTCAGAAGAGCGTAAAAGAGAAGGTAATCAGGAGCAACCCGGAAAAAAAGCGCCGCCAGGGCGAAGGAGTAGGATACGAAGTAAAGCAGCGCCACCACCATACCGTGGCTGAACCCCAGAGACAGCAACCGGTGATGCAGGTGGCTGTTGTCGGGGGCGGAGAAACGAACCCCTCGCCGTATCCTTCCCACCATGACCACGATGGTGTCCACGATGGGGAGAGCCAGCACCATGAGCGGGGTCACCGGAGAGACGTGCCCTCCCCCTTGCAACGCCAGGTTAATGGCGCAAAAACCCAAACTATACCCCAAGAAAAGGCTTCCCGAATCCCCCATGAAGATCTGCGCGGGATGGGTATTGAACTTGAGAAACCCCAGGGTCGCCCCGAAGAGGGCCGCCGAAATGTACATGAGATTCTGATTCCCGCCCATCCAGGCCAGCATCAGAAACCCCAGTACGGCAATAGCCGTGACGCCACCGGCCAGTCCGTCCAATCCGTCGATGAGGTTGACGGCATTGATGACCCCCACCAGGGCTATGATGGTGAAGGGGAGAGCCCATCCTCCGAGAGCCACCTCCCCGAAACCCAGCAGGTTCCCCAGCGAGTGAAGCTCCTGACCACCGATAACGATGGCCACCGTTGCCGCAACCAACTCCCCCAGAAACTTCTGTCGGGGCGAAAGCTCCTGCAGGTCGTCACTGAGACCGGTGAGGAAGATGATGATCCCCCCGGCAAGGTACCCCTTGATGACCTGATCCACGGTGCTGAAGAGGATGGTAGCCAGAAGGACCGAGAAGAAGATGGCGATCCCCCCCAGACGAGGAATCCGACCGGTGTGGATCTTGCGCGCGTCACCCTGATCAAGGATACCGATACTCACCGCCAGGCGGGAGATGGGGGATATCAGAACCAGTGAGGTGAAGAGTCCCAGGACAAAGGTAAAAAAAACGAGAAGAAAGTGCATGGTATATGGTCGATCACTCCCGGGGTGGTGAGGAAAAAGGTCCTCATGATACCACCGACCGGGAGAGAAAGGAAAGGGGGTTAGTGCTTGTTGAACTGTTGAATCGTTGAATTGTTGAATTGTTGAGTTGTTGAGTTGTTGAGTTGTTGAATCGTTGAATCGTTGAGTTGTTGAATCGAGGAACTGTTTTTTCGATTGTAACTATTCAGCGCTCCTGCACCCCGGTCATCATAACTCCCCCTGGCCCGCTCTTGTCTCAAGAGGGGGGACCATCTCTGCCGGATTCTCTCAGCACGTCCCTCCCCTTGGGTCAAGCCTGCCCTGAGCGTGGTCCCTGAGCGAAGTTGAAGGGAAGTCGAAGGGAGCCGAAGGGGGGAGGACAGGAGGGGTTACGAAAGTCGCGCACCTGCATTGAGCTGGCCTGTTACCTTCGATTCAACGCTTCAACAGTTTCATACCAACAATTCAACAGTTCAACGATTCAACAGCTTCATACCAACGCTTCAACAGTTTTTCACAAACCACTGTGACAGCTTGCGCAGCGGCTTGCACAGAATCGTCCAGGGGAGAGGGGTGAGACCGTTCACCTTCCAGGCCCGACGGTCCATCCGGTTGGCGCGCAGGCGGCTCTTCAGGCACGCATTGCTGGCCCCCCCCGTTCGCATGGCCACCAGCACGGAAGGGATATAGGCGGCTCGTATCCGCTCTTTCAGGAGAAAACGGAGCATGAGCTCGTAGTCGGCAGCCGACCCCATATCCAGGCGAAACGTTCCGTACCGTTCATACACGCTGCGCCGGACAAAGAAGGTGGGGTGCGGCGGCATCCACCCCCAGGCAAAGCGAGTATGGTCAAAACTTCCGGCCTTCCAGTAACGGTGGAGAGGCAATTGACAATTGACAATTGATAATTGACAATTGTCAGTTTTCCGTTGCCCATTGTCCACTATCCATTGCCCATTGTCCATTGTCCATTGTCCATTGTTTCTCGCATCGTTGACATATACCAGATCCCCGTAACAGCCCATGACCGCTGGATCTTCAAAAACAGCCGCCACCCTTGCCAACACCCGGGAATCCGCATAAAAATCGTCGGCGTTGAGGATGCCGATGATGTCGCCGGTGGCAAGGGCTATCCCCTTGTTCATGGCGTCATAGATGCCGTTGTCAGGCTCGCTTAGAAGAACGGTGACCGGGGACCGGGGACCGGGGACCGGGGAAGCGGGGACTGGGGAAGCGGAGAATGGGGACCGGGGACCGGGGACTGGGGACCGGGGACCGGGGACCGGGGAAGCGGGAACTGCGGGAACTGCGGGTAAATCATAATCGAAGACTGGGGAAGAAAGGGGTTTAACCTTGAACCTTGAACCTTGAACCTTCGTCCTTGAACCTTGAACCTTATCCGTTAAACCTTGAACTATCTTCAGCGTGTCATCGGTGGAGGCGCCGTCGATGATGAGATGCTCGATGTGGGGATAGGTCTGCTGCCGGAGGGAGTTCATGCAGTGGGCCACGGTGGCGGCGCAGTTGCGAGTGGCGGTAATGATAGATATCTTCATGAATCAGGCGGCACCACCGTATCACAGTCATCATCAGCCTCATCCGATTCGGGGAGGATGAGATCGAAGGGGGCGAAATAGATTTTACTGGGCTTACCGACAAGATACGCGGAAAACTGCCGATAGAGAGTGCCGCAGATTTCCTGATGCTGCCGGGAAGGAGCAGGGGACATGGCGTAAGCCACACCATCGATCAATTCCCACCGCTCATCAACCGGCCAATCACGATAGTGACCATACGTATGCCGTTCCTGCATCTTCACGGCAAATTCGGCCATACTCTCTCCTCATATCAGAGGCCGATTTCCTTACAATGTCGCCTCTCTTCGGGGAAGAGGTCGGGACGGAGACGCCGGAAGGTGATGGGAGCGGTTTCGCCGAAATGGTGATTGGAGACGAATTCCGGCACAAGCCGGTGCATGGCCTCCATCACCAGACAGATGTCCGCCGCGATGACCCCCGCAAAGATATTTTCCAGCTCGGTGCAGATCTCAGAAAAGTTCAGCGGTGTGGGGGTCAGAACCATGATCTTTTCGTGAGAGGTCCTCTGCACACTCTCCCGGTCGGTGGTCAGCTCTTCATACAGCTTTTCCCCCGGCCGGAGTCCGGTGAAGGTGATCTTGATATCCTTATTCGGCTCCAGCCCCGACAGCCGGATCAGCTCTTCGGCCAGATCCAGGATCAGGACCGGCTCCCCCATCTCCAGGACGAAGATCTCCCCTCCCCTCCCCAGACAGCCTGCCTGGAGTACCAGCTGGCTCGCCTCCGGGATGGTCATAAAATAACGGGTGATGGCCGGATCGGTGATGGTTACCGGTCCCCCCCGGCGAATCTGCTCCTTGAAAAGGGGGATCACGCTCCCCTGGCTCCCCAAGACGTTGCCGAAACGGACGGTAGCGAACTTGGTCCGGCTCTGCTGGGAGAGCCCCTGAACGAACAGTTCCGCTATCCGCTTGGTGCATCCCATGACGTTGGTGGGATTCACCGCCTTGTCCGTGGAGACCATGACGAAATCCGAGACTCCGAACCGGTCGGCGGTCTCGGCCAGGATGGCGGTCCCCCTGATGTTGTTGTTGGCCGCCTCCAGCGGATTGTATTCCACCAGCGGGACATGCTTGTAGGCGGCGGCATGAAAGACCACTTGGGGAAGGAACTCTTCGAAGACGGTTTCCAGCCGCCGGCGGGCCCGTACGTCCCCTAAAAGCGGGATGAGGTGGAGCCCCGGATGCTGTCCCCTGAGCTCCTTCTCGATGTGATAGAGGGGGGTTTCGGCGTTATCGAAGATGATCAGCTTGGCCGGGTTAAACCGGGCGATCTGGCGGCAGATCTCGCTCCCGATACTCCCGGCGGCTCCGGTGACCATAACGCGTTTACCTGCCAGGTAACTGCTGATGGCCGCCATATCCAGCACTGCCGGCTCACGCCCCAGGAGATCCTCCAGCTCCACCTCCTTGATCTGGGAAAATTCCACCTCTCCATGAACCAAGTCCTTGATTTGCGGCAAGATCTTGAATGATATTTTGGCGGTCTGACAGCGGCGGATCACGTCCCGGATACGGGAGAGCCCCGCCGAGGGGATCGCCAGGATGGCCAACTTGACCTCATGAGACAGGACCAGGGAGGGGAGATCATGAGTATTCCCCAGCACCGGTGTCCCTTTCAGGAACATCCCCTGCTTGACCGGATCATCATCGATAAAGCCGACGATCCGGTAGGGGGGCTTGGGATGTCGGCGGATGGAATCAAGAAGGAGGCACCCGGCATCGCCGGCCCCGATGATCAGGGTGGGGAGCGCATCGGAGGTGTTGGCATGCACCTGCCGCTCAAGATAGAAGCGCCAGATGAAACGGCTCCCCCCCGTGAGGGCACAGAGGAATCCCCAGTCCAGGAGAAAGATAACCCGGGAGAAGTGGTTGAACTCGCCGCTGAGGACCAGGGCGCAGATAGCCGCCAGGGAGGCGATGGAGACGGTCTTCACCAGGACCAGGGTCTCGGCGATGGAGGCGTAGCGCCACATGCTCCGGTACATCCGGGAGAAATAGAAGACCAGCGGCTTGGTGGCCATGACGGTCAGCAGGGTATGAGTGAAGCCGTCCCAGATCGAGTTATGCAGATCGAAATCGGTCCTGAAGAGATAGGCAAGGAGGAGCGCCACGATGATGCAGACGAAATCGATGGTAAAGACGAGATACTGGCGGGAACTCTTTTTAATGTTAGTAATCCAGGAAAGCAGTGTCATGATAAGGTCGTGGCTCCTCGTGTCAACAGCGGGACTTCATGTGTCATCACAGTAATTTTCAGGAACATTATAGTAAGCACTCTGTACTCGAAATGCAAACGAAAACAGCAACCGGAGGTCATGTCCCTTCAATTCAATTCGTATTTTCGGCAATACTCCATGGTGCGCCCAACGCCGTCCATCAAATGCGGCGTCAACGTCAAAACTTTCCCGAAAATATCATGAATCGCCTCAGGAAGATATTCATGGGCAATGTCATTTCGCACCATCCGGATCTCGACAAAAACGTCACTCCGTTCGATCAACCCCTTTTTTTCCGCCCTGTTAATCCGGTCTCTCACCGTCCCCGCCGAATCAAGGTCAAGCTCATCCACCAGCCGAAACAGTTTCTGAATCAGAATATCGCTCAAACGCGCAAATCTACCGGTAAAGGACTCAAAGCTTTCAAGCTCTTCCGGTTCATAGTACTCCTTGAGTCCGATATCACGACACTTTTTGAAGGAATATTCCAGCACGTCACAGGCATCATGAAGCAGTTTCAGGTCATTTTTCAGCAGTACCCGCAATTGATCGGTCATAATTTCACCCCTGTCTGAAGTGCCAGGCTGACGAAAGGATCTGAAGCGTCAGCCGCCACCACAAGATCTATTTTCTGCTCTCCGATAAGGTCGTACAGCCTCGATTTGACGGCTCTTCTATCATCCCTGGTAAAGATATCCGAAAAAACAAGGAGATCGATATCCCCCCCCTTTTTAGTGTCGTCGACCCGGGAACCGAACAGATATACCTGGGCATGCTCATCGAAACTCTTCACCGTAGCCAGAATAGCCGCCCGCTCAAACTCATTAAGTCTCATAGCTCCCACCGCAAACAAATAGTCCGGTCTTTGATTTCCTCTGCGTCCTCTGCGAGAGACGGTTCAAGCATCTCTCGCCCGTTCGTTGCACCTGCCCTGAACGTCGTCACAGCAGTGAAGAAATCGGCAGGGCATGGAAAATTGTATCATGTACCCTGAAGGGAAGGACCTTGTCACCTGAATAGAACAGTACCCCGTGGAGAAACTTGTCTTTGGCATACTCTTTAAAGATCGATAATCCCGAGAAATCCTCGGCCTTAACCGTCATGGATGCCTTGATTTCAATACCAACCACTCCACCGTCACTCCGCTCGATAACAAAATCAAGTTCGTGCCGGCTTGTGTCACGGAAGTGGTAAAAGGCTACATCCTCATCCGCCCAGGCGGCATGTTTCAGCAGTTCGCAAAAAACAAAGTTTTCCACGAGCCCACCGAAAAACTGCGAGGTGTGCGGCGTGTCCGGGTTTTTCAATCCCAGGAGGTGGCAGGCCAGGCCGGTGTCGATAAAATGAAGTTTCGGCATACCAACCACGGCACGCTTGGCGCTGTTGCGCACGTACGGCTGGAGCCGGCGGATGATAAACATGAGTTCAAGTATCTCCATATACCGTTTGACAGTTTTGTCGTCCTGGGACAGGTCATTGGCTATATTGGCGTATTTGATGAGATTGCCTGTCATCCCTGCCAGGTTACGGATAAGCGCCGAGAGTTTTGTGTGATACTCCCCTTTGGCATGATGCATGGTTTCGAAATCTTTGAACAATCGCCCTTCAATATATGAAGAAAACCAGATACTACGTGAGCGCGGGCTTTTGGTTATTGCTTCAGGGTATCCTCCTTCTATGAGGAGCTTGCCGAACTCAACTCTGTCCAGCGACGGCCTCATCATCTGCTCGAAGGTGCCGCTGATCAGCCAATCGACCAGGTTGAGATGCCCATCATGTCGCTCTGTTTGCGACAGAGGATAGAGCTCAACCCGGGCCATGTGCCCCGGCAGAGATTCCTGAACCTGTGCCGAACGAAAGATATCGGATAATCCGGTGAGAAGAAAGATCCCTTTTTGACCATTTGCGGTGTCTGAAGCCATCTTGATGGCGCCGATCAGGTGTGGGGCCATCTGGAATTCATCCAGGACAAGTGGTTTCGGCAGTGAAGCCAGCAGTCCCTGCGGGTCGCTTTCTGCCGAGGCTGCAAGAGCCGCATCATCGAGGGTGTAATAGCCCATTCCCAGTTCTTTGGCGATCTCCCTGACCAGTGTACTTTTCCCCGCCTGCCTTGGGCCGGTGAGGTATACGATCCGAAAATCATGCAGCAGCTCTATGATCCGTCCCTTGATATGCCGTTTAAATAACATGACCATCCCCTCCAAGGGATGGAACTATACGGCATAATCCGAAAATAAGTACAGATAAAATCCGAGTTAAATGACCTAATAATCCGAATTATGTAGCCACAGGAGGAAAGCAAGCAAACGATTACGAATGATTTTGAGGGATTGATTACCAATGGCCTCAAACCTATGACCTGTGTGTAGCACCTCTAACCTCTGCCTTCTAAGCCGGACAAGATGGAACCAAATAGTACAGTGGACCCGATATGGTTCCGGCTTGTCGGGATTAGGGGTCAGGGGTCAGGGGTCAGGGCATCACCGTCGGTCACATAGTAGCCACCGGTCTTGTCAGGGCCTTTATAAACAATACGGTTGCGCGCCTTAAGCTCTTTTAGCCAGCGCTCTAGTGTCTTTGGAGGAACACCGAGCATTCTGGAAATCTCGGGAGTTCTCATGCCGGGTTTCATTTTTAAACTTTCGATCAAACCATTTACACCCTCATTTACACCCTCACCTACACCCTCACTTACGCCCTCACTTACACCGCTCAGTTGTCGGAAAGTTATCAATAATCCGCCTCCTATTTCTTCTATGGAGACGCCAAGTTCCGGGTATGAAGCCAACTCTTTCCGTATCCGGATAAAGCCACTGCCGTATTTTTCGATATTGTTTGTCAGGTAGAAAGCCTCGGCAACAAGTTTATTGCGAGTTCGGGACTGATAGCTGTCGCCCTTCAAATCCTCCAGGGTCAGACCACCATAGAGAGTACCAGGGCTGAAGATGGTAATCCGGTCGTCGAATATTTTGATCTGAATATCCGAGGAATTGGTATAGTCCCGGTGAACGACGGCATTGAGCAGCGCCTCACGCAGGGCAGGGAGAGGATACGCAAAACGCTCCTTGCGTTGCAGGCTCCCGTCAAAGGTGAAGGCCACGCTTATGTGTGAGACTATGCACTTCATCGCCTGCTCAACCGCCTCGAACAGGGTGTCGGTAATCTGGCGGTCATCGATGATCATGGTCGGCGTCTTGAACCTGCCGATATGAATATGATGGCGCAGAGGCTCTTCGGCAAAGAGGAGCAGTGCCCCCCAGGTGGGACGACCGTGAGTCAGATATTTCAGTTTTTCCAGGGCGAGCAGGGGGGATTTGTCCAGAGTGAAGCGACCGGATTGATTGACCTTGTCGATAAAGGTCTCTATTTTGGCCAGCGAGAGGGCATCCAGATTTTCTTTCGGCGCTTCGTAGGCATCCCAGGAGAGCTGCAGCGACTGCATGTAGAGGTCGGTAATTTCAGAAAGGGTCAGTTGATAGTTCGATGAGGCAATCCGCTTGAAATATTTACCTCTGGTGTTGACCGGTTTGACGGGATATTCACCGACTATAATGGCGACTACGGTTTTACCTTCTCCTGAGTGTGCCTCGATGTCAGGGATGACCATAGGGCTGGTAGCCGACTTGATCTGGCCAAGCCACTCATTCATCGTCTCCTTGCCGAGCGACACTCCCGTAACGACTCCCTTATCGGAAACACCGATCAGAATCACGCCTCCGCCTGCATTGGCAAAGGCAACGACTGTCTCGATGGTTTCGCGATCAAAAGACGATTTAAACTCAAGCGTCCGGGATTCCCCATCCCGCAGGAGTGTCCCGATATCTTTGACAAGAGTCATGTCGTTATACCTTCAAAGGTCATAGGTCAGAGGTTAGGCGTAGGTTAGGGGTTATAGGTCATAGGTTCGGGGTCAGGGGTCATAGGTTTGGGGTTATAGGTCAGGGGTTAGGGGTCATGCTGTCTTTTTGAGTCGGGGTGGAACGGGCCTTGATGAGAGAGCCGAATTGCTAGGGACTGAAACCGCAGCGCGACGGATCTGATCTTTCAAACCGAAATCCCTGGCAATTCCGCCGGTGTCAGTAATCCGGTATATGAGTACGGCCAAGTCCTTCGCCCGTTGCCACACCTTCAACTCACGAAAGCCATCGCCACCCATAACCTATGACCTCCAACCTCTAACCTGTTTCTATAACCTCTCACCTCTGACCTACAACCTATGACCTCTAACCTCTAACCTCTGGCCTATGACCTAATTATCACCGAATCTTCGTAGAGTGTTTCCGGCGCAACATCCAACTCACCCGGCCAGACCACAGTGCCATAATCAACTCGTACGCGCTCAAACAATTGTGAGTGAGCAAGCCGTCTCCAAGGATTCATGGTGAGCAGAGGTTTCATGTCGAACCGACGCTTCTCCCCATTTGCAAAAACAAGATCTAGCATGAAATCAGGTAATGGTGTAACCGCAACAACATCGAGTGTCATACACGACTTCATTGGAGGGGCGCTATTCGGAATGGCTCATCGCCGTTTACTGAAGCAGCAGCCTCATCGTCTTGGTAGCGCACATGAATGTGAGGAAGATAGTGTCGGCGATTATCCCTGAAGAACATCAGAACGAGAATTCCATAGATCTTTATTCATGCATACTTTCCCTGACAGGCTCAGGACGAACGGTTTTCAGCTCTGTAACTGGCCGATTTTCTGTTCATGGTGAGCTTGTCGAACCATAAGCCGCAGAATCAGTAGCAATCAGAATGACCTATTGCCTCTGACCTATGACCTATAGCCTCTGACCTATATGACTGCACGCCTTTATTGGCGGCCAATCCATGATTTCATGGTGGTAATTAAAAAAACAAAATAACTCTTGATAATTAACAACGTTATATTTATGCTGCTACCAAAAAACGTGTCGAGGAAAGGAGGAAAGCACTCTGCCGGTGACAACACTCAATTGGTGAAAAGGAGGCGTATATGGCAACGGTAACGATGTCCTACGAAAAAGGGAAACTCTACGACCTGCCCCTTGAAGAGCTCCAACCCGATCCGGAGCAACCGCGCAAGTATTTCGACGCAGTGGCGCTTGAAGAGTTGAAGACATCCATCCAGAAGCATGGTGTCCTGGAGCCGGTGCTGATGCGGCGGAACGGCGGTGGTCCACTGTTGCTGGTCTCAGGCGAGCGGCGGTATCAGGCGGCAAAACTGGCCGGATGCGCAACCATTCCGGCGCTCCTCACCGACGGCGACCCCATCGAAATCTCCATCGTGGAAAATCTGATCCGGGAAAATCTGACAGCCGTGGAAGAGGCCGAGGCCATCGACCGGCTGAAAAACCGGCACGATTATCAGCTGAGCGATCTCTCCGCCGTGTTGGGGAAATCCGACGCCACCATTTCGGAAATTCTGTCGCTTATGAAACTGCCGGATGAGGTGAAGAGTGATTGCCGCAACGACCCCAAGGCCATCCGGGGGATTCTCGTGGAAATCGCCAAGCAGAAGAGCACGGTGAGGATGGCCGCCTTGTATGACAAATACAAAAAGAGCGGCCTGACACGCGGCGAAATACGCAAGGCGACTACCAAACAGAAACAGGCAGACCTCCCCATTAACCTCGCCTTCATCACTGCATGCACAGATCGGATCACGGCACTGGATCTGACTAAACTGGACGACGACCAGAAACTCACGTTGCGTGATTTGCTGGAGAAACTCCGTTCATCCGCGCTCAAGACGCTCCATCATATCGTAGGGTGACGAAACGCCACGGCGCACGGAAAGAGGCCCATCGTCAGCGAGTCATGCCGATTATGCTCTTCTCCCGTGCGCCGAAAAGCCCACGCGACAAACAATGAAAATCATCATTTCATTAGTTTTTAAACAATAAAAATATCGTTCTATTTTCACATTAATGCTTATTTTACGGGAAGTTACGCCCGAATTCCGGCCGGCCGGAATTGGTATATTTTTCTAAAATCCCTGCTTTCACCTGATGGCGTCGAAGAGAGAAACGTAACTGCTCAGGTATTGAGGCTGAAGACTGAAGGTAGAAGCCGTCTCGTATGGGGTTAGGGGTTAGGGGTTAGGGGTTAGGGGTTAGGGGTTAGGGGTCAGGGGTCATGCCGGCTTTTTGAGGCGGGGCGGAACGGGCTTTGATGAGGGAGCCGAGCATCTTGCCGAGAACTTCACATTCCTGCTCGATGTGACTACGGTCCACATCGTTAATATAGCCGACTTCGTTGGCGATAATCGTTTGAGTTATCACCTCTGCCAGTGAGCCCTTTGCGATAAAGAGAAAACGGACGGAATCCTTGTTGGTGTCACGCTCATCACCTTCCGCGATATTGCTGGGGACTGAAACCGCAGCACGACGGATCTGATCTTTCAAACCGAAATCCCTGGCTATTCCGCCGCCGTCGGTAATCCGGTAAATGAGTACAGCCAGATCCTTCGCCCGCTGCCAAACCTTCAACTCACGGAATCCATCGCCACCCATAACCCATGACCTCCAACCTATGACCTATGGCCTATGGCCTATTAAAAACCTTAGCCACAGCCTTCACCGTATCCAGCATATCCTCCTCCAACAGCGTCGGATGAACCAAAAACATGAGACTCGTCTCCCCCAGCTCCCGGGCCACCGGCAGCCGCTCCTTCGGCCCCAACCCTGCATCAATAAAAGCCTTCTCCAGATAAATCTCGCTGCAACTGCCGCTATAGCAGGGAATCCCTTCGGCGTTAACTGCCGTCATCACCCGATCGCGTACAAAACTTGGGGACTGGGGACCGGGGACTGGGGATAGGGACATCATCTCCGGTCTGATGAAAACATAGTATTTATAGTAAGCGTGACCGATCTCCGAGGGGGGAACGGTGAGCCGGAGAGCCGGAATTTTGGAGAAACCTTCGGTGAGGATGGCGGCGTGACGGTTCCGGATACGGGTCCACTCCGGCATCTTGGCCAACTGTAACCTGCCGATGGCCGACTGCATCTCAGTCAGCCGCCAGTTGGTGCCGAAACTTTCATGGAGCCAGCGGAAACCGGGCTGATGCTCACGCGTATAGACGGCGTCCCAACTCTTGCCGTGATCCTTGTAGCTCCACGCCTTTTCCCAGAGGTCGGCATCATTGGTGGTCAGCATCCCACCCTCCCCTCCCGTGGACATGATCTTGTCCTGGCAGAAAGAGAAAGCAGCCACATCCCCCAGCGACCCCACAGGGCGCCCCTGGTAGGTTGCGCCGTGACACTGGGCGCAATCCTCGATCACCTTCAACCCGTGCTCTTGGGCCAGTGCCATGATCGGCGCCATGTCGCAGGGCCACCCCGCCAGATGGACGGCAATAATGGCCTTCGTTCGGGGGGTGATGCAGGGACGGATTGTCTCCACGGTGATGTTCTGACTCACCGGGTCCACATCGGCCAGCACCGGCGTCGCGCCGCGCATGACGATACAGGATGCCGAGGCGATGAAGGTGCGGCTGGTGGTGATCACCTCATCGCCCGGTCCGATCCCCAGACCGTACAGAGCCAGTTCCAAGGCCATGGTCCCGTTGGCCAGGGCGATGGCGTGGCTGCAACCGGAGTAAGCGGCAAACTCTTTTTCGAACTCCCGTCCTTCCGTCCCGGTCCAGTAGTTGACCTTGCCGGAGCGGAGCACAGCAGTCGCCGCGGCAACCTCGTCATCGGGGAAATGAGGCCAAGGGTTAAAAGCAGTAGTGCGAATCGGTGTGCCGTCATTGATTGCCAGATTTTCAGAAGCCATTATGATATTCCTCGTATTCAATATGCAGATAAAACATCTTTAAGCTTTCAGCCTTTGCCTTCCTCTGCGTACCTCCGCGACCTCCGCGGTTAATGCCTGTGAAAACCTTTTTCTTACCGCCGAGGACACAGGGTAACGCAGAGGAAAAGCTTGAAACCAAGAGGTGTAACCGAAAAGATTTCAGACTTAGTCTGTCCTCTGCGTTTCTCCGCGTCCTCTGCGGTTAATTTCTATGAAAACCTCTTCTTACCGCAGAGGACGCAGAGTAACGCAGAGGAAAAGCTTGAGACCAAGAGGTGTAACCGAAAAGATTTCAGGCTTAGTCTATCCTCTGCGTACCTCCGCGTCCTCCGCGGTTAATTTCTATGAAAACCTCTTCTTACCGCCGAGGTCGCAGGGTACCACAGAGGAAAACCTGAACCGACAAGATAAACAATTAGTCCGGCTGTTGATGTTCCTCTGTGCACCTCAGCGCCCTCCGTGGTTTATGCTATGAAAACTTTGAGGTTACAGGTCGTTTACTATCCGCTTAATCCCATCTTTAAGATGCAGCACATTGAAATTTATGAGAAGACCGACCTTGAGACCACTCAATTTCAAATAGGTCAAGAGCTGAGCTTCGTATAACGGATTCATCTTTTCTACCGCCTTCAGTTCAACAATTACCTTGCCATCCACCATAAGGTCCACACGGAAACCGGCGTCAATCATAACTCCGTCATAAACAATAGGCACGGTTACCTGACTAGTCACGAATAACCGGCGTTGCTGCAACTCGTGCTTCAGACACGATTCATAGGCACTTTCGAGTAATCCGGGCCCGAGTCGGGAGTGGACCTTCATGGCAGCATCAATTATTATCGCTGTAATGTCGTTGAGTTCCATGATTATTCTCCTTAAAATCTGCGGGTAACGAAGATGTAAACCTTGAATACCAGAGACAAACCGATAGCTTCTGCATCAGTCTTTCCTCTGCGTACCTCAACGTCCTCCGCGGTTAATGCTTGTAAAAACCTTTTCTTACCGCCGAGGACACAAGGTAACGCAGAGGAAAACCTTGAAAGCCGGAGACAATCCAACAGCTTCTACTTCAGTCTTTCCTCTGCGTCCCTCCGCGTCCTCCGCGGTTAATGCTTGAAAACCTTTTCTTACCGCCGAGGTCGCAGGTTACCACAGAGGAAACCCTGAACCGATGAGATAAACAATTAGTCCGGCTGTTGATGTTCCTCTGCGTTCCTCAGCGTCCTCCGCGGTTAATGCCTTTGAAAACCTCTTCTTACCGCCGAGGTCGCAGGGTATCACAGAGGAAACCCTGAACCGACGAGATAAACAATCAGTCAGAAATCCCTGGCAATTCCGCCGGCGTCGGTAATCCGGCAAATGAGTACAGCCAGATCCTTCGCCCGCGGCCACACCTTCAACTCACGAAACCCAGCAACCATCTCGCCCTTAACCGATAACCTCTAACCTATGACCTATGGCCTATGACCTCTGACCTCTGACCCCTCACCTGTTTCTCTCACCTATAACCCGCCTCTAACATCCCCGCATATTCATGGATCGCGCTCTCAACCATCTGGATATTACCGGACGCCGGCACCCAAAACCAGGGATCTCTGTCTTTACTGTTTTTCACCAGGTGGTTTGTAGGAGCGGCGATGGGATTCAAACCTGCTTGGCGAAACAGATACATGGCGCGCGGCATATGCACGGCGCTGGTAACAAGCACCAGCTGCGCCCTCTCTACGAAAAGCCTCTTGTACTCGGCGGCCTCCATCCGGGTATTTTTCGGTGCGGTTTGCATCCGAATCCTCGCAGGGTCCACCCCGAGCAGCATAGCGGTCTTGGACAACACTTCGGCTTGGGTAACCTCCCCTTTCCCAGCGTAACCCGAGGTTATCAACGTACTGTTGGGAATCCGGCGCTGTAACCGAATACCTTCCGCCAAGCGTGCCAGAGCGACGGTTGACAACTGATCGTTGGCAGGGAGACGGCTATCAATGGTGTGCCCGCCACCCAATACGAGAATATTCACCGGCCCGGGCGGTATCTTATTTGCTGCAGGAGTATAGACGGGATAACGCTCTTCCAAGGTTGAAACCAGCAGATTGGGGAGAAAGGGTGTGGAGATGGTCAGCAGGCACAATAAAGCCAACGAACCGACAACAATACCGAACATCTTGCGTCGACACCGGCAACAGGTACATGCAATTATCGTCAAGACGAAAAAGAGTGGTAAGGGGAGTATCAAATTCGATAAAAAGGAACGCAGACAAATGCATCATCGAACAATCAAATCAGAAATCAACATCGCCTTTTTGCCGGGTTCCCCATGATAGTCACCCCATTCGGCACATCACGGATAACGGTGGAACCAGCCCCAATGGTCACATGACTCCCGATGGACAGGTTAGGGATGATTGTCGAACCGGCACAGACGAAGGTACCGTCACCTATAGTCACTGAACCGCACAAAACAGATCCCGGCGCGATGTGAACATCATCACCAATGGTACAGTCATGGTCAATGCCGGCTCTTGTATTAATAATAACATTCCGACCGATCCTACTGTCTGAATTGATAACCACTCCGGCCATAATCACGGTGCCGTTCCCGATGGTTACTCCACGCCCCAACTGTGCCGACGGGTGAACCGCAGTCAGAAGGTTAAATCCATGTTCAGTCAACCGGGCAGCCATAGAACTTCGCACCCTGCTACTACCGATGGCAACGATACCTCCTGTAACCCGATTCCGCTCCGCAAGGAGTTCCTGCTTACCACCAATAACGTGATAGCCATAAAAATCGGTATCCTTTAGACACGGATTATCATCAACAAGAAAAGCGATATCATACAGCCCTTGGCGTTCGATTATATCGATAACAACCTTTGCATGACCACTGGCGCCATAAACGAAGATATTATTTTTCATGATATATCTATGTTGCTTCCATTGAATTTTTCCATCGTCGCCTGCCCTTCGTGGCTGATCCCTTCACGTTTGAATACCTTGGCAAATGTCCTCCAAAGAATCGTCAAATCCAGCCTGAATGTACGATTATCCACATACCAGACGTCAAACTCAAACTTTTCTTCCCAACTGATAGCATTACGGCCGTTCACCTGTGCCCAACCGGTAATGCCGGGGCGAACGTCATGACGACGGGCCTGCTCCTTGGTGTAAAGCGGCAAATACTCCATAAGGAGCGGTCGCGGCCCCACGAGGGCCATCTCCCCCTTCAGCACATTAATCAACTCCGGCAACTCGTCTAGACTGGTACTCCTGAGGAATTTCCCAAGACTGGTCAATCGAAGGGCATCCGGCAGCAAATTGCCGGCCACATCCCGTTCATTGGTCATTGTGCGGAATTTGTACATCATGAAAGATATGCCGTGTAGACCGGGGCGCTCCTGACAAAAGAGAACCGGTGAACCATGCTTGATCCTCACCAACAGGGCAAGCACCAACAGCAAAGGCCATATAAAAAATATGCCGGCACCTGTGACAATCTGATCAAAAAGAAATTTAAACATGACAGCTTACCGGGTTTGCTTCAGAGAGGAGGCTAATCTTATCATTGAGAACCCGCCGTAAAAATTCATTTTGCTCAAAATTGTCACGTGCAAATGCAGCAGCGGCGGAACCGAATGCTTCGCGTTTGGCGTGGTCCTGCAGAAGCGTTTGGAGTGCTGTGGCCAATGCCTCATAATTCTTGACAGGGACAATGAGCCCAGTCTCACCATGTCGTATGGCATCAACAGGGCCGGGAACATCGCTGACCACCACAGGAACTCCCATCGCTTCTGCCTCGACAATGACCAAGCCGAAACCCTCTCGATAGCTCGGTAAGGAAAATATATCCATACACGACACATACTGCGGTATTTCGTTATTCGGTGGAATATGAATCACCTGAGCGGACGATGCGGCCCAATCTCGTAATTCCTGATCAATAGTGTCATAAAAATGCTTATCGCCGATGAGCAACAACCTCGCTTCAGGCATAGCACTAAAAAAGTAGCGACAGGCGGCGATCAATTCATTGCAGCCTTTATCACGACGGATGGATCCGACAAATCCAATTACCAGATGATGTGATTCCAATCCAATCATTTTCCGATATTCGATCCGCCAGTTATTCTTTTGGCGAATATCAAAACGTTCAAGATTAACCCCACAGGCACTACCGTTCCAGTTTACTCGTGCCTTATCTCTGTGGTAAAGTCCTTCTTGTATCGAATACTCCAGATTACTTAAACTATCAGGTTGAATAATTGTCGAGCACCAACAACACCAACGTTCAAGAAACTTGAAAAGAAAACGGGTAGGACCACGGAATCCAACATAGCGGATTCCCCACTGGGCATATATGCGAACAGGGACACGGGCTAACATTGAGGCAGTACTGGCGTAAAAAGCGGCATTGGGTGTTGAGAATTGCACAATGTCGAATTTCTCTCGCTTGAACAATCTGAATAACGACAAAATAGAGCCCAATACAGTGAAAAAATCGATACCGCGTTTCATACGAACAGGGATGTATCTGACACCTTTCGGAATATCAGCCGAAAAGAACGGATCTTCAGCGCAAACAAACGTAACATCCCATCCATTTTGTACGAGGACTTCAGCTTGTGGACATACAAATGCCTTAAAGGTGACGGGAAGGGTCACAACAAAGCAGATTTTTTTTTGCTTATTAATCATTCAGGAAGGCCTGTTTGCGTGATCAATTCTATTTCACGGTTAAAATGTAGGAGAAGACATTCGTCGGTAATCGTTGTGTTGCGCTTCTTTAGTAAGAAATCGGTCTTATCGAGCAGATCTAATCCCCTGACGACCACAGATTTCAAATAAGATTTTGCGACGGTAAGTTCCAATTCAACACGACTGAATCCCAACTGCCAGTACTGACGATATAAATCACGCTGGCTGGCATATGCCGTCAGAAGCTTTTGTGCGGTGACATTATCCTCTTCCCGATAATAGTAAAGTGGTTCAGTCAGGATATGGAGGCGGAAATCGTTTTTAGAATAGGCTCGCAACCAAAGCTCGTAATCCTCTGTCCGATTATTCGAAACATCGTACGGGTTACGTTGAAACCAAGCCTTTCTCCCGAGCATAGCCGCATGCACGACGGCACATTGCCCTAAGAGTAGTTTCCTGCCGCTAATCTGGTCATCGGGAGAACCACAGCGTACACCGACCGGACGATTGTCATTGGTTATCGAACAGACCCCTGTCGTAACCAAGTCGAACTCCGGATGTGTGTTGAGGAATGATAATTGTTTCTCGAAGCGGGTCGGCGAAATCAGGTCGTCAGCGTCCATCCGGCCGATGAGATCGTAGCGCGCTTCAGCCGTAATCTGATTGAGCCGGTACGGGAGTCGTCGGTTTTGCCCGTCGGAAAGAACACGGACGCGGGGATCGTTGACCGAGTGGGCAATCTCAAGAGAGCGGTCGGTCGATCCGTCATCGACAAGGATAAGTTCCCAATCCTGATAGGACTGGGCGAATATGGAGCGTATGGCATCGGCCAGGTACGCTTCAGCATTATAAAAAGGAATCCCGATGGAGATCGGCATTAACTAGCCTCCAAACGGCAGCAGAGCCGATATGGCCGGGTTGAAGGTGTAAGGGACAAGATGGCTGAAGCGTTCGGTCATCAAATAAAACATGACTATATAGCACGTCGAAAAAAAATAACCGAAAAACATTCTGGAAGAACGACTGACAATGTTTTCATATACAATAGCCCACAGAAAAATCGCACTGACGTTGAAGTACATAGCAAACCGCAAAAAACCGCTCGGGTTGACGCTCAAAATGGCAGAGGATAGGGATATCATTGCCCCAAACAAAAACATGTTGAGGAAAAGCCCGTAACGCTCCCGTTCCGTATGCACATACTTTTTGAACAGAAAAAAGAATATCCCCAGTACAACCGTGAACCCGCTTGTGAAATACCCTCCGCCCTCGCTGGTATTGCCAAAAGTCGAATATCTATCATCGACTTGGGTGCCCAACACGACGATACGCTGAAACGCAGCCGACCCTGCGACGCCAACTCCGAGAATCAGCAGGTTTTTCTTGATAGAGATGTTATTGTCGAAAATTAAATAAACCGGCAGCATCATAAGAGCAGTCTTGTGAAACAGAAAGGCCAGCAGGACATACCCGATGTATGCCATCGAGTTACGCTCCAGTAGCGGCCCAATGGCCAAGGCAAAGATAGCGCAGGCAATCCCCTGACGGGCTCCATTGAAAAAGAAACTATAGAAGCCCATGGTGATGAAGACGAAAAAAGAAATTGACCAGTTTGCCGAATACTTGACAATCGTCCATTGATAACAACCGACGACAATTATGGCGATGGCAATGAAGAATATTGCGAATTGATCAGAAATGGTGCGCATCAGCCAGGTAAAGATCCAGAACCCGTACTCTCCGTGATTAAAGCCGTATTGCAGCGCGTCTGAAAGCGTCAATATATCAGTAAAAAATCCTACATAATTTGGTGTGTCAGTGCCCACGTTGTAATTGCGCAGACCGGCTACGAGGACCATAACGGCAAAAGCGACAGCAAGAAATACCGTTGATGCTGTCGACGATTTTCTGATCGTACCTGCCATATGGACGGCTAGCAGAACAATAACGAGAGTTGTAAAATATACAAGCATGCAGATCTGACCCGAATGGCACTAGCTTAAGGCCATCATCATATGGAAAATACCAAATTAAATAATTAATATTACATTTGTGGCAAATACGCTAAATTGAATCATGCCGAATAAAACATAAACTACGCCACTGGTGGCAGGTATTCTTCTACGATCTCTGCGTCGAAGACCCATTTTGGAAAAACAGAAATCACAGATAAAATTACTCTTATGCAAAAGAAGTCATCAAGCAAATTGGCGAGGTCTTTGGAAAAATCATACCCAGTGCGCTGCTCAAGCCGGAGTCGTCAGGTGCAATGAGCCGCAGAAGGCTTTTTACTAAGGAGACACATTCTGGCCTTTCTTCAGTCAGATGCTGGATGCCGACGGAGGCTGCATGAAAGTGATCCGTAAGCTTCAGTCCTATGCCTCCGTCTAGGGGATTAAGGTGCATCCTTCTTCGACCGCTTCGTATTGCACCGTCGCAAGAAGCTGGATGAAAAGATGCTTTCTGACATTCGTGCCCATACAGCTGAACGTCTTGAGCTGATGCCGGAAAGCGGAATGCTAAACAATCGGCGTGTTGTAGTTATTGATGGGTCAGACGTCAGCATGTCGGATACGATGCAGAATCAGGCGGAATGTCCAGCATAAAACCGTTAAACTATTGACGAGGATATGCTCTTTGATGCTAATCACCTAACCCCGTAGGCCACAGACAGAATATTGTGTTGTAAATGCGTTATCTCCATTTCACACCTCGTCATTCACTCCCGAGAACAAACGTTACGGAAAAAACTCTGAAATTTTCAACCAAGTTGCTTCAGAAAATAAATAATTCGATCACAAGCCATCCCATCACCATACGGGTTTACAGCTGTACTCATTTTACTGTAATAAAAGTCATCGTCTAAAAGGGCTGAAACTTCCATTACGATTTTATTAAAATCAGTACCAACAAGCTTAACCGTACCAGCGACTAAAGCTTCTGGCCGTTCTGTTGTTTCTCTCATCACCAACACCGGTTTGCCTAATCCAGGGGCCTCTTCCTGAATGCCACCACTATCTGTCAGCAGTAACGTACTTTTTTCCATCAAATAAACAAAGGTAAGATAATCCAGCGGTTCAATAAAAAACATATTATTTGATATTTCAACACCAAAGACCTCATATATTGGATCTCGAACATTTGGATTCAAATGCATAGGATAAACAAAATCTACATCAGGATATTTCTCAGTTAACAACTTGATTGCCGTACAGATACTAATAAATCCATCTCCAAAATTCTCACGTCGATGCCCAGTAATTAAAACCATACGCTTTTTGTCAACAAGCCTGGAGCTATCATAACCACACTTACATAACATTCCGTTTAGTGTACTAACCAATGAATAATTATCTTTTATTTTGCCTAAAACAGCATGAAGTGCATCAATGACTGTATTACCGGTAACTATAATATCTTTACTATTAACCCCTTCGTCCAATAAGTTTTGTTCACTTAAAGCAGTTGGAGCGAAATTATAGGATGCGATTCTTCCTGTTAATTGTCGGTTCATTTCTTCCGGCCACGGGCTATATATATTATGTGTGCGTAAACCTGCCTCAACGTGCCCTACAGGGATTTGCTGATAAAATGCCGCTAAGGCTGAAGCTGCAGATGTAGTAGTGTCCCCATGAACCAAAACTAAATCTGGTTTCACATCTATAAGCACATCGCGCATACCTAAAAGCACACGGGATGTAACATCGTACAGATCTTGTCCATACGTCATGATATTTAAATCGTATTCAGGCGTTATCTCAAATAATTGTAAAACTTGATCAAGCATTTCACGGTGCTGACCTGTAACGCAAACATATGTAGTAAAATTGTCCTGATCCGCCTGCAATGCTTTTACTAATGGGGCCATCTTTATGGCTTCAGGTCGGGTTCCAAAAACAACAAGCACTTTCATTTCAAGGACTTCCCTTTCGATTGTCGTAAATTGAGCAACTCAATAATACCATCGACAGCATTCACACCAATCACCCTCATGAGTAACTTTTTTATATTTGACATACGAATTGATTTTGGATCACACCAGGACATAGCAAAATGATGAATACAAACAGATCGCTCTGTAAGTCTAATAACACCAGTACGATGATCTTTCGGGCAAAAGTAATCATGCGGATAAATCACTACCAGCTTTTCTATTTCTTGATATCGGTTATTCAAAATCAGCCCTTTTGTTAGCATATAGTCAGTGATCGTCTTGGTGTTTGTCGTCATGTCAAGACTACCGTCTTCACGAACAAAGGTTCGATTACTGTAATCTGCCAAAAGTTCTTTCGCCCACTGACTGCCTTTTTCAGAAGCCATAATTCCCGTAGGTACATAGTTATTATTTTCGAATCCGGAAAATGCTGAATGAATGAGAAAGTCATCAAAGGATTTAAGCACCTCAACATCTGTATCCATATAGACACCACCTTCTATATAGATTGCATATAACCTTACATAATCTGTTACAAATGCATATTTTTTGTTTTCGTATGCTTGCTTAACGTAATGGTTTGAATTGATGTCGAAATTGTCTTCACTCCATTTTTTTAAGACGTAATCAGGAAGATACTTCTCCCATGAATCTATACATTTCAAAGCTGAGTCGGGAATTTTCCCTCGCCCAAACCAACAATAATGAATAATTTTTGGTATCATACTTTATGTACTCTCAAATTTATTATTTCCGTTATTTACGTTACAGTAAAATATTATATGTTACTTTCTCTGAAACTGGCTAATTTTAACTCACTACAAGTGTATCTGATAGCATACAAACACATAGAAGATGCAACGTGTCCCTCCATATTGACTATTATATTATTTTCAGCTTTCTATAGCAACTGCGTAGAAAAAAGAATAATTTACGTTGTATTTTCGCAATGGTATCGCCACTTATGTAACTAAAAAGTGAGCGTGCTCTCCAAGTAAGCGGTTTTTGCGATTTAAAATACTCCCAATGATCATTATTTAGACGCGCTTCAATCAAAGTCATAACTTTTTCTTTATTTTGTAAATTTATATTATCATAAACCGTGCAAAAGCTTTCCATTTGGTATTTAATAAAAACGTCCCTATAATCATCATAAACCTGATGAGCAAGAAGAAATTTTTGCACGTAATCCATTATGACAATTAAACTAGACAACCCCCAATCTGTTCGTTGTGTAGTTGCTAAAGGTTGAACACGATAATAGTAAAGTTTTTCAGGTAAAATTGATATTTTATTGGCCAAGATGATTAATTGCCAGTGTACCAGAACATCCTCATATATCAGACCTTCAGGAAAACTTATCTGATTCGCTTGGATAAATGACTTTCTAACAAATTTGGTCCAAACTGAATTCATTCCTTTCAAAATTGCATTCCTGTCCGAACCGACAATTGTTGTCAGCATGGATGGTATTCTCTTTTTTTGTTGAATTTCTACTGGTTTTTTAAAATCTAAATGATCATAAAGTACCACGTCGCAACAATTCTTTTCAGCAAGCTCATATGCTTTTACACACAGTTCATGATCGACCAGATCATCGGAGTCGATAAAAGCAATATACTTCCCTGTAGCAACAGATAAAGCAATATTGCGCGCAACCGATTGTCCTCCGTTCGGCTTATCAATAATTTTAATACGTGAGTCTCTAGAAGCATACTCATGAAGAATAGAAAGAGACCCGTCACACGATCCATCATTCACGCAAATAATTTCAATCTCGGAAAAGGATTGATTCACGATAGAATCCAAACAATCCCGAAGATACAACTCAACGTTAAATACCGGGATGATAATTGATATTAATGGTGATACGCCTACAATACTCATGTTAAAACGTACTCCCGTAGCATCTATCCATAAATGACTCTTTCATACTCAGCTACTGCGCGCTCTATAGAAAAATATTTTGCTCTTTCAACCAATAACTTTTTGGGAATCGGATTTTCGAGAGTATCAATAATTGCCTCTGCCATAGCGTCAATATCGCCAATCGGAACCAGACGGCCCCATTTTCCATCTTCTAAAATCTCTCTTGGCCCACTAGGACAATCTGTTGAGACTACAGGGCATCCGCACGCCATCGCCTCCACTAATACCCTGCCAAAACCTTCGTGATTAGATGAAAGTACGAACAAATCCGAGTGTGACATGTAAGCAAAAGGGTTGTCTTTAAATCCAAGTAAATCGACATATGATTGCAATTCAAGTCTATCAATTAACTCTTGCAGTTCATCACGCAAATCTCCATCTCCAAGAATAATTAAATGCACCAACATCCTCTGATGAACTTTTTTTATAGCGGTTATTAGTGCTGAAAAATTTTTGTCAGAATGAAGTCTTCCAGATGTAATCACAACTGGAAGACTATCATTATTTAAACCAATAGTCACATCAATATTTTCTTTAGACTTAGCAATTATCTCTTCCGAGTTAACAGGATTATATATTGTTACTAATTTAGCACTTGAACAATGATTCTTTGATTTAACATAATCTGCAAGGCCAAGTGACACTGTTACAATTTTATCTGCGCAAGGAGAGAGAAATACTTGCATTTTTGAAAGTAATTCGTGCTTACAATATCTAATAATATATTTTTTTGAAACTAATGTGTCCTCAATATTACGGATAGTCACTAAACATTTCACTTTACTCCTGGTTATTATTTTTGCAAATATTAATAATATATTACAAACGTTTAGCGCTGAAACAATAGCATCCGGTTTAATGAACAATATGTGGCGCACAATTTTAAAAAACAAAATTATCAAGGTTAATTTGTATCTATAAATACCAGATTCTATTATTCGAATATCTTTGGGCACATCTTTACGATAAGCACCATCAGCGCTTATCAAAAATAGGTCGACAGCATAACCTTTATCTTTAAAACCGATTGCAGTAGTTAGCATTGACCGTTCAGCACCACCACCGTATAGGTTCTCCATAAAGAAACATATTCGCTTTGCATTTAAATCCAATTTATCAACTCCGTCACTTGAAAGTTAAATTTCTTGATCTGAAATATGGCATAGCACAATACACATAGCAATCGACATCAACATACACGCAATTTGTTTCATTATTTAAATTTGGGGAATAGCGTCAAAATACTAGTTATTATTTTACAGTTCCACATCATAACTTTAAATAAAAGAATCTTTTCTCTAGCACTAAAGTCGTTAACCAACAATACATTACGACAATAATATCTCCACTTATATTCATTTTCAGGCAATAGCGACCAAATATAATTCAATCTCAACTCTTCGCTCAACATAAAGCTCAATCTGTCTAGGCGCAAGCGGTCAACAATATTTCTTTCATTCGCAATAACCAAATCACTTGATATCTGTCGGTAGGTGGCTTCCCTAAACTTAAAATCTATATTCTTTGAAATAGACTCACAGCAATCTCTATAAAAAACACCTTCATCTTCAACATGATATGATTTACCCAATAATATTGTTCGAAACATTAAGGGTACATCTTCTGTTTTATTGAACTCAGCAAGCGGCCCAAATACGTCGAATAAAATCTTCCTGTAAGCACGAGTACATCCGAATTTAGGTATTAATTCGCCATTCAAATAATCATCAAGCGAAAAACATGACTCTTTATGATGAAATTTACTCTCAACATGCTTGCCTGACTCATCGATCATTTGAAAGTTCATGCTGACTGAAAAAATGTTGGGGTCACGACAAAAAGCTAACCAAGTTTTGTCGACACGATCCATGAAAGAAATGTCATCTCCGGCAGCCATGACTACAATCTCACCCTTAGATATCTCATCAACAACTTTATTGACGTGCTGAATCAAGCCGATATTGGGTTGATTTCTATTTAGGACAATCGTATGTGGACCAACGTATTCTGACGCCATTCGCGACATAATCTCAAAAGTGTTATCAGAAGATCCGTCGTCAGATAAAATTATCTCCAGCGGTGAATAGGTCTGATAAAAAACACCTAGCACAGCCTCTTCTATAAATTTTTCTTGATTGTATGCAAACAGTGCAAAGGTAATAAGCGGGCGATCAGTCATTTTTCACAGCACCCTTTTTCCCCGTAATTTAAAAAGTATCATCTGCAGATTGATACTAGATTGACGAGAGAGCTGATTGAAACAAAAACAAAAAACAACAAATAAAACAATAACATCAACAACATACAATACACTAGTTTTTTCATTATATGTGCAGTTAATAATCAACAGTAACATGGTAAAAGCCGCTATCAACGACAACTTCAAAGTATGGCGATCCCATGCACCACCAACCAACCTGCGCATGACAAAGAGCATCAAGACCGTATAAACGATATACGAAACCATAAAAGCGATGCCGGCCCCTTTGAGTCCCCATATCCGGATGAAAAAAAAGACCGCTACGAGATGCAGGGTGTTACCTGAAACTTCCGTAACAAAGAAGAGCTTACCCTTCCCCTTTGCCGGCATGACATATCCCATCGGCCAGGAAAAAACCCGACAGAGAATTCCCAGAATACACCAGCGCAAGATCGGCACAGCTGTTGCGAATGACGCGGCATAAAAGAGCTTGATGATCAGCGGCGAAAAAATCATCATCGCGGCCAGTCCCGGCAACGCGAGTAAAATTGAGATTTGCGACTGTTCGTTGACCATACGGTGGAGGCTTGAGTTATCGCCGGCAGCCGCGGTCAGCCGCGGGTAGTAGTCGGAGCCCATTGCCCCAAGCACAAACCCGACCAACATGCCGGAAAGGTTGAAAGCTGACTGATAGATGCCGACATCGGCAAGGCCGAACTGACGCAGCATGACGACGCGAATCAAATAATTAGACAGGGTCGTTACCAGACCCGCGCCCACGAAGCTAACACCCAGCGACAGCAACTGGCGCGCCTCGCCGTAACTGTCACGCCACGACAACGTGATCGCCTTCACCGGCACCCGACGGGCAAACCACCAAGAGGTGGCCAGGGCAGCGAACGCCGAGAGAACCAGGCTCGGAACGATACCAGCTTGTCCCCAGAGATAGAAACAGGGAATACTGATGATCGTGCCGTTGACGGCGCCGATGACGCTGATCTTGGCCAAATCGGCAATCCTGCGGCTGCCGTTGATGATGCACCCTTGACCGCCGGCTATGGCGCCGGTCAGAAGGGTGATGCCGAGGACCGCAACGGGCAGGGCATAATCGTTGGAACCGAAGGTCATCCGCGACAACGGAACACAAAGGGTGATACTTACCAGCAGGCCGAGTCCGCCAGTAAGCCAGGCCGTACGACGCAGGGTTTTAACGGTACGAGCAATTCTATCCTGGTCATTGGTGCCGACCGCTTCGGCAACCTGACGCACACCACTGCTGCCGAGCCCCATCGCCGTAATAGAGCCGACCAAACCGGTTACCTGGCCGTACATACCGACCAGACCAACGCCGGTTGGACCGAGGAGAACTGCGACAAACTTTACGCGCACCATGCCGATCAGGATGTTGAGAATCGATGCGCCACCGATCAAAGACGTTGATTTGAGAATGCTGCGATAGCTGCCACCCTCAGGGCTGACTTTGCCGGCTTCTTCCATCAAGTGAAACTTACTTTCTGCATGGCGGTTATGACGCTCGAACATCCTGATTCAGCCAGATGCGGCCCAATCGGCAGACTCAAGACCTCTTCTGCCATCCGCTCTGAAAGAGGGAAGTCACCCACGCTCAGGTCGAGATCAGCATAGGCCGGTTGCAAATGCGGCGCGATCGGATAATGGATCATGGTGCCGATCCCAGCTTCAGCAAGTGCCTTTTGCAGGGCATCGCGCTGCGCATGACGGACCACAAAGAGGTGCCATACCGGCTCGGCCCATTCCGGCACATAGGGCAAAGTCAGATTTCGTTGACCGGAAAGCTCCTGCATATATTGTGCGGCGACCAGCCTGCGCCGCTCATTCCATTCATTCAGCTTGGTCAGCTTCACCCGCAGCAAAGCAGCCTGTAGCTCATCCAAGCGGGAGTTGTAGCCGATCACTTGGTTTTGGTACTTTATCTTAGAACCGTAATTACGCAAAACCTGAATGCGCTCAGCGAGTTTGGGATCATTGGTGGTAACCGCACCACCATCACCTATTGCACCAAGGTTCTTACCAGGATAGAAGCTAAAACCAGCTGCGTCGCCGAGGCCACCTACCTTGCGTCCCTTGTAAAGGGCACCATGCGCCTGAGCGCAGTCTTCAATCACTTTAAGGCCATGTTTACGTGCTAGGGCATTAATCGGATCCATGTCTGCCGGCTGGCCATAGAGGTGAACCACCATTATCACCTTTGTCTTCGGCGTAATGGCCTGATCAATCTTCGTTGGATCAATGTTATAGGTTCGTTCATCCGGTTCGACCGGCACGGGGGTTGCGCCCGCATAGGTCACTGCAAGCCAAGTGGCAATATAGGTGTTGGATGGGACGATCACCTCGTCACCAGGTCCTATGTCCATAGCACGAAGTATAAGGTGCAGTGCGTCCAGACCGTTTCCGACACCGATGCAATGCTTTGCATCACAGTAAGCAGCAAACTCCGCTTCGAAGGCCTCGACTTCAAGACCAAGTATGTACCAGCCTGACTCCATAACCCGGTGATAGGCGGAATCAAATTCTTCACGCAGTTCACGATATGGGGCATGTAGATCCAGAAAAGGTATTGTCATTTTAGCCTCTTGACGTCAGTAATGTATGTTTCGTAATCTCTATAATAATCTGATTCATCATATGTGTTCGATGCCAGCACCATGCACACCGACCCTGAAGAGAAATTATCCAGCTCCCGCCACATCATAGGACAGACGTACAGTCCATAGTAGGAGCGGTTAAGGTGAAAACGTGTCTTTTCATGGCCGTCATCCAGGACGACATCGAAGCTGCCAGACATAGCAATGATAAGTTGATTCAGTGCCTTGTGCGCGTGCCCGCCACGCTCGGAACCTCCGGGCACATCGTAAAGGTAATATACCCGTTTGATATCAAAAGGGACATGGTTGCCACCTTCAATAAAGGTCAGATTGCCTCGGGGGTCATAAATTTTGGGGAGATCGATGATAACACAATCTTTAAGTGGCATAATAATTTATCCTTACAATACATAATGCAAGTGGATACATTCAGGGTGCCCACATGGACGTTAGTGCGGATTTGAGTTTTTCTATGTCGAGAACGTAACTTGCCTCATACAGACTGCTGGTTAATGGTGCTTTAGCATCAACCGTTAAATACCTGAGATCAGCCCCTGCGCATACAGCTAGATTGGAGAAAGCAGAGAATTCCCCATATCCTTCCGCCATCCAGCAAAGACACTTCAAGCCTTTTTTCGCAAAGACAAGATTCGTCCAAGCCGCACCAGTTGGCCCTACAATCCAATCTGCGTTATTGAATATTTCGACCTGCTGCATGAAGGATAATTCGCACATATCGAGGCTCACAAAATCCATGCCTTCGAGCAGCAATTTCACCTCATTCTGATTATATCCCCTGCGGTCATTCCCTCTACACAGAAAAATATTCTTGGGACATGAGCTCCAAGAAGCGTCTAAAGAATGACTCGGCGTCAAATAAACACTTCTGAGATAATCGATTGACTCCCTCCTAATAAAAAAATCTCCGGCGGAAAAGCGATATGTACCGACGACATTGAACGGCAGGTTATTAGGTGCATCTATGTAAACCAATTCAGCCACATCATAGATATCATCTTTAGAAAGCCAAATAATTTCACGATCCTTTGCAATTATCTTCAGCATTTCTGAAAACTGGGGAATTTCACGTGCATCATTACTCACTAGCAGAGGGAAAGCAGAATATTCACCAGGAATATCATTCAAAAACATACATTTTACGAGTATTTCGATGAGCCAGTGATAATAATTAAAGGCTCCATTGCCTCCCAGAAAAATACCCTGCTTAATCTTCCTTGTTGTGTAACTCCACTTTAGTAACGCATTTTTTTTGCCATGCCAGACTATTCGTCTGACTTGATAACTATAAGATCTACACGCGTCACGTCCGCACCTCTCAATAATAAGAGTCTTACCACCAAGGACGATCGAAGACGAGTGTGCCGAAACAGTAACATTGGCTAGCCACCTGCAATAAACCGCAGGTTGAGATATGTTTTGCAAAATTGCGTTGCCAGTATCAATAAAATTGGGACCGTAGGAGATTGAGTCACAGCCCGGCAGCAATAGTTGATTTGCAACAGTCGCTTCATCCATCCAAAAATACGGTAGTACTTTACAATTATGCCAACTATTATTCCGCAACTTCATCACATAATATGAAGCTGATGACATAATTCCACCGACATCCATAGCCTTGAATATAAGTTTGTACAGAATATTGCTGATTGTTTTACTCATAGTGTGTACTGTCATATTTATTTCGAGAGATTTAAATTGCTAACAGCGCTTGCTACTGATCGATCGACTTGTTGTACCAGTAAAATCAACAATACAACAAACATATTACCCCATCTTCTTCATCAAAATCCGAGCAGGGTTTCCGACCACCATTGCGTTCGGCGGCACGTCCCTGGTTACGACGGAGCCAGCGCCCACCATCGCGTTTTCCCCAATTGTCAGGCCGGGTAAAATGGTTGCGTTTGCGCCAATGGTCGCGCCTTTCTTGACAGTTGTAGAGAGCAAGGTGAATTCCTGTTTACTGCGCGGAAACAGGTCATTGGTGAAAGTTGCATTCGGTCCAATGAACACGTCATCTTCTATACGCAATCCATCCCAAATCTGGACACCGCACTTGATGGTAACCCTATCGCCGATAACAACGTCGTTTTCTATAAATACATGATCGCAGATATTACAATCACTTCCAATAACTGCACCCGGTAACACATGCGAAAAAGCCCAAATTCTGGTCCGTTGACCGATATTACCAGACTCCACCAGTGCTTGATCATGTCTATAATATTTCATTTATTTCTCCGTAAATGAATCGCCCTGCCGTAAGTAGCGTGATATCTGTAAACTTGGTTGATTTTTAAATCGCCACGAGTGGCGGTGAATCAACACACAGAGATCATTTGAATTAATTTATGTTTACTAAAAATTATTGGCAATAAAACTACATCATTTTATCAATAACATCATGCCTCAAAATCTCACTAAACTTCTTAGCACCATCCGCATAAAGATGATCATTATCCATAAAATCACTAATATCAAATCTATTGTCGTAAAAATAGTTACAACTAACCGCTGAATACTTTTTTACCATCAAGTCTATCACATTGATCATTAGTTGATAATTGCAATCTGTAATATTTTGATAGTATGTTTTATAAACTGGAGTTGTTACAAATATAATTTTAATATTTCTCTTGGTTAACTCACTAGCCATCTTATCCAATGTATCGATATTGAAATCGATTAAACTTTTGTGCATATACTCATCATGTGAAACAACTCTCTTCTTGCCAGCGCTATCATTAATTATTTTATCAATACTTAATTCTGATTTTTTTGGCGACTGGTATCCGTATTTATTTATACTTAATTTGTCACTATTACGCATTCTAATAACAGAATTAAACGGTCCATCACACAAGAAAAGAGCACTGTAATTTCTCAGATCATACTTCGAAAGAGAGGTATCGGTTTGAACTCCCAAGTATAATGAATAATAAGCACAGCGCCAGGCCTCAGAACCCTTAGTCAAGTCTGATTGAAGAGTAAAATAAGAAATAGGAATAATAACCATTTTTAAATTCTTACATTCGGGCAGATATTTTAACAGCAGCCTATAGTCCTGATATAAACCCTGACTAGTATTGGAAAAGTTAAAGGCTTCTTTCCCGAAATATTGCGGATTTATTCCAAAATTCGAGTGAGAATTACCCATTACGAGTATTTCAATCTGACTTTTCTTTTGATTAAAATTATCAAGTTTAGACGTGTACGATGTAGGAACCTTACGCGCAATCAGCTCGAACGTTATTGCAATTGCAAAAACAGGTAATAGAACAAATACAATTTTAGTCAGTAGTTTAGTCATAATTAAAATTGGAAGTAAATGAAACTTTTTGTCGCAGAATACTGAGCAAGAAAAAGTGTCAGTAAAAGAAGTAAATTATACACAAAATACCTGTAGCAAGCATTTTCTCGAGCAATGTTATCTGTGTCATTTTTTAAAAAGATCTTAAATGCAAAAAATATAAAAAAGCCGACTGCAGTTATTGTTAAAACAAGCCCTAACTTTCCATTTATTCCAAAAAAAGAACTGAAACCTGTCGTCGCACTTACCGTATTCATTAATACATAAACAGCATCGTTAAGAGTATTCGCTCTAAAAAATATCCATGCAAAACTCACCAGATTGAACGTCACAAAAATCTGCCAGACTTTCAGAACCGTCGTCTTCTCAATCCCCAACGCTTTATGAAGTTTCTTTTGGTATGGCTTGTAAAAAACAGAGCAGGCCATATACATGCCATGCAACCCGCCCCAGATCACGAATCCCCAACTCGCTCCATGCCAGATCCCTGAGACCAGAAATGCAGCAACCAGGGCAGCAGCGGTGCCCCAGTTCTTCCAGTTACGCCACTGCATCTGGAGAGGTTTGAATATGTAATCGAGTATCCAGCGGGAGAAGGTAATGTGCCAGCGCCGCCAGAAGTCGGCTACAGATGTGGCAAGGTAAGGACTGTTGAAGTTCTGAGTCAGATTAATGTTGAACAGCCGCGCACTTCCCAGCGCCATATCGGTATAACCGGAAAAGTCCATGTAGACTTGGAAGGCGTAGGCGTACGTGCCCAACAGTAGCGGCAAGCCCGTATAGGCATGGACATCGTTATAAACGGTATCCACATACAGACCGAGACGGTCGGCGACCACTACCTTTTTGAAGAGCCCCCAGGCAAAGAGCAGCATACCGAAGCGCATGTTGTCGTAATTGAACTCATATCTGCTCTTCAGTTGCGGAATAAGATCACCGGCCCGCTCTATCGGACCTTGGAGCAATTTGGGAAAGAATGCCAGGTACAGGGCAAAATAACCGAAGTGTCGCTCTGGTTTCTCTATCTCAAGGGAGATATCAAACAGGTAGGACATAGCCTGGAAGACATAATAGGATACTCCGATAGCTACGAAAGCTTTGACCGGCTGAATACGGGTATCCAACGAAAAAAGCGTTGACAGCGCGTTCAGGTTTTCCGAGAGAAACGGCAGGTATTTCATGGCGACCAGAATCAGCACATTGACGGCAACCCCACCCCATAACCGGGCGCGTTTTGCCGTTGCACTCTCTGCCTGGTCAATCCATATCCCGAAACCGTAGGTCGTCATTGCCACCAGTACCAGCACGGCCAGCAGATAGGGTACATTCAGCGCGGCATAGAAGAGCAGACTCGCCGCCAACAGCACAATCCAGCGTGCCCGTTCCCCCACAAGGTAGAAAACCAGGTACACAACCGGCAGAAACAGAAAGTATTTGAGTGAGTTAAATGGCATGCTATATCAGATGGTTTTCTTCCTGATGATTAGGGGGTGGTAGGGTCGGAGGGTGGTCGCAGGTGGTAGGGTCGTGCTTCCAAGATCGCAAGAATAGGAGCACCATCTTATCCTTGAAATCCTGAGCAGATTACCACCAGTGACGTGCAAACAAGCTCCCGTATTCGGTCCATTCGTCTGTTTATGGTGTGTGTGGGGGGGGGCGGAAGACCACGTATATTCCCGGCACAGGATACTCCGGAGCAGCGGTTTCTCTCCGAAACCAGCACCAGGGGTTACACCGCAGCAACAGACGAAGAACTTATTGTACTTTGTACCGAAAAGGAGTTCAAAACACAATGAAGATTAATCTAATGAAGGAGGTTACCGCAGTAAAAGATGAATGACGTGCCACTGTACCATGAACGTCAACGACGGATAACCGTCTCTCGCAGAGGACGCAGAGGAAATCAAAGGCTTGAACCGATTTTTCGGTAAACGCTTTAACGACCTGAACCGGACAAGCCGGAACCAAACAGGACGCGGATAAACGCCGATGAACGCGGATAAAATCTGTCAACTTCGGTTCACAACCAGCACACGGATGACACGGATCTGGACGGATCATGGCGGATCAGTCTTTTCTATATGCATTCGCAGGAAGCATACGTTGTCATCCCGAACGATAGAGAGGGATCTCGCAGTACCCTGGAATCTTTGGATTTCTCCCGTTGGTCGAAATGACAGCAAAGGCAGTTTCCAAGGTTTGCGGGGCTTCCAAGATAGCAAGATTCTAAAACCCCAAAGAAAGCTTGAATGAATTATTTCTTTGACAACTCACCAATCACTTCTTCCGTCAACCCGGTATACTTCCTGATCTTTTCATTTGGTTCGCCATCTTTTATCATCTCAAGGGCGAATTGAATTTTCCCTTGCTCTATTCCTTGCTCTATTCCTTGCTCTATCCCGATGACAATTCCTTCATTCCTCCCCTTCATCTCACCTTCACCCCATGAAGTTATAATCGAACTCTCGAGGACTCGTCGATCTTCTATATAATTTTGATACTTTTCACGATCTTCTTTGCTGAGTTTTAAAAAGTCAAGCTCTATTGCTGCTTTTTCCAGTCCCTTGGCTTTGAAATCACTCTTGATTTCGGAATTTTTCAGAAAATAAACCCATTCATCAAGGCTGTCTTTTGCAAGGTCGTTAAAATCATTGACCTTAATGATGTAATATTCCGGATATATATCCGACACCAGTTCAAGTTTACTCAGCTTATTCTTCTGAAAAGCGGATAACTCAAGTAGATCGTGATTATGAATACCTTTGAAATCAGTTACACCTTTATAAACATAGTCATTGCCGTGCCCGAGATCAAAATAGACTATGTTGATCGATATGATCTTGCGGACTTTATCATAGTTGAAGCCCGCGTCCATATGATCGGTTATCAGTTTTGATGACCCGTACAGCATTCTGTGAAAGTAGTCATATTGACCACCTACCTGGAGTTCTATCAAGACCAATTCGCCGCTGTCTAGCTCCGTAAGCAGGTCAACTCGATTATATTTATCATCCTCACGCTGCTTGTTGCTCTCGCTTTCAAGAATGTTTTTTATTTTCACATCCTGGAGAAGGAGTTCTGAAATAAAGCCTTCCAATATCCCAAAATTAGCTTTATTGCGAAGCAATTTTTTCATTGCCCAGTCAAATCTTACAAGTCGGTCTTTCATAACGGTCACCTTAGCCGATCGGCTTTCAGAACTGTTGAAGCGTTGAAACGTGAAGCGTTGATTCGTTTGTTTCGGGCAGTATAACGTGTATCGATTCGTTACGACAACAATTAAGGTTAAGGTTTCCTCTGCGTCCTCTGCGAGAGATCTCTTTGGTTGTTACAAGCCGGAACCAAACAGGACGCGGATAAACGCCGATGAACGCGGATAAAATCTGTTAACTTCGGATCACAAACAGCATACGGATGACACGGATCTGGACGTCTGCGAGAAGTATCCTACAATCTCCAGAGCCTGATCCCGGCATCCGATACAGCCTGCCGATCAAAGATTCCTTTGAGATCAACCAGGAGCGAATTCCCGTTCATCAATTCACTCAGTTGTGCCACCGTCAGCCGTCGATACTCCTCATGGGCCACCGCCGCTATGACGGCATCCGCCCGTTGCGCCTCCGCCAGGGGGACAAGTGCAACACCATACTCATGAACCGCCTCGACAGAATCGGCGCGAGGGTCACAGACCTGAACATTAATCCCGTACTCCTGAAGTTCGCGGATGATGTCGATGACCTTCGAGTTGCGCAGATCCGGGCAATCCTCCTTAAAGGTCAGCCCCAACAGGGTAACGGTGGAGCCGAGGATGTTGTGACCGGCGCGGATCATCTCCTTGACGGTCCGCTGGGCAATGAACTTCCCCATGCCGTCGTTGATCCGGCGTCCGGCCAGGATCACCTGCGGGATATAGCCGACCTTCTCCGCCTTGTGCGTGATGTAATACGGGTCGACACCGATGCAGTGCCCCCCCACCAGCCCCGGCTTGAACTTGAGGAAGTTCCACTTGGTGCCGGCCGCCTCCAGGACATCGTTGGTATCGATCCCCATATAGTCGAAGATGATGGCCAGTTCGTTCATGAGCGCGATATTAAGATCACGCTGGGTATTCTCGATGACCTTGGCCGCCTCCGCCACCTTGATACTTCCGGCTCGATGGACACCGGCAACCACCACCGATTCGTAGACCTGGGCGACTATCTCCAGAGTCGCCGCATCCTGACCGGAGACGATCTTGGTAATTTTGGTGAATGTATGCTCCCGGTCACCGGGGTTGATCCGCTCGGGACTGTAGCCGACGGTGAAATCTTCTCCACATTTCAGCCCGGAGATCCGCTCCAGAATCGGCACGCACTCCTCCTCGGTAACACCCGGATATACCGTGGATTCATAGACCACGATGTCACCCTTCTTCAGTGCTTTTGCCACCGTCTCGGAAGCCTTAAGCATGGGTGTCAGGTCGGGTTGCTTGGCATCGTCCACAGGGGTGGGAACAGCCACGATATGGAAGTCGGCACGCCGAAGATCATCAATGGAATCGGTGAAAAGAATATCCGAAGCCTTAAGCAGTTCGCTGAGAACCTCATTCGTCCGGTCGTGCCCCTGTCGAAGTTCGTTGATACGCCGAGTGTTGATATCGAATCCGATCGTACGTCTCTTCATACCGAAGGCCACGGCAACAGGCAACCCGACATAGCCGAGCCCGACGACGGAAATAGTTCGCGTATGTTGCATGTCAATACTCCTAAACAATTTTTTTCAGATACCGAATGCAGGGAGGATTGGGGCAAGTAATCTGAAGAAATCGGTAGCCTCTTTCATTGTCTCCCCAACGGAAGATTTCACCATTGATTGAACAACCACTACATACTGCGCTCCAATTGTCGTCTTCAAAGAGATAAGTGTTGTTGCCATATGTTTCATTCTAGGATAAAGAGATGGCGATATGTCACCGTTTGACAATCTGCAATAGAGCAGCACCATTGTCTGTCCATCTTTTGTAAATATTCGTGAATTGATCGTTCTGCCGGCAATGATATCGGTAAGAACATCAGCCCCTTCGCTCTTGACAGGATGCCAACCGGCTACGGGGTAGCAGACGTCCGGCGAATGCGGATGAACGACGTTTGCCCCACTACCATGAGGTTCCCAATAGAGGCTCCAGAGGTTAATGTCCGATCCGGCGGGGGATCGGTAGATTTTGCTCATTGAGTCCGAAGGTTGCAGCGTCTCCAGTTGCTCCTTTACGAGGGGACCCTCGCTAATTTCAACATAATTACCAACCGTTCCCGGAAATTTCGTAAAACGCTGACGAATAGTCGTGGGTATTCTCTGAATATCAATAGCTCGCATCAGATTGTATCGCTTTTCTATTATCACCTGTACGACTACACCGATTATCAACAGTACATAAAGCAGGCCCACAAGTATTTTTTGTGATCCGCGCCTTGGATAACCGTTGGGAACGTTCCCTTCTTCGGCAACAGCTGTTTCACCTGCGTGTCCGGATGAACGTGGTGTACGTTGCTTACCGAAGAGATATGCGATAGCACCAAGAGTCACCACGCCCAGGAAGAAGACGATCGCACCGGTCAATTCGTGGAGTGTCCCCTGGGAAAAGCAAGAGCCGAACAAAGCGACCAGCACACCAGTCGCCACGACCCGGATGATATTGAATAACACCGCCAGAGGTACTGCAAGCGTAAAAAGAACCACTGTACGTAAAATTCCGCAACGGAGAAAATACCCCATCGCCACCGCTGCAGCCATCATTACCCAGAGTGAGCGAATGCCGCTGCAGGCATCAGCTACACCGAGGGTGCTGTTCGCCAGATGAAGAATATTCCCTTCCTGGAAAATCGGTATTCCTTGAGACCGAATGATCAGCACTGAGGCATTTGAAACGAGAGTACGTAAGGGTAATGTGACTAAGAAGGTCAGACGTTCCGGCCATGGTACGGCTAAAACCAGATAACCGATGGGGAAGAGATAACGTTTTAAAAATTCAAACCCGCTAATCGTGACCGAAAGTCCGATAATCAGGAGGAACAAGCCCGAGCCGGCCAAGGCCGACTCTCCCATACTGCCGAACATGAAGACAGCGCGATACCAAAGAGCAACTATTATAATAATTAATCCAAGTAAAACAATCGGGACTCCCCACCAACTGTGCCGATATGATTCACCCGGATATTGCTTACGGATCTCGTACGCTGCGTAGAGTGAGACGAGCGGCACCACGAATCCGTGGGAATAATCGTCGTTTATCTGGTAAACATTGGCCAGCATGACGAAACTTTGCCAACAAAAAGCTATAAACAGACCGCCAAGGAGCAGATACGACAAACTCCTCGACGAGATGGGTAATTTGCCTATTTCGACTCGCTTGATCCGGAACTCCTACGCCAAGTTTTTGTTGCAGGATTTTTCGTACCACTCCAGAGCGATATCAAGCCCCTGCTCGATCGTATGGGTCGGGCTGTACCCTAACAGACTCATTGCTTTATGGATACTCGCTTGGGAATGCATGACGTCACCCTGCCGGAACTCTTTATAGACCGGACTGAATGTATCCAGGTGATTGTAACTGCGGACCAAGCGCGAGCGGAGTAGTTCAAAAAGATCATTCAAGTTGGTATTGGCATTTACCGCCACATTATAAACCTGATTAGCAGCCTCCTGATTGTCGCCGGTTGCCGCCAGCAGATTTGCCTGCACCACATTGTTAATAAAACAGAAATCACGGCTGGTCTCTCCTGTGCCGTTTATGATTACCTGTTCGCCGGCTATCATGGCTGCGACCCACTTTGGTATCACGGCGGCATAGGGTCCATCCGGGTCCTGACGGGGTCCGAAGACGTTGAAGTAGCGCAGGCCGATACTTTCCAGACCGTAATGTCTGGCGAATTGACTGGCGTGCAGTTCATTGACATATTTGGTGACCGCATACGGGGAGAGTGGTGCGCCGATCTGATCCTCGACCTTGGGAAGAGCGGGATGATCACCGTAGACGGAACTACTGGAGGCGTAGACAACGCGGCGTACCTTCGCATCTCTGGCTGCGATCAGCATGTTCAACGTCCCGTTCACATTGGAACAGGTACTGGTAGCAGGATCGGCGATGGAGCGGGGGACGGAACCAAGGGCCGCCTGATGAAGCACATAATCAACACCCTGACAGGCCTGGGCACACTCTTCCGGGTTACGAATATCTCCCTGGATGAAACGAAAGCGTTGCCACTGCTGCTCAGATACCAGCGTACGCACTTCGTCCAGGTTTGCCTGCTTGCCGGTGGCGAAGTTATCCAAACCGACAACATTCTGGCCAAGTAACAAGAGCTGCTCCAACAAGTTGGAACCGATAAATCCGGCGCAACCGGTGATAAGAAAGGTTTTTGGAGCGGCAATGAGAGTTGATTTCAATCGGTCATACGCGGTGAGCATGCTTTTTCCTTGATTGCTACTTTAATTTATTGTTGAATCGTTGATACGCTAAGATGTTGAATCGTTGATACGCTAAGATGTTGAATCGTTGAACTGTTGAAGCGTTTGAAGTCAGGTTTCCTCTGCGCCCTCTGCGAGAGACATCTTTGGTCGATGACAGGAAACCGTTCTCTTACAGAGCAGACGAAGTTATTATGGCAGCCACTGTATACAAAGACATTACCTTGTATCGGAAATGATCCAAAATAACAAACAAAATCAATCTAATGAATCAGGCTAACACGGGTTGGGAAGGTGGAATCTATCAGATTTTATCCGAAATTAACCGAGTGAAATGGTACCGGATTTCAGGACTGCCGTGGTGACGGGAGGACAGATATCAATAAACCTAAGCCGATAAACCGGAACAAAATAGGAACGCGGATAAACGCGGATTGAGATATTGAATCGTTGAACTGTTGTACTGTTGAACTGATTGTTTTGGCCGGTATAACGAGATCGATACGACAACGATTAAGGTTTCCTCTGCGTCCTCTGCGAGAGACCGCTTTGGTCGTTGTCTGAAGACCTTTCTCTCGCAGAGTTCGCAGAGCAAGGCAGTGGCAAACTAAAATACTTTGTCCTCAGGCTGAAGGCTGAAGAGTAGTAAAATCAAAAAGGCGACCCGTACGAGACTGGTTTAACCTTCAGCCTTCAGCCTCAACACCTGTGTAGTTACAATGATTTATTTCTTGTTCCTCTGCGTCCTCTTTGAGAGACCTGTCTCGCTGAATCCGCTTCTATCGGAGTATCACGTTATCTCTTCAGGACTCAAACCGGTAACCTGGAGGATGACCTCCGGATCGACACCAAGCTTTTTCATCTTACGAGCGGTCAGTAGTCGCTCTTCTTCCCTACCTTCCTCCCGACCCTCTTCTCGCCCCTCCAATCGCCCAAGCCCGTAGTTTGATTCGATGAGACTGGCCTGATACCTCAGGTCGTCCTGATAGCGTGCATAGGCCAGCCGTTCCTTTTCGGGCATGCTCAACAAGGAAAACGCTTTCTTTGCCTTCTGTAACCCCTTAGCCTTAAATTCCTCTTTTATCTCTTCGTTCTTGAGAAAATAGATCCATTCGTCAAGGGGCGTCGTGGCGATATCATTGAAATTATTAATTCTGATCAGATAGTATTCGGGAAACAGATGAAATACCTGCTCCTTGCCATAGAGCTCTTGCTGCCTGCGGCTCAACTGTAGGTGGTCATTGTCATGGATGCCGGTAAAACTTGTGATACCGTGATAGATGTAATCACTGCCGTGTCCGAGATCGAAGTAGAGAATATTGACGGATATAACCTTTACCAGTGTTGAATATGCTTCGCTCTCCTGTTGATGCTCGGTTATAGCCCGAGACGTACCGTAAAGCATTCGTTGCAGATAGTCGAATTCCCTCTCGTGCTGAACTTCTATAATGATGATCTCGCCGGTGCTGTTCTTAACTTTGAGATCCACCCGGTTGAATTTGTCTATTTTTGTTTCCTTGTTGCTTTCACTTTCCAGCAGTTCGAGAATAGTTAACTCTTCGTGAAGAAGTTCACTCAGAAAACCTTCAAGAATCTCGAAGTTGGCCTTGCTCCGGAGTAGGCGTTTCATTGCCCAGTCAAAAGTAATCAGTTTTCGCTGTTTATTTACTTTCATCCTGACACCTCAACTTGAATGAATTCCTCCTTTAAAGTGGCTCTCCGGGTCACCAGTCAGCTCTACTAATACTTGCCGCTCTACAAGTAAATCGGCAAAATAATCAACGACACCATAGTAGGTGAAAAAATACTACAATCTCCAAAGCCGTACTCCTGCAGTTTCAATAGAGTTGCGATTATACATTCCCTTAACGTCAATAAGTACCGGAGAGTTCGGCATCAGACCGCAAATTTGTGCGCTCGAGAGTTGTCGATATTCCTTATGAGCAACTGCAGCCACAACCGCACAGGCAGGCTTCAACGCATCAAATGACGTGAGTTCAACTCCGTACTCATGTCGCGCCTCCGCCGTATTCGCAAGCGGATCACATATCTGAAGTGTTATCCCGTAATCGGAGAGTTCACGGATGATATCGATTACCTTCGAGTTACGTAAGTCGGGACAATCCTCTTTAAACGTAAGCCCCAAAATAGTGACAGTTGCTCCGACAATATCATGCCGTCGACATGTTGAATCGTTGAATTGTTGAGACGTTTGAAGTCAGGTTTCCTCTGCGTCCTCTGCGAGAGAGCGCTTTGGTTGTTGTCTAAGCCGGACAAGCCGGAACC
>CAIUWK010000017.1 GCA_903902855.1 uncultured Geobacter sp. | reverse complement strand
GTGAGGGTCTGTATCCCGGCGCTGGAGAGGAGCGTCCCACTGACAGGGGTGTAGACAAAGGTGCCGGCCACGGAAGCAGCAGCGTTCAGCTGAATGGCGGAGAGTGAACTCCCCACAGGCACGGCAGAGGGGGTCGCCCAGGTGATGACCGGGGTTACCTTGTTAACAGTGAGGCTGACCGACGCGGTGGCGTTGCTGTAATTAACCGTGTCGGCGGGGGTGAAGGTAGCCGTCAGGGTCTGTGTCCCGGCGGCGAGTACCGTTCCGGCTACCGGCAGATAGGTGAAAGTACCGGGCACCGAGGCGGTGGCATTAAGCTGCGTCGTAGAGAGAGCCGTGCCGTAGCTGATGGCTGTGGGGTTAACCCAGGTAATGGTCGGAGCCGTGGGGACCACGCCACCACCGGAGATTCCATACACCTCGACCTCCGCCAGCCGGCTATACCCATCCGGAGAGGCAGTAACCTGGACACGAATCCGATCGGTGGTGACTGCCGGGAAGATGACAGGGCGCCAGACCAGAGTGTTCGCCGTGATACTCCCGTTCGTCACCGTTACCCATCCGGTTCCCGTGGCAGTACATGTAGCGGCGGTGAGATCTGAACAGTACTGCACGTTAAAGCCGGTTACTCCATATTTGCTGAATATCGTTGAAGCTGTAGGCACCACCGGGGTGGCGAACGCATCCTGGATAGAGAAGACGTCTACTTCGGTAATCGTTTTCTGACCGTTAAACGTCACTTGAAGCCACTCAGGGAATGTCCCCTTTCTGCCATTATACCATCCACCGCCGGCACCCCAGACCGACCCTTTCCGGTCACCATTGTTCACTGATGATGCCGGATAGCTTGCAGAGTAGGTAGCAGAGGCGGTAGCTACCCCGCCGTTGGCCGCAAGGGCCACATTAGTCAGGGTAGCTGAACCGGTTACCGTCAAAGAGACAGTGGCAGACGCAGTATTGTACTTAACCGCATCGGTGGGGGTGAAGATGACCGACAAAGTCTGAATCCCGGCGGTGGAGAGGACCGTCCCACTGACCGGAGTATATACAAAGTTGCCCGGCACGGAGGCAGTGGCGTTCAACTGGGTGGAGGAGAGTGCCGTCCCCACGGTCACGGCAGCCGGGGTCGCCCAGGTGATGGTTGGCGTAACCTTGGCAACGACCGTCAGAGAGACGGATGCGCTTGCGGTGGTGTAGTTCACCGTGTCGGTGGGGGTGAAGGTGACAGACAGGCTCTGGCTCCCGACGCTATTGAGAATCGTACCGGTGACAGGAGTGTAGACAAAGCTCCCCGGTACCGACGCGGTGGCGTTGAGTTGGGAAGACGAAAGGGTCGTCCCCACGGTCACGGCAGCCGGAGTCGCCCAGGTGATGGTCGGGGTCACCTTGTTAACGGTAAGGGAGACCGTGGCAGTGGCTATGTCATAGGTGGCGATATCGGTGGGGGTGAAGGTGGCCGACAGAGTCTGAATCCCGGCGGAGAGTACCGTTCCGACGACCGGCAGATAGGTAAAGGTTCCAGGCACCGACGCAGCGGCGTTGAGCTGAGTGGCCGAGAGAGCGGTGCCGTAAGCGATGGCTGCAGGGTTAGCCCAAGTGATGACCGGTACGGTCTTGCCGATGACCGCCAGGGAGACGGAGGCCGTCGCCGTGGTGTAGTTCACCGCATCAGTGGGGGTGAAGGTGGTTGCCAGGGTCTGGCTGCCGACACTCCCCAGCACCGTCCCGGCTGCCGGGGTATAGGCGAAGCTTCCCGGTACAGACGCGGTAGCGTTGAGTTGGATTGCCGACAGGGTTGTCCCCACGAGAACGGATGCCGGGGTGCCCCACGTAATAACGGGGGTTGCCTTGGCGATCGTCATGGTGCCGAGAGTACTCCCCGTGTAGTTAGGATCGGTAACAGAGGCAACGATCTCGTATAAGCCGGCATCCGTGGGGACGGTGGCCGCGAAGTTGTAGGTAAGAGTAGTTGCCAGCCCCGCCGGCGTGGTGGTGACTGTAACGCTTCTGACCGTGCCGTTATACGTTTGGTTCAGACCGCTCAGGGTTACCGTCGCCGCCCCCTTGTTCACGGTAAGGGAGACCGAGGCGCTGGTCGTGGCGTAATTGACCGTGTCGGTGGGGGTGAAGGTTGCCGTCAGGGTCCGGTTCCCCGCGCCGAGGATCGTACCGGCGGTGGGGGTGTAGGTGAAGGAGCCCGGCACCGAGGCTGTGGCATTGAGCTGAGTTGCCGAAAGAGCAGTGCCGTAGGTGATGGCCGCCGGGGTGCCCCAGTTAATAACCGGTACCAGCTTGGCGGTTACGTTAAGGGAGACAGTGGCGGTTGCTGTTGCATAGTTCACCGAGTCGGCGGGGAAGAAGGTGACCGACAGGGTCTGGCTACCGGAGCTGTTCAGGACAGATCCTGCTGCGGGGGTGTAGACGAAGCTGCCCGGCACCGAGGCGGTGGCGTTGAGCTGGGTTGCCGAGAGTGACGTCCCCAGAATGACCGCGGCCGGGGTCGGCCAGGTTATGGTGGGGATCGCCTTGGCGGTGATGGAGAGAGAGGCACCGGCATATCCGTTGGCATTCGTGACGGTGATCGTCCGGATACCGGCGGGGACCGCGGCGTCGATGGTGATCGGTACCGTGATCTGCGTCGCTGCCGCAGTGGCCGTGCCGAGAGTAATGCCGGTGCCGCTCACGGTAACGACTGCGTTGGCAAGGTTGGTACCGATGATGGTCAGGTTCTGGTTCGATCCCGCCACTATGCCTGTGGGGCTGAGATTGGTGATAGTGGGCGCCAGGGGGTTACTGATCCCGAGGCTCCATTTCTGGGACGGCTGGAAGTGGCACTCCACATTGGTGCACTGGCCGGTCTTGTTACCCGGGTAGACAAACTTGGCGCCGCTGTAGGTCATCTGTTTGGCTGCGTTGAATTTGTATTTCTGATCAACGGCCACGGTGACGTTGGCGATGTTCGCATTCATCGGCGTGATCGCCTTGTGACTGGCATTGCCGCCGTTGTGGCACCTGACACAGTTGACCCACCCCTGGTCCGCCGTGACCGTCGGGGAAATGTGGCTCGGAATCATATGGGCGCCGCCGCCGCCGCTGTAGTTTTCATAGGCTGCGTTGAGATAATTCCCCGCAGTGCCGAAGGCCAGGTTAGCCACGTCACGGGGTGCCGGGGGGTAGCCGTGGCAGGCGTCACAGGTCCCCTTCGGCTTGAAGGCGCCTCCGGCTGCACGGTGGGAGTGGCAGTTGAGGCAGCCGCTGACGGGGTGGCCCGCTTCCGGTATGCCGGCACGGTAGTGCTTAGTCTGGGTGTGGCAGACCTGGCAGAGACCGCGGTTGGTGGCCGTATTAACGAAACCGTTCACCGCGTCGGTATAGGTGATGCTGTAGGTAGTAGCGTTGGTCCAGGTCCCCTTCAGCTGGGTCCGAATCATGGAGAGGTTGCTGGTGCCGTGGGGGTCATGGCACTGCTTGCAGAGCATATCCTGTGAACCACCTCTCACCGAGAAGTGAGTGCTCATGTTCTGGAACCGGGCGATGGTATTGCCCGAAGAGTTATGGCAGGAGGCGCACTGACCGTTATCGTTGGCCAGGGTCAGCCGGACGTTGCCGCTGAGGGTACCGGTGATATGGGCCGAATCTGGGTTATGACAGCTGTTGCAGCTGGGGGTACCGGTAAAGGTTGACTGATTGTGCCCCTTGGTGGTCGAGAGGCTCTTGTCCGGTGCGGTCACGCCGATGACCGAGAGTGATCCGGTATGGCAGCTCTCGCAGCTGACCCGCCCGCCGCTCCAGTTAGTGGAGGTATTGATCCCGTTTTTGTGGCAGTTGGTCGTACAGTTGCCCACCGGTGTATCGACGGAACCGTTAACGTGGGTGGCGGCGACCTCTGTGGTGTAACTGTGGCAGGAGGCGCAGGAGGCTGTCGTAGCTGCAAAGTTAGGGCCGTAGACGGCGGTGAAGTGTGCCGTGTGCGCATTGGTGCTGATGAGCGGTGCGGTGGCGTTGTGACAGGTGCCGCAGGCGCCCGAAGCCGCAGAGGTCCAGGCCGGGACCGTCAGCGGTGATGCTCCTTTGCCGTTGCTGTGGCAGGAGGTGGAGCAGGTGGCGGTGCCGGCTGCCGCGTTGAACGTGGAGCCAGAACCCAGACCCGCGAAGGAGATCTCTTTCACGTTGTTGACGTGCAAACTCTTGTTCAGGATGGAGGTGCTGTTGTTAAACGCCACCGTCTGGCTATGGCAGATTCCACAGCTGTACCCTCTACCGCTGGTGGGACTGACATGCTTGGCGTGGGCGTTGCTGTTCAGGGTGGAGGCGTCGCCGTGACACTTCTGGCAGTGGGTCGACGAGGCAGTGTAGCTCCCCTTGCCGTCGAGCCAGACCACCGTACTACTCGTGAGGGTTCCGTTCAACTGGGTCGCGGTACGAGGTGCCCCGTCGCTATGGCAGTAGGTAGCCGAGCAGGTAAAACTGGCAGCGGTGTAGGTCGGCGTGGCGCCGTCGGACGCGGCAAGAGTTCCGGACGGGCTCAGGAAGACATCGGAGTAGGTGCCGCTGTTATGGCTGTTTCCTTTATGGCAGTTATCGCAACTGAAGGCATAGATGCCGTCATGGGTCGAGTGCGGGCTCTTGGATTCGTCTGCCCGTGTGTAACCGGCGGCATAACCGGTGGGTCCGCCGGCAACGTTAGCTTTGGGGGGGTAACCGTGGCAGGTGTTGCAACTGGCAACGGCGAAGGAGCCTTTGGGGTTATCGTGGTAGTGGCAGAGGTTACAGTTGACGTTGGGCTGGCTGTGCTCGGAAACGGTCGTCGGCAGGGCGTGGCACGCCTGGCAGACACCGGTATTGCCCGCATCACGGTAGTTCTTGACGGTGGTGGACTGGAAGAAGGTCGCCTTTTGAGCCAGCCTGTTGTTCAGTTTATAGGTTCCGGTGGAGTAGGACATGTAGCGATTGACAAGCCAGACATTGGCTTTCGTGCCGTCAGCCTCGTCAACGTGACCGCCATGGCAATCGGCACACTGAATGTTCTGATTCTTGCCGTTGTGGGCGCTCTTCCCCTTGTGGCAGTTGGTGCAGATGTTCACCGCATTTGCCGTTGCGCCGCGACGGTCGGTGCGGAGGAGGAAGCCGTCACTGGGGACCAATCGCCCCAAGACAACCGAGCTGGCATTATCGAAGGTGGCGCTGTTGGAGTCGGCGAAATGCATGCCGTGGCAGCTACTGCAGAGAACCTGTCCGCCGTTGAGTCTCATGGCTGAACTGCTATTCGCCGGATTCGCGTTGACCGGAGTCGTATAAAATTTGGAGGTATAGCGGGCAAACTTCTTGATGGCGGTGGTATAGGTCATGGTTACCGGATGGGAGCCGGTGGTCTGATTGGTGGTTTTCCTGATGCCGTGGCACTCGAAACAGATCTGATCCTGCTCTTTCAGCGTCCGGAGGAACGGGAAGGAATTGGTGGCCGACTGGATCGATAAATGGGGTGAGTGGCAGCGATCGCAGGATAGCCCGACCAGAGGTGCGGTGGTGGTGCCGGTGAGGGGTGATGCTGCTGCCGGTGTTGCCGCGCCGGCACGGGGAACATCGAGCTTCCCCCCCCAGTTATGGGAGGTCTGCATGATAACCCCGGTCCGCTTGCTGGTAACATTATTGAAAATGTTGGAGGCGTCGTTGGGCGAGAAAGGATGAAGCTGAGCCATGCCTCCCGGCCGGTGACAGCTGTTACAGAAGTTGGTGAACCCAACGGAGTTGATGGACGCACCCGCAAAGTGACAGCTTGGACAACTGATGGCGTTGGTTGCGTCATGCGGCGGATCGATCGCCATGGCACAGGGGGCTCCCAGCGCTACCAAGAGAACTGTCAGAATAATTCCTCTTATCAATACGTTCATGTTCAACTCCTGGTCCTTGAGAAATTCCGTTATCTCTGTCTCGACAATGGTGTCAAGCGATTACTGTACGGCACGATAGACGATGGTCCGGCTGACGGTACTCACGTCCCCACCGCCGGCTGCGGCAAACAGGGTCAGAGTATAGGTGCCGTTCTGCGTGAATTCAAGGGGGAGTGCGAACTGACCGTTGGCAACCGTAATCTTTTGCGGAACCCCGTCAAGTTCAGCGGTTACCGTCGTATCGGCGGCGCCGGATACCACACCCTTGACAATGAACTTCTTCTTGGCAGTTACCAGATCTTCTCCCGGCACGGTAACCGCCAGTTCCGGAGCGGCAGGGGTATAGAATACCGTCCGCTTCCGATTCGCTACCTGGCCGGTAAGATCTATGGCCTGTATTTCGATCGTATTAAGTCCCGGCGTCAGAGTAACGCTGGAGCTCCACTCAAGCTTGTTCACGTCGGCAGGTACGCCGGCGACGGAGACGTATGCGCCACGATCCAAGGTCCCGCTGAGGTTCAGAAGCGCCTTGGTGGTGACCTGCACATCAGTATTTACTACGGTCACCAGCGGCGCCCCGGCATCACGAATCACCGTTCTGCTCTCTTTCCAGCTCTTACCTCCGGCGTCGACTGCCGTGACGACGATCTCATTGGAACCCGCAGCAAGCAGAACTGCCGTACTGAACAGGCCGTTGGACACCGTTACCGGTTGACCGTTCACCGCTATCGTTCGAACGGACGAGGCCTGTCCGGTAATATCCAGAAGGTCACCGGTGACGGTACTTCCGTCGGCGACAGTAGAGAGTACGAACGGGGCAACGGTTGTAGCTGCCGTGATGGTAACCGCCGCACCAGACGACTGAGCAGTGGATGCAATGACTGTGGCAGAGTTCGTGACCGTTGTCGTACTATTGACAACAACGCTTCCGTCGACGATCTGGAAATAGCTGATCCCCCCCAGACCGTTTACCATATAGAGACGGTGCAGCGTCTGGTCGAAGGCCAGTTCCGAAGGAAGGGTGTGACCGTCACGACTGTCGTTTATATAGGAGAGAAATACTCCCGAACCGCCAGGATCGATGGCTTGAACCTTCTTCAGCATGGGGTCCGATACATACATTCTGACACTGTCGGCAGCACCATACTCGAAAGTCACCCCCTGGGGATGCATGAACTTGAGCGGGCCGGTGCCGATGGACCCTATGGCCCGCTGATAAGAACCGGACAGATCATAGAACTGTACCCGACCGTTCAGCGAATCAACCACGGCCAGTTGCTTGGACACTTTTTCAAAAGCTATTCCGGTAGGATACAGAAACTGACCCTCGCCGCTTCCTTTGACGCCGAAGCGGGAGAGATAGGCGCCGTCACTCTTAAACGACTGGACGCACCCCCCCTTGCTGTCGGTGACGTAGATCAATCCTGCATCATCAACTGCGATGTCCGCCGAACTGACAAACTGACCTGCTCCCGAACCGAGCGTCCCTATCTCCAATCCTGCGGAGTCGAAGATGGCCACGGACTCCTTGAGGCTCACCAGCAGACGCCCGTCTGCAGTCACCGCCACTCCTTGCGGGATACCCTTGACCGCTATCTTCTGGATGAGATTACCGCCGGCAGTAAACTTCAGCACACCCCGGTTTGCCGGATCGGCTATATACAGGGTTCCCCCTGCGCCCACCGTAAGCCTGGTAGGGGTCCGTAATGACTGTTCAATCACCCCTTGCCCGGTCACCACCGGCAGGATGGCGGCCGTGACAGCCTCACCCCGCGATATGGCTGCCACTACCAGCGAAATCACCAGAACCTTGAGAACCCTGCTTGCTCTTGTCGTCATCATAGTTCGCCTCTGTTGCCTTTTGTTTTAAAGGGTTATGGTCATTTTGCACGATTTTCTCGCTGCATCATTCGCGATATATCTGCAAAATAAATGCCAGATACAACGGATGCATCCCTGCCATTCTAAATAAAAGTTACTATCTGTTTTTTATCAAGACAAACAAGAGGTTATACTATACTGATAGCAATTACGAAACAGAAAAGCATCAGAATACATATAGGATGGAGTCGTCATTAGCAGCATTTAGCAGAGCTGTAACAACAAGAATGGTTGCAGCATACAAACGCCAAGCGTCAGCAAGGTAACATGAACGAACAACGCTTTACGCGAACTGCTCCGTACAGGGAGAGTACGACGTCAACAGCTTGAACTCTCAGCCGATTGCGTCGTAGTGTGGGTGGATAGTGAGCCGGGATTGTGCAAAAGTAGGGGGAGGTGCAGAATCCGGGCGCAAATATCCATGAGATATTTCGGCGACCCGGCTGTCTCGGTGAGACCCTGTAGGCTTTCCGTCCCATCCTCGCGGATGGTTTAGTATTATCGTGTATCTATCTATTCAATTGTGTCGGAAAAATTACACTACAAAGTAACGCAATGCAAGAATTAAATTTACGCGTTACGTACAAATAAACGTCACCACTCCCCTCATGGCCGGATCACCCCTGGGAGAGTATGACTACTTGATAATATCGAATTTTTTCATCCGGTATCTGAAGGCGTCAATCCCAAGGTTCAGCTTCTTGGCAGCCTTTGACTGATTTCCTTCGGAGGTCTCCAGCGCCTGCCGGATCAGGTCCTTCTCTACTTCATCGATGTCCACCCCCTCAGGGGGGAGGATGAACGAAGAAGACGAACTCTTAACCGGAGACTCCTTCCGGAGGGCTATCTCTACGGGAAGATGATCTTCGGCAAGAAGGTCACCGGTGCCGAGAATGATGGCCCGCTCGATGACGTTTTTCAACTCGCGGATGTTGCCGGGCCAGTGGTAGCTCTGGAGCAGCAGTTGCGCCTCACTGCTGATGCCGGCCACCTGTTTGTTGAATTCTCGATTAAAGTTATCTATAAAATAGCGGGCTATGAGCAGGATGTCATCTCGCCTTTCCCGCAAAGGGGGGAGGAAAATCGGGATAACCTGAAGACGGTAATAGAGGTCATTACGGAACAGCTTCTCTTCTATGGCCTTGATCAGATCCTTGTTGGTGGCGGAGATGATCCTCACATCCACGGAGAGAACCTTGGAGCCGCCGATGCGCCGAAAGGTACGGTCTTCCAGGAACCGGAGCAATTTGGCCTGCATCCCCATTTCCATATCACCGATCTCGTCCAGAAACACCGTGCCGCCGTCAGCAAGCTCAAAGAGCCCCTTCTTGGCATTCTTGGCATCGGTAAAGGCCCCCTTTTCATGACCGAACAGCTCACTTTCCAGAAGTGTTGCCGGCACAGCGGCACAGTTGATGGCGATGAACGGTTTTTCCGCCCGTGCAGACTGGTAGTGTATCCATTTGGCCACCAGTTCCTTCCCGGTCCCCGACTCTCCCAGAACCAGAACGGTGGAGGCATCGCTGCGCGCCACCTTGCCCATCATCTCCAAAATGCTCTGCATATGGTGGCCGGTCCCGACGATGTCGGGAGGTCCGCTCTTCTTGTGCTCACTCCTGAGGCGCGCGACCTCGCGACGAAGGTCAAAGGTTTCCAGCGCCTTCTTCACCACCACCGCGATCTCATCCAGATTGAACGGCTTGTTGATATAATCGTAGGCTCCCACACGCATGGCGTTGACGGCCGTTTCCAGGCCGCCATGGGCAGTTACCATGATGACGATGATCTCCTCGTCGAACTCCTTGATTTTTTCCAGCACCTCCATGCCGCTGATTCCCGGGAGTTGAATGTCCAGCAGCACCAGGTCAGGCTGCTCTTCCCTCACCAACCTCAAAGCGTCTTCCCCGCTCCCTGCCGTGAGCACGTCGTACCCCTGCTTTTTGAGGTTATGTTCCAGGGACCAGCGGATCAGGTGCTCGTCGTCTACGACCAGGACACGGACTTTTTTCATGTAAAGCTCCTTCAAAATGAGGCGGGTGCTGCCGACGGCGGGGTTGCATTCACGGCATCAGGGTCGATTACGGGAAGATAGATCACGAACTCCGTCCCGGTAGCGTCTTCGCTCCGGACGGAAATAGTACCGTGGTGCTGGGTAATCAGCTTGTGACAGATAGCCAGACCGAGTCCGGTTCCCTGGGCCTTGGTGGTGAAAAAGGGGGTAAAGAGCTTGTCCAGTATCTGCTGAGGGATACCGGGACCGCTATCGGCGATCCCAATCCGGATCCAGACTCCGTCCTCACGGGTGATCTTGTCGGTGCGGATGGTAAGCGCCCCCCCTGAGGGCATGGCCTGCACGGCATTGAGAGTCAGGTTCAAAAAAACCTGCTGCATCTGCTTGGGATCAACGTAGACGGGAGGGAGGGATTCCTGCAGTTCCAGCTTCTTTTCAATATTTTTCCCTCCCCGGTGCTGGGCCGCAAACCAGAGGGTCTTTTTCAGCATCTCGTTAACATCGGCATAGGTCGGCTCGGGAGGAGCCGGCCTGCCGAAATAGAGGAGATCGTTAACGGTCTTGTCCAGTCGCTTGATCTGCTCCAGCACTTCATGGACGATGGGCTTGCGGGGATCCCCGGAATCGAAATCCTCACCGATGATGGTAATGGCCGCGGCAATGCCGGTGAGCGGATTTTTTATCTCATGGGCCAGGCCGGCGGCCATCTCCCCCATGGAGGCCAGGCGATCGGCCCGCTCCATCTGTTCGAAGTGAATCAGCTCTATCTCTTTTTTTGCCCGGTCCAGTTTTTCCACCATGGAGTCGAAGCTGACGATGAGTCGTCCCACTTCATCCAACCGGTCGGCCTTCATCCGTACGGAGAGATCCCCACCCTCAACCCGCGCCATGTTTTCCGCCAGGGCGTTTAACGGCCTGCGCACCAGCCTGATCATCAGGACCGAAATCGCCACGGAAAGAAACAGGATGATGATGATGGTGGAGACGACGAAGATCTGCGTGGTCTTGAGGATTTTCTGCTTGGTCTCGGCCAGGGAGTAATTGATGTCCAGCACCCCAAGGATATGGGGATGGTGGCCGTGGCAGGCGTGGCAGGCTTCCTGATTATAGATGGGGCGGATCATCCCCAGGACCTGGCCGCTCCCCGGGACCTCGTAGACCCCCTCCTTTTTATTATTTATAAAGATGTCATAGTCGTTGGCGCTCACCGGCTTTCCGACCTCGTGAGGGTTCGCCGACTTGAGAACTATCCCCTGCGGGTGAAAGATCCGGACTCCAACCAACTTGTGTGTCCGCCCCACCATCTGGAGGATGACCTGGACATCCTCGGTGTTGCCGGTACGCATGGAGTTGAAAATACTCCGTTCGATGGTGTTGAGAAGAAGCTGGGATCCTTCCCGCGCCGTGTTGAGCAGGTGCGAATGCTCCCACCGGAGACTCAGAAAGGTGAACGAGCCGATACCGAAGATCAGGAGGCTGATGAAGATGACGATGACCCGAGTTGTCAGGCTGTTGAACGGCGCCCAGCCGCCGCCGGGGTTATCGCTGCGCGACGGCTGATCGCTCCTTTCAGTGGGAGTCAATGGGAACCTCCCGAGGGCAAACCGGCGGTGGGATTCGTCGCAACAGTGGTCACGGTCGTTCCGGCCGGTCGGACCGCTCCCGCCGGCAGATTCACGAACTGCCACTGGCTGTATTTTTCCTTCCCTTCAAAATACTTAAACTCTTCGGAGAAATTGGCCTTTTTGAGAGGCTTTTGATCGCTGGGACTTGCCACGCCGATAACTCCCTTGATGGGGTCCTTGATGAATTGCCAATCCTTGCCGGTTATGGGGTCTTTCCACTCCTTTCGAAGATATCGATTAGTTTCGAGAGAGCGATAATCTTTCATAAGACTGTCCAGCCCCTTCACGCCACCAACGCCTTTACCAAACTTTGTGTCGTTATCGTTGAAGCGTTGAATGGCTGTCTTTATCTGCTTTCCCCGGAACAGGAGTTCCTCTTCCCGGTCACGTCGCATGATCATACTCCAACTCTCCCCCATTTTCCCCAGCATGATCCCCATGATCATCAGGATGAAGAGAGCGGCGAGGAGGGTAAAACCTTTTTCTGAGGAGAGCTGCTCCCGATTCATCGCGCCCCTTTTCGCTCCAGTACCCGGTGGGCAGCCTCTTCCAGCCCTTCATGGGTGAGACCGAAATATTTCAGCAACTCCTCGGCCTTGCCGGAGGTCCCGAAGCGGTCATTGACCCCCACCCGCACCAGCGGCGTGGGTGCCTGCTCGGCAAGAAACTCCGCCACGGCCCCCCCCAGTCCACCGACGATGGAGTGCTCCTCCCCGGTGACGATGGCGCCGGTCTCCAGGGCCGCGTCCAGCAACAGGTCGCCATCCAGTGGTTTGATCGTGGCCAAATGGAGAACCCGGGCGCTGATCCCCACTTTTTTCAGGCGTTCCGCGGCGATGAGCGCCTGGGCGGTCATGAGGCCGGTGGTCACGAAGGTCAGATCACTCCCTTGGACCAGAACCGTCCCCTTGCCGATCTCGAAACGGTAGGAATCGTCAAAGATGGTGGGAACCTTGTTCCGCCCCAGCCGCAGGTAGACCGGCCCCTTGAAAGCGGCCACGGCCCTCACGGCGGCGGCGGTTTCCACGGCATCAGCGGGGACGATGACCGTCATATTGGGGATAGCCCGCATGATGGCAATATCCTCCACCGACTGGTGAGACGCGCCATCCTCCCCCACGGTGACTCCGCCATGGGTCGGGACAATCTTCACATTGGCCTTGGGATAGGCCACCGACTGGCGGATCTGTTCCCAGGCCCGGCCGGCCGCAAAGATGGCGAAGGTGGAGACAAAGGGGATCTTACCGGCCGCTGCCAGGCCGGCGGCGGTCCCCACCATATTGGCCTCGGCGATCCCCATATTGAAGAAACGTTCCGGGAATCTTTTGGCAAAGAGTCCGGTCTTGGTGGAGCCCGAAAGATCGGCGTCCAGCACTACCACTGCGGGGTTCTCCTCCCCCAGTTCCACAAGCGTCGTCCCGTAGGCGTCCCTGGTTGCAGCCATCTGCGTCATATATCTACTCCCTGTATCTTAAAGTCAGTGAATGGTGAATGGTGAATAGATCAAAGACTTTTTCACCATTCACCTTTCACGTTTCACCCTTCACAATTCACCGTTATTCACCGCATCCCAGACAGTAGAGCGCCCGGGGGAGTTCCTCGTCCGAGGGGGTGACGCCATGGTAGGCAGCCTTGTTCTCGAAAAAAGAGACCCCCTTCCCTTTCACTGTACGGGCGATGATCATCGTGGGTTTCATCTTCACCGTCGCCGCATGGGCGTAGGCCGCCAGGATCTGCCCCAGGTCGTGACCGTCGATCTCGATGACGTGCCAACCGAAAGCCCGGAACTTGTCCCCGAGGGGCTCCACTCCCATAATCTTGGCAACCTCCCCGTCGATCTGGAGGCCGTTGGCGTCCACAATGGCACAGAGGTTGTCCAACCGGAAGTGGGCCGCGCTCATGGCCGCCTCCCAGACCTGCCCTTCCTGGAGTTCGCCATCCCCCATCAGGGCATAGACCCGGCGGTCTCCACCATCCAGACGGAGCCCCAGGGCGATGCCGCAGGCCTGGGAGAGCCCCTGCCCCAGGGAGCCGGTACAAACATCAACACCCGGTGTCTGCTTGCTGTCCGGATGTCCCTGGAGATGGCTCCCCAGCCGACGGAGCATCATCAGATCCTCCTTGGGGAAGTACCCCGCCTCGGCCAGGGCCACGTACTGGGCCGGAGCCGCATGTCCCTTGCAGAGGACGAAACGGTCACGACCGTCCCATGCCGGCTCAGCCGGACGATGCCGGAGTGTATGAAAATAGAGAGCGGTGATGAGGTCGATGGCGGAGAGAGAGCCTCCGGTATGTCCGGACTGGGAACGGTGAAGGGTCTTGATGATGGAGACCCGGAGGTTCCGGGCCTTCTCTTCCAGGGTAGGGATCAGTTCTCTGTGCACGTCGGTTCCTTTACTTAGCTGTCGTTATCGGTTTCGTCTGTCCTGAAGAGGAATCATGTATCGGCGCCCCGTGTGGAGGGGATTCCCCACCGGTCGCTCCTGCTGGACTCTTGTCAAGGGAAAAGTCGGGAGTCAGGGGATTGCGCAGGTCCAGATTCCCCTTGAGCGTAGCGCTCTCCCTGCCGTCAATGAGAAACTTTACCCCGGTGATGCCGGGGATATTGGCGGCAATACTGTTGACGATGGAGTAGACGGCCGTCATCTCCGACGAACTCCCGCCGGGAAGCCCCGTTACAAAAGCTTCACCCAGATCCACGGTGGCGCTGCTCCCCGTGACCGTTATCCGGTTCACCACGGTCTGGGGTAAAGTCGGCCCCAGTTCCCCCATGGGCCCCTTGATCAGTTCGGTGATGACGGCCCTGACGCAGGCTATCTGGTCGGCACAGGCGTCGATCTCCCGGGACTCCCGAACCAGCCCCACACCATCAGGAGCGGCAAAGTAGAGAGCCACCACCCGTGAGGGGGGGGGGTCCCCCTGGGGCGCAGTGGTAGGGGTGAGGGGCTGACTCCGTTGGCTGTACTTGTTGAACATCAGCAACCCCAGCGCCACCGCGCAACAGAAAAACGCCACGAGGAGGAACAGTCGGCCGGTTCTTCTACGCCTGGACATGGTATCCCCCCGGGGCAGTGCCCTCATCAAGATTCACCTGATGCACATCCTCCAGATTCCCCCCCAGAAAGCCGTTGCCGATCCTGATAAAACCTGCGGGGACATCGGTGACGAAATAGTGATGATTCCCCTTCTCAGCCACCGGCCGGAGGAGTCCCCCCCCCTGGAGGATCTCCGCAACGGTCAGGGCCGTCTCCTCGGCCGAGTCCACCAACCGGATCCCCTCGCCCATGACCTCCGCAATGATCTCCTTGAGGAGCGGGTAATGGGTACAGCCTAGAACCAGGGTATCAACACCGCTCTCCTTCAACCCCGCCAGATAGCTTTGCGCCGTGAGCCGCGCCACCTCATTGGAGATCCACCCCTCTTCCGCCAGAGGGACGAAGAGCGGACAGGCCCGAGTGATGACCTCGATAGCGGGATTCACCCGCTTGATCGCACGGGTATAGGCGCTGCTCTTGATGGTCGCCTCGGTGCCGATGACCCCTACCCTGCCGTTGCGGGTCACGGCGGCGGCACGGCGTGCCCCCGGCTCGATGACGCCGACGATTGGTATGGGAAAGCGCTCCTGGAGCGTCTCCAGTGAAACGGCTGACGCGGTATTGCAGGCCACCACGAGGAGCTTGATATCCCGTTTCACCAGAAACGATGCTATCTCGACGGCATAGCGAATCACGGTCTCCGGTGATTTGGTGCCGTAGGGGACCCGCGCCGTATCCCCCAAGTAGAGGGTATCCTCCTGTGGCATCGCCTTCACCAACTCCTTGAGCACGGTGAGACCGCCAATACCCGAATCAAAAATGCCGATTGCCTTCCAGGACACCAGTCACCTCGGTAAACACCCCTCTCCCAACGGAGACAGAGGCACAACTATTTGTAAAGAGAATAAGAAAAAATCTTCCGACACTTTCTTCTTGTGGGGAAGGACAAAAAATTTATATACTATTGACCGGTTTACCCTTTGTCAAGGCATTTGGCATCATTCTCACGGGGAGATGCAATGGCCGACAACCCCGGCGGCAGGGACTCCATCAGGCTTTTAACAGAGGCGCCATGGACAAGGAACGGCTGATCATGAAAACCGGGCAGGCCCTCCACCCCTTCGAGACCCAGAACGTTCTCACTTTTTTAAAAGAGTTGAACATGAAGAGCCTCACCAATCATCCGGAGGTAACGTTCCCCCTTGTTCTGGCCCTGCTGTACGCCCTCTGGCGCTGGACCCGAATCGTGCTCCTCACCCTCTTCACCCTGCTCTCTCTCACCATGCTCATCCGCTATACCCTTCCCCCATCGGGAGCGGAGCTTACCATAAGTTCCACCCTCCCCTTCATCCTGGGGTGCATGGGGATTGCATCAGTGCTGCTCTATTTCAGCTTCCTTCGGACCGACTAGAGCTCAACCCGTCCCGTAACAGTACCATCATCCGGTGTGCCCCCCGCAGCGGGGTGTCATCCCAAGGAGGCTGTTTGTGAGTATCGGCAAAAAAGATTTGATCTTCATCGCCATTATCGTCGTGGTATTCGGCATCTTCTGGGGAATCTCCGGAGAAGAGAAAACCAAGAAGGTTCCCTACGATGACAAACACCGCTCATTCTACGAGATCGTAAAAAAGAGCGGAAGCAAGATGGATGCGGACAAGGGGTGCCCCGCCTGCCATAACGAGCAGGGTGGAATCCCCTTCCCCGACAAGCATCCGATCAAGCCCAAGGACGGTCCCATGCGCTGCCTCTTCTGCCACAAACTCATCGACAAATACAAGTGACCGGCATTCCCGGTAAAATATCTTTGACGGTGACCGCTCTACCCGCTACAATCCGGCGGAGCAACTATGTAACAAAGGAAGCCGGATGCGTATCGCCGTCATGATCGCCTGTTGCGGGGCGCTGGGGTGCCTCACCCGGTACTGGCTCTCCCGTTGGGTCTACACCGTTGTGGGGAGAGGGTTCCCCTGGGGGACCCTCGTCGTCAACCTGGTGGGGGCCTTCTGCATCGGCCTCATCATGGAATTCAGCATCCGGAGCACCCTCGTCTCCCCCACGCTCCGAACCGGCATTACCATCGGCTTCCTGGGGGGGCTCACGACCTTTTCCACCTTCAGTTACGAATCCTTCCGTCTGCTGGAGGAGGGGGATTTCCTCAAGGCGGCAGCAAACGTGCTCGTCAGCGTTCTCATCTGCCTGGTTCTCACCTGGAGCGGCATCATGACAGCCCGCTGGCTTCACCCCTAGGAGCGATTCATGCGACGCATCACCGGCGAACAGTGCCTCATGCGGATCTTCATCGGCGAGAGCGACCGATACGGACATCGGCCACTGTATGAGGCACTGATAGCCCTCTTCCGAACAAACGGCTTCGCCGGAGCGACGGTACTTCGCGGCGTTGCCGGATTCGGCGCTCACAGCATCTACCATACGGATAAGTTGCTGGAGCTTTCCACTGACCTGCCGTTCATCATCGAAGTCGTTGAAAGTCGTGAGCATATCGACGCTCTCATGCCGGAGATCGACGCCATGATGAACGGCGGCATGGTCACCCTGGAACGCGTGGAGGTGGTCCGCTACTATCACTGCCATGAAGGAGAGGGCGAGGAATGAGATCTTGACTGTTTCGCGCACCCTGCTCAAGGAGATGGCGGTCATCATCATAGTCGCGGCCATCATCGGCCTCGCCTGGAACCGCCGGATGCTGGTGGAATCCTGGACCGGCATGGTCAACCGACCGGCCCCGGCAGCTTCCCCCGCCGCCGCCAGACTCCCCCTCCCCCTGGGGATCATGCAGGTCAAGGAGCTCTTTGACCGGGGGGAAGGGTACCTCCTGGACGCCCGGGATGCCGTGACCTTTGCGGGGGGGCATCTGAAAGGGGCCCGGTCATTCCCCCTGGGGGAGTTTGAGGCGCGCCTGCCGGAGTTCCTGAAACAGGTCCCCAAGACCATGCCGCTCATCATTTACTGCAACGGGTACGGCTGCCACGACAGCATGGATCTGGGCAAAAAACTGATTCAGGCCGGTTATTGGGAGATATTCGTCTTCGAGGGGGGGTACCCCGAATGGCAGGAAGCCGGTTACCCGGTTGAGGGAAAAAAACCGTGACACATACCACCCGCAGCTACCTGACTCTCCCCCTTCGAGTCGTCCTGGGGGGGATTTTTATCTATGCCGGCACTCTCAAGATCGCCGACCCGGTTGCCTTTGCCGGCAACGTCGCTGCCTACAAACTCCTCCCCCCCTTCGGCAACTATCTCATGGCCGCAACACTCCCCTGGGTGGAACTCCTCTGCGGCCTCCTCCTCCTCCTGGGTCTCCGGCTCCGGGCCGGCGCGACCCTCATCCTCCTCATGAATCTCGTCTTCACTCTGGCCCTCACCACGGCCATTGTTCGCGGTCTGGATATCGACTGCGGCTGTTTTCGCCAGGGAGGTCCCAAGACCACCCCTTGGACTGCACTCCTGCGGGACCTGGCTTTCATGGCAGGGGCTCTTTTGCTTCTCCGGCTGGAGAAACGGCGGGATGAACCTTCGGCATTTTCTTCAGCGAGTACAGGCACGAACCATCCCGAGTAAAGCACCATAAAAAGAGGCCCTTCTTCCTACCCCTTGCGCCACGCCGTGAAATGTTTTAGTATGCCTTCGCTTCTACACCCGTTACGGAGAACAGCGTGCTGCAAACCATTTTTCTCATAGTCGGCTCCTACCTGCTGGGCTCCATCCCCACCGGTCTGCTCCTGGCCAAGTGCGCCGGGGTGGATATCCGCACCACGGGGAGCGGCAACATCGGCGCCACCAATGTCTACCGGACCCTTGGCCGCAACGTCGGCATCCTGACCCTGGTGGGGGACTGCCTCAAGGGGCTCATCCCCATCTTGGTAGCCCGAAAACTGGGGCTCGGCGACACCATGATTGCCGCCATCGGGACCGCCGCCTTCCTCGGCCATGTCTACACCATCTTCCTCGGCTTCAAAGGGGGTAAAGGGGTCGCCACTGCCCTGGGAGTCTTCCTGGGGGTATCGCCGGCAAGCGTCGGCATCGCCGTGATCATCTTCATCGCCATGGTCGCGGCGCGGCGTTACATCTCCCTGGGCTCCATCATCGCCGCCGTGGCCATCCCCCTGCTCATCACCTGGCTGGACCGACGACCTCCCATCATCGCCATGTCCGTCATCATCTCCCTCCTGGTCATCTGGAAGCATCGCGAAAACATCTCCCGCCTGCGCGCCGGAACCGAAAGCAAGTTCAAGGCGTGAAAGACGTGGACGAACAGATCGATCGAGAGTTTGAACAGCTTGCGCCGGAGGCGCCACTCTCCCCGGAAAGTGCCGCAGTTCGTCGCAATACCCTCTTTCTCCGGATGCTCACCCTCTCCATCCTCCTTCATCTGACGCTCACCCCACTCCTCTATCTGCCGGGCAAGCGAAGCGGCGGCACCCCCTCCTCAACCATTGCAGTGGATCTGAATACGGTGCAGTCACTCCCCCCGGCGCCTCCTTCACCGGAACCGCCCCCCCCCGAGAGTATCCCTGTAGAACCTACAGCGCCTCCCCTGCCGGAACCGCTCCCCGTGACTCCGCCCACTGAAGCGGAGCAGCTCACCGAAAAGGTGCGGGACGCCGTTACCGGCGGCAGGGAGCAACCGGAACTGCTGGAACAGTCATCACTGGGTCTGGGGCTTTCCATGGGGTATTTCAGCAGCTTGGCTGAAGGGAAGAGTCTGAGAGACGATGTGAAACAGTACTATTTCGCCCTGCTGCGCAAGGTCAATGAACAGTGGTGGCTGGCCGGCGCTGGAAGCGTCCGCACCCCGCGCATCCCGGTCATCGTTGTCGTCCTCAACCGCGACGGCGCTCTGGTGAACAGAGCAGTAGAACAGAGCTCCGGTGACCGGGAGTTTGACCGGAAGATCCTCCAGGCAGTGGACGCCGCAGCCCCCTTCTCTCCCCTCCCCCCGGCTTACCGGGAACCGTTCTTCGCCGTCCCTATCCGGATGGTTGCTCCCCTCAATTTCCTCCTCAGCGGAAAAGATGAGTTCAAGGGGCACCCCTGAAACCGTCGTACGACTCTCCTCTTTCCGGAGGAGCGGGCTGAAGATAAGGAACGTCCCGGCGCGTCCTTGCAGAAACGTCAAGTATTGAGGCTGAAGACTGAAGGCTGAAGGTTAAACCCGGCCCATAGGGGCCACTTTCATTGATCTTGCAGAGGTTTTCCTGATACCCTTCAGCCTTCAGCCTATCCACAGGAACAAAACTACTTGTTGCCGGTGCGGAGTTCGCAGGACAATGAATTGGTCAAATCCCTGAACCACCCTTCCCGGAAAGCCGTCCACTGTTTTGTCATTTCAGGAAACGGATTGGCATTGCAGTCGCTCCCCAGCAACCGTTCCACCCGCCCCAAAACCTTTGCCTGCAACACCGTGTGTTTATACTCTTTCGTACTCATGATCCTCCTTCCTTACGACAGAAGTAACCGGTTACGACCCGGAGCAAGAGCGGTATCAACTCTGATCTGAACGGATGAATGCCGTATACTATAAACTATTCCCGGTGGGTACCCTGTCGGATTTTACCCGTATCATCTTCAGGTAATTTACCTGAACAGCCGTACGTGTTTTCAGTACATTCCGGAATAGTCGCTCAAAAGACGGGGAATATCCGGCAGGGGCAACCGGCTTGATTTATTTACAAATGAGGAGAGTACGCGAAGAGGGGAGTGTGGCGACGGCTCAGGACAAGTTCTGTTCCAAAACGTACCGGGTCAGCTCTGCATTGCATTTCATATGCATCTTACTCAAAATACGGAAACGGTAGGTCCCGACGGTCTTGACCCCCATACCCAGTTCATCGGAAATCTGCTGTGGCTTGATGCCTGCGGCGATTTTACACAACACCTGATATTCACGAATGGAGAGCTCATCGTGGAGCGGTTTTTCGCTTTCAATCTCCAGACCATCGGCAAGTGCCTCGGCAACAGCCTGACTCACATAGCGTTTGCCCCGTGCGATTCTCTGCAACGCATCAAAGAGTTCTTCTGCTGGTCCCCCCTTGGTCAGATACCCCGAGGCCCCGGCCTTATATGCCCGCACCGCAAACTGTTCCGCGGGATACATGCTCACGATGAGGACCGGCAGCTTCGGCCGGTACTTTTTGATATCCATGAGAATTTCAAGCCCGCTGCGCCCCGGAAGGGAGATATCCAGAATGACGAGATCGAAATCATGCTCCAGGACTTTCCCCAAGACCTCAAGACCGTCCGTGGCCTCATGGGTTACCACGAAGTCGTCGGTTTTGGCGATAAGTCTCTTGAGCCCTTCGCGAAAAATTGCATGGTCGTCGGCTATGAACACTTTTTTCACGTTCGACATCCTTCTTCGGCCGGCATTACGACTCCGGAGCAGCAGCTCTTATTGCCATGGCGCGTGATACTACACCTACTTCTCCGGGGGGACAATGAATTTTGACATCCGTGCTGCCGACATGAGTGACGAGATACGTCCCTTTGCGCTGCAGCGACTCCTTGACCAACTGGAGAACCGGCTGGGGAGTTCGGCCCGCAGCAAGGGGATCGTCCTCTTCATAGAAACTCCCACAGCGGTGACGGTGGATCTGGTGGGGGATGAACTGCGGCTGGAGCAGATCCTCCTCAACCTGGTGGGGAACGCCATCAATTTCACGGAACAAGGGAAAATCCATGTGAAGGTTCAACCGGTGGAGTTCACCGATACCACCACCCGGCTCCGCTTCGAGGTGCACGACACCGGGGTGGGGATCCCTCCTGAGGTTCAATCGACTCTATTCACCCCTATTTCCAAGGCCGACGGCGCCGGTCCGGGACTCTCCATCTGCAAACGGCTGGTGGAACTCATGGAGGGAACCATCGGCATGGAAAGCCGGGTGGGGGTGGGAAGCGTCTTCTGGTTCGAGCTTCCCTTCCACTGGACCACCGACGTCACCAGGGAGGTGGCACTGCTCCCCCCCCTGACCATCCCTGTTCCCCGGAAGGCGGCATCACCGTTGTCCCATGCGGCAGGGGATGAAACGGCAGAGGTGATGAGTCTCGACTTCCCTGTCATTTCCGGTATCGACAGCAATAAGGCGGCCCTCGCCCTGGCCAACGACCGGGAGCTCTTTCTGGAGATACTGCAACGATTTGTCGCCGAGTACCGTGATGCCGTGCAACAGACCCGGATCGATCTGACACGGGGAGATCGCGAGAGCGCCGCCCGTCGGCTGCACAACCTGCGAGGGGCAGCGGCTCTGCTGGGCGCCGTGGAGCTGATGCAGAGCTGCCAGGCAGTGGAAGAGTCCATTGTCACCCATCGCCCGGATCTTGATCCCCGGCTGAAAATCTTCGCCCTGCAGCTCTCTTCGCTCATGAACTCAAGCGCCTCTTGGCTTCATGAATGATTCCGTTCGGTAGGGTCATCCTCTACCGGAGCGTCAGCCGATCCACCGCCAGACTCCCGGTTACAATTGTCAGCGTCCCCTGGATGGTTGTCATTCCCCCGGGGATCGTATTGAATCCCGAGTCTACCCCCCCTTTGAGTCTCACGGCAAACCCCTTGTCCACTCTCATTCCTCCCGTAAAGATGACCCCTTGAGCCTCAATGAGATCATTTTGTGCCGCAGCCGAGAGTGCCGCAAAGATGTCCTGATAAAGAGCCGTGCCGATCCTGGCACGATCAATGGGAATAAAGCTTGCCGTCACGCTGAGGGGCTGACTCATGCTGACAGTAGTCCCTGCGCTGACACGGTTCGCCACGAGGCCACTCCAGAAGTCGAAGGTGTAACCGTCGTTTGCCGTGGCAAAAATGTTGATCACGCTCCCCCCATCATACCAGTTCCCCGTTAACGGAAAGACACTTCCCCCTGCCCCGGCAGTGGTGGTCAACAGGTACTGGGGGGTAAAAGTGGCCGTATAGGTTGCCGGAGTCGCAGTCACGGTGATCTGATGGCTGATCCCGCCACCGTCAGACCACCCTGTATAGATTTGCCGGATTCCCGCCCCACCGTCCTGGGGGGTGGAGGTGCCAATGAGATGACTGCTGCCCTGATCCCAGGTAAAGGTCTGGGGTGAGCTGTAGGAGACCCCATCCACCGTAACACCCCGTCCCGGCGGAGTCGTCTGGATGGTTATGGGTACTCCCGGCAGTGGGGCGGCATAGAGCTCGGCGCTGCTCAAACTGACATAATTAGTAAGGTCATATCCATATCCCCCCGCCACAAGGAGATTCCCGTCGTGGAGCAGGGTCGCTGTGTGACCAAAACGGACAGTGGTCGTGCCACCATTTTGGGAGAAAATCCCCGTTGCCGGGTCGTACAGTTCGGCGCTCCCACCTCCCACGATCAAAACCTTGCCGGTGGGGAGGAGCGTTGCCGTATGAAGAGCATGGGCCTCAACCATACTCCCGGTGAAGTCAAAGGAACCCATGACCGGATCGTACAGTTCGGCGCTGTTCATCATGTTGGAGCTGTTGTCATACCCGCCCGAGATGAGGACCTTCCCGCTGGGGAGCAGAGTTGCCGTGTGTGAATAACGTGCCGTCTTCATGCTCCCGGTGGGGGTAAAGGTTCCCATCTCCGGATCGTACAGATCTGCGCTCCCCCCTCCCGCAAGGAGAACCTTCCCGTCGAAGAGGAGGGTCGCACTCTGATCGGCACGTAGGGCGGTCATATCCCCGGCAGAGGTGAAAAGCCCCGTTGCCGGATCGTACAACTCGGCGCTGCTCAAGGTCCCGATGCTGCTGTTCTCCCCTCCAGCCATGAGGACTTTTCCGCTGGGAAGCAGGGTCGCCGTGTGACGGGTTCGCCCCGTCATCATTTCTCCGGTGAGAATAAAATTCCCCGTTGCCGAGTCATAGAGTTCGGAACTGCTCAAGATCCCGGTGCTGTTGTTATACCCTCCAGCCATGAGGAGTTTCCCGTCGGGAAGCAGGGTTGCCGTGTAAGAAGAGCGTGCCGCCACCATGCTCCCACCGGGGATGAAGCTCATGGTGGCGGGATCGTACAGCTCGCTGCTGCTCAACGTTATGGAGGTGTCGTCATCTCCACCCCCCATGAGAACTGTGCCGGTGGGGAGCAGCGTTGCCGTATGGTAATAACGCGCCCCCCCCATACTTCCGGTGGGAATGAACCGCTGAACCGTTCCCGGGTTCGCCGCAAACGTTGCGGTATAGGTCATGGGTGATTTCGGCACCGTGACGGCATGGGTGAGCGCTCCCCCGTCGGACCATCCCATGAAGACATACCGGGTCCCGTCTCCTCCTGTCTGTGGTGAAGTGGTGGCAAGAGTATGACTACTCCACTGCTTCCAGGTAAAGCTCTGGGGTGAGGAGTAGAGCGCACCGTCAACGGTGAAGCTCCCCCCCACCAGCTCTGTCCGGACGTTAACAGGTACGACACAGCTATAGACAATCCCCCATGAGGTAAGACTCCCCCCGGAACCGGCTCCCGTATCGTGAAGCTCCAACACCCAGTCACCCGAGGCCGCCAGACCGTTGAAGATGCTCAACGGCTCCGCAGGATGCGTCGTGGCGCCGGGGGGGCAGAGGGAGCCGGCCTGATCTTCATAAAGGGTTGAGATATTGACCCCTGCGCAGGAATGGCTCTGGAGGAGTGCGCTCCGGCCGCTCTGGTTGTGAGTCAGCCGGATTTCAAGATCCTGAATTGAGGGGTGGTTTACCCCCAAACGGACGTAGAGATCGGCAATGGCGCAACCACCCGGCGGCACGGTGATCGTTGAAGTGACGGGAGCGGAGGAGGTGACCGGTTTCGGCAGATTAACGCCTGCATAGGAATTCACTCCGTGACCGTAGAGGTCGGAGCTGCTCACCATGCCGGAGCTGTCGTCATACCCCCCGGCCACCAGAATCCTGCCATCAGAGAGGAGCGTTGCGCTATGCCAGTGCCGCCTGGCGGTCATGTTCCCGCTGAAGGCAAAGGTTCCCGTTGACGGGTCGTACAGCTCGGAACTGTTCCGGGTATCGTTAAAATTGTCATTCCCTCCGGTAACGAGGACCATTCCAGTGGAGAGCAGGGTTGCCGTATGACCAACGCGAATCATCGTCATACTCCCGGTGGTCGTAAAACTCCCCGTGGCCGGGTCATACAGCTCAACGCTCCTCACCGAGTTGGAGTTGTTATCAGCACCTCCCGCCAGGAGAACCTTCCCGGTGATGAGAAGGGTTGCCGTGTGAGAATAACGCCCAAACCCACCGTTCAGGTCGCCGGTGGGGGTGAAGAGTCCTGTGGCCGGGTCGTACAGTTCGGCGCTGCTCAACGAGCTGCCACCGGCGTCATATCCCCCTGCAACGAGAACCTTCCCTGTGGGGAGCAGCGTCGCGGTGTGGCAGGCTCGGACGCCAGCCATATTGCCGGTGGAGGTGAAGAGCCCCGTGGCCGGATCATACAGCTCGGCGCTCTTGCTTGGGAGATCACCTCCACCTGTGATGAGGACCTTCCCGTTGGGGAGGAGCGTCGCGGTCTGATGAGAGCGGGCAGTACCCATGCTCCCGGTGGAGGTGAAGGTTCCCTTCGCCGGGTCATACAGCTCGGCGCTGCTAAGCGCACCGGAGATTCCATATTTAACTCCTCCCGCCATTAGGAGTTTCCCGTTGGGGAGCAGCGTGGCCGTGTGATCGTAGCGGCTCGTCTCCATACTCCCCGTGGGGACGAACAGCTCGGCACCGTGAACCGGCAGGGGGAGACAGACTCCTGCAATCGCACAGATCATCACCATCATGAAAAGTGCTCTCATTTCTCGCATAAATATTTCCATAACCTTAATCTCTCCTTTATCCGCTCCCTCCACGGGAATTGTTGGATAATGAGTTTAGCACAACCGTAAAAAAGATTTTCGCAAAAAAATATTAACCTCAGGCTCCCGCCGAACTCGACCCCGAACGTGAAACGTGGAACTCGGAATACAGGACTCTGCTCTTTTGAACCTTGAACCTTGAACCTTGAACTGGTATGATGCCGCTCATTTCCAACATACCAATCTCCGAGGCATATTCATGAAATATATCAGCACCCGTGGCGGCATCACTCCTATCGGCTTCAAGGACGCGGTCATGATGGGACTCGCCACCGACGGCGGTCTCCTCCTCCCCCGGGAAATCCCCACGGTGGACGCCCCTACCTTGGCCCGCTGGCGTGACCTCCCCTACCGGGATCTGGCGTTCGAGATCATCTCCCTCTTTGCCGATGACATCCCGCCGGCAGATCTCAGACTACTCATTAACAGATCCTACGACAGCTTCACCCACCCGGAGATCACCCCTCTGGTGTCGCTGGATGGCCTCCATATCCTGGAGCTTTTCCACGGCCCCACCTTGGCCTTCAAGGACGTGGCGCTTCAATTCCTGGGAAATCTCTTCGAATATCTCCTCAAGGAGCGCGGGGAGAAGATGAACATCGTCGGCGCCACCTCCGGCGACACGGGGAGCGCCGCCATCCACGGTGTCCGGGGAAAAGAGAACATCAGCATCTTCATCCTTCACCCCCACCTGAAGACCTCGCCGGTGCAGGCCCTCCAGATGACCACGGTGACCGATGACAACGTCCATAACATCGCGGTGAAAGGGACCTTTGACGACTGCCAGAACATGGTCAAGGGGTTCTTCGGCGACCTGGAGTTCAAGGAAAACTACTCCTTGGGGGCGGTGAACTCCATCAACTGGGCGAGGGTCCTGGCCCAAGTGGTCTACTACTTCTACGCTTCCTTCCGGGCGACAGGGAATCCGGCTGAAAAGGTGATTTTCTCGGTCCCCACCGGCAACTTCGGCGACATCTTCGCCGGCTATATCGCCAAGCGGATGGGGCTCAACATCGACAAACTCCTCCTGGCAACCAACGAGAACAACATCCTCACCCGGTTCATCAATGACAGCGACTACTCCCTGGGGACGGTGGTTCCCACGGTCTCCCCTTCCATGGATATCCAGGTGGCCTCCAACTTCGAACGGTACCTCTACTACCTCTTCGATGAGAACCCTGAAGCCGTGCGACGGGCGCTGGAATCCTTTGCCGAAAGCGGCCAGATGAACTTCAGCCTGGAGGAGCGCCGTCAGGTGGCGGACGAGTTCCTCTCCCGGTCGGTGGACCAGGAAGAGACATTGAAGAGCATCGCCGACTTCCATGGCGAGACCGGCTACCTGCTTGACCCGCACACCGCCGTGGGGGTCCGGGCGGCCCAGGATTTCTTTTCCAGAGACATCCCCCTCATCTGTTTGGCCACCGCTCACCCGGCCAAGTTCGACCAGGCGGTGGTCAAGGCCACCGGCGTGGAACCGGAGCGTCCGGCAGTTCTCCATGGCATCGAGAAGCTCCCTACCCGCTGCGAGCTCATGGAGAACGACCCGTTGGCAGTGCGGGCGTTCATAGAACTAAACGCCCGGTAAGCGGTTAGAGGTTATGGGAAAAACTATCAAACATGAAGTGAAGTGCCAAAACTTGTGCAAAGAATTGCATACTCCAGACCGTTTGTGCCTCTTACCCATGACCCAAGGCCTCTAACCTTGATTATCGACTGGACCACCATCGACACCGTGTTTCTGGACATGGACGGCACCCTGCTGGACCGCCACTTCGATGACCATTTCTGGATGGAGCATGTGCCGAAAACGTGGGGAAAGAAGAACCGGGTCCCCCTGGAGGAAGCCAAGGAACAGCTCTACGCCCAGTTCCGTTCCCAAGAGCAGACCCTCAACTGGACCGACCTGGACTACTGGTCGGACCGACTGGAGTTGGACATCCCGCTGCTGAAGCTGGAGGTGGAGCACCTCATCGCCGTCCACCCCGGCGTCACCGAGTTCCTCGCCTTTCTACGTCACCAGGGAAAGAACACGTGGCTCGTCACCAACGCCCACGGCAAAACGCTGACTATCAAAATGAAAAAGACCCGGCTGGGTCCTCTCTTCGACGGGATCATCTCAGCCCACGACCTGGGACTTCCCAAGGAGGACGTCCGCTTTTGGGGGAAACTCCGGGAAAAGGTCCCCTATGATCCGGCTCGTACCCTCCTGGGGGAGGACAGCGAGACCAACCTGGGGACCGCAGCCGCTTACGGCATCCGCCATCTCATCTACGTCAGCCGCTTCAGCTCCGTTGTCCCCCCTACCCCTTCGGAGCGTTACAGATCCATCCACTACTTCACTGAGCTGATGTTGGATTGTTGAAGCGTTGAACTGTTGAAGCGTTGAGTTGTTGAATCGATTCAACAACTCAACGATTCAACAATTCTATCAACAACTCTCCTCCTCGATCTGTTCCAGCAAGACAAGTGCCGGCTGATCATCGTGGGCTTCGAAGAGCTCCCTGAGGTTGTTGATATATGCGTGGATCAGAAACAGCTCGTCCAGGCAGCGGCCGCTATTCTCATCAGGCTGGCCGACCCGGGCAAGCTTCTCCTTGAACTGCTCCCAGAAGCGGTTGCTCTTGGCCGGATCATCAATATGGCGGCGAAGCATCACCACCATCTTCCGGGAATTACTCTCCCCTTCGATCCCCCTGAACGACACGTAACGATCCGGCTTTTCTTCCTGCGCCATCTGCTCCTCCATTTTCTTGCTATTCAATCCGCTCTACCCTGAGGGCAAAGGTCAATTCGCATCCCGCCAGAGGGTGATTACCATCTAGCGTCACCCCGGTATCGTCCACGGCAGTCACCAGCATGGTCCGGGAGCTTCCTCCCGAGAAGTCGATGCTTACTTTTTGACCAGCGACGATCTCTTTACCGGCAGGAAAGGCATTTCTCGCAACCGTGATGACATTATCCTGGCGACGGGGACCATAGGCGTCGGTACCGGAGAGCACCACATTCTTCGTCTCCTGGGACCCCATCCCCATAATAGCCCGTTCCAGTGCCGGAAAAATCTCATCGTTCCCCATGGTGAAGGTCAACGGGCCATCCACGTCGGTACTATGAAAAATCTTCCCGTTGTCCAACGTTCCGATATAGCTGATGGTGACGGTACGGCCGGTTTCCGCTCTGAGCATCTGCGACTTCCTCCTTTTTATATATGATTACATGCCGTTGTACATCCGCAGGCCCCGCAGCTGCAGTGCCGCAGGCCGCAGCCGTCACAGCCGGGATTCTGCGGATCACGACCGTCAACGGTGCTGCCGCAGACGTCACAAACGTAACGGATAAAGGTAAAACCGCAGTCACGGCAGAGGAATTGATGCGGCTCTCCAGGCTTGGCAACGATGTGCAGGGAGCCGCAGATAAGGCAGATCGTCCCCATCTCCGGCGAGTTCCTGATGCCGTCACGCTGTTTGCGATAGTGAGTGAACAACTTCCTGGCCGTATCCCTGTCCAGATTTTCCAGAGCTTCCATCTCGTCCCTCCTCGTTGCTGGCAACAACCTTTGCAAATTCGTTGCCAGCGGCAGTATAAAAGGACCACCCCGTTTTCGTCTGGACACGCATCGGCTCCTCATGCTACAAGTCGACCCATGGCTTTTCACCACCTCATGTCACTGCTCCGTCTCCAGCGTCGACTGGTGGCCACGATGATGCTCCTGATCATGGTGACCCTCTGTCTCTCCATGGAGTGCCATGCCGTCGGCCCCAGGAGTAACGGGCTGCACGGGACAACCACCGCTCTCCTCCCCCCTTCAGCAGATCCTGCCCCCCCCTGCTGTCCCGTTGACGATCACGACCATGGCGACAGGGACCACTGTACCTCGTGTCTTCACTGTGTCTGTAACGCTCCGCTGCTGGGGGGCGAAACGGTCATCTCCTACACCCCATCGCTCTCCCTGCTGACCCCCAAGGACCACTTCAGTCAACTACCCGAAGTCTACCTCCCGATCTTCATCCCACCGCAAAACCTCGTCTGATTTCCCCAAAAACGATCTTCCAGAAAGAGACAGTCCACCACGGAGTCACGGAGACACGGAGAAAACTCCTGTGTGACAACTGATGGTTATAGCTGTACCTCGTTGAATCAATTTACAGGGACTCTACGTCCGGACTCTGCCGGCGTACGGTCACCTCAGGAGAATGACTGATGCGTCGACTGATACCGGTCGCGGCAGCCGGGGGGATTGTGTTGTTCCTCCTCTGCGGCTCCGCCGTTGCTGACGTTCCGCACCCTCTCACCCTCACCCAGGCCGTCACCCTGGCCCTGAAGGGAAACGGAGAGCTGCGGTCCATGAAGGAAGAAAAGGGAATTATTCAGGCGCAACATCTCACCGCTATGGCGCTCCCCAACCCGCTTCTGGAGTTGGAAGGGAGCAGCGGCGCGACCTTCGGCAGTGGCGAGGATTACGGTGTGAGCGTGGGAATCTCCCAGGAGTTCGTCACCGCCGGCAAACGTGCCAAACGGCGCGCCGTCAATGATCGGTCGCTGGAGGCGTACCTTTGGCGACTGGTCGACCGGGAACGGCTTCTGACCGAAGAGGTGACCGTGGCCTATCATGAGCTCCAGTTCTGCGAAAAACGGCGGAAACTGGCGGAAACCGCCCTTGATCTGAGCAATCAGCTCTTTGCCGTGGCAACCCAGCGATTCACCGCCGGTGACATCCCTGAACTGGAGCTAAACCTGGCACAGGTGGAGGTGGTCAGAAGCGAAGGTGGGATACTTGCCGCGGAGCAAGAGCTTCTTCCGGCCCGGACCCGGCTGGCAGAGCTGCTGGGAGCAGAGGGACAGGTTAAGGTTGAGGGTGAGCAGATGCGGGAGGAACTTTTATCACCTTCTCTTCCCCTCAGCGGCCTGCTGGAGGGGCTCCCGCAGCGGCGCCCCGACCTCCTTGCCCTGGCCGCGGAACGGGAGCGGGGGCACGCAGAAGAGGAGTCGGCCAAGGTGGAGCGAATACCAAACGTCACCGCCTCCCTCTTCTATCGCCACGACGAGATGTCCTTCCAGATCGACCGGCAGCAGGGGCTAAAACGGGACGACACCCTGGGGCTCAGATTCTCCATCCCTCTCCCCCTCCTGGACCAAAACCAGGGACGGATAGGGGAGGCCAAGGCCCGGACGAGCCGAAGTAATCGAGAACTGGAGTCCGCCATGGCGGTTACCAGAAGGGAGGTCACCACGGCTCATGGCCGACTCCAAGGCTCGATAAAGCTCCTGACCCTCTATTCCCGTCAGATCCTCCCCCAACTGGAAGAGAACCTCCGGCTGACCCGGGAGGCATATCAACTGGGTGAGGTGGGAATCCTCTCCGTCATCCAGGAGCAGCGAAAATTCCTGGAACTGCGTGACGGACAGCTCACCGAACTCAAGAACGGATTCATCGCCCAGGCCCGGCTGAAGGCCGCCGCCGGGATCAGCACTGACGTAGGAGCGTATGGCCATACGCCCAGGGCGGACAGCCGTCCGCCCCTACCAATAACCACCGGAGGCGCACTATGAAACGCTATCTGATCCCCATAATCATCCTCCTGCTCCTGGCCGGAGTAGTCGCCTACCGGTTGCTCCCCCAGGCCGGTAAAACCCCCGCCAGGGAGTCGGAGAAAGAGACCGGCAAGCCTGACGCCCCCACCAAAGGGGCCGCCCCCTCCATCATCACCCTGACCCCGGAGCGGCAGCAGCAAAACGGTGTCGTCCTTGGCATGGCAAAAAAGGAGCTCCTGGGGGGGATACTCAGCGCCACCGGCAAGGTGGAGGCCAATGCCGACCGGATCGCCCATGTCTCCCCCCGCATCTCCGGCAAGCTCGTTGGAGTCACCGGCTCTCTGGGGGAGAGCGTAACCTCCGGACAGCCGCTGGCGACCATGGACAGCGTTGAGCTGGGTGAGGCGCTCAACCGTTATCACCAGTCCCGGACGAAGCTCGCCCTGGCCCAGGCCAACATGGAGCGGATCAAGCTGCTGGTGGAGAAAAAGATCGCAGCTCGCAAGGATATCCTCCAGGCTGAGACCGATTTCAAGACCATTCAGACCGAACTGCAGACCGACGAAGAGCGGCTCTCCCTCTACGGTCTTCCCGGAGCCGGCCGGGAGAGCAAGCGACCGCTTCTGCCGGTTCGTTCCCCCATCAGCGGCATCATCACCGAAAAACACGCCATCGTGGGGGAACTTGCCGACCCTGCAAGGAATCTCTTCACCGTGGCCGATCTCTCCTGGGTCTGGATCAGCGTGGACATCAACGAAAAGGACCTTGCCAAGGTTGCAAAGGGGCAGGCGGCCACGGTCACCGTGGGGGCCTTTCCCGACCTGAAGCTGAAGGGGCGCGTCACCTACATCGCGGACCTGGTTAACGAGACCACCCGGACGGTGAAGGCTCGGGTGGAGGTGACCAATCCCGGTCGAAAATTGAAGCCGGAGATGTTCGCCACAGTGGAACTGGCGCTCCCCGCCGCCACAGCGCCGCTCCTGGCCGTCCCCGAAGATGCCCTGCAGGAACTGGATGGGAATAAGGTCCTCTTCGTGACTGTCAACGGTACCGAGTTCCGCCCCCGCCCCCTTGAACTGGGGCGCTCCGCTGGAGGGAAGATCGAAGTCACCGGTGGTCTGAAGGAGGGGGAGCGATACGTCGTCAGGGGGGGCTTTGTCCTGAAGTCCGAGCTGAAAAAAGGGGAGTTGGGCGGAGAGTAACGGGAGGCAATAACTCATGCTGGAAAAAACAAGTTGGGCTCAGAGTAACGGGGGGCAATAACTCATGCTGGAAAAGATAATCGCCGCAACCTTGCGGCAGAGAGTACTGGTCATCGTCCTGTCGCTCACGGTGGTTGCCGTGGGGCTCTACTCCTATCTGAGGCTCCCCATCGACGCCTTTCCCGATGTGACCAACATCCAGGTGGAGGTGGTCTGCCACGCCGACGGGCTCTCCGCCCTGGAGATCGAACGGAACGTCACCTACCCCATCGAAACGGCCATGCGCGGCCTTCCGGATATCCAGCAGCTCCGGTCAGTCACCAAGTTCGGCCTGGCCATCGTCACCATCGTCTTCAAGGATTCGGTGGATATCTATTTTGCGCGGCAGGTGGTGTTCGAACGGCTGGCAGAGGCCCGGGAAAAGGTCCCCAAGGGGGTCAGCGTGGTCATGGGCCCCATCGGTACGGCCATGGGGGAGATCTATCAGTACACCCTGGAAGGAACACCCCCCACAGATCCGGAGCAGAAGATCGCCTGGCTCACGAACCTGAGAACGATTCAGGAGTGGCTGGTCACGCCGCAGCTGAAGAGCATCCCCGGAGTGAACGAGATCAACTCCTTCGGCGGCTACTTCAAGCAGTATCAGGTGATCGTCTCCCCGGAAAAGCTGGTGAAACACAGCCTCACGGTGGAGGATGTGCATGCCGCCATCGGCAAGAACAACCAGAACGTGGGTGGCAACATTCTGGAACGGAACAGCGATCAGTACATCGTCCGGGGGGTCGGCCTGATCCGCGATCTGAGCGACATTGAGGCCATCGTCCTGAAATCCCGGGGAGGAACCCCCACCCTCCTGAGGGACGTGGCCCAGGTGAAGATCGGCGAGGCGGTACGGATGGGTGCCGCCATGAAAAACGGCACGGAAGAGTCCGTTGGTGGAATCGTGATGATGCTCCGGGGAGCCAACAGCCGCGATGTGGTCAACCGGGTAAAGGAAAAAGTCCGGGAGCTCAACCAGAACAACATCCTCCCCCCCGGCGTCAAGATCGTCCCCTATTACGACCGGAGCGATGTGGTCAACGCCAGCGTCTCCACGGTGAACAGAGCCCTCCTGGAAGGCTCCCTGCTGGTGCTCATCGTCCTCTACCTGCTCCTGAACAGCTTCAGGGGGAGCATCGTGGTTCTCATCGCCCTCCCCCTGTCACTCCTGGCCACCTTCATCGCCATGAAGCTTGCCGGGATCAGCGCCAACCTCATGTCCCTGGGGGGGCTGGCCATCTCCATCGGGATGATCATCGACACCACCATCATCCAGGTGGAAAACGTGCAGCGGCACCTGAGCGCCGAGGGAAATACCGGCACCAAGGGAGCCACGGTCCTCAGGGCTGCGCTGGAGGTGAGAAAACCGAGCATCTTCGGTGAGTTGATCATCGCCCTCACCTTCATCCCCATCCTCTCCCTGGAGGGGATCGAGGGAAAGATGTTCGGTCCGCTGGCCATCACCGTGACCATCGCGCTCCTCTCGTCCCTCCTCCTCTCCATCTTCGTCATTCCGGTCCTCTGCAGCCTTTTTCTCAAACCGGACCGGGAAGAGGAGAGCAGGCTGATGCGGTATGCCCGACAGAGCTATCTGCCGCTTCTGGAGTACGCCATGGGGCGCAAAGCCGTGGTTCTCTCCATTGCCGGTCTGCTCCTCCTGGCCTCCCTCTTCCTGGTGACCCGCCTGGGAACGGAGTTCATCCCCACCATGGATGAGGGCTCCTTTGACATGGATGTTTCCCTCCTCCCCGGCGTCTCCTTGGCCACGGCCATGGAGGTAAATCAACGGGCCGCCCGGAAGCTGAAGGAGTTTTCCGAACTGGATCTGGTGGTCTCCCGCACCGGACAGACCGGGGTGGCCCTGGATACCCGGGGGACGGACAAGACCGGTTATGTGGGTATTTTTAAACCAAGAGGGGAATGGAAGAGGGATATCTCCAAGGAAGAGTTGACCAATGAGATGCGCAAGTCCCTGGAGTCCATCGCGGGGATCAGCTTCGGCTTCAGCCAGCCGATCCAGTGCCGCATCGATGAGCTGGTGGCCGGGACCAGGGCGCAGCTCATCGTCAAACTCTTCGGTGAAAATCTGGAGATCCTCACCACGAAATCCGCCGAGATCGCCAAGGTTCTCTCCTCCATCAAGGGGGGGACCGATCTGGTGACGGAAAAGGTCTCGGGACAGCCCTACCTGACGGTGAACATCGACCGGGCGCGCATCGCCCGGTACGGGCTGAATATCAGCGACGTGCAGAACGTCATCGAGATCGCCGTGGCCGGCAAGACGGCCTCCACCTTTTACGAGGAGAACCGGAGCTTCGACATCACGGTCCGGTTGCCGGAGGAGAAGAGAAACTCCCTGGAAACGATCAAAAACATCCTGGTGAGTACTCCGTCGGGGATGAACATCCCCCTGGCGCAACTGGCCGAGGTGAAGATGATGGAGGGACCGGTCCAGATCAGCCGTCAGGACGGCATCCGAAGGATCGGGATCGAGATGAACATCAGCGGCCGGGATATGGGGGGGTTCGTGGCGGAGGCGAAACAGAAGATCCGGGACAACGTCAAGTTCCCCGCCGGATATTATCTGACCTGGGGGGGACAGTTCGAGAACCAGCAGCGGGCCATGCAGCGGCTCATGATCATCGGTCCGGTGGCGTGCGGCCTGATCCTGCTCCTCCTCTACGTCACCTTCCGGTCGCTCCGCCTGGCACTCCTGGTCCTGGCCAATCTCCCCTTTGCCCTCATCGGCGGGATCTTCTCCCTTGCCCTCTCCGGGCAATACCTCTCGGTGCCGGCCTCCGTGGGATTTGTGGTCCTCTTCGGGGTGGCGGTGCTCAACGGGATGGTGCTGGTATCACGCATCTCCCAGCTACGCGACGAAGGGGTCGGGCTCCAGGAGGCGATCCGGATGGGGAGCCTGGACCGGTTGCGACCGGTGCTGATGACCGCCTCCATCTCGGTCTTCAGCCTCCTCCCCATGCTTCTGGCCACGGGGGCAGGCTCGGAAATTCAGAAGCCGCTGGCCACCGTGGTGGTGGGGGGACTGGTGACCTCAACCCTGCTGACCCTGCTGATCATCCCGGCAGTTTACAGCTGGTTCGAAGGGTTGAAAGGCAAGAGTGAATGGTGAAAAGGCAAGGGTGAAGGGTGAATTGTGAATGGTGAATGGTGAAAGAACGTGACTCGGGTGAAAGGAAGAACATCATGAAAATTATCGGTTTGCTACTGTCTGCCGCTCTGCTTCTGGCGGGATGCTTGGGACAGGAACAACTGCTGCTCCGGGCCGAAAGTCCGACGCAGAGCAATGTCTATACCACCGTCGGCACCTCCCTCCCCCCGGAGCAGGGGCGCGCCGACCTGACCATCAGGGGTTCGGTCAAGACCCATGGCCCCTTAACCTCCCTTCTGGGAAGAGACCCCCACGGCACCGCTATGTACCAGTTGCTGATCAACATCGACGGCGAACCGTTCCGTATTTCCGGCTCACTCGTCAATGAGGAAGGCATCTCGCATGCCGGACCTCTTTCCGAGGCCGGCGACGGCACCCGCTACCTGTTCCGGACCCATCTCCGCCTGAAAGCCGGTTTGCACCGGGTAATCACGGCGTTGCCCGACGATGAGGTGGCCACGGAGGTGGAGATCAATCTGGCTGACGCCACGGACAATATTCTGGAGATAACCCCCGTCTACTATTCGGATCGGCGGCAAAGAGGCCCCGGCAGCACCGGCGCCACCAGCTTTCGGGAAGGGATCAGCGGGCTGAAATTGTCACTGAACGGGAAGGGGATCTGAGGGTTTGGGGGGTGGTGGTACTCTCCTTTTTCAAATCCCCGACCACCATTACCGTTTCCGGTTGGGATTCCGAAGACGATCGAGAAGCTTTTTAGCATGAGGACAAGCGTTTTCGACTTTTGTCGGATTCAGCCTTTTCAGCATCTCGAAAGAAATTGTTCCCTTGGTATACGATTTCTTCTTGCATGCCGCTGTTGTTTTCTCCAAGACTTCATACACAGTCAATTTGGGGACAGCTTCAAGACTCGGCCATTGACGAATATGTTTTTCGTTGAAATCCTGACCGAAGTAGTTCCTGAGCATTTCCTTGTCCGCAAGGAACCAGGTTTCCATAACCTGCGCCATAAAAAAAGCATCGTCATCTGCCGCGCCATCAGGGCGATCCCAGCCATCACGCGTTTTCAGATGCTGCCAGACCGTCTCTCCGGGAGTGACGGGGCCTTCGCTGTCAACAAGAAGTAACGGTAATTCACCCTGCCGTGAGGTTTTCAGCGCAATAACAAAAGCGTCATAGGCCGCTTGCCTCCCTCCACAGGGTTTGGTACGAGGTCGTTTTCCGGCCAATCCGTCTACTGCGGCAAAGAACGTGCTGAAAGCCTCACGGCATTGAGCACGTTCAAAGTCAGTTTGGCCGGCGCCTTCAACATAAAGTTTGACACTTACCATCTGTTCCCCCCCAGTTCACCCATACTCCACAAATCCCCGAGGGAGTATTTTTTCAGCCAGGGCGTCAGGCGCTCTTCTTCAAGCCGTTCAAACCGAGATTCGCCATTATCCTTGCCACAGACCACCACCTTGGACGGATCATCAGTGAACGCATCGACCAGCATCCGCGAATGGGTCGTTATCACTAATTGAGTCCGCTCTGCGGCCTGTTTCAGGAGTTCGGAAACATGGGGAATGAGATCCGGATGCAAGCCCAACTCCGGTTCTTCGATGGCAATCAGAGGGGGTGGTTCCGGATGCAGCAGAATCGCCAGCAAGCAAAGATAACGCAGGGTGCCGTCGGACAGTCGCGTCGCCGGAATTTCACGACCACCCTGTTCTACCAGAAAGAGTAATACGTTGCCCCCATCGATGCTTAGAGTAATATCTTCAATGCCTTCATACAGTTTGCGCAAAGAGTTAATCAGTTCCGGTTTGATGCGATTGCGGATTTTCGAAAGAACCAATGCCAGATTCTCACCGCCGTCGCTCAGAAAATCCGATCGTCCATGGGTACTTTGTTCCCGTCTCAGAGGAGCGTCCGGGCCAAAGGACCAATTGCGATAGAGACGGATAACTTCATACTCTTCCTGCAGCGTGTAGAGCGCCGGATAGCGTTCCGGATCGCGTACCTGCGACAGTATTGATTGTTCCGGCTTGACGTTTTCCCGGTTCAGTGATCGTTCCTTGGTACTGATATCTTTGAGAACCGGGTTACCTCTTTGGAACCGGTAAAAGAAAAACGGTTCGGGTTTTCCAGGATATGCTTTTTCGTTTTCCACCCATTCATCGACCACTTCAAAACGACCACCGTGGTCGGCAATACACAGCCCATGGCGGAGAGGTTGCTTGCCGTTCGGATTCTCCACGATTACTTCGATCTTCGCTTCACGAGTTAATGAAGGCCCTTTCCAGATCCATTCCCGGACCCCGCCCATGGCCTTTACGGGGTCAGGAAGATTGGTTGGAGCTTTATTGAGCAAGGCAAGGACTTCGAGTAAATTTGATTTTCCTGATCCGTTTGGGCCGATGAACAGATTAAGGTTATTCAGAGGCAAATCAATTCCCACTGGACCAAATGATAACAATCCGGAAACCTTAATATTCTTTATCAGCATAGTGCAGTCCTTGATTGCGATGTCTGAAAATTTTCCGTTAACGTAACGCTTGAATGTTAGTGTTCTTCCCGGCGAGGTTTAGTTCGAAGTATGACCAAGGGATACAGAATATACATTTTTCCAGACGACCACCGCCGATCCGGCTTTATAGATGAACGCCTCTCCTGACTACTCCTCAAGACACTAACTGGCCGTCTTGCTGTTGTTTTTTGAGTAAGTAAAGAAGTTAAGTACGTCCCGGTCGGACGCGGTCGGACGCGGTCGGACGCGGTCGGACGCGGTCGGACGCGGTCGGACGCGGTCGGACGCTCCCTGCTAAGTTCCAACGTTTTAATGCTTCATGTACGCCATTACGGAAAGTATGAGCAGAATCAGCGCGTTAAAAATCAGCAGTCCAATAATAATTAAATCCCGCTTACTGGCTTCTCCCATTGCCGTTCCCATGGAGGCAAATCCATCGAGGACACTTTTTCCATTCCTTTTGACCTCATTGTTCAGATCATTTATTCCACGCTCGGTTGTTCCTTGGAATGTTGCCAGAGTGGATGCCTGGGTTGACACCGCCATGTCAATTTTGTCGAGACGTAAAGGAAAGTTAACTCCTTCAATTGCTTTGGCCAATGGGATTAAAGCTTTTGAGAGAGCCACGGTTTGATCTGTTACAGCTTCTACTGCTACGATTGCCTTTTTTGTCTCCCCAGCCAGTTGCTTCAGTTCAATATCTGCTTTTTCAAGCTGTTCAGATGCCTCTTTCAGTTTACTCCGGACTGTTCCAAATGATTTCAGTTCATCTTCAAGTTTTAACAAGGACTGTGAAAGGATATCTTGCTGATCTGACATGGTAATCTTCCTTTTACTCAGATGTGTTAAAGCAAATGCTATCGATAAGGTTCTGAAAGTTCACCGATGGTGGTATTCCATTCATGTAGCCAGCTTGCATGGTCGTCAATAATGACGGCATCGAATACAAGTCCGGCAGCTATATTTCCGATGGGAATCAATGTTCGCAAGCGCATTAGAAAAGTCTGCTTTTCTAATCGTCCCCACTTTTGGTATGTCTCGAAATTCAACAGAGCCGCATCAATCTCTCTTTTAACGTCTTGCTCCCGGTAATCCAATAATGCATACACATACGCCCGCATAGCATGGAAAGCAGCGTTGTTTGGGTTTTGCTCAAGCAAACGGTCACAGGCACCTAACAGATGATATAGTTTGGCACGCCCCGCTCCGGTATCGTTGCATATTTCAAATACTAGTTCGGAGGTGTAGTTGTTGAGATAAGGCCGCAGCATGGGGATATATGGTGAATCGAAATAATCTGTAACCGTCTCTGCCAGTGCGTTTGGATCTTTGATGCCTTGGACAGTAGCAGTCTCCATTGCTTCCATTGCCGCTACCCGCTGTTTGGCAATTCTGCCGTAAACAAACTGAATCAGCGCATGCAGACAACATCTAAGCTCAGTAGAGTACTTGCACTGATCTGCAACTTCGAGATAGAGCGGCACATCCTGTGGTGCATAACGGTGAATGTATTCTCGAAGCTTTTCCCGGTATTTTCCCAGCGACTGTGCCTGAAGAGTGGCAGTGATGGTTTTGCTTGCATAGTCAACTACGAAGTCATCCACAGCTCCTAATATTGTAAGTCGATATATTGCCCTGAATGTATGCTCTTGCAACCGAATCTTTGGAAAAATGGAAAGAATCCAGTCTATCTGTTTGCTGTTTTTCGGCAACTTCAGTTTTCCAATAAAAACATCCGCGTCAGAAACAAACATGTACGCTTTTCGTACGAGGCCAAGTTCTATTTGAAGGTGTTCGGCAATTTCCTCAAGATATCCATTATCCAAGGAAAGACAGACCTGTTCATTACCAACGACCTCTTCAAGAAGTCTCTCTATTCCCAAATCTGTGTTTACAGTCCGTATCTGTTCACCAAAAAGCCATTCCTTCATCGATACACTGTCAGGTTTGTTGTTGTTAAGCCATTCCATGACCACGCCAGATACAATTTCATGGTCCGGAAATGTTGACTTTGCCCCGACGGATATATCTCCGTTGGAATGGATATTTACATATACCTTGGCATCGGGGTAATTAAAATGGTTGATATAAATTCGATGCAGATCCCCTACAAGTTGATGATAGGTCTTGACGGTATACTCAACACTTCTGATATCAAAAAGCATCGCCTCAATATCCCGTAGAGTCGAATGTCCTGGCACCCGATTTTCATCGAGCATTTCAAACACCTTGGCTTCTTCAATTTTTGCACCCGGAAAGGCATTCTTGTAAAATGAATAATTTAGAGAGTAATCCAAGCTCTGGTGGTCTTTGTCTGGCATTGGGGTGCCGGCGTAAAGAATCCAGCATTGTGACTCTTCGCCATCCCGTCCCGATCTTCCTGCTTCCTGGTAGAATGATTCAAGAGATGGTGGAATGTTATAGTGCAGGGTAAATCGAATATCTGGCTTATCAATCCCCATACCGAAGGCCTTGGTGCAGGCCAACACTTTGAAAACGCCTTTTTTGAAATTATTCTGAGTTTGAATAGGATCGAATCCAGCGTAAGCACTCTCTTCTGGCGATCCATGAAAAACGCCAAAAGTATCTCTTGCCTCTTCAAAAGCAGCAATAAGAGAAGTCTGAACACCTTCAGCACCATGTACATTACGCGCATGTGGGCAAAATACTAACCCTGACCCATTGTCATTGCTTAAAAAAGCTCGAACATCAAGCCCTGTAAGAATCTGTGTCATATCTCCGATAATTACTGGCAAACTCGCTAGTTTTGCTTTTCCAATGATTTCTCTGATTATCATTTCATTATTTGCAGCAGAAGGTGGAATTTCTGGCGGTGTTTTCAAGGCGACCACCTGGTATTTCAGATTGTCACGTTTCATGGATTCTTGACGAACCGTAATTTCAGAATCTCTTTCGTAACCCAGTTCAATTTTCACGTCATCCAGGACGTCAAAAGATGCTGTCCCGGTAAGTGCGAGTAAAGGTAGTTTTGCCATTTTAGTTGCGCAAAAGTGAACGGCGTTTATACCCAAACGTAGATACGCAGTACGAAAGTCATGTCCCCACTCTGAGACACAGTGCGCTTCGTCGACAACTACGTAGGCAAAATATACTTTTCGTTCATTGCGAATTTTGTTCAATGCATCTCTAAACTCTTGAATAACAAAACGTTCAGGAGATACAAACACAAATTTTAAACAGCCCTGTTGCATAAGCTTCGTATTAAGGCGGCGCTCCTTCGCGTCTTTATTCATTGAATTGATGAAAGCAGAAGAGATGCATAGTGCTTGCAGATTGTCGACCTGGTCCTTCATCAGGGATTTAATGGGATCGACAACCAACGTAATACCATTCTGCAAAAGCGTGGGCAGTTGGTAGGTAATGGATTTACCCGCACCGGTAGGAAGGAGTGCAATAACTGATTCGCACCTGAGCGCCCGCATAATGATCTCGGTTTGTTTGTCACGGAAAGCCACTTTCCTGAAGATATTTTGCAGGAAGAATGCCAGTTCGCTTTCCAGATCAGAATCTTTGATCTGTGGGAACAGTGGATCAGTGAACGCCAGGTGGTGATATGGATCGGAGTTGTAGTAAGCAGAGCGGATTACTACTCTTGGGATACCACCCAAAGACAAAAGGCCGGGAGGAGTGGGGAGTGACACACCGTAACGAAGTTGAACCGATACATCCAGAAAAACATCTGCACTTACAGGTAGTGTTGCGGAAGAATCTCTCTGTAATATCTCATGAACCCTAATCATAGGGACAGTTTGTCCCGGTTGATAGATTGCGAATATTCTCAACATCCAGATTCTAAGGTCTTCAGCGGCTGCTACCCCACAGCCATTCAGCCCATCTCGATCGAGTACCACCAGATTCCACTCTGGTGCATCGAGAGACAAAACTCCTCCACGGACAAGCTCAAGAATAACTCTCTGAATACGAGCAACAGCAAGCGGAAACAGCACCAGTATCTGCACACGTTGTCCAAGAGCATCAGATGCCAAAGGTTTCAGGACATTCTCGTTGATGCGCCTAAGATATGGATGTTGAAGAGCTTTAGCTACACCCGAATGCTTTGTGTCAATCGGATCTGATGGTTTGCAATTATTCCAGAGACGATGGCGATAGGTCTTTGCCCATCCAGCTTTCTCACAAGCCTCGTCTCGCCGCTCATCTCCTCGCTTTACTGGTGTAGTCCCGTGTGCAGGGCCATCTACTTCTAAAATAATTCCTTTTGCCACAAGTCGCATAGTGCTGCCAGGAAACTGTACAGAAACATCCGTTCGTTGTTCAGTAAAATTGGCGCCAACAATGGTATCAAGATAACGCTGCCGTAGTGCCAACTGTATTCCACCGGGACCAAGCATTTTTTTCAGCGGTTCATTCCAGAACTGCTGCTCTGCCTTGCTCTCAAAATTATCACTTACCTCCCCGCTACCAAAATCGGGAAAAACGAAACCAGAAGATGATTCAAGTTGGCCTTTTGGTGAAACTGTACATAATGCGCGTTCCATTAAAGGGATAAACTCTTGTGGAAGTTCAGAAAGTAACTCACACTTATAATTCGCAACAGTCAGGTTGCCAGTCTCTCCACAATGGATAAGTCCAGTCAAGCGTTTAAGCTCTTTTTCAATGTAAAGCGACGGCAATGTAGGCAATCCACGACAAAGTATGTTCTCCAATACACTTAGTTCTGGCGGCAACTTGTTATTGCCACCAACATCACTATCAATAACAAAGTGACTTAGCCGATTGAGCACGTCCTGCCAATTAAGCTCAGCAGAGAGCTTGTCATTCTGTAGTGCATTCCAAACCGCACCGGAAACGTATCCAGCATGGAGTGCTTTCATAATTTGATTCCCAAGCACATTGTGTAGAGTAATTTCATAACATCTCAATTTCAGGTGCAGAAGGTAATACAGGTATCGCCAGAGCAGAAGTTTAGTTATTTAATTTGCCTTTGACTTTTCGCGTTTCATTTCTAACTGCTAAAAATAAGAACTCTTTTCCAGTAAAAAACCTGTCGGCCCGCATAAACATGGACATTGCATATATTTTTATTTATTAGATATTTCTTTTTTTGCTTTTTCTGCTCTGACGGGGAACCCAAAAATCTTCCATCTCCGACTTTTCTGCCGTTTCCGCCGTTTCCAAAATGCTGGCGACGCCGATAAAACTTCTGCTCCAGCAACTCCGCAAAAAATGCCTCCCCCTCTGGTTTTGACCACCAGGTAGGTGGGGAGCCTTACGGCTCCCCACCCCCTTCAGAACCTCACTTGACCGTTTCCCGTCATACGGCTCAAGTACTTCAACGCATCCTCCGTCAAGGATAGCCGCCCGATGTTTGCACATCGGACTTTATGTTACCGACCAGCAGTCTTCACCCGTAAGTGGAGGGCGCACCAGCTAATCTTACGATCGCCGTCATTTGCTATACCTACTGAAGAAGATTCCATTAAACATTTAGTAATTTAACATCACTGTATAAGGTTTTCAGATGTTCTGGAGCCATATCAGTAATTCCCGCAACCTCTGTAACATGCTATAAAAATGGTGTTTTTTAGATCGCGTTTCTTAATAAATCTCTTAATATAACCACAGCATCGACGGCCACCTGATGGATAACCAACACCTGTACTG
>CAIUWK010000016.1 GCA_903902855.1 uncultured Geobacter sp. | reverse complement strand
TTTTTAGTCAAGAACTTTCTGCTTCTATTCAAAAAAAGCAGATTTTCTAAAACTTGGCCAACAACGGCACGAGGAGAAGAGAGACGATGTTGATAATCTTGATCATGGGGTTGATGGCCGGACCGGCGGTGTCCTTGTAGGGGTCGCCAACGGTGTCGCCGGTAACGGCGGCCTTGTGGGCGTCTCCCCCCTTGCCGCCGTGATGTCCGTCTTCGATGTACTTCTTGGCGTTATCCCAGGCGCCGCCACCGGTGGTCATGGAGATGGCCACGAAGATGCCGGTAACGATCGTCCCGACGATGACCCCCCCCAAAGCCTTGGGTCCCAGGGTGAAGCCGACGATGATCGGCGCCAGGATCGGAATGAGAGCCGGAACGACCATCTCCTTCAGGGCGGTCTTGGTGACGATGTCGACGCATGCCGCGTAGTCAGGTTTGCCGGTCCCTTCCATGATCCCCTTGATCTCGCGGAACTGACGACGTACTTCCACAACCACCGCACCGCCTGCCTTCCCTACCGCCTCCATGCAGAGGGCGCCGAAGTAGTAGGGGAGCATGCCGCCAATGAAGAGACCGACGATGATATACGGATCGGAGAGGTCAAAAGTGATGCTCTTGCCGGCCAGTTTCAACTCCTCAACGTAGGAGGTGAAGAGGATAACGGCAGCCAGACCGGCAGAACCGATGGCGTACCCTTTGGTAACTGCCTTGGTGGTGTTTCCCACAGCGTCCAGGGGGTCGGTGACGGCGCGAACCGAATCGTCAAGTTCGGCCATCTCCGCAATGCCGCCGGCGTTGTCGGTAATGGGACCATAGGCGTCCATGGCCACGACGATTCCGGTGAGGGAGAGCATGGAGACGGCGGCAATCGCGATGCCGTAAACCCCGGCGCAATTGAATGCGACGATGATACCGGCAGCGATGACGATGACCGGCGCGGCGGTGGATTTCATGGAGATGCCGAGTCCGGCTATGACGTTGGTGCCGTGACCGGTGGTGGAGGCCTGGGCGATATGCTGCACCGGAGCGTATTCGGTGGAGGTGTAGTACTCGGTGATCCAGAAGATGGCACCGGTCACCACCAGGCCGACGATGGCCGAGATGAAGATATTCGTTGCCGAATAGCCGGTGGGATTCCCTTCAGGAAACATCCGCACCGTGACGAAGTAGAACGCGATGCAGGCGATGATGCCGGATGAAATCAGCCCCTTGTACAGGGCTCGCATTATTTTCTCACTGCCGTCCAGTTTGACGAAAAAGATACCGATGATGGAAGCAATGATGGAGATGCCTCCCAGGATCAACGGATAACTGACTGCACCGGTGAAGTTTTTGAAGGTCATGGCGCCGAGAAGCATGGACGCGATGAGGGTAACCGCGTAGGTCTCGAACAGGTCGGCAGCCATGCCGGCGCAGTCCCCCACGTTGTCCCCTACGTTGTCGGCGATGACCGCCGGATTGCGCGGATCATCCTCGGGAATACCGGCTTCCACCTTCCCCACAAGGTCGGCGCCGACATCGGCCCCCTTGGTGAAGATCCCCCCACCCAGACGGGCAAAAATCGAGATCAACGAACCGCCGAAACCGAGTCCCACCAGTTGGCTGACGACGTCTTTAATGGGAGCGTCCGGCATAAGTTTGAGCAGAATGAGGTAATAACCGGCCACTCCCAGGAGCCCCAGTCCGACAACCAGCATGCCGGTGATGGCGCCCCCTTTGAATGCGACGTCCAGCGCCTTCTTGATACCGCTCTTTGCCGCCTCGGTGGTCCGGACATTGGCCCGCACTGAAACAAACATGCCGATGAAGCCGGTGAGCCCGGAGAAGAGGGCGCCGATGGCGAATCCGATGGCGGTCTTCGGCCCCAGCGGTTCCGGCAGGAAGATGAGGATGACGAAAATAATTGCTCCAACCAGGGCGATGATGGTGTACTGGCGCTTCATATAGGCGCCGGCCCCCTCCTGAATGGCTGCGGCAATCTGCTTCATCTTCTCGTTCCCCTGGGGGAGACCCAGGATCCATTGGGCCGTGGCCAGACCGTAGGCCACTGCGGCTGCGGCGCAGGCCAAGGCGAAATAAACCGCGTACTGTTCCATGACAAACCTCCTTTTTAATGCCTTTAATAAGGCTTAATCTCGACAAGATAAGAAATGCCCTCGACTGAGGGAGCGAAAACGAAAAATAGTTACTGGAAAACCCACCACTTGTCAACCGTAAAGACGTTATTAAGGTCAACTTTTTCCCGGTGACCGGCTGTTTCCGGACGGATGCCGTGCTCGGGGAACGGCCGCCGGATAGCGCTTGACAGTAATTTGCGGTTGCAATAATATCACAACCCATTAATCCCACAGGAGGAGAATATGAAAAAATGGCGCTGTATCATCTGTGACTATATCCACGAAGGGGTGGAACCGCCGGACATCTGCCCGGAGTGCGGCACGGGACGCGAAAACTTCGAAGAGGTTGCGGAGTGACCGCACGCATCCGCAGTGGTAAGGAGAAATTTCAGTGAAAGAGCCAAAGCTGTTCATTACGCTGGAAGAGGTGGTGGCCTTCGCCGTCAGGAGGGAGGAGATCGCCCATCACCTCTACAAAAATGCCGCACTAAAGACGAACAGCATCTCGTCACGCAAGGTGTTCGAGGAGTTGGCACACGAGGAGTTGGGGCATATGCACTCCTTCGAAAAACTCGATATGAGCCGCGCCGAGCAGTACCATTTTGCCGATCATCCCGACATGCAGCTTGCCGACTACATGGTGGATATGCCGTTTAGGGAGGAGATGACCTATGACGAGATCCTCCGGTTCGCCATGAAGACCGAAGAGCAGGCGTACAAGCTGTACATGGCGGCGTCGAACCTGACGTCCGATCCGCAGATGCAAAAGATGCTGCTGGTCCTCGCCGACATCGAAAAGGGACACAAGCAACGGATCGAAACCATCTACGATGAACACGTCTTGACCGAGAACTGAACCGAAGGTAGTGGAGTTCAGGTTGCAGAACGTGAGCGGCGCGGGGGACAACCCTCGCGCCGCTTGCACTTTTCCCTCCGAATAGGTATGCTGCCGCCATGCTGCTCAGGTACGGCGACACCTCAGTTGAATGTACCATTCCCGCGTCACGTGTTCGCGCCGTGCTGCGCGCCACTCCACTTGCGCCGAAGGGCTCTCCGGAAGAGCTCATTACCGCGGCCCTCGCCCTTTGCGACCCCCTCCTGACACGCTTCACCCCCGGCCAGCGAGTCGTCATTATCACCTCGGATATCACCCGTTATACCGGCAGCGAGTTGTATCTTCCCCTGCTCGTGGACGAACTGAATCGCCGGGGGATTCCTGACCGGGACATCACCATCCTCATCGCCCTGGGGATTCACCGGAAGCAGTCGGAAGCCGAGCATCGCAAGATCATCGGCCCGCTCCATGGCAGAATCACCGTTCTGGATCATGACTGCGACGACCCGGGGAAGCTGGTTTCTCTGGGGAAGACAGCCAACGGCATGGAGGTGCTGGTCAATCGCCTGGCAGTGGCAGCGGACCGGCTCATCCTCACCGGGACCATCGGCTTCCACTACTTCGCCGGATTCGGCGGCGGAAGAAAGGCGCTCCTGCCGGGGGTCGGCGGACGTGCCTCCTGCCTGGCCAGCCACTTTACCCTCCTGCGCCCCGAACCGGGGAGTGGGCGGCATCCTCTGGCCACCGCCGGGGTGCTGGACGGCAACCCGGTCCATGAGGCGCTCTGCCAGGCGTGCGCCCTGGCCGGTCCGGACCTGCTGCTCAACACGGTCCTGGGGCCGGAAAAACAGATCATCGCCGTCTTTGCCGGTGAGTGGGACGAGGCCCACCGGCGAGGTTGCCGCTACTACGGGGAGCAGTTCACCTCTTCCTTGACGGAACTTGCCGACCTGGTTGTTGCCTCCTGCGGCGGTTACCCCAAGGACATCAACCTGATTCAGTCCCACAAGGCGATGGAGTACGCCGGCCGGGCGTTGAAAGAGGGGGGGGTTATGATCCTCCTGGCCTCTTGCCGGGACGGCTACGGCAATCCGACTTTTTTTGACTGGTTCCGCTACCGGGAACTGGACGAGTTCGAGGCGGCGCTGCGCGCCCGCTACGAGATCAACGGCCAGACCGCCTATGCCCTCCTGGAGAAGGCCAAGCGATTCAGGATTATTCTGGTCTCAGAGCTCCCGCAGGCAGAGGTGAGAACCATGTCCCTGATCCCGGCAGCGACCCTGGACGAGGCGCTGGCCACGGCGTCGGGGCTATTACCCGAGGAATATTCGGCATACATCATCCCCCAGGCGGGGACGGTGCTGCCGATCTTTAAACCAGGTGAAAGGTGAAAGGAAAAACCTTGAACCTTTAGCCTTTAGCCTTTAGCCTTTCACCTTGAACCTGCGTGAGGTACACATGCTTGCACCACATATTATCACCGAATTGAAGCGGCTTCTCGGCCCGGCAAACGTGGCCACCGACCTCCAGGATCTGATCTGCTACGGCTACGACGCCACCCAAATGGAGTTTCTCCCCGACGCCGTGGTTCATCCCGCCGGCCCCGAAGAGGTCTCTCTGGTACTGAAGCTGGCCAATCGGGAGCTGATCCCTGTTTTTCCCCGGGGGGCAGGGAGCGGGTTCACCGGCGGTGCGCTCCCCAAGGGGGGGGGAATCGTCCTGGTCACCACCCGGATGAACCGGATCTTGAGGATCGACACGGAAAACCTCATCGCCGAGGTGGAGCCGGGGCTGGTCACCGAGGAGTTCCAACTGGCGGTGGAGAAGCTGGGGCTCTTCTATCCGCCGGACCCGGCCTCCCTCAAATTTTCCACCCTGGGGGGAAACGTGGCGGAGAATGCCGGCGGCCCCCGCTGTGTGAAGTACGGTGTCACCAGAGACTTTGTCATGGGGCTGGAGGTGGTGCTCCCCACCGGCGAGATCATCCGGACCGGCACCGAGACCTACAAGGCGGTGGTGGGGTACGACATGACCCGGCTCCTCTGCGGCTCCGAGGGGACCCTGGGGGTGATCACCAAGATCATCTTCAAGCTCCTGCCGCTCCCCGATGCCAAGAAGACCATGCTCACCATATTCGACTCCATCGACGGCGCGGCCAGGGCGGTCTCCACCATTATCGGGGCGCGAATCATCCCCACGACGCTGGAGTTCATGGACTACGCCACCATCCAGTGCGTGAACAAGCGCTTCAACCTGGGAATTCCCCCTGAGGGGCGGGCGGTCCTCATCATCGAGGTGGACGGCGACCGGGAGCTCATCGAGAAGCAGGCGGCCCGGATTCAGGAGTTGATCGCCCCCCTGGGGCTGGTCCAGTGCAAGGTGGCCAAGGATAACGCCGAGTCCGAGGCGCTCTGGCGGGTCCGGCGGCTGGTCTCCCCCTCCTTGCGGGAGGTGAACCCTACCAAGTATAATGAGGACATCGTCGTCCCCCGGAGCAAGGTCCCCGATGTCATCCGGAAGATCGAGCAGATCCAGAAAAAGTACGACATCCCCATCGTCAACTTCGGTCACGCGGGTGACGGTAATATCCACGTGAATGTGTTGATCGACAAGGAGATTCCGGGGATGGACGAGAAGGCCCATGAGGCGATCCGGGAGGTCTTCCAGGCGGCCCTGGATCTGAACGGCACCATGTCCGGCGAGCACGGCGTCGGCCTCGCCAAGCAGCCGTACATCTCCATGGAGCTGTCGCCGGTGCAGATCGCCACCATGAAGGCGATCAAGTCCGCCCTGGACCCCAACAACATCCTCAATCCGGGCAAGATGTTCCCCTAGCGGAAAAATTGAGGTCACCCCGATGATCAAGGCCATTCTTGCCCGGAAAGAGCAGGGGCACCGGACCATAGGGTACCCCAAGGAACCGGCTCTGCTGCCGGAGCTGTTCCGGGGATACCCCCGGCTCTCTCCGGAACTCTGCCCCTCCGACTGCGCCCGCTGTGTCGACGCCTGCCCCGTGGGTGCGGTCACACGGAAAGAGTTGCTCTCTCTGGATCTGGGGAAATGCCTCTTCTGTACCCACTGCGGGGAAGCGTGCCCCCATGACGCCATCGGCTTCACCCGGGACGCACGCCTGGCTACCCGCCGCCGGGAAGAGCTGGTCATCACTGCCGGGGAGGAGCGACAGCCGGCCACCGCACTTGATCAGGAACTGCTGCGCCTCTTCGGTCGCTCTCTCAAGCTGCGTGAGGTGAGCGCCGGCGGCTGCAACGCCTGCGAGGCGGACACCAACGTCCTCTCCACCGTGGGATTCGACCTGGGGCGGTTCGGCATCCAGTTCGTCGCCTCACCGCGCCACGCCGATGGCCTCTTTGTCACCGGCCCGGTGTCGGAGAACATGCGGGAGGCGCTCCTGAAAACCTATGCGGCAATCCCATCCCCGAAACTGGTCATCGCCGCCGGGGCCTGCGCCATCAACGGCGGCCCCTTCATGGGGAGCCCTGAGGTGCACAACGGAGTGGACGGTTTCCTCCCCGTGGACCTCTACATCCCCGGCTGTCCGCCCCACCCCATAACCATTCTCGACGGGCTGCTCAGACTCCTGGGGCGGATGCCGTCATGACCCCTCCTGCGCTCAATCAAAATAAACCGCCCGGCGTCACCGGCGTCATCCTGGTGGGGGGGCAGAGCCGGAGGATGGGACAGGACAAGGCCCTTCTGGAGTTCCGGGGTCGGACGCTCTTCCAGATCAACCTGGCTGCCATCCGGGAGGCACTCTCCCTCCTCTTCCTCGTGGGGGACCGACCGGAACGGTTTGCCGGAGTGGGGCTCCCCGTCTACCCCGACATCTACCCCGGCAGCGCCCTGGGGGGACTCTATACCGGGCTCGTCCGGGCCCGGACCTCCCATATCTTCGTCGCCTCCTGCGATCTCCCCTACCCCAGCGCCCCGCTCATCCGCCATCTGGCCGCGCTGGCCCCCGGTAACGACGTGGTGGTGGTGCGGAGCAAGGGAGGCTATGAACCGCTCTTCGCCATCTATTCCCAGGCATGTAGCCGGCCGATCCTGGCGCAACTCCGGGCAGGGAATTACTGCATCTTCGACTTTTACTCCCACGTCACCACCCGGATCGTCACCCTGGAGGAGATAGCCCATCTGGGTGATCCTGAGCGGTTATTTCTCAACCTCAACACACCGGAAGAGTTCCGGCGCAGCTCCCAGGAGAGTCGAACATGCCCGTAAACGTCGTATCATTCGTGGCCAAATCCGGGACAGGCAAGACCACACTCCTGGAAAAGCTCATCGTCGAACTCAAACGGCGGGGATACAAGGTAGGTGCCATCAAGCACGACGCCCACCGCTTCGACATCGATCACCCCGGCAAGGACAGCCACCGGCTTACCGCCGCCGGGACCGATACTATGCTCGTCGCCTCCCCGGAGAAGTTGGCGCTCATCAAGAGACATGCCGTTCCCCCCTCCGTGGAAGAGCTTCTTGCCACCTACTTCACCGACGTGGATATCGTCGTCACCGAGGGGTTCAAGAAGAGCTCCCTTCCCAAGATCGAGATTCATCGCCGGGAGCGGAGCCCCACCCTCCTCTGCCGGGGGGAGGAGCACGATCCCACCCTCATCGCCGTGGCCAGTGACGAACCGCTGGAACTGGATGTGCCGGTACTGGATCTTAATAATACGGAAGCAGTTACCGATTTTGTGGTGCAGCGATTCTTGTCCGGCAGAACATCAACCTTCATCCCCTGCAAGGAAATGTAAGGAAATCAGGGTATCTATCCGCACGGGTAAAAGGTATCATCCTTATCCACACAACGAAAACAAGTGCAGAATTTTATTGATTTTTCAACTACCCATGTTTAACATGCAGACAAAGAACAGCACATGAGAGAGGTCTACCGCTATGAATCCCAAGACTAGACCCCGCATGGACGCCATCCCCACTCTGAGGCGGCTGACGGCTCCTCACCATCATAATCAGATCGATCGTGTCGCCGCAAAAAAAGCACTGACCGGCTCACGCGTGCTGATGGTTGAAGATTCGCTGATCAACCAGCTGGTGCTGCGGGAAATCCTGGAGCATGTGGGAGTACATGTTACGGCCGCCAACAATGGACGGGAAGCCTTGACCGTAATGACCTGTGAAGCCGGACGGTTCGATCTGGTGCTCATGGATCTGCAGATGCCGGTACTGGATGGTTACGAGGCAACCCGAATCCTGAGAAAAGAGTGGTCCGCCGACCAACTTCCCATCATTGCGGTGACGGCACATGCCCTGCAGGAAGATCGACAACACTGTCTGCAGGTAGGCATGAACGACCACCTGACCAAACCGGTGGACCAGGATCAGCTCTACCTATGCCTGCTCAAGTGGTTAAAGGGCTCTTGCTGCTCCGGTCAGCAGCAAGGGGAGGCATGAAAAAACTTATACTTTTGTTCAATTTCTGCTTTGTTGCCCGGGGGATCAAAGGAAAACTGATCACCATCTTCGTGATCATCAAGGTCTTGCCGCTGATCTTCCTGGCATGGACCGCCTGGACCCAGATCAAGCAGTTGGGTTCTGCCGTTGAGAAGCTGTCAATGGCGATGATGGACACAACTCAGCAAAAAATAAAGGAGATCGGCGATATTGCCGTAAAGAACTCGGTCACGGCCCTGGACCGGCGCACTCGTGACTCCATCGAGCAGATGACAACCAACACGGCTCGCGACGTGGCGACTTTTCTGTACGATTGTGACCGGGACATCAGCTATGCCGCAACCTTGCCGCCGAGTGAGAACGAATACCGGACTTTTTTAGCAAAACATTTCCGCCCGGTCATCGAGCATGAGCCCTATCACCTGGATCCCCAGGGGGAGCAGTGGGTTCCGGTCAGACCGAGAACGGATAACCAGCCGGAGGTCCTCCCCACCGTTAAGGACAATGAAAAAGGGTGGCACTACCGATCAGCGGAACGGGTAGGAACGACGGTTCAACTCCCCCTCTTTCTGGAGATGACCTTCATCGATCTTAACGGCAACGAAAAGATCAAGGTAACGACGTCAAAACTCCTCCCGACGGAACTCCGTAACATTTCACAACGCAACAATACGTATTGCCGGGCGGAGAGCTACTTCCGCGATCTGCAACGACTCAAATCGGGTCAGATTGCCGTGTCGGAGGTCATAGGCCCCTATGTGGGATCACCGCTCATCGGCGCCTACACCCCCAAACGGGCCAAGGAAAAAGGGGTGGTTTTTGCTCCGGAACAGGCCGGCTATGCGGGAAAAGAGAATCCGGTGGGGAAACGGTTCCGGGGGCTGATCAGATGGGGAATGCCGGTGGTGAAGGGGGGAAAGATCATCGGCTATGTGACCCTGGCCCTTGACCACCGACATCTCAAGGAATTTACCGACCATCTCGTCCCGACTGAGGAGCGGTTTTCCGCTATTCCTGACGCCTCCAGCGGTAATTACGCCTTCATCTGGGATTATAAGGGACGCTCCATCGTCCATCCGCGAGACCACTCCATCGTGGGGTATGATCCGGCAACCGGCGAACCGGCGGTCCCTTGGCTGGATGCCGATCTCTACCGCGCCTGGAAGGGGAGCGGCCTTCCCATCGGGACCTTCCTGGAGCGGCAACCGACCTTTGAGAAGCCGTCTCTGACAAAAAAACCGGCGCCGGAATTGACCAAGGCCGGCCTTGTGGGACTGGACGGGCGGTATCTGAATTTTGCACCCCAGTGCGCCGGCTGGCATGATCTCACCAGCCGCGGCGGTTCCGGCTCTTTTATCATCTTCTGGAGCGGGCTCTGGAAACTGACCACTGCCGCCACCATCCCGTACTACACCGGGCGCTACGGCGGCCATTCCCGAGGGTTCGGGTATGTGACCATCGGCGCCAATGTGAATGAATTTCATCTTCCGGCAACGGAGACCGCCCAGACCATCAACAAACTGGTTGCCGATTTTACCTCCGATATCACCGGCAAGCAGCGGGCCCTGCGAGAGCTCACCAGCAGCGGCATTGCCGAAACCGCCACACATCTCGCCGTGATGACCCTGGTCATGGTGCTCCTCGTCATTGTTATCGCGGTCTGGCTTGCCGGACTCCTCACCCGACGGATCACCGTCATGATCGCCGGTATCCGAACCTTTCAGGCGGGGAACCTGGGGGCGCGACTGGCGATCACGTCACAGGATGAGATGGGGGCTCTGTCCCAGGCGTTCAACGGCATGGCCGGGGCGCTGCAGCAGCGGGAAGAGGCGCTGCGCAAGAGCGAAGAGAAATACCGGCGGCTGGTGGAGCAGGCCAACGAAGGGGTCCTGGCCCTGGATCAGAACGGTATGGTGACCTTTGTCAACCCCCGCATGGCCGAAATTCTCGGGAATACGGTGGACGAGATGATCGGTCTTGATTTTGCCTCTTTCATGGAGAGTGACGATAATGAATTACTCCAGGAGAAAATAGAACGACGGCGCAAGGGGATATCCGAACAGTATGACGCGATAATGAGTCGCAAAGACGGTGGAAAGATCTACGCCAGCATCACCGCATCCTCCATGAGGGATGACGACGGCACATTTCTCGGCTCATTCGGGGTGATCATGGATATCACTGACCGGAAACGTGCCGAAACGGAATTGCTCCAGGCAAAAGAAGCCGCAGAAGTCGCAAACAGGGCTAAAAGCCAGTTCCTGGCCAATATGAGTCACGAGCTCCGGACCCCCATGAACGGCGTCCTGGGGATGATTCAGCTGACCCAGTACGGCCCGCTTGATGCCGATCAACAAAGATTTCTTGAACTGGCCTACAACTCGGGACTCTCGCTGGTGCGTATCATTAACGACATCCTCGACCAGACAAAAGTAGAGGGGCATAAATTTATCCTGATGAACGAGCCGTTCTCCCTGCAGGAGTGCGTCGCCGATACGGTGGACATCCTCACCCCGGAAGCGGTCCGCAAAGGGCTCCGGCTGATCGCCACGATGGCGGACGATCTGCCGGGAATCGTTGAGGGAGATCAGCTCCGCCTCCAGCAGATACTCACCAACGTGGTCGGCAATGCCGTCAAGTTTACCAAACAGGGGGGGGTGACGGTGAAGGTCACAAGGGACTCCCGAGGCATCACCTTCATGGTGACGGACACCGGCATCGGTATCCCCGCCGACAAACAGGAGCTCCTCTTCAAACCGTTCAGCCAGGTGGACAACTCAAACACCCGAATCTACGGCGGAACCGGATTAGGACTGGCTATCAGCAGTGAGATCGTACTCCTCATGGGAGGAGCCATTACCATGGAAAGCGTCGAAGGGAGCGGTAGCACCTTTTCCTTCACCCTCCCCCTGGGTACGATCCCGCTCCCCTGATTATCCAGGGGAGCTGTCGATACATTTGTCCGTTACCACCGCAGTATCCGCCCCTCACACCAGCCACCCTCTCCTGAATTCATTTGCCTTCCCTTCTCCGCATTTGCTATAAAGATTCTATCGATTAACCGCAAGATACAGGAGGAACTTCCATGTTCGGATTCAGCACCCCCGCCCTCGTTCTCATCGGCGTTATCGCCCTGGTCATCTTCGGGCCAGGCAAGCTGCCTGAACTCGGCTCTGCCCTGGGAAAGGCCATCCACGGCTTCCGCAAGGGAGCGGATCAGCAACCGGAGCTCCCCGAGAAAGATAAAGATAAGGACCAGACAAAGAACGAAGTATAGCCGCCATGATCAGTATTGCCCAAGCTCAACAGATCATCCTGGACGCCGTAACCATCCTCCCGTCTCAGGAACTCTCGCTCCTCCAGGCCCTGGGACGGATCACCACCCAGGAGCTCCATGCCCCATGGGATATCCCTTTGGCCGATTACTCGGCCATGGACGGGTACGCTTTTAGCGCCACAGGAGAAGCCCAGTTCCGCATCGACGGCTTCCTTCCGGCGGGGGAGAGCCGTACCCTGCCGGTCCCCCGGGGAGCGGCGGTAAAAATCATGACCGGAGCCGTCATCCCTCCGGGGTGCGATTCGGTGGTCCCCATCGAGGATGTGGAAATTCATAATGGAATCCTGCAGATCCGGGGGAAGATCAGGACCGGGATGAATATCAGGTTGCGGGGAGAAGAGGTGGTGGCCGGCGACCTGGTCATCCCGTCAGGCACACTCCTCCGTGCGGCGGAGATAGGCATGATCACCACCCTGGGGAGGAGCACCGTTACCGTGACCCGCCCCCCCCGGGGCGCACTCCTCTCCACCGGGGATGAACTGGTGGAAGCCGGGACCATCCCCCAGCCGGGGGAGGTGATCAACAGCAACAGTTACAGCATCGCAGCCCAACTCCTGGAAGCCGGCGCCGAACCGGTCATGCTGGGGATCGCCCGGGACGAGCGGGAGCTTACCCTGAAGAAACTGGAGGAGGGGCTGTCCGCCGACCTCCTCATCACCACCGGAGGGGTCTCCGTGGGGGACCGGGACCTGGTGAAAGAACTTCTGGTGGAGCTGGGTGGGGAGATTCTGTTCTGGAAGGTCTCCATGAAACCGGGGAAACCGGTGGCCTTTGCCATGGTCCGGGGGAAACCGGTCTTTGCCCTCCCCGGCAATCCGGTGGCTGCCATGGTCTCCTTCGAGCAGTTCGTCCGTCCGGCGCTCCTGAAGATGGCCGGGCATAGCCGGATCTTCAGGCCGGTGGTGAAGGCGATCCTGGGGGAGGCGGTTAACAACCCCGGCAAACGGCCCCATCTGGTGCGCGGTACCGTGGAACTGACCAACGGCAGATACCGGGTGGTCAGCACCGGCAACCAGAGTTCCGGCCGAATCTCCTCCCTCACCCGTTCCAACGGGCTCATGCTCGTCCCTCCCGACACCTTACTAGCGGCCGGGGACGACGTGGATGTCCAGCTCCTGGACCGGAACTTCGAGATGGGACGCTGATCCCATGAAACTCATGGATGCCCACGGCAGGGCAATCTCCTATCTCCGCCTCTCCGTCACCGACCGCTGCAACCTTCGCTGCTCCTACTGCATGCCCGAAGAGGGGATCCCCAAGGCCGTTCACGCCGAGATCCTCCGCTTCGAAGAGCTGGAACAGATCACGGAAATCGCCGTCTCACTGGGGATAGAAAAGGTTCGGATCACAGGGGGGGAACCGCTCATCCGGAGGGGGCTCGTCCCGTTTCTGGCCCGCATCTCCACCATCCCCGGCCTCAACTTCCTGGTTCTCACCACCAACGGCGTCCGCTTGGCAGAGCTGGCCACGGAACTGCGTGATGCCGGGGTTGAGCGGCTCAACGTGAGCCTGGATTCCCTCCGGACCGAGACCTTTCGAGCCATCACCCGGGGGGGTGATCTGGCCACGGTCCTGCGAGGTCTGGACGCCGCCGTTCAGGCGGGGCTTCCCCATCCCAAACTCAACATGGTGGTCATGAAGGGGATCAACGACGACGAGATCGTTGCTTTCGCGGAAATGGCCCGGGAGCGGGGGTGTACGGTCCGGTTCATCGAATACATGCCGGCCGGTCGGGTGGAGGGGTGGCAGGATCATTTCCTCCCCGGCGAGGAGATCTACCATCGCATCGCCTCACGTTTTGAGCTCGTCCCCGCCGGTGACGGCCGGACCGCCGGTCCCGCCAAGAGCTATCGCTTCAGCGACTCCCCCGGCGGCATCGGGATCATCTCCGCCGTTTCCGGGCACTTCTGCGCCGGCTGCAACCGAATCAGGGTCACGGCCCGGGGGATCGCCCGGAGCTGTCTCTTTGCCGACGACGCCCTGGATCTGAAACCGCTCCTGCGGCAGGGGAGCCGGGAAGACGTTGTCGCGGCCCTGCAGCGGTTCGTTCTGACCAAACCGGGGCATCACGGGATGACCCCTGACGAGGCCCATCACACCCCCTTCACCATGGCGGGGATCGGAGGATAGCGTATGTCGGCCCAGGTCGTCGCCGTCTGTATCAGCGAGAAGAAGGGGGAGCGCAAGACGCCGGTGGCATCGGTGGAACTGCGGGAAGAGCATGGCATCGTGGGTGATGCCCATGCCGGAACGTGGCATCGTCAGGTGAGCCTCCTGGCCCATGAGAGTATCGAGAAGATGCAGCAGTTGGGACTGGAGGTGGATTCGGGGGACTTTGCGGAAAACATCACCACCAGCGGCATAGAGCTCTTCACCCTGGCGGTGGGGACCAGGCTGACCATAGGGGAGACGCTCCTGGAGGTGACCCAGATCGGCAAGGAGTGCCACACCCGCTGCGCCATCTTCTATCAGGCCGGCGATTGTGTCATGCCCAAGGAAGGGATCTTTGTCCGGGTGCTCAAGGGGGGGACGATCAAACCGGGTGACCGGGTGACCCTCTGCGGGTGAGATCATTACGGCGCAGGGGACAATAATGTACCCAAAATACCATTGTCAGTCGTAGGGGCGAAGCAAGGTTCATCTGCTTCGCCCGTTTTTGATTGTTTCCGGCACGAAAAGGAGTAGCAACATGCCGAAACCAGGTTCTGGGGATAAAAAACTATATTTTCTCATCACCGGAGAAGAGCTGGCCGAACTTCAGCTATATACAGGACAAATGGTCGAGGCCTTCGGCCTGGATCGACGAATTGAGAATTACCAGGGAAAGCGCCCCATCGGCTTCTATAGCTGGGATCTGGAATGTCTGTTGGAAGTCATGGAAGGTGCTCTGGAAGATGACCAAGAGTATCCCGACAAAAACAGCTCGGAATTCCAGGCACTTGAATCTCTGTTCAAACGGGTTAAGGACGAATATCGGAGTACATTCGGCTAAGAGTCATGTCACCATCCCGTTGACATAGCTGCATTACCACCGTCGTGGACCTTACCACCCCCAACCCCTCCTAAAATAGGAGGGGAGCTGGCTAAGGAGGGGGGCGGGGGGTGGTTCGACAAAGAATATCCCCCCCCGCTCAGAATAACAAATTGGGATCATGTTTCATCATGTCAATGGAGTGGTGACACTACCGACAATCGAAATCAACTGATAACCACCGTATTTTCCAATTCACCTATTTCCCGTAAAAAAGCCGCCGCGCCGGGTTCTCTCCGGTGCGGCGGCCTTGTTTCGACCTCAACCTCAACCTGTTTCTCCCTACCGGTACTTCTCCCGCAACGCCACCTTGTTGATCTTGCCCACGCTGGTCTTGTCGATCAGCTCCACGAAGCGGAATTTGAGCAGAACCACCTGCTTGGTGATCATCCCCTTGTCGGCATACTCCCGCACATGGTGCAGAAGCGCCTTCTCCGTCACCTTGTCCCGATACTCGGGCTTGGCGACGATGAGCGCCAAGGGACGCTCCCCCCACTTCTCGTCGGCGAGCCCGATGACCGCCGCTTCCCCCACGGCGGGGTGATGACCCAGGATATCTTCCAACTCCAGGGAGGAGATCCATTCACCGGCCACCTTGATGACGTCCTTGGTCCTGTCGGTAATCTTCACGTACCCCCGCGGGTCTATGGTTGCCACATCGTTGGTGTGCAGATACCCCCCCTCCCACAATTTTTCCGATGTCTTGTGATCCTTCAAATACCCCTGGGTCAACCAGGGGGAGCGGACCACGATCTCTCCGGTGCTCCGGCCATCCCGGGGCACATCCTGAAACTGACTGTCCACGATCCGGAGATTGACCAGAGGGAGCGGGAGACCGGTCTTACAGCGAAGTTCGGCCTGGGCCTCGGGCCCCTGTTCCAGCATCTCCGGCGTCAGGTGAGCCAGGGTGAGAAGCGGGCAGGTCTCCGACATGCCGTAACCGGTAAAGAGGTCGATCCCCCGCCCCATGGCTTCCAGGCAGAGCGCCCTGGTCATGACCGCGCCGCCGATGATCACTTTCCAGCGTGACAGATCGATACGATCGATATGGGGCGCCTTGAGGAGCATATGGAGGATGGTGGGGACACAGTGGGAGAAGGTCACCTTCTCCTGGGCAATGAGATCCAGCAGATGGTCGGGGACGTACCGTCCCGGGTAGACCTGCTTGACCCCCATACAGGTGGCCACATAGGGGAGCCCCCAGGCATGGACATGAAACATGGGGGTGATGGGCATGTAGACGTCCCCCCGATGGAAACGACCATGATCCGCCGAGGTCCCCAGGGCCGCCATGACCCCCAGAGTGTGGAGCACCAGTTGCCGGTGGCTGAAGTAGACCCCCTTGGGGAGGCCGGTGGTGCCGGTGGTGTAAAAGGTGGTGGCCCGGGTATTCTCATCGAAGTCCGGGAATTCGAAGCGGGGAGAGGCCGCGGCCAGGAGCGCCTCGTACTCACCGGTGAAACTGAGGTGGGTGGCCGGAGGAGTCGCCTCGTCGGAGAGCAGGAGGTACTGCTTCACCGTGTCGATCCGCCCCTTGATCTGCTCGATGATGGGGAGAAATTCACCGTTAACCAGGAGCACGTCGTCCTCGGCATGATCGATGGTATAGAGGATCTGTTCCGGCGAAAGCCGGATGTTGATGGTGTGGAGCACCGCCCCGATCATCGGAACGGCGAAGAAACACTCCAGGTACCGGTGGCTGTCCCAATCCATGACGGCCACGGTGTCCCCCGGCTTCACCCCCAGTCGGGTAAGGGTGTCGGCCAGTCGCCGGATTCGCTCCCCCAGAGTCCGGTAGGAGTAGCGGAGCTGTCCCCGATAGACGATCTCCTGCTCGGCATTATTTGAGACGGAAGAGAGGAGCAGGTTCTTGATGAGAAGTGGGTAGCCATAGGCTGATTCGGTGCGAGGAATAAGAGTGTCTGTCATGGGTCAGGGCCTTTCCGAAATGAAGTGTGCGGCGGCGCTGTCTGCCGAATTTTTTAATGATAACCTGAAAGCGCCCTTTGAAAAAGAGAAAATGACTCACCCCGGAAAAAAGATGTTCGAATCACCTCTTGCCCGTCCTCATGATACTGTAAAGGATTCCGACACCTCCTGTCGAAATGCCTTACAGTCGACTCTCCTCAACCTCGATTTTCGCGTCTTCGGCAGTGATAACGTATGAATAGATATTGATTTATTTTCCAGCTTCTCAAGATTAAATCAAGGCATGATTTATGCAATTGAAAATACGTATGTTATGTGGTGGAGGTGGGAGATGGTACTATTCAAGAGTCTGATAACCGCAACCCTGCTCCTCCCGGCGACAACGGCATTTGCTGCGGCCGAAAGTTCCAGATGGCCGGGCCCTTCATTGGCAGCACTCCTGGGGGTGGTCATCGTGGTCTTCGTGTTGATCCGGTGGAGAAGTAAACCGTAACACTTTTTCTGCTTGGAAGAGAGGTACCGATTCAAGGGGATGCGCTTCACGGCATCCCCTTGTTGCGTTAATATCCGGGGTAAGGGAGTAAATCCTATTTCCCTGTTTGCGGGAACCGGAGTATCTGCTACCATGCCTGCGTTGCAAAAATATTATCTCATGCCCACTGCCCGGTCTCTTTTCCCCGGCAGGAGTGGCGCCACAAGGAGTGATCATGAGCACGTCACCATGGAAGATCGAGACCCAGGCCATCCAGGGAGGATACAGCCCGAAATCGGGTGACCCGCGGGTCGTCACCATCTGCCAGAGCACCACATTCAAGTACGACAGCGCCGATTACATGGCAAAGCTCTTCGATCTGGAGGTTGCCGGCCACTTCTACACCCGACTGGGGAACCCCACCACCGATGCCTTCGAGCAGAAAATAGCCCTGATGGAAGGGGGGGTTGCGGCCCTGGCCACCTCGTCGGGACAGGCGGCCACCACCCTGGCGATCTTCAATATCTGCCAGGCCGGCCAACACTTCGTCACCGCCGGCACCCTCTACGGCGGCACCTACAACCTCTTTGCCAGCACCCTGCCCAAGATGGGAATTGAGGTGACCTTTGTGGACCCGGAGGCGTCTGCCGAAGAGATCCTTGCCGCGTTCCGCCCCAACACCAGGGCGCTCTTTGCCGAGACCATCGGCAACCCGGGGCTCAATGTGCTGGACTTTGCCAAGTTCAGCGCCATTGCCCAAGAAAAAAAGGTCCCCCTCATCATCGACAGCACCTTCGCCACCCCTTACCTCTGCCGCCCCTTCGAGCACGGCGCCAACATCATCGTCCACTCCACCACCAAATATATCGACGGTCACGCCACCAGTGTGGGGGGGGTCATCGTGGACGGCGGGAACTTCAACTGGGACAATGGCCGGTATCCGGAACTGACCGAGCCTGACAGCAGCTATCACGGACTCCAGTATGTCAAGAGCTTCGGACCGGCGGCCTACATCGTCAAGGCGCGGGTCCAACTCATGCGCGACCTGGGGGTGACCCCCGCCCCCATGAACTCCTTCCTCTTCAATCAGGGGCTCCATACGGTGCCGCTGAGGATGCAGCGCCACAGCGATAACGCCCTGGCCCTGGGGCAGTTCCTGGAAAGCCACCCGGCCGTCACCTGGGTCAGCTATCCCGGTCTCCCCAGCCATCCCAGCTATGAGCGGGGGCGGAAGTACCTCCCCAAGGGGTGCAGCGGCGTCCTCACCTTCGGCATCAAAGGAGGGGCGGCCGCGGGGAAGAAATTCATGGAAGCCTGCCGACTGGTCGCCCTGGTGGTTCATGTGGGGGACGCCCGGAGTTGCGTCCTCCATCCGGCCTCCACCACCCACCGCCAGCTCACTCAGGAACAGCAGATCGCCTCCGGCGTCACCCCGGATCTGATTCGTCTCTCCGTGGGGATCGAACATATCGATGATATCATCGCCGACGTGGATCAGGCCCTGGCTGTAAGCCAGAATTAGACGTTCACCCTGTCTTTGCGCCGAAAGAGCCTGCAAACACAGGCTCTTTCGGCATAACGCTCATTTTTACCCGCGACTCCGACGTGGCGGCTGATTTATGATGTTGCATTTCTGCAACTCAGGAAGTTGGCATTTTTCTTCAAATACGAATAAATACTCGTCACTTCCATCATATCGAGGATAGTGGGGTATCCTTCTATTTTAGTGACGATATCATCCTTCGAGAGCACCAACAGTTCGCCGACCATCTTTTGGGACGGATTGCTGACGACTCCATTGGTTAGACATATAATCGGTTTTATGAGGTTTTTTCTTTTATTGAACGTCCTGAAATCAGATTCTATTATTCCGGTGTTGATTTTTATCCTTTCAGTTAATCTATCAGTCACGTCCCTGCCATCAATACTCAAACTATTTTCCGAAACTTCTACCTTAACTCTTATATCATTACTCTTAACGACGAATATTCCCGTAGGACCTATGACCAGATAGTCTATCTCAATACTCATCTTTTCATACCTGCTTATTATTATATAATTTTTTGGAAGTTTCAGCAGTATGTCCAGCAGAGTCAAGTTGACGTGCGCCACGGATGATGTTTTCTTCTTGTTTTTTTTAAAGTAGCTTCTCCTGCTGATCATGTACCCCGTGGCAAAACTATCACGCAGCAACTCATACAAAATCATGAAAATTATGGTCAGCAAGACCATACCCGGCAGTAAAAACCTCATCCCCATGGTCGCATTTTTTGCCCCGTACATAATGGAAAGCATGACGACGGCCGCCACATTCAACATGAGAATAAAATATTTCCTCTTCATCCCCCCCCCCTGTCGTGCTCCCCATGATAAGCCAAAGTTTCGGCATCCCACAAGAGCAAATATCTCCCTGGCCAGAGAGTGCTCCACCTTCACCCCTCAATGTCTTCCCTCGGGAAAAATTACCCTGAATTTCTTTGACGGTAGTTCCTTCGGGATGATATTCTCCGCATGCTCAACAGGAGCGTGACACCCAACGTTTCTTATCTCACCAAGAGCTCATCTCCCCGGGAGTGGGGACGTCATGAACTATTTATCGTATGCCATGAAACCAATCGGCACCCTGCTTCTAGCCGTAACGATCTGCATCTCCCCCCTCTCCCCTCTCCTGGCCGCCGACACCTATCACGCCCCATACTCACCGCTCTACCTCCAGTATGGCGACTACACCCTGTTCGGACTTCTTGCCCTTGCCGTTGTGCTGCTTCTCTGGGTCAGGAGAGTACGCAGCACCGTCGGTAAATACCGTCATCATCTTGAAGAGATGGTGGCGGACCGCACCGCCCAATTGACCATACTCAATCTTGAACAGCAAGCCATTATCGATTCCGCCACATCCGGAATCGTCCTGCTCAAGGATCGGATCGTACAACGCGGTAATCGAAGGGTGCATGAGATGTTCGGCTATCTCCCCGGCGAGATGATCGGCCAGTCGACCTCTGCCTGGTACCTGGATAAAGCAGCGTGGGAGGCAGCCGGCAACCAGGCCTACGGGCATATCCGACAGGGGGAAACCTACAGTCTGGAGTTGCAGTTCCGACGCAAGGACGGCACCCTCTTCTGGGGACACCTGACGGGGCATGCCGTGGACCCCAACGTTCCGGATAAAGGTTCAGTCTGGATCGTGGACGACATCACGGACGAACGTAACTCCGCAGAACTGCTCCGCCTGGCCCTTGCCGAACAGCAGGCGATCTTCGACGCAGCCACCGTGGGGATCGTCCTCATGCGTGACCGTACCATCGCACGCTGCAATCACAAACTGGAGGATATTTTAGGGTATGCACACGGAGAATTGGCCGGCAAGCCGACCCGCATCTGGTATCCCGACGACGATGCCTACGAAGTCGGCGGGAAAGCCGTCTACGAGCAGCTGGCCCTGGGGAAAACCCATCGAAGGGAACAGCAGCTACAGCGCAAAGACGGCACTCTCTTCTGGGCACGGCTCTCCGGTCAGGCCCTGAACCGTGAAAACCCCCAGAAAGGGACGGTGGGGATCATCGAAGATATCACCCCTGAGCGGAGCGCAATGGAAGAGATGTGCAGGGCCCGGGAACTGGCAGAGGATGCCGCACGGATAAAGTCGGACTTTCTGGCCAACATGAGCCACGAGATCCGCACCCCCATGAATGCCATCATCGGCATGGCGCATCTCGCCCAGAAGAGCGAACTGACACCAAGTCAGCGCGACTATCTCCAGAAAATCCAGAAATCAAGCCAGCACCTCCTGGCAATCATCAACGACGTTCTCGATCTCTCCAAGATCGAGGCCGGCAAGCTGGTCGTCGAACAGATCGACTTTGATCTTGAGCGGGTGCTCAACGATGTCGTGGGACTCATCGCCCAGAAGGCCGCGGCCAAGGGGTTGAAATTCATCGTCCATCTGCCCGGCGACGTTCCCACCCGTCTCGTGGGGGATCCGCTCCGTCTCGGCCAGATCCTGATAAACTTCGCCGGCAATGCGGTAAAGTTCACCGAACGGGGAGAGGTCGTCATCCAGGTCACCGTGACGAAACGCTCAGAGCGGGAAGTTGAGCTCTATTTTGCAGTGCGGGACACCGGGATCGGCCTGACCCAGGAGCAACGCGGCCGACTGTTCCGCAGCTTCGAGCAGGCGGACAGCTCAACCACCCGCAGATACGGCGGCACCGGTCTGGGACTGGTGATCTCCAAGCGTCTCGCCCTGATGATGGATGGTCAGGTGGGGGTCGAAAGTGAACCGGGCATCGGCTCAACCTTCTGGGCCAACCTGCGACTTGGGCTGGGAAGCCCTGAGGAGCCCGGCGTGACGGACCGACTCCCCCCACCACCGGCAACGAATCTCGCAGCTATCGCCGGAGCGCGGATCCTCCTGGTGGAGGATAATGAACTCAATCAGGAGATGGCCACCGAACTGCTGCGCCAGGAAGGATTCGTGGTGGACCTGGCCGACAACGGCGCTCTTGCCGTCGACATGGTGCAGCAGAACGGCTATGACCTCTGCCTCATGGATATGCAGATGCCGGTGATGGATGGAGTGACCGCCACCCGCCTGATTCGTGAACTGCCCTGCTGCGCCGAGCTTCCCATTCTGGCCATGACAGCCAACGCCATGGTGGGGGACCGCCAGCGCTGCCTTGACGCCGGCATGAACGACCACTTGACCAAACCCATCGATCCCGAGGAACTCTGGGCAAAGCTCCTGCTCTGGATCAAGCCCCGGACCGTTCCTCTTGGCCCCGACCTCTCCCCGGTTCCCCTCTCCTCCGACGAAATTCCCCACACCATCGACGGCCTTGATACCATGGCCGGTCTGTACCGGGTTGCCGGCAAGAAATCCCTCTATCTGTCGCTGCTGCGCAAGTTCAAGATCAGACAGAAAAGTAGCGCCGCAGCCATCGCCACGGCCCTTGACCAGGACGACTGGGATACGGCCGAACGGCTGGCTCATACCATCAAGGGACTGGCCGGCACCCTGGGAGCCCAGCGGATACAATCTCTCGCCGGTCTCCTTGAGCAGGCCATCCGGCACCGTGAGCCGCGCCCTTCGGTTGAGGAACCCCTGCGGGAATTTGCCGCGGCCGTGGCGGAACTCCTGGCGGAACTGGATAAAAAATTGCCCCCCCCTCCTACACCCGTCATGGACGGCCCCGTGGATCTCCGGAAACTGGAGCCTGTTTGTATCGAACTGGTCAGGCTGTTTGCCGATGACGATATTACCGCCATCCAGGTACTGGAGGCCAATGCAGGGGTGTTAAAGGCGCTGTTCCAGGAGGATTACGGCAGATTCGAGCGCGCCGTCATGGATTTTGATTTTGAGACGGCGGAGAGTGCTCTGGCAGAGGCGCGCCGAAAACATGGCAGCGCCACATGAGCCTTCCTTTTATTCAATACACCCTTATCCCCACCCCCCTGGGGGAGATGATCGCTCTGGCGGAACAGGACTCTCTCTGCGCCCTCTGGTTTGTGGGGCAGCGGTACGCAGCAGAACCGGAGGACGATTGGCGGCTGGAGCCGGATCTGCCGCTCTTCGCGGCGCTGCAAGAACAGCTGGGTGACTATTTCAACGGGAGGCTTCAGCTCTTCCACCTGCCGCTCCTCCTCCGAGGGACCCCCTTTCGTCTGGCGGTCTGGAACGAGCTGCGCACCATCCCCGCCGGGGCCACCACCACCTACGGCGCCTTGGCAAAAATAGTGGCCGCAAAGCGTGACGGACGTACCCCTGCCGCTCAGGCGGTGGGTGGCGCCGTGGGGCACAATCCTCTCACTATCATCATCCCCTGCCATCGCGTGGTGGGGGGAGACGGCTCTCTCACCGGCTACGCCGGCGGACTTCACCGCAAGGCGGCCCTGCTGGAGTTGGAGAAAAGAGGGAAAGTACCGCAATTCTCCCCGTGACCTGAATCCCTTCTTACTCTCATCCACTCACCTTCCTCCGAAAGCACTCCTTTCCCCTCTTTCCACCAAAAACCTCCCTTCATCTTTGCCCCCCCCCTGCGTATTGTCGTGCTTTCTCTGAGATTAAGAGTATGTTCAATAGCCTGCGCCGTAGAACTACATTCATAAAATTCTTGATATTTGTATTCACCAATACAATTTCTACGATACCTGCAGGGTAACAGCCGCGGAAACAATCGGAAATCCGGTTGACGACAGAGTTAAGCTCGACCTTTTTTCAGGATAGTCCCCCCCGAAAGTTTCCAGCGGCAACGACAGTAACAGGTAGTTCCGGAGCACCCCCGGCTTCCCAGGCAACCAACTGAAGATTAGGGCTGAAAGAGGATAAGAGGAGCAGGTGATGACGAACACAGCAGAAGAGCTCCCCCCGAACATCCTGATCGTGGACGACACGCCGGCCAATCTCCTGCTCTTGACCAGAATACTCACGGCACGAGGTTACCGCGCAAGGCCGGTTCTCAACGGCACACTGGCGCTACAGGCTGCCCGCACGGAACCGCCCGACCTGATTCTGCTGGACATCAACATGCCGGAAATGAACGGCTACGACGTCTGCCGGCAACTCAAGGGAGACAGAGAGCTGAAAGAGGTTCCCGTCATTTTCATCAGCGCGCTGGATGAAACCATCGACAAGGTGAAAGCGTTCCATGTGGGGGGAGTGGACTATGTGACGAAACCTTTTCAGGTGGAAGAGCTTCATGCGCGCATGGAGACTCATCTGAAACTCCGTTCCCAGCAACGCCGACTCAGCCGGCAAAACGAGAAACTGGAGCGGTTGGTGGCGGAAATCCAGCATGCACGGGAATACGCCGAAAACATCGTGGAGACCATGCGTGAACCGTTGCTGGTGCTGAGTTCCGACTTGAAGATTCTCACCGCCAATTTCAGTTTCTACGACACCTTCAAGGTAACGCCGGAGGAAACCATCGGGAAGTTCATCTACGACCTGGGGAACCGGCAGTGGGACATCCCCGGACTCCGGCTCCTTTTTGAAGAAATTCTCCCCCACGATACCCTGTTCAACGGCTATGAAGTGGAGCATGAGTTCCCCGGTATCGGACGCAAGAGTATTCGGCTCAATGCCCGGCAGATTTTCAGGGAGAATATCGGTTCGGAGATAATTCTTTTGGCCATGCAGGACGTAACCCAGGAGAAGAGGAGCAGGGAGGAGCTGCTTCTCAAGGATCTGGCGCTCATGCGGAGCGAAAAAATGGCCTCCATCGGGCAACTGGCGGCCGGCGTTGCCCATGAAATCAATACTCCCCTGGGGGCCATCTCCTGCAACCTGGGGGTTCTGGAAGAGTATTTCGATCAGATGCTCCAGTTCGACCGGATTAGACAGGAGAGCGATGCCGGAGAGCCGACGCCATCCACCCGGCTGGCCATCGCTCGGAGCAGGGAGGCTCTGGAGATAGAGAACATCATGGGAGACGGGGTCGACCTGATCAGAGAATCACGACATGAAGTGAAACGGGTCACGAAGATCGTCAGGGATCTGAAGAGTTTTTCCCGAGTGGATGCACAGGAGTATGAAGCGGTGACGCTGAGTTCCTGCCTGGAGAGCGCCCTGACCATCTGTTACAACGAATTAAAATTGGTGGCAGCCATCCGGAAAGAGTACGAATCAAGCAGGGAGGTGCTCTGCCATCCCGGCCAATTGAACCAGGTTTTTCTGAAACTGCTGCTCAACGCCGGCCAAGCCATGGTCGAACCGGGAGAGATCGTGCTGAGGAGCCGCCATGACGATTTCTTCGTGTACGCCTCGGTGAATGATACCGGCTGCGGGATTCCCGTAGAAATTCAAAACCGGATTTTCGACCCATTCTATACGACCAAGGAGGTGGGACAGGGGACAGGCCTGGGGCTCAGCACCGCCTACGAGATCATACAAAATCACAAAGGAGAGCTTCTGATGGAGAGCAGTGTGGGGAACGGAACAACCTTCACGGTCAAACTCCCCCGCACTGACCAGACCTGATGCCGCAGCTCATGAGAGTATGCGATAGCACCGTTTTCGAGACCTGCATCTTCCTGCCATCCGGAGAATCATACTCATGAAAGCTACTCATAAACGTACAGCTTCAGTTGTTGGAGCGCTCTTGCCGGTGGCTCTGCTGGCGGCGGTTAGCCATATCATCACGCTGCCGGCCATGCATGAAGCGGGACTCCGGGAGGAGATGCAACGCCCCCTTGCCGTCATCGTTGCCGTTGGACTGCTTTCGCTGTTACTTCCCCTTCTGTCTGTTTATCTGAACCATCGAGCGTCACGGCAACAACCCGGGAATCCGGTTCATCCCGATACCGGGCAACCGGTCACACTGCAGGATGAGATGCGACAACAGCTGCAGCAGGTCACCACCGCCTTGCAGGCAAGCGAGGAAAAGCTCGCGGTTACGCAGAACGCCCTGCGCGACGCCCAGGACGCCATCACCGGTTACCTGCTCATGGGCGCCGACAACACCGTCCGCAAACAGGCGGAAGAGGCGCTCCTCAAGGCAGGGGCGCTGCAGAATGCGATCTTCAACAGCGCCAACTTCTCCAGTATCGCCACCGACGCCAAGGGGGTCATTCAGATCTTCAACGTGGGGGCCGAGCGGATGCTGGGGTACGCGGCCGCCGACGTGATGAACAAGATCACCCCGGCCGACATTTCCGACCCCCAGGAGGTCATCGCCCGGGCTGAGGCGTTGAGCAGCGAACTGGGAACACCCATCACGCCGGGGTTCGAGGCGCTGGTCTTCAAGGCCTCCCGAGGGATCGAGGATATCTACGAGCTGACCTACATCCGGAAAGACGGAAGCCGCTTCCCGGCGGTGGTCTCGGTGACGGCCCTGCGCGACGATGAGGACGCCATCATCGGCTACCTCCTCATCGGCACCGACAACACCGCCCGGAAGCAGGCGGAGGAAGCGCTCCTCAAGGCGGGGGCGCTGCAGAGCGCCATCTTCAACAGCGCCAACTTCTCCAGCATCGCCACCGATGCCAAGGGCGTCATCCAGATCTTCAACGTCGGCGCCGAGCGCATGCTGGGCTACGCGGCCACCGACGTGATGAACAAGATCACGCCGGCCGACATCTCCG
>CAIUWK010000015.1 GCA_903902855.1 uncultured Geobacter sp. | reverse complement strand
GCTCTTCACGGTCATCATCGTCCTCTCGGCCCTGATCATCCTGATCCCCAACGCCCCTCTCATCGCCATCATGTACATCTCCCAGGTGGTGAACGGCGCGGTGCTCCCCTTTGTCCTCATCTTCATGCTCCGGCTCATCAACAACCGCCGGATCATGGGAACGTACGTCAACGGGCCGGTTTTCAACGCCATCGCCTGGCTCACGGTGATCATCATGATCGCCCTTACCCTGCTCATGACCTTTGACCAGATCTTTCCCGGCCTGTTCGGCAGGCTTATGGGAAAATAGGTATTGAGGCTGAAGGCTGAAGGTTTAACCCGTCTCTGATCTTGCAGAGGTTTTCCTCATAGTCTTCAGTCTTCAGCCTTCAGCCTATGAACCTTCAGCCTTCAGCCTGTTCTGCCAGACTTTTAACCAGATCACCTTCCATGGTCGGATCGACATGAGGTATCTTGCACTGCCCCCCAAGCTTTCCCCGAACCAGTCTCGACCAGTCATAGATGGCCTCTTCCGAGACCGTGACGATCCGTGGTGGAGTGATCCGTCCCTGCCGACGAAACGCGGCATAATCGGCGTTGAACGTCATAAGCCGCTCATCAAGAAACCGCCCCAGATATTCCGCCCCTGGTGAAACTCCTTTCACTGCCACTACCCAGAGATGACGCCGCTGGGAAATTTCCGGTCCGACCATGAATTCGACGACGTCTGCCGTCATCTGCTCGTTCAGATCGGCCACGGCCTGGTCGACTTCGGCCTGGGTTACTTTTTCCTCAAACCGGTCCAGGAAGCGGTCACGTCCGGTAAATTCGAAGGCAAGGGGCGCCATGGAGGTGAAGCGGATGGTGTCGCCGATATGGTAGCGCCAAAGACCGGCGCAGGTGGAAAGGATGACGGCATAGCGCTCCCCTGTCCGAATCTCCGCCAGAGGGATGGCGGGAGCGTCGGCGGGAATACCTCCCTGACCGTCCAGATAGCTGAACGGAACAAACTCGAAGAAGACCCCGTACCAGGGGGTAAAACGCATGTCGTTCTCCCCCTGGATTTGAAACCCCATGAATCCTTCCGAAGCGGGAAGGAGTTCAAGAAACCGCGGCGACCGGTCACCGAAGAGAGTCTCGAATTCACGACGGTACGGCACGATACTCGTGCCGCCGTGGACGATGAGCTCAAGGTTCGGCAACAGCGTCGGCAACGGTTTCCCCCCCCGCTGTCGGACCCGATCCAGGAGAAGCAGCAGCCAGGGGGGAACCCCGGAGATACCGGTGATCTCTTGGTCGGTGAGAAGGAGCTCGGTCAGCGCCTCTATCTTGGCTTCCCATGCCAGGGCCGCCACCTGGGGTGAGGGGGCGATGAACGGTCTGAGTAACGCGGGAGCATACCGGAGCGTGATGGCACTCATGTCACCGCTTTCGATGCCGGGACCGAGGGTGGTAAGCTCCGTACTCCCCGAAAGATAGAGGAAACGTCCCTGAAAGAGCCGGCTTTCCGGAACCGCGGCCAGGTAGTTGGTCAGGAGATCCCGGGCAGCCCTCCGGTTGGCCGCGAACATTTCCGGCGTAAAGGGGATGTACTTGGTGGGGGCCGTGGTGCCGGAGGTCTCGCAGAAGAGCCGTATCCGACCGGGCCAGGTGACATTGTCCAACGTCAGGCGCGGTCCGCCGTTCACCGTCTCATAGCCCGAGCGGAAGTACTCTTGCCAGAAATCGGCATAGGTCCGAATGGGGATCGTACGGCGATATCGATCATACCCCTCTTCAAAGGGGAGGTGGAGCAGAGAGCCGAACCCATGATCTTGTCCGAACCGGGTGTCCCGTCCCCGTTGCAGCAGCTCCCTGAAGAGTGCCTGCTGGGCCGCCACCGGGTCTCGCCGGTCAAACCGGCACGCAGCGAGAGACGCCCCTTTCCGGATAACCGGGGAGAGCGCCGGCACCATATAGTTTCTCAAGATATTCATGGGGGTATCATTGCTCCGCCAGAAGAGTCGGCGCCGAAAAACGCCGATACCAGGCTGCGATTATCGGATTGTAGGCTTGGTGATGGAAGATGAGCGAGGCATGGGGCACCGGGTCGTTACTCTCGCGAGAGGTTACCGTCAGACAGCGACCCCGGGGAAATACCCTGTGGAACTGCTCCGGTTCGCGGCAGAGGGCCAGCGTGGGGGAGGTGGGAACCAGCAGGCTCTCCTCCGCCTCGGCCAGGAGCGTCAGGACCGGACCGGTGAAGAGAGGTATATCGGAAGAGAGTTGCCGGAATTGCTGAATGGCCAGTGTCCGCTCGAATCCGCCGCGAGTCGAGGTTCGGTCTATTACCGCCATGATTTTCTCACGGATGGCCAGATGTCGCCGCTCCAGGATGCGATTCTCGGCACCCAACCCGAAGAGCCCCTGAAAACAGCGTCGGGCTCGCTCGATCTGGCGATCGACCTCCTCGGGCGAACCGCTGCGGACCGAGAAGATCCGCCGGAGATTGCTCTCCAGCATCCTGACTCCACCGGTTCGCTCTCTGTCCGGTCGAACCAAGTCTTCCTCGCAGAACACCGGGCTCACGAAAAGCGCCCCACGGATGGATAGTCCGTCCCGAACGAGAACGTCCTGGAGAAAACCGGAGACCAGACCGGCGCCGAAGCTGATTCCCAGGAGCACCGGCTGCTCCCCCCGCAGATTGAGGCTCTCCACCAGATCCGCCAACTGGGCCTGAAAGAGCGGGAGATGGAACCCTTCACGAGGATAGTTGAGATAATAAATTGCACCGGCCTGTCTCAGGAGCGGCCGCTGAAACTCCACTACCTCGGTGGCATCGGGGACAAAGCCGCCGACAACGATGGTCGGCTGATTTCCGGCGCCCCTTTCGCGGAAAATACGCGCGGCCGGAAGCCGGGGGCCGGATACGATGGTCAACTCCCGTTCCCGTTGCCGAATCGGGGAAAGATACGGTCTGATGGCGAGCCCCCTGAACATTGCCGAGGCTGTACCGGCAACCTGAGCGATGAAAGGGGTCGGGGGAGTAATCTTGACTGCGGCGCTATTCCTCATGGCATTCCTCCTCTGATAGTTACGAGAGGATAATGGCTCATGAACGTTACGTTCGTGTTGAGATCGGGCAAAAAGGTTGTGATGAGCAATAATCAGGTGTACAAATGACATCTCTGACCAGAAAAAGGGACACCGGTGTGACATTCGCCGGATTTTTCACACAACCGCAGCCTGATTTTTACACAGCCTCAACAATCGGCGAGTATAAGTAGCAGCAGTTTGAGATACCTGGCCGGCGGAAAAGGGAACAGTGGAGATATCATGAGAATAGCGGTTATCGAAGACGAGAAGGATCTGGCAGCCCTCCTTGCCTTTCAACTGGAAAAAGAGGGGTACCGGGTCATGACGGCCCACGACGGCAAGAGCGGCTATGAACTGGTCTCCAGCGAACTTCCCGATCTGGTTCTCCTGGATATCATGCTCCCGGTGGTCAACGGCATCGAAGTCTGCAAACTTATCAAGAAACAGAAGAGCACTCAGAATATCCCGGTGATCATGCTCACCTCCAAGAGTGAGGAGATTGATCGGGTCATCGGCCTGGAGGTGGGGGCCGACGACTACGTTACCAAGCCTTTTTCCGTGCGGGAGTTGCTGCTCCGGGTCAAGGTCGCCCTCCGCCGCAGCAGCCGCGAAGGGGACGACGAACAGATCATGGTCATGGGGCCGGTGACCATCCATACCGGCCGCTGTCTCGTGACGGTGGACGGTGCGGAAATCCTCTTCACGACCACCGAATACAAGCTGCTCTGCGCCCTGGCCGAGAGCAGGGGGCGGGTGCAAACCCGCGATCATCTCCTGCGCCATGTGTGGGGCCACCATACCGGCACCGACACCCGCACCGTGGATTCTCACATAACCCGGATCAGAACCAAGTTGGGCCCTTGCGGCGATTTTATCAAGACCGTGCGTGGCTTCGGCTACAAGATGGAGGAAGAATGAACATTCCCTTTCGCTGGAAACTGCTGGGTTCCTATCTCCTCCTGATCTTCCTTCTGGGTGGTGGGCTCTATCTCTATCTGGACCAACGGCTGGAAGCGCTCCAGGTGGCGGTGCTGCAGGGAGAACTCCTCACCGAGGCGAAACTTGCCGTGCTGGTGGCGGAAAGCGGAGTCGGAGAGTTGATAAAAGATGCCCCGGCCGTCGCCGTCTCCTTGGGGCGCGCCGGTTCGGCCCGGGTGACCATCATCGGTCGGGACGGCCGGGTCGTGGGGGACTCGGAGGTCCCCCCACCCCGACTGGGAGAGTTGGAGAACCATCTGGATCGCCCCGAGGTCAGCAGCGCCTTTGCCGCCGGGTCGGGACGGGCCATCCGGTATTCGGCTACCCTGAAGACCGACATGCTCTATGTGGCAACCTCGTTCCGGACGCCGCATGGTCCGGCGGTGCTCCGCCTGGCCCTGCCGCTGGCCGCGGTGAACCGGGCCGAGGCTCAGACGCATACCCTGCTTGGCGTAGGGCTCCTTACCGGCCTGGTCCTGGCAATGCTCTTCAGCATTCTCCTCTCCCGGCGCCTCTCCCGCCCGTTGCGGCTCATTGCCGACAGCGCCCTGGAGATCGGTCGAGGAAACTTCCGGCAGCGGATGACGGTGCAGGGCACCGACGAAGTGAGCGAAGTTGCCAGGGTGATGAACGATATGTCGTCCCGCATCGAATCCCAGATGCAAAAGCTGCAGCGGGAAAAGGGTCGACTGGACGCCATCCTGCGCGGCATGGGGGAAGGGCTCATGGTTACCGACGGCGCGGGCGCCATCACCCTGGTCAATCCCGCCTTCTGTGAGCTGTTCGGGGTTTCGGCCACGGTGGTGGGACGCCCCCTCATCGATATCGCCCGATATCCGGACCTGAACACCTGCTATCGCCAGGCAGCCGGGGAGCGGACCGAATACCGCCGGGAGATCGTGATCTCCGGCATCCGGGAGCGGGTGCTCCTCACCCACTGGGTTCCCCTCATGGATCAGCAAAAACACCTGGGGGTGGTGGCGGTGTTCCATGACATCAGCGACCTGAAACGGCTGGAGAAGATCAGGAAAGACTTCGTAGCCAATGTCTCCCACGAATTGAAGACTCCGGTAACGGTCATCAAGGGGTATGCCGAGGCGCTCCTGGACGGCCTGGTGACATCCGACCCCCAACGGGCGATCAGTTTTATCGAGATCATCCGTAACCATATCGAACGTCAAGCCGAACTGATCGGCAACCTGCTGACCCTGTCGGAACTTGAATCCGAGACATTCTCCCTGGAACTGCACCCCTTTGACCTGGAAGGAACGGCCCGGCGTGCCGTGACCTTCCTGGGAGAAAAGAGCGCCCACCTTGGCGCCACGGTCATCATGACCGGCTTTACCGGACTGCCGCAGCTCCTCATGGACCCCAGCCGGATAGAGCAGGTATTGGTCAACCTGCTTGATAACGCCATCAAGTACACCCCTGCCGGGGGTGAGGTCCTGCTCTCCGCCGTGGCGGAACCGGAACGGGTGGTGGTGACGGTGCGGGATCATGGCCCGGGGATTCCGCCCCAGAGCCTTTCACGGGTCTTCGAGCGGTTCTATCGGGTGGATGAAGGACGAAGCCGGGATGAGGGGGGGAACGGTTTGGGGCTGGCCATCGTCAAACATCTCGTCCAGTTGCATGGGGGGACGGTGTCGGTGGAAAGTACTCCCGGCCACGGCAGCGCCTTCTCCTTCACTCTGAAAAGAAGCTAATGCCGGCAGCAGAGAAGTTACCATAGTTCCACACCTCCTCCATACCATGTCAATGTGCCGCGTGTACAGTGACACGGAAAAAGGAGACGCTTATGTGGAACGAAGAAGTCATCGATCTGAAGATCACCCGTTTTTTCGAACAGTCGGCACGAGTGATGCTTTCACTCCTCATCGTAGCGATCCTGGCCACGATCCTTGCCGGAATCGGCTGGACCTTTTATGATCTCCGGCTGGTGTTCAGCCGCGACATTCAGGGGGCGATCCGGACCCTGCTGGTGGACATGCTGACGGTGCTGGCGGTGGTGGAGGTGCTCCGGACCGCTCTGGCCTACTTCACCGAGGGGCGGGTCAAGGTCACCTACATCATCGACACGGTCATGGTGACCGTGCTCACCGAGGTGATGGCGTTCTGGTACAAGGAGATGGAGTGGGAGGAGTTGGCCATGGTCATCGCACTGGTCATCTCTCTTGCCTTCATTCGAATCATCGCCGTCCGGTTCTCCCCCCGCACTTTTCGGGAAGAACTGTAAGATTTCACACAACCGTTGTCTCGCCTCAACACAATCTCAACAATTACCCTGTAAAAAACAACAAGCAGAATGAACTTCTCAAGGAGACACGTCATGTTGAAAAAAATCGCAGCACTCCTCGCCGTCGGCCTCTTGGCCACCACGGGATCGGCCTTTGCCGAGACCCTCATCAACGGGGCCGGCGCCACCTTCCCCTACCCGCTCTACTCCAAGTGGTTCAGCGAGTACGCCAAGATCGACAAAGAAGTGAAGTTCAACTACCAGTCCATCGGCTCCGGCGGCGGGATCAAACAAATCACGGCCCAGACCGTGGACTTCGGCGCCTCGGACAAGTTTCTCTCCGATGAAGAGCTGAAGGGTGCGCCGGGCAAGCTCCTCCATATCCCCACGGTCATGGGGGCGGTGGTGGTCACCTACAACATCCCCGGAGCTCCCAAGGGGCTGAAGCTGCGCTCCGATGATATCGCCAATATCTTTCTGGGCAAGATCACCAAGTGGAACGACTCCCGCATCGCCGACGACAATCCCGGCGTCAAGCTGCCGGACAAGCCGATCATCGTAGTGCACCGTTCCGACGGGAGCGGCACCACCAGCATCTTTACTGACTATCTTACCAACATCAGCAAGGAGTGGTCAGGCAAGGTAGGTAAAGGGGCTTCGGTGAAGTGGCCGGTCGGTCTCGGCGGCAAGGGGAATGAAGGGGTTGCCGGCCAGATCAAGACCACCGAGAACTCCCTGGGGTATGTGGAGCTAGCCTACGCCGTGGAGAACAAACTGGCCTACGCGACACTCATGAACAAGGAAGGGGTATTCGTCGAACCGGCCATCAAGTCCATCACGGCGGCGGCAGCCGGAGCGGTGAAGCATATGCCCGCCGACTACCGGATTTCGCTGGTGAATCAGCCGGGTAAGGAAACCTACCCCATCGTCGGCTTCACCTGGCTGCTGGTGTACGAGCAGCAGAAAGACAAGGTCAAGGGGAAGAAGCTGTCCGAGTTCCTTACCTGGAGTCTCCATAACGGCCAGAAGATGGCAGCCCCGCTCCTCTATGCACCGCTCCCCGAGAGCGTCGGCAAGATGGTGGAAAAAACCATCAAAGGGATCAAGTACTGACAAAAACGTAACCGATTATCCACGAAGGACACGAAGTCGTCCCTTTGAAGAGCAGAAACTGCTCCGGATTCTCGACTAACTTCGTGTTCCTTCGTGTACTTCGTGGACAAAAGTTTATATGGATTCAAGGATATGACATGAGTGACATGGACAGCGCACCCCTGACCGACCGGCGAATGATCAAGGGTGACGCCATCTTCAAAGGGGTCATCCTGGCCCTGGCGGGAAGTATCCTCCTGATCCTCCTGATCATGATGTTCGAGATGGTCAAGGAAAGCCTCCCCGCCATCAAAAAATTCGGCGGGCGCTTCCTTCTAGGGCGGGAATGGGATGCAGTCCAGGGAGAGTTCGGCGCCCTGGACTTTCTCTACGGTTCCGTGGTCTCCGCCGTTCTGGCCATACTCCTGGCAACCCCCTTGAGTGTCGGGGCAGCCCTGTTCATCACCGACATCGCCCCCCGTAAAGTGGGAAACGTCATCGCCCCGATCATCGAACTCCTGGCGGCCATCCCCAGCGTCATCTACGGTCTCTGGGGGGTGCTGGTCATGGCCCCCTGGCTCCAGCAGTCCGTCCAGCCCTGGCTCATTGAGCATTTCGGGTTCCTCCCCTTCTTCCAGGGGGCCCCCTACGGGGTGAGCATGATGGCAGCGGTCTTTATCCTGATGATCATGATCATCCCCATCATCACCTCCATCACCAAGGAGGTGCTCCTGGCGGTACCGGTTTCCCAGAAGGAGGCGGCTTACGCCCTAGGGGCCACCCGCTGGGAGATGGTCCGGATGGCGCTCATCCCCTATGCCCGCTCCGGCGTCCTGGGAGCGGTGATCCTCGGCCTGGGGCGGGCCATCGGTGAGACCATGGCGGTGACCATGGTCATCGGCAACACCCCGCAGATTTCCCTGTCGCTTCTAGCGCCGGCCTATACCATGCCCAGCGTCATTGCCAACGAATTTGCCGAGACCACCTCCAAGCTCCACGCCTCGGCCCTCATGGAGGTTGGTCTGATCCTCCTGGTGGTCACGCTTATCATCAACATCATGGCGCGGCTCCTTATCTGGAGCGTCACCCGCGGGGATACGGGGGCCCGGGCATGAGTACTTACGATTTCAGACGACGGCTTGTCAACAACCTGATGACCATCCTCCTGGTGGGGGCGGCTCTGGCCGTGATGGCTCCTCTGGGGATTATCTTCTTCCATATTCTCAAGATGGGGGCCGGCTCCCTGAGCCTGGACTTTTTCACGCAGATCCCCAAGCCCACCGGCGAGAGCGGCGGCGGCATGGCCAACGGCCTGGCGGGATCGGCCATCATGATCGCCCTGGCCTCCTGCTTCGGGCTCCCCGTGGGGATACTGGGCGCGGTTTATCTCAACGAATTCGGCAATAACCGGTTTGCCACGGCCGTCCGCTTCAGCGCCGACGTCCTGGCCGGTATCCCCTCCATTATCACCGGCATGGTGGCCTACACCCTTCTCGTCGTACCGATGAAAGGATTTTCCGCCCTGGCCGGGGCTGTGGCTCTGGCGCTGATCATGATTCCCATTGTGCTCCGGACCACCGAAGAGCAGTTAAAGATGGTCCCCGGCACCCTGCGCGAGGCGTCCCTGGCCCTGGGAGTTCCCTTCTGGCGAACCAGCCTCAAGGTCACCCTGGTCAGCGCCCGGGCCGGGATTACTACCGGCATCCTCCTTTCCATTGCCCGGATCTCCGGAGAGACGGCCCCGCTCCTCTTCACCGCCCTGGGTAACCAGTTCTGGAGCAAAAAACTTAATGAGCCGATGGCGGCCATCCCGCTGCAGATCTTCAACTTCGCCATCGCCCCCTACGATGACTGGCATAGACTGGCCTGGGCCGGGGCCCTGGTGCTGGTGGTGATCATGTTCACCCTGAATCTGACGGCCCGGTATTTCGGAAGGAGCAGACAATAATGAATTCCAAGCTGAAACTGGAAAAACTGAACATTCACTTCGGCGCCACCCATGCGGTGAAGGATGTTTCTCTGGAGTTCCCGGCCAACACCGTCACCGCCATCATCGGCCCGTCGGGGTGCGGCAAGTCCACGGTGCTCAGGAGTATCAACCGGATGCACGACCTGACCCCTTCCGCCCGGGTCACCGGTCGGATACTGCTGGACGAGGCCGACATTTACGACCGGAAAGTGGACCCGGTGGCGGTGCGGCGCCGCATCGGCATGGTCTTCCAGAAGGCGAACCCTTTCCCTGCCATGTCCATCTATGATAATGTCATCTCCGGTTACAAGCTGAATGGACGAGTCAAGAAAGCGGAGATGGACGAAATCGTGGAGTCAAGCCTCAGGCGGGTGGCGCTCTGGGACGAGGTGAAGGAGCGGCTCAAATCCAGCGCCATGGCCCTTTCCGGCGGTCAGCAGCAGCGGCTCTGCATCGCCCGCACCGTGGCGGTGCAGCCGGAGGTAATCCTCATGGACGAGCCCTGCTCGGCGCTGGACCCCATCGCCACCCTGAAGATCGAGGAGCTCATCGCCGAACTGAAAGAGCAGTACACCGTGGTCATCGTGACGCACAACATGCAGCAGGCGGCCCGGGTCTCGGACTGCACCGCGTTTCTCTACCTTGGGGAGCTCATCGAATTCGACGTGACCAAGAAGATTTTCACCAACCCGACCAAGAGCCAGACCGAAGATTACATCACCGGACGGTTCGGGTAGACCGGATAAAGGTCAAAGGTTAGAGGCTAAAGGTTAAAGGTGCCGACCTTGAACCTTTAACCTTGAACCTTGCTCTTTGCACCTTGCACCTTGAACTTTGAATTTTTTCCCGAGGTATTCATGACAAAGCATCTGATGTCGCAGTTCGACGCCGATTTGAAAGAGATACGAAGCATGCTCCTGGAGATGGGAGGGAAGGTGGAGAAGATGATCACCGACTCCATGAAGGCTCTCATCGAGCGGGACACGGAGTTGGCTCTGGCCACCATCGAATATGACCATGAAATCAATCGGTTGGAGGTGGAGATTGACGAGCGGTGTTTGGAGGTTCTAGCGCTGCGGCAGCCCACGGCCCGTGACCTTCGCTTCATCACCCTGGCGCTGAAGATCGTCACCGACCTGGAACGGATCGGGGACCAGTGCCGCAACATCGCCAAGCGGGCCACTGAACTGAATTATTTGCCCCCTCTGAAGCCGTACATCGACCTCCCCCGGATGGCGGCCATCGCGGCCTCCATGGTGACCGAGGCCCTGGATGCCTTTGTCCGGGGGGACGATGAACTGGCCTACGGAGTCTGTCGTCGGGACGACGAGGTGGATCTCCTCAACGAGCAGATTCAGCGGGAACTTCTGACCTTCATGATCGAGGACACCACCACCATCACCCGGGCCATCCAGATCACCGCCATCGCCAAGTGCCTGGAGCGTGTGGCTGACCACGCCACCAACGTGGCGGAGATGGTCATCTTCATGGTCAAGGGTAAAGATATCCGGCACCTGGGATCCGGCGCGTAACGGCAAAAAGGTTAATATTTACCGTCCGTAACGGTTTCAAGATTATTCTCATGGCGACAGGCTTTGCAGAGCAGATGCTCCCGGTCCCGCCAGGGCATGACGGCTCCGCAGCAGGGACATTCATAGTGTGCCGACTTTTGACAGAGCAGACAGACCCCCTCTGTCTCATGGGGGTTCAACTCAACACCGCAAATATCACATTCCTGGATCATCACTACCTCTCCTTTGCATGAATAGGCAACTCGCCTAGCCCGTGGGAATCGCATGGTTCTAGTATATAAGCGCTCCAATTCAGGTTGACAAGTATAAAGTTGCCGACCAGGATCGCCCCTCGGAAGAGATAGGAGTATGTTTGCACCTGCCGGATCTGTTCTTGGGGCTGATACCGCAACCGGGCTGATCTTAACCCGGCCACCCGCAGCAGATAAAGCAAAAGGGGGCATCTGCCCCCTTTTGCTTTATCAACGCCCTGCCTATGACCGCGCCAAACTGTTCACGACTCTAACACCATTCAGCGGTGAGGGGCTGCATAGAGCTCCTTCCCTGATGTCGTAATTTCACGCAGAAAATAATCGTTCATGGCCAGACGTTCGCTGATTTGTCGAGACGAGCGAACAATCAGCTCAACTGGTATCGTAGGTTTCAGTCGAGTGATTATCTCTGCGGCAACCCGCGCTCCGGATGGCTCTCCGGGCATGACCACCAACAGATCAACATCTGACTCAGCCTGTGCGTGACCATTAGCATAGGACCCGAACAGTATTATTCGTTCCGGCAGGAACTCGCAGACTACGTCAGCAACAAATTTTTGAATGTCTGCGAAGGCAACCAATCCCATGCGCTCCCCCTTTTACTCCACTGTCACGCTCTTTGCCAGGTTCCTGGGCTGATCAACATCGGTCCCCTTAAGTACTGCCACATGATAGGAGAGGAGCTGGAGCGGCACGGAGAGGAGGATGGGAGCCAGATCTTCGCTGCATTCCGAGACCTCCAGAACCATCTCGGCCTTCTGCCGGATCGCCTCGTCCCCCTTGGTGCAGACGGCAATGACCCGCCCCCCCCGGGCGATGACCTCTTCCATGTTGGAAACGACCTTGTCGTAATGACGATCCCTGGGAACCAGCACCACCACCGGCATGTTCTCGTCAATGAGGGCGATGGGGCCATGCTTCATCTCACCGGCAGGATACCCCTCGGCGTGGATGTAAGAAATCTCCTTCAGTTTCAGCGCCCCCTCCAGGGCAATGGGGTAGTTGATCCCCCGGGCCAGGTAGAGGAAATCATGGGCATTCATGTAGCGCTTGGCCACGGCCTCCACCTTGGCGTTCATCTCCAGGGTCTGCTCCAGGAGCGTGGGGATATGCATCAGGTCGGCGATCATCCTGGCACCCTTGATCCGGTCGATGCTGTTGATGGCCCGCCCGAAACGGATGGTGAAGAGGTAGAGCGCCGCAAGCTGGGTGATAAAAGCCTTGGTGGAGGCGACTCCGATCTCCGGACCGGCATGGGTATAGACCACCCCGTGAGCCTCCCGGGCGATGGAGGAGTCCACCACGTTGCAGATGGCGACGTTTTTCGCCCCCCGCGACTTCCCTTCCCGCATGGCTGCCAGAGTATCGGCGGTCTCCCCTGACTGGGAGATGAGGATCATGAGGGTCTTGTCGGTGATCACCGGGTTGCGATAGCGGAATTCCGAGGCGATATCGACCTCAACCGGTATCCGGCAGTGCTCTTCGATGAGGAATTTCCCCACGAGCCCGGCATGCCAGGAGGTGCCGCAGGCGATGATCACGATCCGCTCAATGGCCTGAAGCTCCCCATCGGCCAGCTTCAAATCTTCCAGAAAGACATCCCCTTCTTCCTCGTTCAAACGACCGGCGATGGTGTCCCGGATGGCTCGGGGCTGCTCGTAGATCTCCTTGAGCATGAAATGCTTGTATCCCCCCTTTTCTGCCATGAGGGGAGACCAGTCGATATGGCGGCTCTTCTTTTCCAGGGGTACCCCGGCGATGGTACAGAACTTCATGGAACCCCGATGAAAGACCGCCATCTCGCCGTCTTCCATGAAGACCATATTCCGGGTATGGGAGAGAATGGCCGGGATGTCCGAGGCGACAAAATATTCACCCTCCCCCAGCCCCACCACCATGGGAGAGCCCTGCTTGGCGGCGATGAGCGTGTCCTTGTCGTGCTCGCAGAGGATGCAGACGGCATACGCCCCCTTCAGCTCCGCCAGTGTATCCCGGACCGCTTGCTCGAAGTTGCGGCACTGTTTGTATTTCTGCTCCACCAGGTGAGAGATGACCTCGGTATCGGTCTCGCTCTTGAAGGTGTGTCCCATGGCGCGAAGCTGTTCCTTCAGCTCCAGATAGTTTTCAATAATCCCGTTATGGACAACGGTAATGGGTCCGGCCATGTGGGGATGGGCGTTGGTCTCCGACGGGCGGCCGTGGGTGGCCCAACGGGTATGTCCGATCCCCAGGGTACCGGTGAGCGGCCTTTCCAGCAGGAGCCGCTCCAGGTTGAAGAGTTTTCCCTGGCTCCGGCGGATCTCTGAGCAGCCGGACTGGATGGTACAGATTCCGGCCGAGTCATAACCGCGATACTCCAGCCGTTTGAGGCCGTCAAGGATGATGGGAGTTGCTTCCTGGTTGCCGATGAAACCTACTATTCCACACATGAATCCTCCGGGTCAATGGACAATGGATAATTGACAAGGGACAATTTGCTCCCATCCAATTGTCAAGTGTCAAGTCTCAATTTTCAATTGTCTTTTAGCCACCCACCCTTCCTTGTTCACCTGGGGGGTGCGGGAGAGAGCCAGGGAGTCGGGGGGGACATCGGTGGTGACGGTGGTGCCGGCGGCGATGAGGGAATTTTTCCCCACCGTGACCGGGGCCACCAGCTGGACATCGCTCCCCACGAAAACGCCGTCTTCGATGACGGTGATATGCTTCTTCTTGCCGTCATAGTTGCAGGTGATGGTGCCGCAGCCGATGTTCACATCCTTGCCGATGAAACAGTCTCCCAGGTAGGTGAGGTGGGACGCCTTGGACCCTTCCCCCATGACCGCCTTCTTGGTCTCCACGAAGTTGCCGATCTTCACATGATCCTTGAGCAGGGTGCCGGGACGGAGGTGAGCCATGGGTCCCACGCTGACGTCGCTCTGGACCACCGACTCCTCCAGCACCGACCCGGCCTTGATATGAACCCGGTCGGCCAGGCGGCAGTTGGTGATGGTTACCGACGACTCGATGATGCACCCCTCGCCGATGACCGTGCCGCCGCCGATGAAGGAGTTGGGGTAGACGATGGTGTCGCGACCGATGACCGTCCCCTGCTGGATATAGGTGACCAGCGGGTCGATGAGGGTGACTCCGGAAAGCATGACCGCCTCGTTGATCCGCCGACGGAGCACGGCCCCGGCGGTGGACATCTGGACCCGGTCGTTGACCCCCATCACCTCCATATGATCCGCCACAGTGGAGGTGTAACAGGCAGCCCCCTCTGCCGTGGCCAGGCCGATGATATCGGTGAGGTAATACTCCTGCTGGGCGTTATCGTTGCCGATCTTCGTCACCGCATCCCGGAGGAAGGAGGCGTTGACGCAGTAGATACCGGAGTTGACCTCATTAACCTCCCGCTGGGCTGGGGTGGCGTCCTTCTCTTCCACGATCATCAGGACTCGACCCGCGTCATCCTTGATGACCCGGCCGTAACCGAAGGGATCGGGGACCCGGGCGGTGAGGACCGTTACCGTCCCGCCGTGCCCGGCATGAACGTCCATGAGGGAGGCAAGCGTTTCCCGGGTGATGAGCGGCACGTCGCCGCAGAGAATCAGGACGTCGCCGTCACAGCCGGCCAAGAACTCTCCGGCGCAGGCCACGGCATGACCGGTTCCCAGCTGCTCTTCCTGGAGTACGATGGAGATGGTGGCGTCGTCGGAGAACTGTTCCCGGACCCGGTCGGCCTGATGACCCACGATGAGGGCGACACGTTCCGCTCCCAGGGCCTTGGCCGCAGTCACCGGATAGGTGATCATCGGCTTCCCTTCCAGTAGATGCATCACCTTCACCAGTTCCGACTTCATCCTGGTTCCCTTGCCCGCAGCCAGGATCAACGCGGCAGTCGCCATAACAACTCCTTTTATAAATTCAGGTTCGAGGTTCGAGGTTCAAGGTTCAAGGTTCTGGGTTCTGGGTTCTGGGTTCTGGGTTCTGGGTTCTATGCTCCGGGGACGGTGAGCCGCTCGCATACAGGTGGACTCTCGCCAAAAAAGACTCATATTAAAGCGCATTCTATCATTGATGTAAACATAAAACAGGTTCCCGGCCCCGGGTTCCAGGCCCTGGGTTCTACGTTCCCGACTCCATGCCTTATCCCGCATGACCCAGAACCTATAACCCAGAACCTTGAACCTGGGTTAAAAAAGCGAAGGCTTGGCCAGACTCCCCCGGAGCGGGAGGCGGTAATGCCCCGGTGAATCAAGGTATTTCACCAGCAAGAGAAAAACGAACTTCTGCTTTTCCAGAAAATCCGCCTTGGGCATCAGTTCAAGCTGCAACTCCAGAGGGGCCGAAGCGGACAGGGGAATCTCACCGCTCAGACGGGCATAGAGACCGCTCCCCTGGAAGGTGAGACTCTCCACCCTCCCCCGACCATCCCTGACCCGGAGCATCCCCTGGATCGTCTCGTCGGTTACAGCGGGAAGCGGCATCTCTCCGATCTTCATGTCGGCCAGCTCCCCCCCCTTGACCTCCAGCTTGATCGTACCGTTCATCCGGGGCAGGAGACCGGTGAGCCGGACTTCCCCCATGAAACTCCCTTTTACCGTCGCCCCGGCCACATTCCGAAAAAAGGGGACCTGTTCCAGGGAGAGACCGCTGATGTCGGCGGTGATTCCTCCCCGCTTTCCCCACCCCCAGAGAAGGTCAATCTTACCGCTCCCCACCACGGCTTCCGCGGAAAATGTCGGCGTACCGGTGAGGGTGGAGATGATGGCAGGGCGGAGTGTGAGCCGATCCAGTTGCAGCAGTGCTCCCCGGCTGTCGGCTATGGTGACATTGCGTGCCGTAATCCCCAGGGGAAAAGCCTTGTCGAAACGATCGGCAGTAAAGCTGTAGCCCCGGGACGCCAGCGACCGCCGCAGGACCCCTTCCACCTGAGCCGCGGGAATAAAGAGAATGACGAGGAGCGGGAAGAGAGCGATGAGGAGGATGACTCCGCCTGTGATCCGGCTCCGGCTCACCGCTTCTCCGTCTGAAGCGCCCTGATGAGGGCCAGGGTGAGCGTCACATCGAGTTTTGCCGGATCATCGAAGCGGCTCTTCACCACTATTTTTTTCAGGGCAACCGGCTTTGCACCCTTTTCCAGCCGATGGAGGAGGTTGACCAGCTCGTTGGCGGTGAGCCCGTCCATCTTCACCTCCGCCAGCTCCTCCTGCACTCCGCCGCGCTCTTCACCCTTCAGCGGCCGGATCTGCACCGGTTTCCCCTTGATGCCGGCCTCTTCCATGATCCGCCCCGGCGAATCATCGGACTTGACCGTGGCCAGCCGATTGGCCAGACGCTCCGACTCCTTTTTCAGATTGAAATACCGCTGCTTGAGTTGCATCAGTTCCATGAGCTCGGATTCCCGCACCACCCGCTTCCGGCTCAGCCCGCTGAGGGCGTCACTGACCGAGCTGTAGGCAACGGCCAGCAGCAGCAGGAGGGCAATCCCCATCCCCCAGCGTAACCGGGTATCACGGTCCATCTCCCGGAAGAGGTCACGGAACTGCTCCAGTCGGTTCATCGCGCCTCCTCCTTCAGGGTCCCGCGCAGGGAGAAGCTGCTGCTGCCGTCGGGTTTGGTCCTGATCTCCCCCAGCTCAACCCCGCTCAGTACGGCGCCGGCCCGGTTTTTGAAATCGGTGACCGCCTGGAGCGTCGAGGCATCCCCCTTGAGACGGAGCTGATTACCGTCAATCTCGGTCTCATAGAAGCCGGCGATATCGTTCCCCTTGATCTCGGCCAGTTTTTTCATGACTCCCAGCGGGCTGATGCCGGAACCCACGCCGGAAAGTCTCCTGATCTCCGACTTCACCTCGGCCACCTCGTCCACGGGCTTCTTCCTCTTGGGAAAGATCTCCCGGTAGGTGGCCCCGATGGATCGGTTAAGGGAGTCCAGATCTTTCCGGACGAACCAGTAGCGGATACCCAGATCGGCGGAGAAGATGAGAAGCGCCACCACGGCCAGGATCGCGGAGACAAGGAGTTTCTTCCTTATTTTTTGCGTCCCTGACGCGCAGGCGAGGAGACCATGGCGGAAGTTGACCAGATCCCCCTTCCGGAACGCCCGGACTACCCCCCAGGCGGCGGCCCCGGCCAGGGCCGCCTCGGAATCACCCCCGAAGGCGCCGGACAGTTCCGTGGAGAGCGGCAGGGGAAGCCAGAACTCCTCACACCCCGGAGGGATCTCCGTCCCGGCCCCCCCCCCCAGGAGATAGACCCGCTCCACCGTCACCCCGTCGCTCAGCTGGAGGGCAGTGATGGTCCGCTGAATCTCCACCCCCGGCTCTTCACCCCAGAAGGGGCGAAAGAAGAGCGGCTCGTTGTTGTCATAGAGTGCCGCACCGCAACTATCCGCCACCATGACCGTCCTGCCGGCGGCGTCCGGAGGGAGAAGGTGGTGCCAGGCGAAGAGGGAGGAGGTAACTCCCTGGGGCTCCACTCCGGCCGTTGTGAGGAGTTTGATCCGGGCGGCGAGCTCCTGAGTGCGCCCCCAGAGTGCCAGCTGGGTGCCGTCCTTCCGGACGATACTGTCGAAGATCAGGTCGTCGGTATCAGAGGCAGTCTCCCCCTTCAGCTCCAGGGGGAGGATCTCACGGAGCTTTCGCCGGTCAATGAGGGGGAGCGTGGTCTCCCTGCAGGAGAAGAGCGCCGGGTCAAGGGCCAAGATGACGGTGTCGTCCTCATCCCCCCCTTGGAGAAACGGAGCAACTCCCGCTGCATCCCCGGCCGGCAGCCGCAGGGACTGTTCGCAGACGAGGGTGCGCCCTTTCACCCGGAACCGGGTTGCGATCGACTCGCGCCGCAGCAGTTCAATAATCAGAAAGCCCATCTCCACCTCAAAAGTACGTCAGTATTCCCGCCAGTAGAGGAATTCGGCCCGTGAGCCCCCCACCCGGACCACCGCCTCGATGCTGCGAGCCGTTTCACCCACTTGGGAGGTGGCCATGAGCCGATAAACCGCACCTTTGGTGGTGATTCGTGTCAGAAGAGAGGTGCCGATCAGCTCCAGGCCGGCAACCTTCACCAGATCCGCGGGGCTCTTGAACGGCTCGCTCTTCCGCTGTTCGATAATCCGCTTCACCAGTTCGTCGCTCAGGTTCTCATCCAGCGACGCGAGGATCTCCGGGGGGGCGGTGTTGATGTTCACCGGTGCCACCGGAGAGCCGGGAACATCCGGATAGACCGTAACAAAGGGGCGGAGCGTTGCAAAGGTTGCACCGGTGAACCCCTTTACGAGGCGCAGCTCCTCCAGCGTCTGCAACGGACCGTTCCGGGGGAGGTACGGGGGGGCCAGACTCTGGTACAGAGAGGCTTCGGCGCCCCGTTGATGCGGTTCATCATTCTCATCGATCCAATCTGCCAGAGAATCGGCCAGCTCCGTGGAGAGCTTCAGCCGCGTCAGGAGCCGGGTCAACACCCCGCCATAATAGGTGCCGCTGTACACCCCTGTGGCGGGAACAACAGCGTTGAGGTTGAGCTTGCCGCTCTCCTCCTCGATGAAGACATCCAGGCCCCCCCGCTCATCCTCAAGGTGCAGCGGCTTTGCCTTCCAGACGTCGTTGAGCGAGGTGTAACTCTGGGCCGCCAGGAGTGTCTGCAGCAGCCTCACCCCCCCCATGATCCCCGAATCGGCCATGAGCAGCGCCTGCTGGCCGTCACGATAACTCCGGCGCAGGGTCGTCTCAACGTAGACCTCACGGATGAACTCGGTGACCACGGCGATGAGGAGTGTGGTAATGATGAGGGTGATGACCAGGGCAAAGCCCTGCCGGCTTCTCATTGCCGGAGCCGCGGCCTGATGAAAGCGCGGTAGGAGAGCGTCTTCTCCCCCTCCTTCACCGTCAGGGTAATCCTCACCCCGTCGGGGAGCTTGCCGTTGAGCGTGGTATCCCAGCTTCTAACCCACTTGCCGTTATCGTCACATTCCACCAGAAACCCCTCAAGCTCTTCCATCTGGGGGTACTGCTGGGGCTCTATCTTGAAAAAGAGCTCCTTTTCCGAACGGGCCAGGAGGAGCCTCCCCTCTTTTTCCCTGGGTCGATAGGAGACCTCCCGCAGGTCGGAAGAGGGAGAATCGCCGCTCCGCGTCATCCCCAAGGTGGTGAAGGTAAGGTTTGAGGCCGGTTTGCCGAACTGGTCCCGATCCTCCACCACAAAGGAGAGCCTCTTGTCGCCGCTGCGATAGAGGGCCGACGAGATTTCCCGGCGGAGTTGCGCCAGGGTTGCGGCGGTCTCACGCAGCGACTCCATCCCGGCGGTGGCGGAATCCCGTCCCCGGATGACGGTGAAATAGCTCCCATACACCGCTGCGGCGATAATCACCAGGAGCGACAGGGCCACGAGGAGTTCCAGGAGGGTGAAGCCCGGTTTACTTGTAATGATCAAGGGAGAGACTCTTTCTCTTATCATCCCAGAGCACCGTGAGGGTCAGTTGCCGCAGGCCGGTTATGGCGGTGGGGGCGATGCTGAGCTTCCAGAAGAGATCCGGTCGCTCCGGAGCAAAGGTCCCCTCCTGGGGAGTGAGACTCTCCAGGGGGCTCATCTCCAGCTCCTCCAGCTTCCCCCGGGCCAGAAGCAGCGACACGGTCTCCTCCCGGTCGCGCCCCACGATGGCCAGGTGGTGGTTGAAGGCGCCCAGGAGCGTGAGGAGCGTTCCGGCCATGATCGCCAGGGCGATCACGACCTCCAGCAGAGTAAACCCCTTCACAGTGTTGCGTCCCGATACCCTTCCTCGATCCGCACCTTGCCGCTGACCGGATAGGCGATGACCGTATAGGTGCCGCTGCGGGACTTCAGATGGACCGTCAGTAGCTCCTGAAAACCTTCCATCCCCACCCGGACGCTCACCTCCCCCTCGTTGACCCGCCCCAGGGAATTCAGAACCAGATCGTCCACGCTCACTCCTTCCGCCAGGATTCGCTCCCGCAAGGGGCTCTCACCCGCCACCCCTTCATTCCCCGACTCCGACAGACTCTTCACCGTTATGGTGCCGTCAGGGAACTTGAATTTCATGGTGTAGTTGGTCCGCGTGGCAATGGCCTGTTGCTGAAGATATCGAAGGGTGGAGGCCAGAGTTCGGGCGGAACTGGTGAGAGCCGCGTCGTCACGGGGGAAGAGCCGCGGCATGACCAGCAAGGCCGTAATGCTCAGAATCGCCAGCACCACCGTCAGTTCAATGAGGGTGAAGCCCCTGGGGACCGGGGACCGGGGACTGGGGACCGGTCTAAAAGTTTCTCCCGTACCCGGAGCCCGGAGCCTCGCGCCTGGGTTCACTTTATATCCCAGTTGCAGATATCGGCGTTCTTCCCTTCTCCCCCCTTGGCGCCGTCGGCCCCCTGGGAGCAGAGGTCGTAATCCCCATGCTCGCCGGGAGCGAGGTAGAGATAGGGATTACCCCAGGGGTCCTTGGGGACATTCCTGTTCTCCAGATACCCCCCCTCCTTCCATTTCTGGGGGATGGTCCCGGTGGTCGGCTTGGCCACCAGTGCTTCCAGCCCCTGCTCCGTGGCGGGGTAGACACCGTTATCCAGTTTGTAGAGCTTCAGGCCGGTCTCCATGTTCCGGATCTGGACCTTGGTTCCCTCCACCTTGGCATCGTCGGAGCGGCCGATGATCTTCGGGGCGACCAGCGCCGCAAGGAGGGCAAGAATGGCAATGACCACCATGAGCTCGATGAGGGTAAAGCCGCGGTTGTTGCGGTACTGTCTCATATTTTTTCTCCGCCGGTTGTTCATAATTTCCCGTTATTTTTATCGAGGCATGAAGATATATCGTTTCGGTATGTCCTCGTACCCCGCGCCCGGGGCCCCGTACCCGGCCGTTACTTTACCAACTGGTTCAACTGGAAGATGGGGAGGAGAACAGCGATGACCACCGTCCCCACCGCTACCCCCATTCCTAGAACGAGGAGCGGCTCCAGGAGCGACATGGAGCGGGTCACAGCGGTATCGAATTCCTTGTCAAAGGCGGTACCCGCCTTGAGAAGCATCTCCTCCAACGCCCCACCCTTTTCCCCCACGGCAATCATATGGACCAGGAGCGGCGGAAAGAGGTCGCTCCCCTTGAGGGTCTGGGAAAGGTCCGCTCCTTCGGCCAACCGCTCCCGGGCGCCATGGAGAAAGGCCCGATAGACCCGGTTCACCACCACATCGCCGGTGATCTCCGTGGCCCGGATCACCGGCACGCCGCTGGTGAGCAGAAGCCCCAGGACCCGGGCGAAGCGGGAGAGAATCAGGGTCCGGAGCAGCGACCCCACCAGAGGGAACCGGAGCAGCAACCCGTCCCGTTTCAGGCGAAAAGTCTCCCGCTTCATCAGCTTCCGGTAGCCGGCCACACCGGCGACAGCCAGAAGGAGGAGCAGCCACCACCCCTGCCGGAGAGCGTTGCTGCTCTTGATGAGGAGTTGGGTGATGAGGGGGAGGGCCGCCTTGTTCTGCTCAAAGATCACCACGATCTTGGGAATGACGAAACCCAGGAGAAAGAGCATGACCCCTCCTCCCACTAGTATCATGAGAATCGGGTAGGCCAAGGCCGCAGTGATCCGGCTCTTTACCCTCTGCTGCTCTTCCAGGAACTCGGCCAGCCGCTCCAGGATCGTTTCCAGCGCCCCCCCTGCCTCGCCGGCAGCCACCATACTGACGTAGCTCTCGCCGAAGACCGCCGGTTCCGCTCCCAGCGCCGCGGCAAGATTGGACCCCTGGGCCAGCCGATCCCTGACCCGGGAGATGACCCGCTTCAGCTCCCCCTCCGCTTCCTGTTCATAGAGAGTGGTCATGGCCTCGTAGAGTGGGACCGACGAGCCGATGAGGGTGGCCAGACGCCGGGTCATGAGGGAGAGTTCCGCCAGGCTGATGCCCCGTTGGAAGAAGCTTAAGCCGGCGGGAATGGCGGACAACTCGGCTACGACTTCCGTGGCGTAGAGCCCCCTCTGTCGGAGTAGCTGTTGGGCCTCCCGGGGACTTTCCGCTTCCATGGCCCCGGCACTCTGCCGTCCACCGGCGGCGTAGGCCTTATACCGGTAAGTCGGCATACTCCTCCTGGGTCACCCGGAGGACCTCTTCCAGAGAGGTGAGTCCGGCCGCAGCCTTGGCCAAACCGTCGTCGCGCAGGGTTCGCATCCCCCGGGAAACGGCGTACTCCTTGATGCTCCCGGCCGGAGCCTGACGGATGATCATGAAGCAGAGTTCACTGTCCACAAGGAGGAGTTCGTAGAGACCGGTCCGTCCCAGAGTCCCCAGGTTGAAACATTTGTCGCACCCCTTGGCTCGGTAGAGCTTGGGGGGGAGGACGATGCCGGGATACTCCCGGTCAGGGGTGTACTCCTCCTTGCAGTGCGGGCAGAGGCTCCGAACCAGCCGTTGGGCCAGGACCGCGGAGAGGGACGAGGCCACCATGAACGGCTCGATCCCCATGTCCATGAGTCGAGTCACTGCCGTGGCAGAATCATTGGTATGGAGGGTGGAGAGGACCAGATGACCGGTGAGGGATGCCTGCATGGCAATCTCGGCGGTCTCGGCGTCCCGGATCTCCCCCACCATAACGATGTCCGGGTCCTGACGGAGGATGGAGCGAAGCCCTGCGGCAAAGGTCAGCTCTATCTTCGGATTGACCTGGATCTGCCCTACCCCCTTGAGCTGGTATTCGATGGGGTCTTCGATGGTGATGATGTTCTTGTCCGGCGAGTTCAGGTGGTTAAGTGCCGCGTAGAGGGTGGTTGACTTGCCGCTCCCCGTGGGGCCGGTGACCAGGATGATCCCGCTGGTCCGGGTGAGCAGCCGGTGCATGGTCTCTACTTCACGCGGCAGCAGCCCCATGTCCTCCAGGGTGAGCAGCCCTTTGTTCTTGTCCAGGAGCCGGAGCACCACCCGTTCACCGAAAAAGGTGGGTATGATGGAGACCCGGATATCCACGTCTCGCCCCGCCACGATGACCCTGATCCGCCCGTCTTGGGGGAGACGTTTCTCGGCGATATTGAGTCCCGCCATGATCTTCACCCGGGAGATGAGCGCCTCCTGGATCACCTTGGGGGGAGTCAGCATGGGGTAGAGAATCCCGTCCACCCGGAAGCGAACCTCGATCTCCCGCTCATAGGGCTCGATATGGATGTCGCTGGCCCGCTCCTTCACCGCCTGAAAGAGGATGGAGTTGAGCAACCGGATCACCGGAGCTTCATCGGTGAGGTCCAGGAGATCCTTGGGGCCGGAAAAGGCGGTGGCCACGGTGGAGAGATCCTCTCCCACCAACTCCTCCACCACGTCACGGGCCGAGCCGGAACTGCGGGCATAGAGCCGGTTCAGCGCTTCCATGAGCTTATGTGGTGGAACCGCCACCACCTGCAGCGGCATCCCGAAGAGCCCCCGCACCTCATCCAGCGCCCCAAAATTGGTCGGGTTGGCCGAGGCCACCGTTACTATCCCCTCTGTTTCCCGTAAGGGGAGGATCAGATTGTTCCGGGCAAAGGCCAGAGGAAGGCGCCCCAGGAGGAGCGTGTCCACCTCGCTATCTTCCACACCGGGGCGAAAGGGGATGCCCAGTTTCAGGGCAACGGTTTCCATGTCAGCGGGATTGGTCATGGTTTGCGATTGATCTCCGCCGGCAAGTCAAGCGGTTCCGTATTTTCCAGGAACTCGTTAAACCGCTCCCGACGCTTTTCGGTAATGTCGTTCATGGACGCGGCGTCCTTGACCACCTGCGGTGTCAAAAGGATTATCAGATTGGTCTTGTCCACACTGGTACTTTTAGTTTTGAAGAGCCAGCCCAAGAGCGGAATATCTCCAAGGAACGGCACTTTATTGATGCTCTCCTGCTCCTTGCTCCCGATCAGTCCGCCAATGACGATGGTTTCATTGCTCTTGACCACCACTGAGGTCTTGGCGGAACGCTTGGTGGTAATGAGGTCAGAAGGGTTAACCGTGCTGGTGCTGGTAGCGGTAGGCTTGATGGCGGATATTTCCTGATAAACATCCATCTTGATGTAATCCCCCTCTGTGATCTGAGGGGTGATCTTGAGCAAAATGCCGGTATCCTTGCGCTCCACGGACTGCTGAGTCGTCCCGGAACCTCCTACAGTCTGGATGCTCCCCACAAAAGGGACGTTCTCCCCCACAAAAATCTCTGCCTCCTTATTATCAGAGGTAAGTATATTCGGAGTTGAAAGGATGTTAAGGGCACCGTTGGAGGTGAGAGCACTGACAATTACTGCCAGATTTGAGTTTCTTTGGTTAGTAGAGCTACTAAGCGCCTTAATGATGGCAGCCATTTGGGGTGATGACGAACCCAACATGTTGAATGGATCAATCACTGCAGCCCCAGCAGCGGAGGCATTGATTCCCCCAGCCATAAGCGATGTCTGAACTCCCAGTGATTCGAGTTTACTGAGAGAAATCTCCGCGATGGTCGCCTGGACATAAACCTGTCTCCGCCGTTTGTCCAGTTTCTGAATCACCCCCAAGAGGCTCTGATAATCATTGGGGGAGGCGGCGATGACCAGAGAGTTGGTTGGCTTGTCGGCGATGACACTGACCTTGCTGCTCTCGAAGGGGGATTGCTGCCCCGGAGTTCCAACCGGTTGCTGGCCGGTGGCGGGAGCCCCGGCCCCCTTGATAAAACCATCCAGAACCTTGACCATCTCCGTGGCATCGGCGTACTCAAGGAAGTAGACGTTGATCTTGCCGCTGGCAGTGGGAGGGGTGATATCGATGAGGGCGACGAGCCGTTTGATATCCTCCTTGTCCTTGTCGGTACCGAAGACGACAAGGGCATTCAGACGGCTGTCGGGAATAACGATGCCGCCGCCGGTGGTCGTTGTTCCCTGCGCCTTCTGTCCCTTGTCCCGCCCCCCCAGCCAATCCTTCACCAGGGTGGCCACGCCGTCCACCGGAGCATTTTTCAGGAAGAGCAGTTCCGCACCTTCCCGGCGCTGGGGGGTATCTATAAGTTCCAGAATCCCCAGAAGTTTCTGGATATTGATGGCCGAATCAACCACCAGCAGCATATTACCCGGCCCGAATGGGGCAATATGGCCATCCCGTGAGACCACCGGCTGAAGAAAGGCCACCGCGTCTTGGGCGGAGATATTATTGAGGGTGATGATCCGGGCCTGATAAGCGTCATTCACCGCCCCTTTGTCGTGATCAGCGGTAACCTTGATTCCCGACTGCCTGACAGAGGCAAGCGGCACGATCTTGTAAACCCTCCCTGCGGGAATGACGGTGAACCCTTTCAACTCCAGGACCGAGGTGAAAACGTTGAACGCCTCATCCGTGGTGAGCTTGGCCGGCGAGTACACCGAAATCTTACCCTTTACCCGTTCGTCGAGAATGAAGTTTTTCCCGGTCAGATCGCTGATGAACTTCACCATGGTGGAAATATCCACGTCGCTGAAATTCAGCACGACCCCTTTGCCGGCCCACGCAGGAACGGTAATGAGCAGCATAAAGAGTGCGATAACAAGATTTCTCAAGCAATGCTTCACGGAAACCTCCGGGGTAAAAACAGGTACATGCCGGGACTGGGGACTGGGGACCGGGAAAACCAGGGGACCAGGAAAACCGGTAACGTGATGACGCGGGCAAGTCAGGGTTTTACCGGTCCCGGGTCCCCAGTCCCCGCTTTATCGTATATCGTAATTAAACGAGGTAGGCTGCCCCTCCCGAACCAGATCAACTTTCAGTCGAGTCTGGCCTTTCAGTGCAGCCAGGGACTGAATTGCCTTTTCCGGCGAGTCGATAGCAAAATCGTTAATCCTCAGCAGGACATCACCGTTTTTTATCCCCACCATGCCGAAGACTCCGGCGGGCTTAACCTCTGTGATCCGAAACCCCTCAACCTTCCCCTCCTTCATGCTCGGGAGAAGCCTGGCATCGGTCATTGCCTGCCCGATGTTATCCAGGGTTGCATTGAGGGCCTTCTGATCGATGACGAAGCTCCCCGCACCGGTCTGAGACACTGCCGCTCCGGGCATCCCCCCCGGTTGTGCTGCTGCAGCTTGAGGAGCAGAGGTCGGCATATGGACGGTGGTTCGTTTACCATTTAGTTCTATTTCGATACGGTCCGACTTGACCGCCAGGAGCGGTCCGGCGTCATAGACCTTATCCCCAAGCCGAAAAACTCGCTCTTCCTTGGAACTTGTCTTCTGCAGTAGGGCAAAGGTCTCCCGAAAGGAGCCGACTGCCGTTCCCAAGAGGAGCAGATCGGTTACCGGTGTCGTCGTACCGCCAAGAGGGGATGACTCCTTTACGAGGGAAGTCAACTTACCCACGGTCGCCTTACCGAAGAGTCCCTTCTCCAGAATAGGAGCAAACAAGATGAGCTCCTCAGAAGTGGCGGGCGCTGTCGTTGCCGTCTTGTCAGAAACATTCAAAGGGATAAGATGGACGAGACGGTAGCCGATGACGTGAGCCGTCAACGCCGCCAGGGCAATGGCGATGCAGAGAGTGAGGAAAGCATTGAGGAAGAGATATCTGTTCATGGGGTCTATTTTACAGGGAGACACCCCTTAAGAGTGAAACCGTATCTGGGGTGCTGGAATGCATGGGTTGTGGGGTAGAGTGCGAAGAGCCACCCCTTGAAGATCTCCTGCCCGGCATCGAAAACCTTAATCTTTGCCGCCGGATTTTTAGGATCATTTGACTGAGAGGTGAGGACGGTCCCTTGCATGGTAAAATCAGGTAAAAAATTCTCCACCGAAATAATGATCTCTGAATCGGGAACAGTACTCCTCGTTCCGATGGGAAACTCATATTCCGACTCTTTACCCTTTTGCTTATCGGTAATTCCGATGACAACAGATCGCCATTTTCCCTTTGATACCTTAGGTTCAACGACTGTTGTCTGTTTTTGAATCCCTTGCTCGTGCGCATTAGTTGGCGGTGATTTTTGTTCTTCTTGCCTACTGCACGCAAGGAGCAATAAGAGAGTCCCTAGTAACAGAATCATATACCGCATCAACTGCATCCATCCTCCTGCGGTTACGTTTGGCTTGGGCTAACCTGTTTGATCCGTATACACCTCATCTACCGACCGAATGTATACCATACATATCTCACTGCAATAAAGATATATTTCAATTAAGACTATAGATTATGCCAATACACGAGAACGCAAAAACGCTCCAACACTTTTCAGCGCTGGGGCGTTTTGCTGTTAAATAATCCGGCGGAGACCGACTCTCCCACACAGCTGCCCGTGCAGTATCATCAGCCATGAAAGGCTTAACTTCCGTGTTCGGGACAGCTACGGAATTAACTTTTTGACTGAACGAGTCTTGAAATTGAGAAGGTACTGCTCACCATGATCATTTTCTATCAGCAACGACTTCTTATTTTTTGCCAAGGTAATTTTACGGATAAATACTTCCTGCTTGTCATCTTCCTTATCCTGATCATAATGAACTACATATACTTGCACCAGCCATTTCTGTTTACCCGTTTTCTCGTCCAGTGCTGAAACATAGCCACCATTTTGTACCAATCCGCGCGCTTTCCCCCAATGGATGGCTTCATAGCGGACACCGTTAAAAGACAAGAAAATCGCTTCAGGCGTATCAGCTCTTTCTTTTTCTACACCTCCGTTTTCCGGGACTAACGTGTCATTTGTTTTATCTGCGACCGAAACCGAAGCCTGCCCAACAACAACCCCTGTGTTGGCGACTGCCAACACAGACTGGCTTAAAATGAACACCAAGGGGAGCCACACATATCTATTCATCATTATCTTGCCCGTTCAATCAACCCATTTGGTTACAGACTGCGTTTCAATATTGACCAAGTAATGCTCTTCACGTTCATTGACCACATGCAGCAAATATTCGCTTTCAACTTCCAATTCGCTGATGAATATATCTTGTTTATCCTCTTCCATATCGTGATCATAAAGCATATCATAAATTTTGAGGATCCATTTTTCCTCTCCTGTTGCTTCATCAATAGCAACAATGAATCCGCCATTTTGTCCGAAACCCCGTGCTTTGCCCCAAGGGAGCACCTCGTAACGGATTCCACCCAGCGAAACTGGAACAGGTTCGGGGACTTCCGAACGTTCTTTAGATATTTTTTCAATCATGATAAGCCCCTTCAATACCATTGATATGATTTATCAACTTAATTCTAAAGTACAACTTCGGCAGATCAGTCTCACACGGCCGTTAAGGTCCTGGCCGGGACTTTGAGTATCGCTGAATTCACTTTACTACCATTACTCTTGTCAGGTCCGGTAAGATATCCCAGTACATCTACCGCGAAATAAGCCCAACTGTCAGCATTATGCAACGCATAATCTGCTGTAAGTGAACCCGATCCTTCCGGCTTCAGTCCCTTCGGACCATAGACAATATCTTCCGTGCTTAATTCTTTGTGCGAAAGTTCATGGATAATTGTTCTGGCGCATCGATACAAAGGGCTCTGATTGGAGGGAGTAATTTCATCAGCTTTAGTCAGCCACGCATTTTGCAAATAAATAACCTTCATACTCTCGGCATTGTATATGAAAGCCCAGTCTTTCCAACCGCCGCCATTTCGATCAATGGGTTCATCAGAAATAATAATCTTAGATGAATTACAGGCGTTAGCAATTTTCTGATACCCGGAGCTTAAGGTGGTCATAATCTCTCCCAACTTAATATCCGTTGTTGTAGAATCGCCGAAATACTGTTTTACGACTCCTTTCGCAGCAACATCGGGCGTCCCCATCTTGGCCACTACGGACAAGGCCACCGTGCGAGCTTCCTGGATTGCCGAACACATCACAGCTCGTTGTGTTACGCTGTACACCTCGTCTTGTGTTTTTGCCAGCACCGTTTCTAATACTGTGTCAGACACACCGTCAACTTCGTCAAAGATCCATTTCGTATACACTTTTGGCGGAGAGTAAACCCAAATAACCTGCCCCCCGGAACTTATACCATGATAGAGATGCTTCAACAATTTAAGTGTTGCCGCACGTACTTGTTTATTAGGGCTTGTACCAATGGCATTAATGATAGCTTTTGCACTAGCCTTATCAGGAGTCAGACCTTTCACTGTACTTGTTAAAGATCTCTTTTCAAGTTCCAATGCCTCCCGTAATTTGTCTAAAGCGGAAGCTTCGGAGGTTAAAGGGCCATCAGCCTCTGCCATTAACGGTTTGAGTCGGGTTTTTCTGAGCTTTTCAAGGACGCTGGATAATTCGGAATTAGATATGACATCTTGTGCAGCATGGTATGCTTCGGAAAATTTATTCATAATTTCATCTCCTTCTCACGAATCAAATCAACCTGCGAGGGCATCCTGAGCACCTGACTAATATGATACGCCGGAAATAGTTGCTCTTCCGCCTGACGATCAGACTTGACGCATAAGTACTGCCTAATCGAAAGAATGTCAAGCAATTTTGAAGATAGAAAGAAATGCTAAACACCCCTCGCCGGGATTCCTCAGCCGTTTGCCATACGTACGATATGTAATGCAAACGCCAAACGCAAAAACGCCCCAGCTCATTCGAGCTGGGGCGTTTTGTTGTTAAATAATCCGGCGGCGACCTACTCTCCCACACAGCTGCCCGTGCAGTACCATCGGCCCTGAGAGGCTTAACTTCCGTGTTCGGGATGGGAACGGGTGT
>CAIUWK010000014.1 GCA_903902855.1 uncultured Geobacter sp. | reverse complement strand
TAGTTGGTTCCGATACAGAGTTACCGTTGGATTATTCGACCAGCATTTTAACATTTACCCAGAACCCTCCGCAAACATATTCAGGATTTACTACTTTTGGGACAAAATGGTTGACTGCATTTGTTAAAGATAATGCGGGGAACGTTGGCAGGCACGATGTTACGGTGACACTGACTGATGTGTCACCTCTAACGCTGACGGTTATCTTTAGCGGCACTGGAAAAGGTTCGGTTAATAGCAATCCGACGGGAATTGCCTGCACAGAGAATCTCTGTTCCACCACCTTCCCACCAAGTACATCCGTCTCACTTTCACCAACTACTCCCGTCGGTTCCTACTTCTCTGGCTGGTCTGGTAACTGCTTGGTTACAAACGAAACGTGCACACTAAGCATGAGCGCAGATACAAACGTTACTGCATTATTTGATGCGTTGCCTCCCTTCAGAACATACGATTCCTCTTTTCACTATCATCAGACAATCCTTGATGCTTATAATTATTCATTGGAAGGTGTACCGGTGACGATCCAGGCATTGGCGGTTGGACTTACTGATAATTTCAACCTTAACCGTGATCAACCTGTCACGTTTTTCGGTGGATTTGACAACAACTTTACCATCAATAGCGATTATACGAGTCTAAAAGGTATACTGACGATTTCCAAGGGAAGCTTAATAGTTGACAGGCTCATCGTTCAGTAAATTCGAACAGTAGTCCTATGCATAAGCTAAAATCCTACTCCGTGACAGTAAATCTATAGTGGAGCGAGTGGTATGAGTGGAATGCGAGGGGGCAGGTCAGGTTTTCTTCCTGTTGTTTGTCAGCGGGGTGAGAGTACGCGGCGGGCAGGGGTCTGGACTTTGACACATACACCCTCCGCCTTTGTCCAGGTCCAGACCTAACCCCGGACACTTGCACAACAGAACCACCACGATCTACTACCCCACGCTCCTGGACGCCTACGCCAACACCGTCAGCGGTGACACTATCCAGTATTTTATACTTCAACTCTTTGTCGGTAGCAACAAATCGAGGGGTATCGGTTCAATTTCGCTAAGGTTTATATCTTCCGGAATGCTTTTTATGAAAATATTGACACCTGTAGTTTTAAGCTTGGACTTTCCGATGTAATTCTGTATTAATTCAATCATTTTTGAATTAATTTGCATCCCTTTACCGGCCAGGATCAAGCCATTGCTTCCATAGATATTAATTGACAAAACCATCCCTTCAGTGAGTTTGTCAGCTGCTACTTTGGTAGAAGGACTTGCCAGGATAAAATTTGGAGTAGTTACTTTTTTAATTATTGCGTTGGCGGCTGCAGCTATGATTTCGCTATCAAAGATATGCCCGATTTCACTTTGCAGGCGCTTCGAAAGGTGGTTGTAACCTGTCTCTCTTGCTAAAGCTTTTTCAGTCCAATCTGCCAAGGCAACTATTTTAGAACTGATAGTTACGTTAATATCATCAGTTTCTGTCGTGCCTGACTTATTCAGTATATAGTTATTTGCTGTAAATATTGTATTTGATATATCTTGCAATCCTTCATGGTGGGAAAGAATAGACATGCAAATATTTATGTGATTACGATACTCTTTCATCTCTTCTGCGGTGAATAAGCTTACGTTTTTTGCCAGCAACCTGTCTGAAAGGCATATCTTGCCAAAATCATGAAGAAGCCCTGACATACTGATTGTTTCTTTTTGTTCCGCGGGCAGATTCAAGTCAATGGCCATGGAAAGCGCAATGGCTGAGACATTCACAGAATGTCCATATAAGCGTTGGTTGCGTGACGACAAAATGTTGGCGAGCATGTCTACTATTGCCCTGTTAGTTTTTTCCAGTAACGAGATATGTCGTTTTTCCTCGGCCAGCTTTTTTCTGATGAGTATGGTTTGTTGGAGGACCCGCTGTTTAAGACTACTGCTCAATAGCTGGAATTCTTCCGACTGTTTAACGGTCAGCAGCCCCAGTCGTTGGTTTTCCTTTACCAGCTGGTATCTATGAAGGCCGTCGTCAATGGCTGTTTCCAACTCTCCAGCGTTCCACGGTTTCAGAATGAAGCGAAAAGCTTCTCCCAGGTTGATCGCATCCAGGGTAACCTTCGTTTCGGCATGTCCGGACAGAATCATCCGGGGTATTTCCGGTCTGATCATTTTTGCTTGCTCCAGAAAAGCAGCACCAGTCATTGACGGCATACAGTAATCGGTGAGGATCAGACCGATGTTGTTTGGCGATCGCAATAGGTCCAACGCTTCATTGGGCGATGTCGTTGTCACCACATCGTAGGGTTTGTAGTGGAGTTGTCTTTTGAGAGCACGCAATATTGACTCTTCGTCATCTACGCAGAGAACGCTGAGGCGGTCACTTTCTTGACTGACGGTAGGATTGTGCTGGTCGGTGGGGGCTCCACCAGAGAATATCTGACCGACTGCTGTTTCATTCCGGTGCGGAGTGCCGACCATATTATTTGGCATCGCGGGTCTCCAGTGCCTATTTCGACGCAGTCGGCCGCCCCCTGAAGGGACATGCCTCTGGACAGAAATCATTTTCTCACATGGTTTTGGTTGCGTCAATCTTGGAACGAATTTTACGCAGGGGAAACCAGGGATACTCTTCATCATAAGTTTGCATGTCAAGAATTTTCCACCCCTCTCCCCCTGGGATCTTAAAGGCTTCAACTCTGAAGCGAACGAAGCAACGACTCATTGGCCTCAAAATGTTGATATTTCCACGGATAGTTGAGGCAATACAACTACATCAGATTAACGAATCATATTTCCTGACATCACGCTTGACATGGCGTTTGTTCCACGTCACACTTACCGGCCATGGTGCTCCGTTACGAGACACGCAAGGGATGTATTCCGGTTATGGACCAGAGAGTATGAAACGAATCCTCCTGCCACATCTCATCTGCCCGACATGCCTGCCCAAGGAATATCCGTTACGCCTCACGGTTCACCGAGAAATGGAGGATGACATCGTTGCCGGCATCCTCTCCTGCGGAAAATGCAACCGACGCTTTCCCATACGCGAAGGGATCGCCCACCTGCTCCCGAACCCCGACAGCGGTCCCTCCGGCGGACAATGGCGGTACGAGGAAGGGGGAATGACGGATCGCTACCTCTGGAGTCATTACGGCGACCTGCTGGGTGATCCGGATTCCGGCACTGCCGGCGCTCAATGGGCGGCCTCCCTTGCAGACCACATTTCCGCGGCATTCGAGGCGGGGTGCTCTGTGGGGAGGATTACCTTTGAAATGGCTGCCAGAAGCGATCTGGCGGTGGGATGCGACCTCTCCGGCAACTTCATCAAAACAGCCCGCCGTCTGGCCCGGGATCGACATCTGGAGTTTACGCTCCCCTTGGAAGGAAACCTGCTGGAAAATTTTTCCCTCTCCCTGCCGGAATCATGGCGGACCGACAATGTGGAGTTCATCGTGGCCGACGCCCTAAGAATCCCCTTTGCCCGCGATACCTTCTGCCAAGTGGCCTCCATCAACGTGCTGGATCGTGTCAGTTACCCCCTCGCTCATCTGTTCGAGATGAACCGAGTGGCACGGAGTCGGCATGCGTCTTTCCTCTTTGCCGACCCGTTTTCCTGGTCGGCAGGTCCGGCAACTGAAGAGTTGTGGCTGGGAGGGACAATGACCGGCCCATATCCGGGGAGAGGGGCGAAAAATGTGCGCTCTCTTCTGGAGGGGCAAGGGAATATCCTCGTCCCTCCATGGCGGATTGAGCGGACGGAAACCATTGCCTGGAGAATGCGCACCCATTGCAATCATTACGAGGTCATAAAAAGTGATTCTCTGTCGGCGGTAAGGTGAATAAAAGCCGACTCTTCCTTATCGGAATGCAATTATTGATCGCAATATAATATTGCAACAACCATCTAACAACAGGGCTATTATATGTCAAATAACATGGATACAACTCTACTGGAAATGTTGAACTATTTAATGCACCAGCATCCACATCTCGTATGTCAAATCGAAGCCCTTGCGGCAAAAAAACAGGGCAGAAATATAAGTGACACAAATTTATTGATGGCAATAAATAATGATTTACTTTACAAATCAAGAGCACAACTACGTCAAGATATTTTCGTATTGCATGAATTAAATTTCAAAAGGAATGGCTATTTTGTAGAATTCGGCGCAACTAACGGAGTTTATTTGAGTAACACATACCTCTTGGAAAAGGAGTTTGGCTGGAAGGGAATTCTTGCCGAGCCGGCTATTTGCTGGCACGATGAATTGAAGAATAATAGAAATGCTCACGTTGAGACAAAATGCGTTTGGGGTAACTCAGGTTCAATAGTGAGTTTCAATCAAGCCAGTGAGGCAGAATTTTCTACTGTAGATTGCTTGCCATCGTCAGGTGACAACTCTGAATCAAAAGATATTCATTTGACGTATAATATTGAAACTATATCTCTTAATGATTTACTTGCAAAATATGACGCACCTCGTAATATCGATTACCTGTCAGTTGATACGGAAGGGAGCGAATTTGAAATATTGAGTAATCTCGACTTTTCCAAGTATACATTCAAAGTCATTACGTGTGAACATAACTACTCTGCTGCGCGTGACAAGATATACGATTTATTGACAGCAAATGGATATATCAGGAAATATGATCATTTGTCGCAGTTTGACGACTGGTATGTACATTTTGCTGAAGTTTGACCTGATCGAAAAAGTAGCGGTTTTCCTGGGCACACCTGCCTCTTTTTCACGCACAATTCCACGCTTCGCCCTCTTCATCACCGTTGATATGACGACAATCCGGTAACTTACCAACTTGGCAACGTTCTTGCTCTCAGGGTGCGGGGTCCACTGCCGGACACCCTAACTTCATGCCAACGGAGGTATGTCAATGGATGCTGCGTCGACGATGACCGGCCTTAAAACCAGCGGTGATGTCCTGTTCCTCATGCTCGGTGCGGTGATGGTCTTTGCCATGCACGCCGGGTTCGCCTTTTTGGAGGTCGGTACGGTGCGGAAAAAGAGCCAGGTGAATGCCCTGGTGAAGATCCTTACCGACTGGTCGGTCTCCACTATCGTCTATTTCATCATCGGCTTCCCCCTGGCCTACGGCATCTCCTTCCTCAAACCGGCGGGAGAACTCATGGACAAGAGCCAGGGGTATGACCTGGTCCACTTCTTCTTCCTCCTCTGCTTCGCCGCCTGCATCCCCGCCATCATCTCCGGCGGTATCGCCGAACGGGCCAAGTTCTGGCCCCAGGTCTTTGCCGGAGCGATTTTTGCCGGTGTTACCTATCCGCTCTTCGAATCGTTCATCTGGGGTAAGAACGCCCCGCTCCTGCAAGGGCTCTTCAAGTCCATGGGGGGAGCGGAGTTTCACGACTATGCCGGGTCGGTGGTGGTTCACTCCATCGGCGGCTGGCTGGCGCTCCCCGCGGTGATCATCCTGGGAGCCCGCAAGGGGCGCTACTCCCGGGGACGTTCCAATCCGTTTCCTGTCAGCAGCATCCCGTTTCTCTCCCTGGGTTCATGGATACTGGCCGTGGGGTGGTTCGGTTTCAACGTCATGAGCGCCGGTCACCTGGAGGCGATCTCCGGACTGGTGGCCATCAACTCCCTCATGGCCATGGTGGGAGGGGTCCTCGTCGCCCTCATCGCCGGCAAGAACGACCCCGGTTTCGTTCACAACGGCGCCCTTGCCGGACTCATCGCGGTCTGCGCCGGGAGTGACCTGATGCATCCTCTGGGTGCCTTCGCCACTGGCGGCATCGCCTCCATTATCTTCGTCTACGGTTTCCACTACGAGCAGGAGAAACTGAAAATCGACGACGTCCTGGGGGTCTGGCCGCTCCATGGGATCATCGGCTCCTGGGGGGGAATCGCTGCGGGGATTTTCGGTCAGAAATTTCTAGGGGGGATGGGTGGAGTATCCCTCCTCTCCCAGGCGGGGGGTACTCTCATCGCCCTCCTCTTCGCCTTGGCCAACGGCTTCCTCGTTTACGGGATACTCTCCAAGACCGTGGGTATCCGGCTCAGTGACGAGGACGAATACCGTGGTCCGGACATCTCCATCCACAACATCGGCGCCTACCCGGAAGATTCAATGCTGTAGTAATTCACAGGGATGGACAGGATACAAAAAGAGCTCCGAGGGTTATCACATCCTCGGAGCTCTTTTGTTTCAGGAAAAGGGTACATCAGACAGTGTCGGCGAACCGTTCCTGTTTGTAGTGAATCCGGTTGAGTGCGTTGATGTAGGCCCGGGCCGATGCCTCGATGATATCGGTGGAGGCGCCGCGTCCGGTTACGGTATTCGTCCCTTCGGACATCCTCACCGTGGCCTCCCCCTGGGCGTCGGTGCCGCCGGTGATGGCCCCCACGTTGTACTGGAGAAGCTTGGCGTTGCTCTTGGTCAGCTTCTTGATCGCCTTGAAGGTGGCATCCACCGGGCCGTCTCCCAGTTCCGCGGTCCTTACCGGTTCCCCGTCGATCTCCAACTGCACGGTGGCGGTGGCCACGGCAAAGGAGCCGCAGGTGACGGTGATGTGGCTCAGCTTGTACTTCTCGGCAGGGCGCATTACCTCTTCCGCCACCAGGGCGTCCAGGTCCTCGTCAAAGACCTCCTTCTTCAGATCTGCCAGGGTCTTGAACTTGTCAAAGGCCTTGTTCAAGTCCTCATCGGAAAGATCATACCCCAACTCCGTCAGCCGTTTCTTGAAGGCGTGGCGTCCCGAATGCTTGCCGAGAACCAGGGCATTGGCCGTAAGCCCCACCGACTCGGGAGTCATGATCTCATAAGTGGACTTCTCCATCATGACCCCGTGCTGGTGTATCCCTGCCTCATGGGCAAAGGCGTTGACCCCCACGATGGCCTTGTTGCTCTGCACCAGGGAACCGGTGACGGTGGAGAGGAGCCGACTGGCCGGGGTCAGCTGCTCGGTGACGACGTTGGTGTGGAACGGGAGGATATCGCGCCGGGTCTTGAGGATCATGACAAACTCTTCCAAAGAACAGTTGCCGGCCCGCTCGCCGATGCCGTTGATGGTGCACTCCACCTGCCCTGCCCCGGCCTGAACCGCGGCGATGGAGTTGGCCACCGCCAGCCCCAGGTCGTTGTGGCAATGAACCGAGATCACCGCCTGATCGATATTCTTCACATTCTGCTTCAGGTAGGAGATGATGTTGAAATACTCCGCAGGGATGGTGTACCCCACCGTATCCGGAATATTCACCGTGGTTGCCCCGGCATCGATGACCGCCGCCACCACCTCGGCCAGAAAATCCAGCCGGGTCCGGACAGCGTCCTCACAGGAGAATTCCACGTTTTTGGTGTACCCCCGGGCCCGCTTCACCGCCTTCACCGCCGCTGCCAGCACCTTGGACGGTTCCATCTGCAACTTGTACTTCATGTGAATATCCGAGGTGGCGATGAAGGTATGAATCCGCCCCTTCTCCTCGGCGTACTGGAGCGCTTCCCAAGCCCGGTCGATATCCTTGTCGCTGGAGCGGCAAAGACCGGCGATCTCCGGCCCTTTGATGCTCTGGGCCACCCGCTTCACCGCCTGGAAATCCCCCTCAGAGGCGATGGGAAAGCCCGCCTCGATGACGTCCACATTCAGTTTCAGGAGCTGCTTGGCGATCCGCAGTTTCTCCTCGATGTTCATGCTGTTGCCGGGGGACTGCTCACCATCCCGCAGGGTGGTATCGAAAATTCTGATGATCTGTGATCCGCTCATTGCTCATACTCCTTCATGTTGTTGTCCGCCGAATATGGAAAAGCCTCCGCCCCAACCAGGGGCGAAGGCTTAGCTTCGCGGTACCACCCTTTTCACCTGAGGGGAGAACCCTGCAGGCCTTCATTCACCCGTTACGTGGGAAAACGTCCCAAACTACAGAAACTCATTCAAGGTTCAAGGTTTAGACGTTGAACATAGAACGTAGAACGGTTACTTCGCTTGGACGGCTCCGAGGCGAGTTCATCCCCTCCTGACACCGGTTCGCACCACCCACCGGCTCTCTGGAGACAAGTTCGGGAACTACTACTCCTCTTCATTGCCTTTCAAATTGTTTTGCAATCCTAAAACAACGGTATGGGAAATGTCAAGGGTATTCGCAGAGTCCCTGCCCGCTCTTCTCTGCTCTGAATTTTCCGGTGGCCGCCCAAGGGAGGTCAGCAGCGCTGTAGCTTGGCCAAAGGGGGCTTTCACCGCGTAAAGCAATTGACAAACAGTCTGAAATCGGTGTATACGTGGCAATCGACCAAGCACCGGAACCAGTCGACAAATAAAGCGAATTCAGCTTTATCACCACACCACGAGGAGGAGCATCAATGATTCAAGCCTACCGCGCCCACGAAGCAGAACGTCAGGCCCAGGGAATCCCGGCCCTGCCGCTCAACCCGGAGCAGACCGCCCAACTCTGCACCCTGCTGGAAACCCCGCCCGCGGGCGAGGAACAGTTCCTCCTCAATCTATTGAAAGAACGTGTCTCCCCCGGCGTGGACCCGTCCGCCAAGGTGAAGGCCGCGTTTCTTGACGCCATAGTCAAGGGAACCACCACGTCGCCGCTCATCTCTCCGGTGGACGCCATTCGTCTTCTGGGCACCATGATGGGTGGGTACAATGTGACTCCGCTGGTGGAGGCGCTCACCGTTGCCTCTTTGGCCGACGAAGCGGCCTGCGCCCTCTCCGGCATGACCCTGGTCTATGACGGCTTCGCTCAGGTGGTGGAGCTGGCCAAGAGCAACGCCGCTGCCAAGAAGGTTCTCACCTCTTGGGCTAATGCCGAATGGTTCACCAACAAGGCCGGCGTTCCCGCCACCATCAAGGTCAAGGTCTACAAGGTGGAAGGGGAAATCAACACCGACGACTTCTCCCCGGCCGGCGACGCCTGGAGCCGCCCCGATATCCCGCTTCACTTCCTGGCCATGGGTAAGACCCGCTTCCCCGACGGCAACGCGACCATCGCCCAGTACCGGGCCGACGGTTTTCAGGTAGCCTTCGTGGGGGACGTGGTGGGAACCGGTTCTTCCCGCAAATCCGCCTGCAACAGCGTCCTCTGGGCCATCGGCAACGAAATCCCCTGCGTCCCCAACAAGAAAACCGGTGGAGTCATCATCGGCGGCGTCATCGCCCCGATCTTCTTCAACACCGCCCAGGACTCCGGTGCCCTCCCCATCAAGACCGACGTCACCAAGCTGAACACCGGCGACGTCATCATTATCGATACGATCACCGGTGAGATCAAGAGTGAGGCGGGTGAGCTCCTCACCACCTTCAAACTCTCCCCCAATACCGTCCCCGACGAGTTCCGGGCCGGCGGCCGGATTCCGCTCATCATCGGGCGCGCCCTCACCGACCAGGCCCGTACGGCCCTGGGACTGGGAGCCACCGATATCTTCACCCTCCCGGTAAACCCGGTTCCCAAGAGTGACCAGGGATATTCACTGGCCCAGAAGATGGTGGGAAAAGCCTGCGGCGTCACCGGTATCCTTCCCGGAACCGCCTGCGAGCCCAAGATGACCACCGTGGGGTCCCAGGACACCACCGGCCCCATGACCGCCGACGAGCTGAAGGAGCTGGCTTGTCTCAAGTTCCTGGCTCCCATGTACATGCAATCCTTCTGCCACACCGCGGCCTACCCGAAACCGGCCGACGTGAAGATGCACAAGAACCTCCCCGGCTTCACCGCCGAGCGAGGCGGGGTTGCCCTCAAACCGGGTGACGGCGTCATCCATAGCTGGCTTAACCGCCTCCTCCTTCCCGACACCGTGGGAACGGGGGGTGACTCCCATACCCGCTTCCCCATCGGCATCTCCTTCCCGGCCGGTTCCGGTCTGGTTGCCTTTGCCGGCGCCATGGGGTTCATGCCGCTGGATATGCCCGAGTCGGTCCTCGTCCGGTTCAAAGGAACGCTGAACCCCGGCTTGACCCTGCGTGACGCGGTGAACGCCATCCCCTACTGGGCCATCAAACAGGGACATCTCACCGTCCCCAAGAAGAACAAGGTCAACATCTTCAACGGCCGGATTCTGGAGATGGAAGGGCTTCCCGATCTCACCGTGGAGCAGGCCTTCGAGCTCACCGACGCCGCTGCCGAGCGTTCCGCAGCCGCCGGCTGCATCCAGCTCTCCAAGGAGTCGGTGGCCACCTACCTCCGCTCCAACGTAGCGCTCATGAAGAAGATGATCACCGAAGGGTATCAGGATGCCCAGACTCTGCAGAACCGCATCGATGCGGCCAACCAGTGGCTGGCCAACCCGACCCTCCTGGAAGCCGACAAGAACGCCGAGTACGCCGCAATCATCGAGATCGACCTGTCGGAAATCACCGAGCCGATCCTCTGCTGCCCCAATGACCCGGACGACGTCAAGCTCCTCTCGGACGTGGCCGGCACCGAGATCAACGATGTCTTCCTGGGCTCCTGCATGACCAACATCGGTCATTTCCGTGCCGCTGCCGAGATCTGGAAGGGGCAGAAGTTCAACCCCAGCGTCCGGACCTGGATCTGCCCCCCCACCCGGATGGATCAGCAGCAGCTGAAAGATGAGGCCTACTTCTCCATCTATAGCGCCTTCGGCTGCCGCATCGAGATCGCCGGCTGCTCCCTCTGCATGGGGAACCAAGCCCGGGTTCCCGATAAATCCTTTGTCTACTCCACCTCCACCCGGAACTTCGACGACCGGATGGGAGACGGCGCCAAGGTATTCCTCGGCTCCGCGGAACTGGGAGCAGTTGCTGCAACCTTGGGCAAGCTCCCCACCCCGGCCGAGTACCTGGCGGTCTACAACTCCAAGATCGCAGCGAACCAGGCGAAGATCTACCGCTATCTCCAGTTCGACGAGATGCCCGATTACCAATAGCACGATCGTGAGATGACGGAAAACAGCCCGACGGATTTCCGGCGGGCTGTTTTTCTATCCACCACCATTCCCCTTAACTTAACGGAAAGAATCCCATGTTCAACCTGAAACCCGAAGTAGTCGCCCAACTGGAACGTGTCCTTGGTTCCGTGGAGATGCTCCTCCCCAAAGCCGTCAAGCAGGTTGACTGGTCCACCTGCCATGCCGCCAACTGGCGCCGTCACTCTTTTTCCGGTTATCTGGAAGCGGTAAAAGTCACCGATTCCACCACCCTGGATGAACTGCTGGGAGTGGACGAACAGAAAGAGGTGATGTCTCTCAACACGCGCCAGTTCCTCTCCGGGCTGCCGGCCAACAACGCCCTCCTCTGGGGCGCCCGAGGCTCGGGCAAATCGTCCATGGTGAAAGCCCTGCTGAACAAATTCGCCCCCCAGGGACTGCGTGTCATCCAGATCGAGAAGGAAGACCTGATCTATCTCTCCGAGATCTTCAACGCCGTGGAGGATCAACCCTATCGCTTCATCCTCCTCTGTGACGATCTGACCTTCGAGGTGGGGGAGCTCAGCTACAAGATGCTCAAGAGCGCCCTGGACGGCTCGGTCTATTCCCCGCCCGAGAACGTGCTGATCTATGTTACCTCCAACCGTCGCCACCTTCTTCCGGAATACGAATCCGACCATATCGGCGGGAAATTCGTCCGGGGAGAGTTGCAGCAGAGCGAGGCCATGGAAGAAAAGGTCTCCCTGTCGGACCGGTTCGGCCTCTGGATCGCCTTTTACGCCTTTTCCCAGGATCGGTATCTGGAAGCGGTACGGCTCTGCGTAGCCCGTGAGGCGCGCCAGAGAAAGGTGGAGATCCCCCTCACCAGTGAACTGGATCAGGAGGCGATCCAGTGGTCCCACGACAAGAGCAAACGATGCGGCCGAACGGCCTACCAGTTTTCCAAGAACTGGGTGGGACGTTACCTTATGGGACGCTGATCAGAGCGTCATCATATTTCTGACAAAAAGGCCCGACGGATTTTTCCGCGGGCCTTTTTGCATGATTATGAATATTTTTCCATTGACGTGAAAGAGATCATCCTCCATCATCTTGCTGTCGTTACCATCTCAAGGATCATCACCCTGCACCCCGAGAAAGGAGTTCCCCATGAACAGAGTACTGCTGATCGTCACCGCATTCACCCTCCTCATGACCACTCACCTCTGTCAAGCAGCACCACCCCAACCGGGTCCCTATGCCTCCGGCTTTCTGGGTGTCACGGTTCCCCGAAGTCAGGACGTAAACTCCTTCGATTATTTCGCAGGAAAGGATTACTCGGACCGGGTGGAATTCAATCCCGGCGTCTCCATGGGAGGGACCGGAGGGTATGATTTCGGCATCATCAGGGTGGAAGGGGAGATTTCCTATAAATTCACCAAGATGAAATCAATCACCGAAAAAAGTACCGGTTACGGTTACCGTGATGTTGACGGCACTCTCGACGCGGTGGCGTTCATGTTCAACACATTTCTGGATATCCCCACAGGATCTCCGGTTACCCCCTACCTGGGAGGCGGCATAGGCTTTGCCGGCATCCACCTGAGCAACACCTACGGTACCGACACCCGTACAACCTATTCCCGGCTAAAGCTCTACGAAGACGACTATGATTCCGTCTTCGCCTACCAGATCGGCGCTGGGGTGGAGATCGCCCTGAACCGGAGACTCTCTCTGGATCTGGGGTATCGCTACTTCTGCACCGACACCGCCCGGATCGGCACGGACAACCACAACATGGTTATCACCAACATAAAACTGGAAAGCCACAATGCCAACGTAGGGGTACGGTTCAAGTTCTGACCTGATTGTTCCCGTTAGTCGAAGCTCTCGGAAAAACGGGCAGTAATTTCGCTCTTGAGGTAATCCTCCACCTGGGCGGCAGTGACACAGGAGAGTGCTCTGGCCGCCACCTGTTCCGCCTGGCTCTTGGGACAGCGCCGCAGAACCCGCTTGACCCGGGGAATGGCGGCGGGAGACATGGAGAGTTCGTCGAAACCGAGCCCCAGGAGAATGGGGAGGTATTCCGGATCTCCGGCCATCTCGCCGCAGATGCAGGCCCGGATACCGGCGGCGTGGGCGGCATCCACAATTATCTTGAGGGATCGGAGAATGGCAGGATGGAGCGGTTCATAGAGGTGTGCCAACTGTTCGTTGGCCCGGTCGATGGCCAGGGTGTACTGGATGAGATCATTGGTGCCGACGCTGAAGAAGTCAACCTCCCGGGCAAGGAGGTCGGCGATGAGTACCGCCGAGGGAATCTCGATCATGATCCCGGTTTCAATGGCGTCATCGTAGGAACCCCCCTGAATGGCAAGTTCCCGCTTGGCCTCTCGAAGACACTCCTTGGCCGCACGGAGCTCCTGAATTCCGGAAATCATGGGAAAGAAGAGCCGCGTCGGCCCCAGGACGGCGGCGCGCAGGATGGCCCGAAGTTGGGTTCTGAAGAGTTCCGGCTCCCGGAGGGATAACCGGACGGCACGAACGCCAAGGGCCGGGTTCGCCTCATCGGCAGGATTCAGAGTGGAAATCAGCTTGTCCCCCCCCACGTCCAGGGTTCTGATGCAGACCGGGTAAGGAGCGGCGGCCCGGATTACCGCGGCATAGGCCTCATACTGCTCCTCTTCATCGGGAAGCGTCTCCCGGTTCATGAAAAGAAGTTCCGTCCGGTAGAGGCCGACCCCCTGTCCCCCATGGGCGGCGATGGCAGGGATCTCCTGGGCAAACTCCACATTCCCTTGCAGCAGAACGGCATGGCCATCGGGGGTCTCAGCCGGAAGATCCCGCAGTTTGTTGAGTTCCTGCTCCTGGTAGTCATAGCGGCGCTTACGCAGCAGATAAGAGGCCAGGGTCTCTTCGTCGGGATTGACCTCTACGACGCCACGCACGCCATCGATGGCCAACAGATCGCCGTCGCTGATGACGGTGGTGGCTGTCCCCATCCCCACTGTGGCCGGAATCTCAAAGGCGCGGGCCAGAATGGCGGTGTGCGAGTTACGTCCCCCCAGGTCGGTAACGACTCCGGCAACGGAGGAGGTGTCAAGCTGCAGGATGTCGGTGGGGGAGAGGTCGTGAGCTACGAGAATGCTCTTGCCGCTGAAAAGCGGCAGGGGATGGTGATGGTTCCCCACCAGGTGGTGCAGTATCCGCTCCATCACGATTTCGATGTCGCGACCCCGTTCACGGAGGTACTCATCCTCCATGGCGGCGAAGTGTTGCAGGAATTTATGGGTGGTCCGCCGGAGCGCCGCTTCGACGTTGATCTCCTCGTCACGGATGAAGCCGGCAACCTCCCGGACGATCATGCTGTCTTCGAGGATCAGGAGATGCGCATCGATGACGTAGAGATGCTCCGGTCCCCGCTGGGTTGACAGCTCATCGCGCACACGGCGTAGTTCCTGCCGGGCATGCTCCAGGGCGAGCAGCAGACGATCGATCTCGTCGGAAAGCTGTTCAGGGGGAATGGAGAATTCCAGGACCTGCAGATGGGTACGATCCACCACCAGGGCCGTGCCGATGGCAATCCCCGGTGAGCCCCCCGTACCGTGAAGAACGCTTTTAATTCTCGCCGAAACCATCCCTGATAAGATCTCCCAGGGTCGTCATGGCGGTGACTTCGTCGTCACCGGTCACGATGACCTTGATGACCGTCCCCTTCCCCGCTGCCAGCATCATGATCCCCATGATACTCTTCCCGTTTACTTCAACACCTTCGCGAGCGATCTTGATCTCGGAGGTAAATTTACTGGCGGTCTTGACCAGCAGAGCCGAGGCCCGCGCGTGGAGCCCCAGCTTGTTGACGATGGTATATTCCTGTTCGAGCACGATGAAATCCGGTTCTCAGTTTTAAGTGATGAAACTACTTCAGAAAATCTCCAGCCACGGCAATACTCTCCCGACCGCATTCCCGGAGCGCGGCGGCAAGCGCCGCAACCCCCAGCCGCTCCCGTTTGAGAGCAAACTCCATGACCATGGGGAGGTTGACACCGGAGAGAACCTCGATGCGGTTGTCTTCAAGAAACGAGAGGCTCAGGTTGGACGGGGTCCCCCCGAACATGTCGGTCATGATGATCGCCCCGTTATCTCCAAGATGCTTCAGCGCCTCGGTAATACCGGAGAGAATAACGGTTCCTTCATCACCGGGTCCGATACCCACTGCCTCTGCCTGGGGGATCGGTCCGACAATCAACTCCGCGGCAGCGAGAAGCTCCGCGGCAAGACGGGCATGCGCCACCAGGACAAGTCCGATCATGAATTCCCCTTTTCCATGTCACGATGCGTTATTTTTAACTTAACATTCTGTGAACTTAACAGCAGTCCCACTGCTTCCGCCACCGCTACGGAGCGATGTCTTCCCCCGGTACACCCCACCGAGATCGTGAGATACGATTTCCCCTCACTCCGGAAGCGTGGGGTGAGAAAATTCAGCAACTCCTCCAGCCGGCTGATGAAGGTCATGGTGGACTCTTTGCCCAGCACATAATCCCGCACCGCCGGATCAAGCCCGGTGAGCTGTTTCATTTCCGGGACGAAGTGAGGGTTCGGGAGAAACCGGACATCGAAAACCATGTCTGATTCCAAGGGTATTCCATAGCGGAAGCCGAAAGACTGCAGGTGAATCGTCATCATTCCAGATTCGGCAGCCCCCCTTACGTGGGACAGAACCTGTTCCCTCAGTTGATGAACATTCGACTCCGAGGTGTCGAAAATCTTGTCGGCAAGATGACGCAACCCCTCCAACTGCTCTCGCTCGAACCGGACCGCATCGGGGAGCGATTCCAACTCGGCTACAGGGTGACGCCTCCTGGTCTCGGAGAAACGACGGATGAGAATCTCGTCCGTGGCGTCGAAGAAGAGGACCTCGATGGCATGCCCCAGCGTCCGGATCTCCTGAAAGGCAACCGTATAGCCGGAGACGAAATCCAGGCTCCGGATATCCATGACCAGCACCACACCGGCGACCTGCTCCCGGGAATTGCCGATGAGCTCGATGAATTTCGGAAAGAGGGTCAGGGGAAGGTTGTCGATGCAAGAAAAGCCCTCATCCTCCAGGACCCTCACCGCGGTGGACTTGCCCGACCCGGACATCCCGGTGATGACGATGATACGCATCTTATTCAACCTCGTCCCCCAGGTGGCGGACTTCGAGCCGGCTCATGAGTTGTTCGTGAAATTCCCGGGCGGAATGATATCCCATTCCCTTGAGAAGGTAATTGCGAGCCGCAACCTCGATGATGGAGGTAAGATTGCGTCCGGGCCTCACCGGAATTTTCAGATGGGGCAACTCCACATCCAGAATCGCATAGACCGCATCATCGATGCCGAGACGATCGTACTCCTGGTTCGCATCCCATTCCACCAACTCTATGACCAGATCGATGATCTTCTTCTCCCGGATGGAAGAGACGCCGAAAAGGTTCTTGATGTTGATGATTCCCAGCCCTCTGATCTCCATATGATACTGGAGCGATTCGCCGGCCATTCCCACCAGGGACGCCGGCATTTTTTTCCGGATGAAGACGACGTCATCGGCCACCAGCCGGTTCCCCCGAAGAATCAGGTCCAGGGCGCACTCGCTCTTGCCGATGCCGCTCTTCCCCAGCAAAAAGACCCCCACCCCCAGGACATCCACGAGGACGCCGTGGAGATGGGTGGTGGGGAGGAGACTTTCCTCCAGGAATTTCGTGATGAGCGAGATGAAGGTGGAAGACTGGTGGGGGCTTACCAGGAGCGGTATCCCGGCGGCTTCCACCATCTCCTTGAGGAAATCAGGGAGACCCAGCCCTTTGGTCATGGTGAAGGCGATGATGGGATAGGAGCAGAGTTTCCCCAGACATTGCCGGGCCTGCTCTTCAGGCAACTGACGGAGATAGGAAATCTCCGTATTTCCCAGCACCTGCAGCCGGCTGGGATGGAGATGCTCGGTGTAGCCGGTGAGGGCCAGCCCCGGCTTCTGGATGCGGGGGCTGGTCAACCGGTTGCCAAGACCTCTGCTCCCCGCGACCAAGGTCAGGTTAAGACCGTATTCGGTCTCGGTGAGCAGGTTGTTGATGGTCAGGATTGGACTGTTCACAGGTAGCCGTACCTCGAATAAGCCGTTTCGTGCTACACCCGATCAGGCTCGATGAGGCCGAAATTGCCGTCCTTACGCCGATAAATCACATTAATGGCGTCATTGCCGCCATTGGTGAAGACGAGAAAATCCTTGTGGAGGAGATCCATCTGCATGACCGCCTCATCCACCGACATCGGCTTGCTGGAGAAGGTGGAGCTCTTGATGATGACCGGTTCACTGCGGGTTTCGATACCCTCCGCTTCTACGACGCTTTTCATGAAGAGCTGCCCGGCGTTATCCGACGCAGGTTTGTGCTCTTTGAGCCGATCTTTGTACCGCTGCAACTGCCGCTCGATCTTGTCAAGAACCATATCGATGGCGGCGTACATGTCACTGGTCTCTTCCGAGGCCTTGATGGTGATCCCCTTGGCGGTGATGGTGACATCGGCGCTGTGCCGGATCTTCTCCACCCCCAAAAAAACCTGAGCGGTGATCGGCTCATCGATGTATTTCCTGACACGCTCCAGTTTTTCCTCGGCGTACGCCTTCAGTGCCTCGCTGGGTTCAATGTGACGAAATGTCGTGGTGATCTGCATGTTGATTCCTCCTGTGTGATTATGACTTGCAACGAAGAGTGCTTCTCCGGCTTTCCGGGATTCATCAATGAAGGCGCTTACGTTCCGACGAAGAGCCGATCCTGAGCATCTCCCGGTATTTGGTGACGGTACGGCGGGCAATACTGACATTATCCTTGGCGAGAAGTTCCGCCAACCGCTGGTCGCTGTACGGCTTGCGCAGATCCTCCGCTTCCAGGATTTCCTTGATCTTGTTCTTGACGCTTTCCGAGGCGATATAATCGCCGTCACCCGTGGCAATGCCGCTGTTGAAAAAGTACTTGAGCTCGAAGAGTCCCTGGGGTGTCTGCATGTATTTATTGCTGGTTACCCTGCTGATAGTCGACTCGTGCATTCCGATATCGTCAGCCACATCCCGGAGCACCAGCGGCTTGAGGTGCACGATCCCCTTATCGAAGAACTCACGCTGAAACTTGACGATACTCTTGGCCGTCTTGTAGATGGTCCTCTGTCGCTGCTGGATGCTCTTGATCAGCCAGAGGGCGGAGCGAGTCTTGTCGTTAATGTAACTCTCGGTCTTCTGGTCCGACTGAGACCCCAGTTTCCCCTCAGACAGATAGAGGGGGTTAATTCGCAGGGTGGGGAGTCCATCCTCGTTGAGGGTGACCACATACTCTTCACCCACCTTATAGACAAAAATGTCGGCGGAAATGTACTGAATATCGTCCTGCAGGAAGAGTCGTCCCGGTTTCGGGTCCATCCCCGCGATGATGCGGGACGCCAGCAGGATATCCTTGATCTCCACCCCCAGTGTCCGGCAGATCTGACGGTAATTACGGGTTTCCAGATCCTTCAGGTGGTCGCGAATGATCGACTCCACGACGGTCCCATCCATCTCCAGGAGGCGAACCTGGATGAGAAGGCATTCCCTGAGATCCCGGGCACCAACCCCCATGGGATCGAAATCCTGGATTTTTGTGAGAATCTCCCCGACGAACTCCTCGTCGACCCCACAGACTGAAGCCACGTCGGCGAAGGAGGCCCTGAAATAGCCGTCCTCGTCGATATTACCTATGACCTCAGCCCCCACCCGCGTCTCTTCGGAGGTAAACTTCCCAAGGTTGAGCTGCCAGATGAGGTGATCGAAGAGGGTCCCTTTCTTGGTGAGCATGTTTTCAAAGGAGGGACGGTCATCATCATCGTCGTTGTACTGCTCACCGGAGCTGTAATTATACCCCTCCATGAAGGAGTCCCAATCCATCTCCCGGATGGTCTCCTCATTAACTTTCAGCTCCTGAAAGCTCTCTTCTTCCTGGAGCGGAGCACTCTCCCTTTCGGACAGCTCCAGGGTGTCGGGCTCTTTCGGTTCCTCCATTTCAAGGATCTCGTCAAGGACCGGATTTTCGTCGAGTTCCTGTTGGACCACCTCCTGGAGTTCCAGTCGCGAAAGCTGGAGCAGTTTGATCGCCTGCTGCAACTGGGGGGTCATCACCAGTTGCTGCGTAAGCTTTAGCTGCTGTCGCATTTCCAATGCCATACCTGCTCCCAATCAACTGCGTCGCTACAGCCGGAAACCTTCACCCAGATAAATTTCCCTGGCCATTTTACTCTCTGAAATCTGCTGGGGGTTCCCCTGTTCGAGAATCTCCCCGGCATTCATTATATAGGCTTTGTCACAGACCCCAAGAGTCTCACGTACGTTGTGGTCGGAGATGAGCACGCCGATCCCCTTCTCCTTCAGCGCCGTGATAATCCCTTGAATATCCATGACGGCAATGGGGTCGATCCCGGCGAACGGCTCGTCCAGAAGGATAAAAGCCGGAGTCGTCACCAGTGCCCGGGCAATCTCCACCCGACGCCGTTCCCCACCGGAGAGGGCGTACCCCCGGGTTCTGGCGATATGAGTGATGCCGAATTCCGCCATGAGCTGTTCGGCCCGTTCCAACCGTTGCCGGCGGGAAAGCCCGAGAGTCTCCAGAATCGCCAGGAGGTTCTCCTCCACGGTCAGTTTTCTGAAGACCGAGGCGTCCTGGGAAAGATAGCTGATCCCCTTGCGGGCCCGCTGGTACATGGGAAGAGAAGTTATATCCTCACCGTCAAGGAAAACCGCTCCGCTGTCGGGACGGGAAAAACCGACAACCAGATAGAAGGTGGTAGTTTTCCCCGCGCCGTTGGGGCCCAGCAACCCGACCACCTCGCCGGAATGGACCTGGAGGTCGACTTCATTGACCACCGTCTTCCGGCTGAAGCGCTTCACCAGGGCGCAGGTGGAGAGGAGTCGCTCAGTGGCTGGTGGGGTCATCCCGCTTGCCTTTCGGATGAATGACCGCCTCCACACGGGTGGAGGGAGTTCCCGTGACGACGCTCTTCTGGTCAGCCAGGTAATAGGTTATTTCGGAACCGGAGATCATGTCCTCTCCCTGATGAACCGTCGGCCTGACCGTCAGGACAATCTTTCCCTGGTTGTTATCGTAGACCGCATTACCTGCCGTACCGGTGCGGTTCTTCTGCACGACCCTCACCGTCCCGGAACACTCCACACGCTCCACATTCCCCCCCTCGGCGGCATAATGAACCACCATTCGGTCGGCGTAGAGGGCAAGATCTCCCTGACGGGCGGTAACCTTGCCGCTGAAGGTCGCCGTGTGATTTTTAGTCTCGGTGAGGAGCTGATCGGATTTGATATAGATGGGATTATCGTTGCGCTCCAGCAGGGGGGAGCCGTCCGCCGCGCCGAAGGCCGGAATCTGGAGGGACAAAAGAGCGATGAACAAGCCTAGCGTATGACCGAGCATCACTTGACGCCCCCCGGGTTCAGCGTAGCGCGTACATTTCTGAGGAGCTTTACCGTTCCATTCACAGTCTGAAGCTCCATGCCGTCCCCTTCCACGGTGCCGTTGCGGTGAGTAATTCTTACATGTTCTTTACTGCTCAAGAGAGAGCGTTCGGCAAGGTAGAACATTTTTTCCGTCTCTACGTTCATGCCGTCGTCACTGAAGGCGACAACCTTTTCGGTCAGGGTTACGTTTCGGTTCTTGAGGTCGTAGAGCGCCCGTCCGGCAGTGACTGTTACGGTCCCCGACTTCCGTTGCAGGTAGACGACAAAGTGGGGTTTTGTCAGATAGATCTGATTATCCTTCTGGGCAACATCGGCCTGCTGCGCCTCCAGAACCCACTTCCTGACACCGTCACGGGTTTCGGCGTAGGTGACCGTACGCAGCGAGAGATCGATATTGCGGGGGAGGCGAGCCACAGAGACCACCTTTTTGCGCATCTCCGGCAATTTCAGATACAGGGACCAGCTCACCGCGGCCACCGTCACAAAAATGAACAGTGCCAGAATCTGTCTGAATTTATTCAACTTTCCCATAACATGGCGGCGAGTATACCATCAATCCGGTGGGAGTGTAAAGCGCATTTTAGAAATAATTCGTGGAATTGGCACAAAGATTGTAAAGAGGATTCCTTCCTGCTGCGTACCGGCGCTCGTGCCGGTGTCGGGGTAAATGTAACTGCTCGGGTTGATAGGCTGAAGGCTGAAGGCTGAAGTCTATTAGAAAAAACCTTGCAGACCCAACAAAGGCGACCCATCCGAGACAGGTTTAACCTTCAGCCTTCAGTCTTCAGCCTCAATACCCGAATAGTTACTGGTAAACAATGAACAGACCGTAAGTGGTATCAGGTGAAGTATTTTCCGCAGATACTCTCCCAGAGCCCCTGCTCCCGGAGAATCAGATCGCAGAGTTCACGAACAGCGCCCCATCCTCCCCGGTTACGGGTGATAAGGTGGGCATGGGGGAGGACGTATTCCAGAGCATCCGCCGGGGCAACCGCCAGGCCGACCCGGCGCAGGAGCGGCAGATCCGGCAGGTCGTCACCCATGTAGGCGATTTCACTGTCGGAGAGTCCGCTCTTCTCCAGAATATCCAGGTAAGGCCCCATCTTGTCCAAAGCCCGCTGATAAACCGGTGCGATTCCCAGCTCGGCAGCGCGTCGGGTCACCACCTCCGACTCCCTCCCGGAAATGATCGCCACTCCGATCCCTGCCCGCTGGAGCAGTTTGATGCCGTGACCATCCTTCACATTAAAAAACTTGCTCTCCACCCCGTTGGCGTCATAGACTATCCGACCGTCGGTGAGCACGCCATCCACGTCAAGGATCACCATCCTGATTTTTTTCGCCCGTTCCCCGATCATGCGAGACCCGCCTTGAGCAAGTCGTGGAGATGGATGATCCCCACGGGAGCCCCTCCCGCCTCGATGGTCACAAAGAGCGAGGTAATGGAAAACTCTTCCATGATGTTAAGTGCCTTGGCAGCCAGTTCCGACTTCAGTATCCGCTTGGGATTTTTCGACATCATCTCCCCGGCGGAGGCGGAGATGATGTCGACCCCACGCTCCAGGGCGCGCCGGAGATCGCCGTCGGTGATAATTCCCACCAGGACGCCGGCGGCATCGGTCACCCCCGTCACCCCCAACCCCTTGGCGGTGATGACGAAAAGCGCCTCACGCATGAGCACCCGCTCCCCCACCAGCGGCAGGGCATCGCCGGCATGCATCAGGTCTTCCACGCGGAGCAGCAGCTTCTTCCCCAGGGCTCCGCCGGGATGAAACAGGGCGAAATCCTCTTCCCGGAAACCGCGCTCCACCAGGAGGGCCACAGCCAGTGCGTCACCAAGCGCCAGGGTGGCGGTGGTGGAGGCCGTCGGCGCCAGACCCAGGGGGCAGGCCTCCTCCTTGATGATAACCGGCAAAAAAACGTCTCCGGTACGGGCAAGGGTGGAGTCGGGTTTGCCGGCCACGGTGATGAGGTGAGCCCCCAGCCGCTTGATGACGGGGAGTATCCGGAGAATCTCTTCGGTCTCGCCACTGTTGGAGATGGCTATGACCACATCCCCCTTCATGATCATCCCCAGGTCACCGTGTACCCCTTCCGCCGGATGAAGAAAGGAGGAAGGGGTTCCTGTGGAGGAGAAGGTGGAGGCGATCTTCTGGCCGATGAGTCCTGACTTCCCCATGCCGGTAACCACGACCCTCCCCCGGCAGGTGAGGATCAGCTCCACGGCCTGTCGGAAGGTGTCATCAATGGTATCCGCCAGCGCCAGAAGCGCCTCGGCCTCGATACGGATTACTTTTTTCGCTTCATCTATGATCATCTCTTATTTCACCAGGGCGTCGATTGCCTTCAGTTTTTTTAATAGCGGCGCGAGCTCTTCCAGCCGCAGGGAGTTGGGCCCGTCGCTGAGAGCCTTGTCCGGATCCTCGTGAACCTCCAGGAAGATCCCGTCGATCCCCACCGCCACGGCGGCACGGGAAAGGTACTCCACGAATTCCCTCTGTCCTCCCGAAGTCCCCCCCTGCCCACCCGGCAACTGTACGCTGTGGGTTGCATCGAATATGACAGGATAGCCGAAATCCCGCATGATGGGGAGGCTCCTCATGTCCGAAACCAGGTTGTTGTAGCCGAAGGAGACCCCCCGCTCGGTGAGCATGATCCGCTCGGTCCCCGCCTCAACGGCCTTGGCGACCACATTGGACATGTCCCAGGGGGCCAGAAACTGCCCCTTCTTGATGTTCGCCACCCTACCGCTCTGCGCTACGGCCACCACCAGGTCGGTCTGACGGCAGAGGAAGGCCGGCACCTGGAGGATGTCCAGCACTTGGGCTGCCGCAGCGACCTCCTCAACGGAGTGGACATCGGAGAGAACCGGAACCCCCAGAGATTCCCGTACTTTGGAGAGTATCCGCAGCCCCTCCTTCACTCCGGGACCCCGATAGGATGTGATCGAGGTCCTGTTGGCCTTGTCGTAGGACGCCTTGAAGATGAGCGGTATCCCCACCACGTTACAAATCGTCATCAGCCGCTCGGCGCAGCGGAGCGTAGTCGCCTCATTCTCGATGACACAAGGGCCTGCGATGAGCGCCAGAGGTCGCCCCCCCCCTACCCGTACCGATCCGATTTCCAGCTCTTTTACCATAAATTTAACCTTTCACCTTCTTGTTTTCCAGTGCCGCGGCCACGAAGGCCCGGAACAGCGGATGAGGATTGAGTGGCTTTGACTTGAACTCGGGATGGAACTGGCAGCCGAGGAACCAGGGGTGGTCCGAGATTTCAACGATCTCCACCAGATCACCCTCACGGTTGATGCCGGAAAGGAGCAACCCCTTCCCCGTCAACTCCTCACGATAACTGTTATTGAATTCGTAGCGATGGCGATGCCGTTCGGATATTTCCAGAGAGCCGTAGGCCTTCTGGGCAGCGCTTCCCTTCACCAGGGTGCAAGGGTAGGCGCCCAGACGCATGGTTCCCCCCTTACGACTCACCGTCTTCTGCTCCGCCATGAGGTGAATGAGCGGATGGGCGCAGTCGGGTTTGAATTCACTGGAAAAAGAGTCCTCCAGGCCGCAGACGTTGCGGGCGTACTCCACCACCGCCATCTGCATCCCGAGACAGATACCGAAAAACGGGATTTTCCTGGTACGGGCATACTCGATGGCCTTGATCTTCCCCTCGCTCCCCCGCTCGCCAAAACCGCCGGGTACCAGGATAGCGTCGATGTCCGCCAGCAGGTCGTCTACCCCCTCCTGTTCCAGCTTTTCGGCATCCACGAAGGAGGGCTTCACCCCGCAGTTACTGGCGATTCCGCCATGCACCAGCGCCTCGGTGAGGGACTTGTAGGAGTCGGCCAGGTTCACATATTTGCCGACGATGGCGATGCGCACCTCGCCGTGGGCCGGATTACGCAGGATGGCCACGACCTCCTGCCAAGGGGTCAGATCCGGAGCCTTGGTCCAGATATTGAGCTTGTCAACCACCTGCTCGTCCAACCCTTCACTATGCAACCCCTGGGGCACGGCATAGATATGCTCGGCGTCGGTGGAGGTGATGACGGCTTTCTCGTCCACATTGCAAAAGAGCGCTATTTTCCGCTTCAGTTCCTGGGGAAGATCCTGTTCGCTCCGACAGAGGAGGATATCCGGCTGAATCCCGATGGTCTGGAGCTCTTTTACCGAGTGCTGCGTCGGTTTGGTCTTCAGCTCTCCGGCGGTCCTGATGTACGGCACCAGGGTCACATGGAGATAGAGGACATTCCCGGCGCCGCGATCGGCCTTGAACTGACGGATCGCCTCGAGAAACGGAAGCGACTCAATATCACCAACGGTCCCCCCCACCTCCACGATGGCGACATCCGCCCCCTTGGCGTTGTCGATGATCTTGGACTTGATCTCGTCGGTGATATGCGGGATGACCTGTACCGTCCCCCCCAGATAATCCCCGCGCCGCTCTTTCTCTATGACGGAGAAATAGACCTGACCGGTGGTGAAGTTACTCTTCTTGGAGAGACGGGCATTGGTGTACCGCTCGTAGTGTCCCAGATCCAGATCGGTCTCGGCCCCGTCGTCGGTGACGAAGACCTCCCCGTGCTGGAACGGTGACATGGTCCCCGGGTCCACATTGATGTAGGGGTCCAATTTCTGGAGGGTAATCCGAAGCCCCCGCGCCTCAAGGAGCGCCCCCAGCGAGGCGGCAGCCAACCCTTTACCGATGGATGAGACAACCCCTCCGGTCACGAAAATAAACTTAGTCTTCACAAAACCTCCGATGAAACAGGCGCGGGGCGCGAGGCAGTTGACACGGGGAAAAAGCTGCATTTTCCTCACATCGCGTCCCGTACCCAGCCGCCCGGCGCCTAGCGCCGACTTTTATTGAGGTGTTCCAGCACCTTTTCCAGATCCCCCGGAGTGTCGACTCCGATGGACTCATGTGACGTTTCAACAACCTTGATCCGATACCCGTTCTCCAACGCCCGAAGCTGTTCAAGTTTCTCCGACAATTCCAGAGGGGTTGGCGCCATTCGGGCGTACTGGAGTAAAAAATCGCGCCGGTAGACGTAGAGCCCCACATGCTTGTGGCAGAGAAGCTTCCCCGAGGTGAACGCCTCGTCCTTGAGATCGTTCCATTTGTCCCGAAAATTGGGGAGCGGGGATCGGGAAAAATAGAGGGCGAAGCCGTTGCGGTCCGTTACCACCTTGACCACGTTGGGGCTCAGGAAGTCGTGAAGATTCCTGATGCGGCTCTTCAGCGTTCCCATGACAATGGTGGGGTCTTCCACCAGGGGACGGATGGCCTCGTCGATCATGGCCGGCTCAATGAGCGGTTCGTCCCCCTGCACATTCACCACGAGCTCGGAGCCCAATCCGGCTGCCACTTCAGCCAGACGGTCCGTGCCGGTTTCATGATCCCGGGAGGTCATGATCACTCGCCCGCCGAAGGCACGAACCGCTGCGGCGATCCGCTCGTCGTCGGTGGCGATGATCACCTCGGAGACCAAACGGGCCTCTGAAGCCCGCTCATAGACGTGGCGAACCATCGGTTTACCCTTGATATCCGCCAGAGCCTTCCCTTCAAAGCGCGTCGACGCATAGCGGGCCGGAATGATAGCCGTGATTTTCATGCTCGAAACCTTTAGGTGGAATGTTTGTGCCGGGAATGATGCCGCGACGTGGTGAACTACGGAGAAAGTGCCTCCGAAAATCGGAAACCGTCCCCTCTCTTGGTGGGACGAAGCACGTTACCCCAAAAGAGGGGAGGTGTCAAGGCGGGAAAAAGAGCAACCCTGTCGTCAGTCGGCAGGTTTTGTGAGGTGCGGGTCAAGGAGATGCCGTGGTTTGACATTCCCCAGAGCGTTCAGGAGGCTCTGCTTGATAAAAGGAATCTCCTTCTGTAACTCCGTCAGCAACCCCTTCATCCGCCGTCGTTTGATATCGGCTACGCCGCAGACAGGACAGCGACAGCAGACAATGGGAAATTTCATCTGTTTGGCAAAGGTGATGATCTCGTCTTCGGCCAGGTAGACCAGCGGCCGGATAACTGTGGTATGGCCATTGTCCGCCAGCATCCGGGGAGCCATGGCCTTGAGGGAGCCCACGTAAAATTGATTGAGGAGCAGGGTCTCCACAAAGTCGTCCAGATGATGCCCTAGGGCAAGCTTGTTGCAGTTGAACTGCTGGGCGAGAGTGTACAGCGTTCCCCGTTTGAGTCGGGCGCAAAAAGAGCAGTAGGATGATCCTGGACGCCGCTTTGCCTCAATGATCTGATAATGTTCGGTGGGTTCAATATGGAAAGGGATGCCGCTCTCCAGGAGATGATCCCGGATGATGTCGGTACGGAATCCGGGATATCCAGAATCGATGGTGACCGCCATCAGCTCAAACTTGATGGGGGCCCGTTTTCGGAGCCTCTCCAGGAGGTGCAGCAGGGTATAGGAATCCTTCCCCCCCGAAACCCCCACCATGACGCGATCACCCTCTTCAATGAGGTTGAAATCGGCCACGGCCCGCCCCATGGCGCGCTTTACTCTATTCAGAGAGTTGGTTTCGATGGCTCTACTCCTTTGCGTCCTGAAAACGGGATTGCGGTAACGGATTTCACCATTCCGGCAGCTCTCGGGCGAAGGGTATCGGCAGGGTCACGGGTGATCTCTTCGGGGATACCGCTCTTCTTCTTGAGGAGTTCGGCGACCTTGTTCCAGTCAACCCTGGCCTCCACCTTTCGCCGTGTAACCAGTTTGCGGACCTCGCTCTCCAGCTCCCCCGGGAAACGGCCATAGACATCCCGGTTGACCTCCAGGAAGAGCTTCCCCTCCGAAGAAACCGCCAGCTTCACCGGCTGATAGACGATCATCCCCGAGGTATGCGGTTCGATAACCGGGAAGAGCTTTTCCATATGTTCGGGCATGACCCGGATACAGCCATGGCTGGCATAGCTGTAGATGGATGACGGTGCATTGGTACTGTGAATCACTATGCCGGAAAGGGAGGTTTTCATGGCATATTTCCCCAGAGGATTCCCCTTCCCCGCCGGCATCTCCTTGATCGGCTCCTTACCCCGTTGTTCCATCTCATCCTGAATCGACTGGGGAACCTTCCAGACCGGGTCTTTTGTCTTGGCGGTGATGACGAAGCGTCCGGTGGGGGTCGACCAGTCTTCATCATCTTCAGGTTTGGGGGGCTTACCCAAGGCAACCGGATAGGAACACTGTACGGCTCCATTCTTCAGAAGATAAAGGGTCCGGTCGGCAATATTGATGACGATACCGTCGCGCAGAGCCGAGGGGACGATCTTCCGGTTGTCATAAACAATGACCTGGCCGGACTTGAGCGGCAGCTTCGGGTCAAGAGCATTAATCCTGGACAGCTTTCGCCAGTCAACCCCGAGACGGGCGCCCACCCCCTTGAGGGTGTCCCCCTTCTTGGTGGTGTAGTAGCCGCGATTCCCGATGAAACGTCTCATGTCGGCCGTGGGGAACTCATCCCCCGGCAGGAGAGATAACGGGGAGTTATCCTGTTCCCCGTGGGGCAGAGCCACGTGTGCGATTTTGGACGCAGGCGCCGGTTCCAATGGGGAGAGGGGCTGGGTTGCGGGTAAAACCGTTGGCCGGAGTCCAGACGACGGTTCCGGCAGTTCTGGGTGCGGCAGCACAAGAAGGGAAGGGGGTGCCTCTTCCCGGGAGGCTGCCGTCGGCAACTCCATCTCGGGTGAGGCGTAACGGTTGGATAGAGTGGGAAGGCTCTCCGGAATCGGATCCACGTGGGCAAACTTCTGCGGGAGGGAAGCGTCGGTGGTATCCGACTCTGCAGCTCGTGTCACCAGCAGATGCCCCTTGAGGATGGCAAGACGATAGATATTCTCCGACTGAAGAAGGTCACCCCGCTCCGCCGCTGTTTCCGCCCGGGCGATGGTGGTGATAAAGCTTCGATACTCTTCGGGAAAGCGCTCTATGACGCGGCTCTGCCCCAGTTCCTGATGAAGATCCAGCGCCGCACTCCGTGACAGAGACGATCCGGCACAACCGGAGATGAAACAGGCAAAGATCAGGATGTTGATTCGTAAAGAGATGGTCATGGGTTTGAGGTTCCGGGTTATAGGTTCTAGGTTCAAGGTTCAAGGTTCTAGGTTCGGGGTCACCGGTCCCCAGTCCCCAGTCCCCAGTCCCCAGTCCCCGCTTGGAGCCGGACATTCTTATCCCTATCTTCAGGGATGTCAAGAACCAGTTCACTGTCTCGAATTACGAATTACAAATTTCGACGTGCCAAGAGGAATTTTCAGAGCTTGCCCGAGCGAAAGATGGCGATGACCAACCAGAGTCCGAAGATCCCGGCTACGACATACCCCGCAAAGGCAAGAAACGGAAAACCGAAAAGTTTCGGACCTTTGTCTGTGGTAACGATGATCGCCGAACCGACCAGCAAGGCGGCGATAATGAGGCTGGACGACAGGCGGTTACTGGCCTTGTCCAACTCGGTAATGAGCCGGTCCAGCCCCCGGTGCTCCAGATCGATCTTCACCGTTCCCCGATTAATCCTGGTGATGATTTCCTTGAGATCACGGGGAAGGTTCCGAGAAAGCCGGAAGAGCGACTGCAGGTAGCTCCCCAGATCCCTCATGACCTCGCCCGGAGCCCCCTTTTCTTTCTCTGCCGCCTGGATGAAAGGACGGATGTGGATCATCATGTCGAACTCCGGGTCCAGACGACGTCCGAGCCCCTCCACGCCGATGAGGGCCTTGACGAGAAGGAGCAGAACCGGGTCCAGGCGGATACGGTGGAGGGTTATGATGTCGACGAATTCGGAAAGGAGCCGCCCTACCTGGAGATCCCGAAGAGGGATATCCACGTAACTGTCAATGAACTCTGCCAGATCTCGCCGCAGTGCCGGTTTCGTCGCGGCCTCGGAGAGAACTCCGGCTTCATCGAGAGTTTCAATCAGGTCGTCCGGTGACTTGTTGAGGAGAGCCAGGAGGAGAAGAAAGATAAACTGCCGGGTCGCCCCTTCCAAATGCCCCACCATGCCGAAGTCCAGGAGGCAGATGACGTTACCGGGAAGGACGAAGATGTTCCCCGGATGGGGATCACCATGAAACAGCCCATGATGTACCACTTGGCGAAGGAATATATCCGCGCCCCGGGCGGCGATGAGGCGACAGTCAAGACCGGCGCCCCGGAGCGCATCCAGGTCGGTAATCTTGATCCCCCGGATATACTCCAGCGTCAGTACCCCCGATGAGGTCAGCTCCGGATAGATCTTGGGGAAATGCAGGGTCGGGTCTCCCCCTGCGTTGTTCCGGAAACGCTCAATAGTCCTCCCTTCCCGTGTCAGATCCATCTCTCGTCTGATGGTTCGGGCAAATTCCCGCACGACTCCCGACAGGTCATAGGAAGAGCCCACCGGCAGGTGCCGCTCCCCCCAGCCGGCCATGGCGGAGAGAATATCGATGTCCGTCTCCACGATCCCTACGACATCAGGGCGCCGGATCTTCACCGCCACCTCCTCACCGCTCTTGAGCCTGGCCCGATGAACCTGGGCGATGGAGGCCGCGGCCAGTGGTTCCGGGTCGAACCGGGCAAAGAGCGTCTCCGGCGTCCCTCCCAGTTCCTGCTGCAACTGCCGTCGTATTTCGTCAAAGGGAACCGGCGGCACCCGGTCCTGGAGGGTGGCGAACTCATCGGCAAAGCTGCGAGGAATCAAATCGGGACGAGTGGAGAGGAGCTGTCCCAGTTTGATGAAGGTGGGTCCAAGCTCTTCAAAGGCCAGCCGCATCCGTCGAGCAGGATCAACTCCCGACAGTTCCCGCTGTTCCCGGCGAAAAAGGCGGCGTTTCCGAAAGGGAGAGGGGAGATTGAAGCTTTCCAGGAGTTGGTCGAAGCCGTAGGAGACGAAGACCCCGATGATGACGCGGGTCCGCCGGATGCTCCGGACATTGCGGTTAAGTCTCATGACGTTGAACATTCAGTGCCCGAAAAAGAGCCGAAACTCTCAGCTGCCGTCACCCGAACCGCTTGACCATGACCATGAAATTGACGTCATCCCCCCTGATATAGGTGACTTCATCCATGAGACTCTTGATGATGAATATGCCGTATCCCCCCTCGGCGGGGTAATCCAGATCGGGCGATATCACATCATTCGGTTCAAATCCCGGGCCGCGATCCATTACCCGTAAAGAAACGAATCGCTTTGTTACCTCCATGGTCACGGTCAGCAGATCTTCCTCGCCGCCGGCGCCGTATCTGATGGCGTTGGTGACCGCTTCACTGGCAACCAGAGAGATGTTCTCGATGAAATCATCGGGAAGGTCCGGCACCGCCGCCGTCTGGAAGACTTGCTGGATGAACGCGGCCACCGTGCCAAGGGAATCCATGGTGCCGGGAAATTGAAAGGTAAAATATTTCATGAGCGCTTGAGAGCCGGTTACTGTTCCTGACCTGCCGCTACCCGTTCACGCCACTCGGCGAAAATCTCCCCGAACGAACGCCCCACATTCTCATAAGCACGTTTGGCTGCGGCATCAAAGGAGAGACCTTCTCCCAAAGCCGTCAGGAGCGCCTTCATCGTGTGCCACCCATAGGCCGAAACCATGTACCTTACCAGTGAATAGCTCTGCTGGTACGCCAGATCCACACTCTTCCCCTGCAAAGAGGCAAACGAGCCGGTGAGTGTGCTGAAGGGGAGCAACTCATTCTTGAGCGCACCCTGGCGCAGCGCGGTGAGAGGGTGGTCAAACTCCTTCTTCCCCTCGATCTCCGCCAGCCCCTCATTGAGCCAGACCGGACAGTTTCCCCGGGTTACTTCCCGCACCACCACATGGGTATATTCATGAAAAAGGACTCCCCTCACCGGTGGCGTCACCTCGGTCATCCCCCCCACCGGAAGGCGGATCTTGCCGTCATACTGCCCGCCGGACCAGCCGGGGGAACCGGTAATCTCGCGGTAATCCTTGCCGGTATAGAGGATAACCGGAACCCGGCTCTCGGGATAGGCGCTGAAATCGCGCCCGACCTGGTTATAGGCATCCTCCAGCGCCCCAAGAACCCGGTCCGCCGCTTCGGATTTAATCCCGGAATCAAAAGAGAGGATAAAACGGGAGCTCTGCCCCTTCCCCATCCCTGCGTCCACCGTCAGTTCCCGTTTGGCCTTGACCAGCAACTCCTGAACCGTCTTGTTCTCCGGATCTTTCTGCGCGGCCAGTTCCCACATCTCCACGGCCTGGGTGATATCTTCGGTGTCGTAAAAAACCTTCCCCAGCAAAAAGAGGAGATCCACCGTCTCTCCTCCCAGGTTTCGGGACTTTTCCAGTTCAGTGCGGGCAAGGTCGTACTGTTTCAGCTGATAGGCCGCGTTACCCCGAAGAAAAGGAGGCTGGGGGTCTTCAGGGAAAAGCTCTTCGGCATACTCGAACTGGGCTGCCGCCTCTTCGTACCGTTTCTGCTTCAGCAGCCCGAAGCCGTGCATGAGAACTGCCGACTCCAGATTCTTCTTGATGGCGGGGGTATAAGGATTGGCGATGTATGCCTGTCGGAGCTGCTCCAGAGACGGCTGTGCGGGCAACTGTCGGTGGGGATCGTTATTTGATCCGGCAGCCACCGGCTCTTCCGCATGGGTCGGGGAGAGGTTGCCGGAGATGAGCAACAACAGGACGGAACAGAGTATGGCAAACAGCTTCATGGTATTCCTGTTTTTAACGATTACGCTCCACCAGAACCCGAAAGGCCGCGGCAATACCGGCGGCATCGAGGCCATGGGCGGAACGAAGCTCCGGTTGCTCTCCCTGTTCGACGTACTGGTCCGGGAAGCCCAGGCAGCGGATTGCGACCCCGGTCACCTCCTCTTCCTCCAATAGCTCCAGAATCGCCGACCCGAAACCACCTTGAACCGCATTCTCCTCCACCGTGAGAAGAGTGCGGCACCCCCGAGCCTGGGAGAGAATGAGCTCACGATCAAGAGGTTTGATGAAGCGGGCGTTCACCACCCCCACCTCCACCCCTTCGGTCGCCAGGAGTGCGGACGCGTCAAGGGCCGGTCTCACCATGGAGCCGACCGCGATGATGACTCCATCCCTTCCTTGGCGCAGGAGTTCCCCCTTCCCCACGGGAAGCGTGGCCAGGGTCTGATCCAGGGGAACCCCATAACCGTTCCCCCGGGGATAACGGAGCGCAACTGGTCCGTCCAAGCTGAAGGCGGTGGCGATCATATGCTGCAGTTCGTTTTCATCCTTGGGCGCCATGATCGTCATATTGGGGAGATGACGCAGATAGGAGAGGTCGAAGAGTCCGTGATGGGTCGGCCCGTCGCTTCCCACCACCCCGGCCCTGTCCAAGGCAAAGACTACCGGCAGATTCTGCAGACAGACGTCGTGGCAGACCTGGTCGTAGGCTCGCTGCAAAAAAGTGGAATAAACGGCAAAGACGGGCTTCATCCCCGCTGCGGCCAGTCCGGCGGCAAAGGTAACTCCGTGCTGTTCCGCGATCCCCACGTCGAAAAAACGGATGGGATACTCCTTGGCAAAGCCGGAGAGTCCGGTACCGTCGGGCATGGCCGCCGTGATCGCCACGATCCGCTCGTCATCGGCTGCCAGTCGCAGCAGAGTCTTCCCCACCAGCGCGGTGTAAGAGGTCGGCCCCCCCTTCCCCTTGGCGCCTGTCTTTCCCGTGGTCCGGTCAAAGGGGCCGATGCCGTGGAACTGGGAGGGATTTTGCTCCGCCGGCAGATATCCTTTCCCCTTCTTGGTCAGGACATGGATGAGCACCGCCTGGTCGAGCCGTTTCACCTTCTCCAGGGTCTCCAGGAGCATCTCCGTGTTGTGACCGTCGATGGGACCGATGTACTCGAAACCGAAGGCCTCGAAGAGCATTCCCGGTGTGAAGAGTCCCTTGAGCGACTCTTCGGCCCGTCGGGCCACCTGGAGCATGTTCAGCCCACCCACATCAACCCCTTTGAGGAAGCCGTGAAGCTCCCGGCGGATCTTGTGGACAAATTCACTGGCCATGGTCCGGCTGAGGAAGTTGGAGAGCGCCCCCACATTCTCCGCAATGGACATCTCATTGTCGTTGAGAATGACCAGCAGATCCTTCCCCAGGTGACCGGCCTGGTTGAGTCCTTCATAGGCGATACCGCCGGTCATGGAGCCGTCGCCGATCACCGCCACTACCTTGTTGTGGGACTGTTTCAGGTCACGGGCTGCGGCAAGACCAAGGGCCGCCGAGATGGAGGTGGAGGAGTGCCCCACGTCAAAGGCGTCATGGGGGGATTCTGCCCGCTTGGGAAAACCGCTGATCCCGCCGCTGGTCCGGAGTGTGGGGAAACGGTCACGTCGGCCGGTGAGAATCTTGTGGGCATAGGCCTGATGTCCCACGTCCCAGACGATCCGGTCCGTGGGGGAATCGAAGACCCGGTGCAGGGCAATGGTCAATTCCACCACCCCCAGGCTTGGCGCCAGGTGTCCACCATTGGCGGCGCAGGTGGCGATGATCAGCTCCCGGATCTCTTCGGCAAGCTGGGTCAGATCGGGAAGAGAGAGCTGCTTCAGCTCCTCAGGGCCGTTTATCTGGTCGAGCAGTGGGGTCATTTATGATTTCCGTTGAATGATGTAGGTGGCGATCTCGCGCAGCGGATCTCCTTTTTGGCCGAAGGGCTCCAACGCGGCAAAGGCGCGCTCCACCAGTTCCGTTGCCAGGATTTTTGACTCGGCCAGACCGATGACCGCCGGATAGGTTGCCTTCCCCCGCGCCTCGTCGCTCCCCGCATCCTTGCCGATCTCCTGGGTGGTCCCCTCGATATCCAGGATATCGTCGGCTATCTGGAAAGCGAGTCCGATGGCCTCGCCATAGCGGGTCATGGCGGCAAGAGCCTGGGCATCGGCTCCCCCCAGAATCGCCCCTGACCGGACCGAAGCCTTGATGAGAGCCCCGGTCTTGTGGGTATGGATGTACTGAACCGTGGCAAAATCTATCTCACGATTCCCCTCGCTCTCCATATCCACCACCTGTCCCCCCACCATCCCCCGTGACCCGGCGCAAACCCCGATCTCGTTGATGACCTTGAGCAGCAGCTCTGCGGGGAGTGGCGCCCCCTCCACCTGACGGCTGAGCAGGATGAACGCCTCGGTGAGGAGTGCGTCACCGGCAAGGATGGCGACCGCTTCACCGAAAACCTTGTGATTGGTGGGGTTCCCGCGGCGGAAATCGTCATCGTCCATGGCCGGCAGATCGTCATGGATGAGGGAATAGGTATGAATCATCTCCATGGCGCAGGCGGCCGGAAGGGCCTGGGCCACGGTCCCACCCACGGCCTCGCAGGCCGCCAGCATGAGAATGGGGCGAACCCGCTTTCCTCCGGCGAACACCGAATAGCGCATGGCCTTGTGCAGGCTGAAGGGGAGTTCATTCTCCTTGGGAAGGTAACGCTCCAGCGCCTCGTCAACCACCCGGCAACGCTCGTTCAGATACGACTTGATATCCATTATGTCCTCAATTGATAATTTATAGTTGATAATTGACAATTTGAACGACTGAAAGCCGTCATACATTGTCCATTGTCAACTGTACATTGTTCACTGTTCTTTGAATTCTTCCGTGATAAAGGAGCCGTCTTTCTGTTTCAAAAGAAGTTCAACCCGTTTTTCCGCCTCGTCCAGCTTGCGGGAACAGAAACCGGCATGCTTCACCCCCTCCTCGAAGGATTTCAGGGACTCTTCAAGGGTGAGGTCACCGCTCTCCAGTTTCTTGACCACCTCTTCCAGACGTTTCAGCGACGACTCGAATTTTTCCACAGCCATGGGTCTCTCCGAAAAAGATGTTTTTCGACTATAAAGGTAATCAAAGGAAAATTCAAGGATGGTGTGAAAAATGGAAGTATAGCAGAATCAAACCTGCACGAGATATGAAAAAAAGACCTCCAAGGTTGTGAAAACCCCGGAGGTCAGTGGTTAAGATGACGAATATCTCAAAGCAGTTACTGAATGGTCACCTGATCGGCAATCAGGCTTCCCGTGGTGATGGTCAATGACCCGACAGCTGTATTTCCTGTCCGGGTCGGACTATAGATCGCGTCAAAACCTCCCTGCAAGGTAACGGCAATACCGATGTTCAGCGCACCACTGTACGGGGCTCCCGTGGTGGCCTGGATGGTTTCGCCAGGCAGCGCCTTGGCAAAAGCATCCGGAATTGTCGAGTAGTAGACTGCGCCGATCCGGACCGGGAGAAGATTAGGGCTGAACGTCGCCGTTACATCGCAGTTTGAGGTAACAAAACCAGTCACATAGCTGACCGAAGAAGCGACTGGCAAGGTTACTGGAGTGGTAATCGCTCCACTGCAACCGGTCACGGATTCCACCATATAGCCGTTATCAGGTTTGACGGTAAAGCTTGTTGTCTGGTTATAGATCACCGACTGCGGCGTAAAAGGAGCAATACTGCCGTGCGCCGTATTGAAGGGGGTAACCGTATACGTCACAGGAGTCGGGACGGTGACGGTGAAAGTGTAGGAGACAATGGCGCCGATGAGCGGACTACTCTGGGAACCGGTGTTGATGGAGGTGGAATCACACCCGTCTGTGGCATAGGCATACATGGTGTGAGTTCCCAAGGGGAGTGTGGCTGTCGTCGCACTGTAAGAACCACCGGAAGAAGTTGCCGCCTGCCATACTCCCTGGATGGAATCGACCTGGTAGTAGACATTTCTGACCGGTGAACCGGTCGTACTCGTCGCGCTCATGGCAAAGGTCGGAGTCACGCTGCTGGTCGTGTTGCCGAGGAACGGCGGGATAGTGGTAACCAGCGGGCTCGTGGGTATGGTCGTTTCGGTGATCAGCGTCACGGAATCACCGTTAGCAATGCTGACTAAGTTAGAATTGGCGACAAAGGCCTCAGAAGTGAGCATATTCAGCGCCACTGCCGCAGGATTCCAACCGACAGTAACGCGAGGCAATAACGTATCTGACCCCCCATCGATCAGATCCACAGTATTACTGCTATTATTAGTCACATATATTATATTAGTAACCGGGTTTACTGTTACCGAGATAGGAACGGAAGTTGATACGGCGCTAATATTGACTGTGGCTGTGCGTGTAAATTTAACTCCATCCATTACGGAAACCGTTCCATAACTATAAGTAGTTACAACATATATTTTATTGGTTACCGGATTGACAGCTAGCGCCGTGGGATTAGCTCCAACGGAAATCGCAGGCTTCTCGACAGCATCAGTACTACCGTTGATTTCGGTAACAGTTCCATTTGCAAATGAAGTGACGTAAATCTTGTTGGTATACGGATTGAGTGCTACCCCCTGAGGATTAGGGCCGACAGTAATGTTCCTAGGAGGATTCGTCCCACTGCCGTCAATCACCGTGACATTACTGCTTCCGTTATTGGCTACATAAACCTTGTTGGTTACCGGGTTTACCGCTATAGCCCAAGGAGCGGACCCAACCGGTATGGATGTCGTGGCATTGGTTGCTCCGTCGATGACGGTGACGGTATTGCTGCCATGATTGGCGATATAAACTTTATTGGTAACCACGTTCACCGCCACGGCATAGGGTGCCTTTGCAGGAGTGGTGGGATCTTTATCCTGCACCGTAGTCGAGGTATTGGAGGCATCGTCAATGACCGTCACATTGTCTGATGATTGGTTGGCGATATATATTTTATTGGTCACCGGATTCACCCCCACCGCACGACCACCCATCCCTAATTGCACCGGTATTGGTGTTGTTCCGTTTATCACTGTTACCCAACGATAATGATTGGCCACATAGACTTTACTGGTCACCGGGTTTACCCCCACAGCCCAAGGACTTATCTCGGTGATGGGAATGTTTGTCATTGTTTGGGCCGAGGCCATCATTGGAAACAAAAGCGCCAGCAACAACATAAAAAAGAATACTTTATTTGAATGATTAGACATAACACTACCTCATTTTTATGAAAAGCTGCCGTTTCAGATTCATACACGACAGAAAACCCCTGTCCGGAAACGGACAGGGGCGGACACATTCATTCTGCTATTTCGGTCCATGGCAGAGGGTGTTGTTGAAGCAACTTGGCGTTGTTCCCACCGATGCACCTTCAGGGGGTGTCAGCATATTTTTGGTGGAGTAGAGCTTGTAGGGATTTCCCGGTACACTTTTATACCACAAATGTGTCTTTTTATCACGCTCATGACAGGCCGCACAGCCGGCAGCATTGGTGGAATATACGTCGAAATGAGTGGCGCCAATAAAGTTTGTCTTGTCATTCCAGAAACCTGAATGGGGGGGAAGATTTGTATAGGAGGCCATCTGATGACAGGAGATATTTATACACCCTTGTCCTTGGGACAGCGCAGTACCTTTGTTGTCACGGCCATGGCAATACTGACAAGAGAGAAACCCGGAAACGATGTTACCTGGCGTTATGGTCGGTTTACCTTTGGCCTGTTTCCCATGAGCAGTCGCCCAATCAGAATAACCAGCAGGGATTACATGTACATGGCACGCGGTGTTGCAGCTCGTTTTGCTGATCCCGCCCGTAAAGTCCTGCCCGTGGCATTCGCTGCAGAGCACGGGATTGGCAGTATACTGAAGTCCATGGGAGACCGGAGTTTCCCAAGCGGTTGCATGCGGAGAGCCGGGCGCATTGGAATTTGACGAACCACAACCGCAGAGTGCCGTCAGAAACGTTCCAGCCACCAGAATACTATTACAAAACTTTGTCACATCCATCGTTATCTCCTCGGTTATCGGTTATCGATGACAGCCCATACATTTTTCGTTATTGGCCCGACCGTGACACTTGTAACAGCTTCCCTTGTCTATTTTCCCGTCGATTTTATGCTGGGTCATGTAGTCGCCGCGATGAGGGATCATCCGGTCGGGACGGTCGCCGTACTTTAACGCCGGTTTCATCTCCTCCTTGGAGAGATGGCAGTCGTTGCAGAAGGAACGTTTGTGACAGGCAGAACAGATTTGGTCGTTCTGCCCGGCATAGAATTTATGATTGAGGATGAACTGGGTGGAATGGTTGAAGGCGGCAAAGGGCTTGAGTATCCCCTTGATCTGGTCCTCGTGGCATTCGGCACAGCTCACCCTCCCCTCTTCCAGTTTCTCGGGATGGGAAGCAGGTAGAGAAACGCCGGATGCGGCGTGAACAGAGTAGACCGTGGCGGTGAGTAAACCGGCCAGGGCTGCGACTATGGCTATAAGCCGAGTAAATTTCATTTGTGTGCTCCTTTGACTTCATTGGTGAAGTTATAGACAACCTTGAGAAGCCCTTTGACCTCATCGTTATAGTCGGGATTCTGACCGTAGCTGATATCACCCGAGACCAGCAACTGGGGGGTGACGTGATACCCCAGTGATGTCAGAAGTTCGAAGGCACTCTTTCTGCCGTTGATGTTCTGATTATAAAGCTGTGCAATGCCGTCAAAGGCTGCCACATAGGTATGGGTGTCGTACATGGCATAACCACGCAGTTCATTGTACCGGGTCGCCGGAGTAATCGATGCCACCGGCGCAACGTCGGCACCAGTAACCCGATGATAGGAGAAACCGGTCCTTACCTTGTTCTCTACAAACGTGCCACGAACATCAAAACCGCACCGATTGGAGTTCCCCTTGTTTTCACGGTTGTACCGGCGGTAATCGACAGAAAGCTCCACTGCCTTGGTGGCGGCCAGCGTCACAGTGGCGCCGTAACGGCGCATCTTGTCGTTAATCGTGGGATTGAAGAGAGAAGGGAGGTTGGATGCGGCAAAGTAGTTTTTCGGGCTCTGGTCGGTATATTCACCATTTACCGAAAGCTTCTCCATCGGTCTCACCGTCAGAAGATAGCTATTCTCGGCAATTCCCGAGGAGGCGAGATCATAAAAGGTATGACCGTTCAGATCCACCATCTTGAAGGGGCTGAGCCAAATGTCACCACCCACCAACTGACGATAGGACCGGAGCGATCCGGGAGCGATGAACCCTTCATTCCCTGAGACAAGTGCGCCATTACTGATAACTGTCCGGATACCCCCCTCGTAGAGGGTTGAAACTCCCAGTTCCAAGATGCCCGCCATACGTGAGCTTACCCTGCCGCCGACAATAGTGTCACCCTTGTTGCCGCTTTCATAAAACTTTACCGGTGTCCCGGCGATAGTCACGCTTGTCTGCTTTTCGTAATCCAGTTTGCTGGGAGCACCGCCGAAGGCAGAAAGAGTCAGCCCCAAAGGAAGGTCGGTGCGAAAGCTGACCCCATCTATCTGCTCGTTGGCCAGGCCGTCAAAGACGAACAACCGTCCGGCCTTGACCTGGGCATTGTTGGAGGGGAGCCGGTAATCCAGATAGAAGTAGGTCAGGTTCCCGTTGTAGCGATCCTCATTGGGAAGCGTGCTCCCCATGACGGCATCACCCCAGCCATAGAAATGGAGGGAGAGACCGTCAACGCCGATTTTCGTGGCGTCGATGGTGAGGTACTGTGTCGCCGGGGCCTGGAACTTCTTGTCGAACCCCGGCGCGGCATACTGCTGAAACCGGAGGTAGGTTGCCGAGTCAACGGAATACTCCGCCGCCGCCAGTGCCAGCGTCGGCATCAGACAAAACATCACTCCCAGATACCACGTTAATCGTCTCATCTGTCACTCCTTGTCTGCTTGATTTTCTCGTCCCATGAAAAAACCGGGTCCGAAGATCGCTGAGCGACATTTCGATAACCCGGCTGTCTCTGTGAGATCCGTGGGTTCTAAACTCCCTCTATGGCGACGTCGGACGCTTCCCGATCATAATCATCCTGGTAACGGATGATATCATCCTCTCCCAGATATTCGCCGCTCTGAACCTCGATGATACAGAGCGGTATCCTGCCGGGATTGGTCAGTCGGTGCAAAGTCCCCATGGGGATGAAGGTGGACTCGTTCAAGTTGAGGATAAATTCATTTTCACCACTGGTCACCTCCGCGGTGCCGGATACAACGATCCAATGTTCGCTTCGATGGTGGTGCATCTGGAGCGAAAGACGCTGTCCCGGAAGGACCTCGATCCGCTTGATCTTGTAACTCCTGTTTTCTTCCAGGACCGTATAGGTTCCCCAGGGCCGTTTTCCGATTTCCATGGTCAGCTCCTTAATGAAAGGTATGATCTCAGTGCCTCACGCCATCCCTGGGGGGTGAAGCCGGTATCCCTGGACAGTTTGCCGCAATCCAGTGTGGAGTAGAGGGGGCGCGGCGCCGGCCGGTTCAACTCCGTCGTGGTCATGGGATGTACCGTGACCGCCATTCCCGATTCGTCAAAGATCGCCCGGGCGAATTCGTTCCAGGAACAGAAGCCGGCATTGGCAGCGTGATAGGTCCCCCGGCACTCTGCGTCAATGAGCGCCCGGATGGAGTTGGCCAGATCCACGGTCCAGGTGGGAGAGCCGATCTGGTCATCCACCACGGAGAGTTCGGTACGATCGGTTGCCAGCCGGAGCATGGTCTCGACGAAGTTCTTGCCGTGCAGGCCGTAGAGCCACTGGGTCCGGATGATGAGGTGATCGGGATTGAGCCGAGCATTTTCCTCACCCAGGAGCTTGGACCGGCCATAGACGCTCAAGGGACCGGTGGGGTCATCCTCCCGGTAGGGACTCCCCTTGCCGCCGTCAAAGACATAATCGGTGCTGATCTGAATCAGCTTTGCTCCGATATCCGCCGAGACCCTGGCCAAGTGCCCCACCCCGTCACCGTTCACCGCAAAGGCCAGGTCGCGGTTCGCCTCACAACCGTCCACGTCGGTATAGGCGGCGACGTTCACCACCACCCTGGGTTTCAGGGTCACGAGGAGGGTCCTCACCGAAGCAGGGGAGGTGATGTCGATCTCTTCAAGATCCACCCCCCGATGTTCGCCGGGGAGAACCGTCATCAGATCCCGCCCCAGCATCCCCTTTGCGCCAACCACAAGAATCACGTCACACCTCCCCACCAACATGTTTACAACTAAATACTCAGGCTTCAGTCTTAATACCTGAGTTAATCGGTTTTATTTACGGTAAGAGAGACGTATTGGACGCAGCACGGTTCCCGTACATCTGCTCGTAATAGTCCAGGTATGCTCCGGAGGTTACTTCCCGCACCCACTCCTGATTTGCCAGATACCAGTCGATGGTCTCCTCGATCCCCTGTTCAAAGGTGTAGGCCGGCTCCCAACCCAGTTCCGTCCTGATCTTGGTTGCGTCGATGGCATAACGTCGGTCATGTCCCGGCCGGTCCTTCACATAGGTAATGAGCGATCGTCCCTCTCCGGGCTCTCGTCCCAGCCGACCGTCCAGCAGGTCGCAGACCAGGTTTACGATATCTATATTCTGCCACTCGTTGTTGCCGCCGATGTTGTAGACCGCTCCCGGCGCCCCTTTCGTAAGGACCGCTTCCACCGCCGAGGCATGATCCCTGACATGAAGCCAGTCGCGGACGTTGCGCCCGTCACCGTAGACGGGAAGCGGCTGTTTGGCGATGATGTTGGCAATCATGAGGGGAATCAACTTCTCGGGGAAGTGATAGGGGCCGTAATTATTGGAACAGCGGGTGTTGAGGGTGGGAAAACCGTAAGTCTCATGATAGGCTCGCACCAGAAGGTCGGCGCCGGCCTTACTGGCCGAATAGGGGGAGTTGGCCGCCAAGGGGGTCTCCTCGGTGAAATAGCCGGTGGCCCCCAGGGAGCCGTAGACCTCGTCCGTGGAGATCTGCAGAAACCGAAACGGCCCCTTCCCCCCCTCCTGCCAGTGACGACGGGCCTCTTCCAGGAGGATCTGGGTGCCGAGAACATTGGTCCGGATGAAGAGCTCCGGGCCGTCTATGGAGCGGTCCACGTGGGACTCTGCGGCAAAATGGACCACCCCGTCGATCCTCTCTTCCTTCAGTATCCGTGCCACCACTGCGGCATCACAGATATCTCCCCTGACGAAGCGATAGCGGGGATTGTCTTCAACCCCCTTCAGGTTTTCCAGGTTCCCCGCATAGGTCAGGAGATCCAGATTGATCACCCGGCTGTGAGGCTGGGCCGCCAGGAAGTGATGGATAAAATTGGAGCCGATAAAACCGGCTCCTCCGGTGACGAGCAGCGCCCGGGGTATGAAGAGTTCAGTCATGATGCCTCCCATAAGTTTTAGTAGGTGTTCATCTTTCCCACGGAGCCGATCCCGGCGAGACTCAGACTCACCATGAACTCCGTGGCGTCCGGGCGATGCTGATACGAGAAGGTTACTCCCCAGCACTGGTGGCGGTATTCGAGGGCGACCATGTTTTCCAGAAACGTGCTCCCCGGGATGATGTACCGCCCGATATAGTGAAGAATAAACTGTTCACTGAGATGTACGCCGAAACGTGTTTCAAGATAATCCCAGGAACCGGCGGTATAGTGATACCCCAGTGACGCGGTATCGGATCCCGCATTTTCCGGCCGATACTCGGCGGTCACGTCAGCCGAGGAGAAGCGAACGTCGTAGACGGAGAAGCGGCTGTCGGTTAACAGTGAGAAATTCTTCAGCGGCGCGATCCGACTCTCCAGCCTCAGATCGGTAAACTGTCGGGATTCAGCTCCGATTGCCAGGAGATCCTTGCCGGTTTGCCGAAAATCATACCCCTGGCTGAGCCGGAGATAGAGGAGTTCCCGGTACTCAGTGACGCTGTTGTCGCCCTGAAACCTGCCGGTGAAATAGTTACTCAGCGACCAGGTCAGCATGCTCTGGTTGGTCAGTTTGTCATTATAATCAAAAAAAGACGGGGGGGTGGTGACAAAAGAATCCACGAACTGAAAGTTGATCTCGGGAATGAGGGTGTGACGGACCCGCTCCAGACTTCCCTGCTTGGCGTCATAAACCCGAGTGAGGGTACTGGATGCAGCGACGCCGGTCGTTACCGTTCCGTATGATGTCCCGCCGTTGTCGGCGGAGCCATAGGCATTATACAGTGACTGCCGATACCCTCCCCAGGCGGAGACGTCCAGGAGCGGCAACGGCGAGGCATAGGCGGTGAAGAGAGGGGCTATGCGCAACCGCTGCCCCTGCAGCCCCTTATCCCGGTAAAAGTCGGTGAAATCGGAATCAAGGGAGAAGAAAAGTTGATCCATGACCGGCCGCTTGATGCCGGTAAAGGAGATCGTGGGGAGTTGCTGCAGGGTCGTGGTATTACTCTTGCCGATGAGGTCATAGACATACTTGATCTGAGGAGTCAGAGACCAGAACTCGCCGTTTTTCGTGACAAAGGCGTTGGACTCCAGGTACTGGCGGTTGTAGTCACCGGTGCTGTCGCCGAAATCGCGATAAAAGCTCTGATCAGTGGTCAACTCTATAGAGCTTTTGAAACTTAGAGTGGGAGAGAAATACTCTTGATGCTTTTCCCGAATCATCCCACGGAGTTGATCCTGTGACTGGTCGTAAATCAGGTATCCGTTGGCGGAACCGCTCCCCCCCTGTGGTCTGAGATAGCTGTAATCAACCTCCGTCCCGAAACCTCGCTTACTCTGGATATCCAGAGACACCGTTGCCTCCTGGCTGGGATTGATATTCAGATAATAGGGGATATCCAGAAAGAATCCCTTCTTGGAGGAGACACCGATACGCGGCAGGAGGAGGCCGGATTGACGCTCCCGGGAGACGGGAACGAGGAGGTAAGGGATATAGAGTACCGGGACATCGGCCACAGAAAAGATCACATGCTTTGCCGATGCGTACCTTTCGCTGATGTCGATATCCGACGCTGTAAATCTCCAGGCCGGCGGGTCGGCTTCGCACATGGTAAGCGTCCCTCTACTCACCAGATACTCCTTGTCACCGCTCTTTTTGATTTCGTCCCCGGTGATCCTGACCCCACCCTGTTTGATCTGCAGGAATGCGTGGGAAATGATCCCTTGCTGGGTGTCGAAGTTGAGCGTGACCCGGTCGCCACGGAGAAGGTCCCCCTTGCGCTCGACAGTCACGTTTCCCTGGGCAGTCGCACTCTCTGCCGACCTGTCATAGGAGACGGTGTCGGCCAGAAGAGTCAGGCCGTTGCGGATAATCCGGACATTGCCGCCGGCGGTAACTTTGACACCATCCCCATCGCTGGTCATCCGGTCGGCGGTCAAGGTGATGGGACGCTCCTCACCATGGACCGCAAAGGGGGTGAGGACCAGCAACGCCAGCAGGATGATATATATCCGGTGAAGAGAAAAGGGACTCATCCCTGAAAGGGCCGACAGGGCTGATGAAGGAGCAGTCCCCGGGCCTCACCAACGAGGTAGAGGGACCCGGTGACAAGAATAAGGTCATCGTTGCCGGCCTGTTCCCTGGCCAGATCGATCCCCTGGGCCACGCTCTTGGCGGCAGTCACCCGTGCACCCAGGCTGCGGCAGAAAACCGCCAGCTCATCGGCAGGCAACGCCTGGGGAAGATCGGCGCTAACGGTTATCACCTGGTGGGCATGGGGGAGGAGCGGTCCCAGCACTCCGTCCCGGTCTTTGTCCCCCATGACCCCGGTTACCAAAAAAAGACGCTCCCGCTTGATCCGTTCCAGGGAGGTCAAGAGAGCCGAAACCCCGGCGGGGTTGTGGGCGCCATCCAGAAGGAGCCGCGGCGGGCCGGGGAAAAGCTCCATCCGACCCGGCCAGCAGGCGGACCGGATACCCGAAGCAAGAGAGGTGGTGACAAGGGGAAAGCCCATCTCCGCCAGGAGTTCGGCTGCAGCCAGGGCGCAGGCGGCGTTATCCCGCTGATAGTCGCCGGGGATACCCGGGGTGAGACCGGAGAGCGTCCGGTTCAGGCCAACATAGGCAAGCCCATCCGGGCGCCACTCTCCCCGGAACTCTCTGCCGCAGCAAAACAGGGGGGCCGCTGCTGCCGCCGAGCGGTCCAGAATGACCGCTAGAGCCTCATCGTCCTGGGAGGAGCAGACCACCGGAGCAGAGTCTTTGATAATCCCTGCTTTTTCCGCGGCAATCTCACGCACCGTATCGCCAAGATAGCGGCAATGATCCAGACTCACCGGGGTAATTATGGAGAGGATGCCGGTCACGGCGTTGGTGGCATCCAGACGTCCTCCCATCCCCACCTCCAGCAGCGCCACCTCCACCCGCTCCCGGGCAAAATAGAGCAGCGCCATAGCGGTGACCAGCTCGAAGAAGGTCGCCTCCACCGGCGCCGCAGCCAGAACCTCTTCGGCCAGGGGGACGAGGAGCTCTTCGGAGATGGAGACGCCGTTGATCCTGAACCGTTCGGTGAAGCTGATGAGGTGAGGCGAGGTAAAGAGACCGGTGCGGTACCCACCCTGCTGCAGTATCGAGGCAAGAAAGGCAGCAGTGGAACCTTTGCCGTTGGTACCGGCAATATGGATGACGGGGAACTGCCGTTCCGGATGGTCGAGACGGTGTAGAATCCGGCGAATGGTGTCGAGTCCCGGACGTATCCCGAACCGGCCCCGGGCAAAGAGGAGGTCTCGCATCTCGTTGAAGGTCATGGAGCGGGACTAACGGTGGAGCATGGCAAAGAGTCGGGCAAGGGTCTGGCGCATCTCCTTCCGGTTGATGATCAGATCCACCATGCCGTGCTCCAGAAGATATTCGGCCCGCTGAAACCCTTCGGGGAGCTTCTGGCGGATGGTCTGCTCGATGACCCGGGGTCCGGCAAAGCCGATGAGAGCCCTGGGTTCGGCTATATTGATATCCCCCAGCATGGCAAAACTGGCGGTAACCCCCCCGGTAGTGGGGTCGGTGAGGACGGAGATAAAGGGGAGCCCCTGCTCTTTCATAATTGCCAGGGCCGCGGAGGTCTTGGCCATCTGCATGAGGGAGAGGATACTCTCCTGCATCCGGGCGCCGCCGGAGGCGGAGAAGATGATAAAGGGGGTCCGGGCGGCTACGGCCCGTTCGATGGCACGGGTGATCTTCTCCCCCACCACGCTCCCCATGCTTCCTCCCATGAAGGAGAAGTCAAAAACGGCAACCTGCAGCGGCATCCCTTCCAGGAGCGCCCCACCGCAGATGATGGCATCCCGTGCCCCCCCTTTACTGAGTGCCCCCTCGATCCGGTCGGCATAGCTCTTGGTGTCCTTGAACTGCAGAACATCCACCGAGATCATCCCGGCGTCATATTCCACAAAACTCCCTTCGTCCAGGAGCATCTCCAGACGCTTGCGGGCGCTGATGCGAAAATGGAAGTCACACTTGGGACAGACACTGCAATTTTTTTCCAGGTCACCTGCGTAAAGATTTTCGCCGCAACTCGGACATTTGATCCAGAGCCCCTCGGGGGCCTTGGTACGTTTTTCCTCGGTCTGCGCCATGGGCGCCCTGTCTCTGCTGAACCATCCCATAATAACTCCGGTTCTCTTTTATACGTTCGAGGTTCTAGACATAATGTCTGCCAGTTGAAAAAAAAGGACTCGCCCCTTGCAAACGTGGGTTACGCTGTCGGAATCAAACCCACGGCGCAGAGCCATAACCAAGGAGGCGAGTCATGAAGAATGTTAGCATATTTGTTGGC
>CAIUWK010000013.1 GCA_903902855.1 uncultured Geobacter sp. | reverse complement strand
TTTATACCAGAAATCAGCCACGAATTTCAAGTTATGACGCAGGCGGCAAGGAAAACGACTGGATATGTTTCCCGACCGTGTGACAGTTGTTGCTTCTTCCCGAAAAATCATTATTCTGGCAGGATGAATCTTGCCGTCATCGCCATAACCCGTAACGGAGTCCGGATCGGGGCCAAGCTGATAAGCGGGCTTCCCGGGGCGACGCTGTTTGTCCCCCGAAAATATGCCGAAGCCGCCCAGGGAACCGTTTACGACGGGGCCTTGAAGGAGCTTCTGGCGAGGCTCTGGCAGGAGTGTGACGGGTTGGTCTGTATCATGGCCACGGGGATCGTGGTCCGACTCATCGCCCCCCATCTCCAGGGGAAGGATGTCGACCCGGCGGTGGTGGTGATGGACGACGCCGGGAATTTCGCCATCTCGCTTCTCTCTGGCCACCTTGGCGGCGCCAACGAACTGGCATCGCGCTGCGCCCTTCTCACCGGGGCCCGGGAGGTCATCACCACCGCCACCGATGTGAACGGGCTTCCCTCCTTCGATCTCCTGGCCAAGGAGGAGGGGTGGGTGATCGAGGAGCTGTCACGGGTCAAGCTCCTCAACAGCCTGCTTCTGGACGACGAGTCGATTGGGGTGTTCGATCCCACCGGGCGGGTGCAAAGCGCCTTTGGTGGACGGGGGAGGCTCTCCTTTTATGAGAGCTGCGATGAAGCGCTGGAGAGCGGCGCCAAGGGGTGCCTCTTCGTCACTAATCGGCTGCTCCGGACTCCTTCCGAAAAGATCCTCGTGCTGAGGCCGAGGAATCTGGTGCTGGGTATGGGGTGCAACCGCGGCACAGGGGAAGAGGAGCTGGGCCGGGTTGTCGCCTCGGCCCTGGAACGGTTGTCCCTCTCTCTCAAGAGTGTCTCTTGTCTCGCCACTGCCCAGGCCAAACAAGATGAGCCGGGGCTGGTCGCCTTTGCCGCATCCCTGGGGGTGCCGCTTTTCTGTTATGAAAGCAGTGAGCTGAACGGGGTGATCTTCCCCTCGCCGGCATCTCCTTATGCTCTGGCAGCCATCGGCGCAAAGGGGGTTGCCGAACCGGCGGCGCTGTTGGCCTCGGGTAACGGAACATTGCTCATGGAGAAGATCAAGAGCGGCAACGTGACCCTGGCCATCGCGGAATCAACTAAATAAGGTTTGCTTCTATCCCTGTTAATGATTTTTATGCTGTGAGGTTGCTATGTCAAAACTATATGTTGTCGGGACCGGTCCCGGTGATCTGAACCGGATGACCCTGGAAGCCCGTGAAGCCCTGGAAGCTGCCCAGGTAGTGGTGGGGTACAAGAGCTATCTGGAACTGGTGGCGCCGCTCCTTGTCGGGAAAGAAGTAATCTCCACCGGAATGATGAAAGAGGTGGAGCGGTGTCGTGAGGCGCTTCGAATCGCTTCCTCCGGAAAGGTTACGGCCCTGGTCTCCGGTGGGGACGCCGGTATCTATGGCATGGCGGGTCTGGTGCTGGAGCTGGTGGAGGCGGGGAGAGTGGGGGAAGAAGCGGCAGGGGAGGGGAGCGGGGTGGAAGTCATAGTGATCCCCGGCGTCTCCGCAGTGCAGGCGGCAGCAGCCCGGTTGGGCGCTCCTCTCATGCACGATTTTGCGGTGATCTCCCTCTCCGACCTCATGACCCCCTGGGAGGTCATCGTCCGGCGGCTGGAGGCGGCCGCCGCGGCGGACTTCGTGGTGGCGCTCTACAACCCGCGCAGCGCCGGCCGGGTGATGCAGCTGGACCGGGCCAGGGAGATTCTCCTGGCCGCTCGCAGCGGGAGCACCCCCGTGGGGCTCGTCCGGAATGCCTGCCGGAAGGGGGAAGAGGTCGTGGTCACGACTCTGGCCGACCTTCCGCTGCATGAGGTGGACATGACCACCATCGTCATCATCGGCAATGCCGCAACCTACGTGGATGGCGCGGGCAAGATGGTGACGCCGCGCGGCTACGCCACCAGGCGTGAGGCGCGAGGAGTGAGGTGTGAGGAGAGCGTGCCCGGTCCCCCAGCCGGGACCGGTCCCCAGTCCCCGGTCCCCAATCCCGGCCTTTCAGCCGTTACCGGTCCCCAGTCCCCAGTCCCCGGAAAAGCCCTGATGCTCTGCGGCACCGGCTCGGATGTGGGAAAGTCGGTCTTGACCTCCGGCATCTGCCGCCTCCTCCGGCAACGGGGGCTCTCCGTGGCGCCCTTCAAATCCCAGAACATGGCGCTGAATTCGGCGGTCACTCCGGAAGGGGGGGAGATCGGCCGGGCCCAGGCGGTACAGGCCGCGGCCTGCGGCATCCCACCCCATACCGACATGAATCCGATCCTCCTGAAGCCCAACTCCGATGTGGGGAGTCAGGTCATCATCCAGGGGAAGCCGGTGGGGAACATGACCGTGGCCGCCTACAACGCCTTCAAGCCCGAGGCGTTCAAGAAGGTCCGGGAGAGCTTTCTTCGGCTTTCCGACGGTTTCGACTTCATCGTGGCCGAAGGGGCGGGGAGTCTGGCCGAGATCAATCTGAAGGCCCACGACATCGCCAACCTGAAGGTGGCGCAGATGGCCGACTGTCCGGTGCTCATGGTGGCGGATATCGACCGGGGGGGGGTCTTTGCCCAGATCATCGGGAGCTGGGAGCTCCTGGAGCCGGCGGAGCGGGCGCAGATCAAGGGGATCATCATCAACAAGTTTCGAGGGGACCCCTCCCTCCTCGCCTCGGGGCTGGAACTGGTGGAGAAGCGGACCGGCGTTCCGGTGCTGGGGGTCGTGCCGTTCCTGCGTGATCTGGGACTCCCCGAGGAGGACAGTGTGGCCCTGGCGCGCAAGCCGTCGGCATCGGCCGCTGCAGGGAGGGCACGTATCTTCATCGGCGTGGTGAAGCTCCCCCGCATCTCCAATTATACCGATTTCGATCTCCTGGAGCGGGAGCCGGACGTGGAACTCTCCTATATCGACTCCCCGCGCCAGCTGGCGGGGCTGGATCTCCTCATCATCCCCGGGACCAAGTCCACCATCCCGGACCTGGAATTTCTGGAGGATCAGGGACTCTTTTCCGCCATTCGGGAGTTCCCGGGGCCGATTATGGGGATTTGCGGCGGTTTTCAGATGCTTGGCCGCCGGATCTCCGATCCCCACGGGGTGGAGTCGTCCCTGAAAGAGGCGGAGGGGTTGGGACTGCTGGACGCGGTGACGCTCCTCCTCTCCCACAAGGAGACCCATCAGGTGGAGGCGACGCTCCTTCCCGGAGCGTTCCACGCCGTTCCCCGCTGTCGTACGGAGCTGACCGGGTACGAGATTCATATGGGGGAGACGATCCTGGGGCGTGGCGCCCACCCCTTTGCCCGGATCACCCGGCGGTCAGGGGAGGAGGTGGAGGTCATCGACGGCGCGGTCTCCCCCGATGGCCGGATCATCGGCACCTATATCCACGGCATCCTGGACAATCATCCTTTCCGTACGGCCCTTGTCAACCGTTTCCGGAAGGAGAAGGGGTTGGAGATCCGGAAAGAGTGCGAGACCCTCCCCGATCCCTTCGATCGGCTGGCGGCTCACTTGGCGGCTTACCTGGATCTCCCCAAACTCTGGGAGATCTGCGGGGTTGCTCCGTGACCCCGGTGTCACCGGCCATCATCCTGGGGGCGCTCCTCCTGGACCTCCTCCTGGGTGATCCCCGCTGGTTCCCCCATCCGGTGAAGGGGATGGGGCGGTTTATCACCGAGACCGAGGGGATACTCCGTCAGACCGGCATGAACATGAGGCTCGCCGGAATCATCCTCCTGGTGGCCACCGTGGGGACGGTGGCCGGAGTTGCCTGGCTCCTCCTCATGGGAGCCTCCCTCATCCACCCCCTGGTGGGGGATGGGGTGGCTCTCGTTCTTGCCTACAGCTGTCTGGCGGCCCGCTCCCTCCATGGGGAGTCGCAGATGGTGGCCGACGCCCTTACCAGGGGGGATCTTCCCCAGGCCCGACGACTCCTCTCCCGCATCGTGGGGCGGGACACGGAGCAGCTGGACGAACCGGAGATCTGGCGGGCTCTGGTGGAGACGGTGGCTGAAAACAGCAGTGATGGCGTCATCGCCCCCCTTCTCTGTCTCATGGTGGGGGGACCGATCCTGGGACTGGCCTACAAGGGGGTGAACACCCTGGACTCCATGGTGGGGTACAAAAATGACCGGTATCTCCGGTTCGGCTGGGCCTCGGCCCGGTGTGATGATCTGGTCAACTGGCTTCCGGCGCGGCTCACCGGTCTGCTCATGGTTCTCGTCGCCCCCCTGGCGGCTCTTTCTCCGGGAAGAGCTTGGCGGACCATGCGCCGGGACGGACGCAACCACTCTTCCCCCAACAGCGGCATCCCCGAGGCGGCCGCAGCCGGCGCCTTGGGGGTGCAACTGGGCGGAACTTCAAGTTATTTCGGTATGCCGGTGGTCAAGCCGACCATGGGAGAGCCGCTTGTTCCCCTGACACGGGGTTCCTGGATCGGTGCGGTACGGCTCATGTATGGGGCGGAAGGGGCGTTGACGGCGCTTTTCCTTGTTATTATCCGGAGTTTGAAATGACAGAGCTCTTCAGCCATGGCGGCACGGTCCATGCCGTTGCCCGATTCCTGGGGGTCGCACCAGGGGATATCCTGGACTTCTCCGCCAGCATCAACCCGCTGGGGCCGCCAGCCGGGGTGCGCCAGGCGGTCATGGCCGCCTTCGATCAGGTCGTCCATTACCCCGACCCCGACGCTTTTGAGTTGCGTCAGGCGGTGGCCCAACGTCATCACCTTCCCGTGGAGAACGTCCGAGTGGCCAACGGCTCCACCGAGCTGATCCACCTCCTCCCCCGGCTCTTTCCCGGCAGCCGCGCCCTCATCGTCGCCCCCCCCTTTTCCGAATACGGCGCGGCCCTGGCAAGAGCAGGCTGGGAGGTTCACCACCACTTCCTGGAACCGGAAGAGGGGTTTCTCCTCTCCCTGACGAAACTGGAGGAGCAGTTGAGCGGCGGCTTCGATCTCCTGCTGCTGGCCAATCCCGGCAATCCCACCGGCGCCCTGATCCCGCTCCCCACGATTGCCCGACTGCTGGAGCTCTGCCGCACTCTGGGGACCGTGCCGGTCATCGATGAGGCGTTCATGGATTTCTGCCAGGAGGAGTCAGCCATCTCGCTCCTCCTGGCGGATGGCCGCGGGCTCATTCTCCGTTCCCTCACCAAGTTTTTTGCCCTGCCGGGGCTCCGGTTGGGATATGCCGTGGCTCCACCCGATGTCATCCGGCGTCTGGCGGAACTGGTCCCCCCCTGGAGCGTGGGAACCCTGGCCCAGGCCGCCGGTTTGGCCGCCCTGGCCGATGACGGCTACCCGGCCCGGACCTGTTCTCTCATTATCCGGGAACGGGAGCTTCTCTTATCTTCCCTTGCGTCCTTACCCGGCCTGCGCCCCTATCCCTCCGCCGCCAATTACCTGTTGGTCCAACTGACGTCCGGGCTCTCCGCCGCGACTCTTCGGGACAAGCTGCTCCCCCAGGGAATCCTCATCCGCGACTGCGGGAATTTTCCCGGTCTGGACCACCGTTTTTTCAGGGTGGCGGTCCGGTCGCGGCAGGAGAATGAGCGGCTGTCGGCGCTGCTGGCCCTGATTCTCGGGGAATTGTAACTGAGTAGTTACGGGAAAAGATCTCAACTTTTTGTGGCGGTTGACGATAAGGAAATCAGAGCGATTCTATTTCATCGTTCGGAGTCGCCGGTGGAGGTGACTCTCCGTGGCGTTGTCGATCACGAAAGGAGCTGGTCATGATCATAACCGATTCCTCCCTTAATCTTGCAAGTCAGCATCTTGCCATCAAACAGTACCAGAAAAAACAGTCCCTCAAGGTCTGGTTCGGAGCGCAGCGTCCCGACTTCGAAGGCGCCGCCAAGAGCGGCGCCTCGGCCGCTGCCGGTGACAAAGTCACGCTGTCGGGGCAGCAACCGGCATCTTCGACCGGGGGGACAACGGCGGTGGACCAGTCAAATTCGGGTGAGGTGGTGGACCCGAAGTTGTCGCTCCTGCAGAGTCTCATTCAGACGCTCACGGGGAGAAAGGTCTCCATCGCCGAACTGAGAAAAATCGTCGCTCCTACCACGACCACGGGAAGTGACGGGCAGGCTCAGGCAACATCATCAGATGGGCAGCAGGTTGCTCAGACCACGGATCAGGGGGTGCAGAGCGGACAGGCCGCGACCCCGGTACAGCAGAGCACACCAGCGGGGTATGGAATCGAATATGATGCCACCGAGATTCGTCATGAGGAGGAACAGACGAATTTCTCCGCCAGCGGCGTGATCAAGACGGCTGACGGCAAGGAGATCAATTTCAATATCGGCCTTTCCATGAGTCGGGAGTATACGAGCCAAACCTCTACCAGTTTGCGGGCCGGCGATGCCGTCACGAAAGACCCCCTGGTCGTGAATTTCAACGGTACGGCGGCGGAACTCACCGACACTAAATTCAAATTCGACATTAACGGTGACGGCACAACGGAAACCGTCGCCTCCCTCGGCAAGGGGAGCGGGTATCTGGCGCTGGACAAGAACCATGACGGCACGGTGAACAACGGCACCGAACTGTTCGGCGCCAAAACCGGCAACGGTTTCACCGAACTGGCGGCCTATGACCAGAACAAGGACGGCTGGATTGATGAACAGGATGCGGTGTACAGTCAGTTGAAGATCTGGCAGGGGGGAAGCAGTGGCTTGACGTCACTGAAGGATGCCGGTGTGGGGGCCATATCTCTGGCAAGTCAGTCGACCCCCTTTGCTCTCAAGGACGCCAATAATCAACTGCTGGGTGAAGTAAAGGCCACGGGAGTCTACGTTAACGAAAATGGGACAGTCGGCACCGTCCAGCAGATCGACCTTGCCGTATAATACTTTTTCAAGATGATGTTTCAGGAGTAAGTCATGAAAATCTACAGCGATCAGCGTTTGCCGTCAGTACTGCTCAATACGAATAGTGGTGCTTCCCCTGCTCCTGCCAAGAAGAGCCGTAGTCAAGGGGCTGACCGGGTCGACGTTTCCAATAGTAAAGGGGAGGTCGCCAGGCTCAAGACGATGCTCTCCTCGTCCACGGACAGCAATGTAGAAAAAATACCAAGGATCAGGCAGCAGATTGACGACGGCACGTACCATGTGGCCGCATCGGATGTGGCTGTCAAGATACTTGATCGCTGGAAAGATTTTACCGGCCGCTAGCCGGGATTGGTGGCCGAAAAGGTCGCTGACGGTTCGATTCACCTCATACCCTGATTATTAAAAAAGGCGCCCTCTTCTTGCTGGGCGCCTTTTCCGTTTCTGATTTCCCCGATCCAACTCAATAAGTCGTCAAGACGGTTAACCGGACCGGTTAAAGGCTTTTTCAGGGCACCAGCTCGGTTCCCTTGGATTTTCTTCGTGAACTTCGTGGATAACAGCCGTTTTTAGGCTCAGTTGCTCCTGATTGTCGGCAAAGAGCATCTGCGCCTCATTGCACCGCATCCGGTGGAAGGCGGAGGAAAGTTCTCCGATCTGATCCAGGGGGATGGTGATCTTCTCGTAGAGCCTGGTGTCGGCGTTATCGATGGTCTTGATGTTGACCATCCCGCCCCCCCCCACGATGGCTGCGAAGAGCGCCACCAGCAGGAACCCCCCTATCAGTTAATGAATACAGGAAATGCCTTAGGGAGGAGTCGGGGAAGGAGGAAGTCCCTTCATGATGGGGAGAGAATGGAGTGGTGGTCCGATCCGGTGATGGTGGTTGCCGGAGGTTATCACGTCGATTGTAGCTCACCACTTTTTAGCCGGCGGAGCAGGTAGCGTCCGGGTGGGGCTCCCCATGGAGTCGTAGATCTTGAAGAAGGTCACGCTTCCTTGGAGCTGCTCGGCCTGGGAGGAGAGCTCCTCGGCGGTGGAGGCCATCTCCTCGGCGGCGGAGGCGTTCTGCTGGATCACCTGGTCCAGTTGCTGGATCGCCTTGTTGATCTGCCCGGCCCCGGAATCCTGTTCCTTACTGGCGGCATTGATCTCCTGCACCAGTTCCGCGGTCTTCTGAATGTCCGGAAGTATCCGGGTCAGCATCTCCCCGGCCCGTTCCGCCACCTCCACGCTGGAGGCGGAGAGTCCGGAGATCTCCCGGGCCGCCAGCTGGCTCCGTTCGGCCAGCTTGCGCACCTCCGAGGCGACCACGGCAAACCCCTTGCCGTGCTCGCCGGCCCGGGCCGCCTCGATGGCGGCATTCAGGGCCAGCATGTTGGTCTGCCGAGCGATATCTTCGATGATGGTGATCTTCCTCGCGATCTCCCGCATGGCGGTGACGGTCTCGGCCACCGCTTTCCCCCCGGCCGTGGCGTCTTCGGCGGACTTGACGGCGATCTTCTCCGTCTGCTGGGCGTTGTCGGCGTTCTGCCGGATGTTGGCGGTCATCTGCTCGATGGAGGAGGAGGCCTCCTCGGCGGCGGCGGCCTGTTCCGACGCCCCTTGGGAAAGGGTCTCGGCCCCGGTGCTCAACTGCAGGGAACCAGCGGCCACATTGTCGGCGGCGGCCTTCACCTCGCTGATGACGGAGGTGAGCTGCCGGACCATGGCGATGAGGGCCTTCATCAGCTCGTCGTTGTCGGAGCGCTCCTTCAGTTCCACCATCAGGTTCCCCTGGGCTACCTCCCGGGCGCCGGCGGTGATCCGGTTCAGTGCTTCGATGAGGACGTTGAGGTTGTTTTTGATGATGTTGTACTGCCCCTTGTAGTTGTCGGTGATGACCGGCGGCATGTCCCCCTTGGAGATCCGCTCCACATAGCCGGCGGTGATCATGAGGGGGTTGACGATGTTGGTGATGGTGTCGTTGACCCCGGTCACCAGCTTGTGCCAGCCACCGGCAAAGAGAGCGGCATCGGCCCGCTGGTCCAGCTGTCCGTCGGCGGCGGCCCGGATGATCTTGTCGGTCTCGGCCAGGAGCTCGTTCATCATCTTCACCACGGCGTTGAGGTTGAGCTTGATGACGTTGTACTGCCCCTTGTACTCGGTGGTGATGAAGGGGGGGATGAGTCCCCGGGCGACTAGGTCCACGTACTCGGCGGTGATCATGAGGGGGTTGACGATG
>CAIUWK010000012.1 GCA_903902855.1 uncultured Geobacter sp. | reverse complement strand
CTCACCCTGGGAAAGCCGGGAGAACGGGTCAACATCGAGACCGACATCATCGGGAAATACGTGGAACGGCTTCTGGGCGGGCGTGAGGCATCGCCCTCCGGCGTCACCCCCGAACTCCTTGCCCGCAACGGTTTCATGTAGGTCCCTTCCGGCGAATTTTTTAATCCACGAGGTCTCCCCATGCTCCCCCTGCTTGTCACCGCCGCCATCATCCGGAACCACGAAAAGATTCTTATCACCCGCCGCAAGGAGCATGTCCCCTATCCGCTTCTCTGGGAGTTCCCGGGGGGTAAGATGGAAAAAAATGAAGATCCCCGGGAGTGCGTGGTGCGGGAGATCAAGGAAGAGCTCGACATGGATATCCAGGTGGAGGATATCTTCGATGTCGTCTACTACCGCTATCCCGAGCGGCCGGTCATGGTCCTGGCCTATCGCTGTCGCTGGAGCGGAGGGGAGATTCAGGACCTGGAGGTGACCGAACATCGCTGGGTCACGGCGTCGGAACTGGCGCTTTTCGATTTTCTTCCGGCCGACATCCCCCTCATCGAACAGTTGCAGTCGAAAGTGACCGGGTGAAGAGCCTCATCTGCGCCGTCTACGCGGCAGGGGGTGACGACCCGTTCCTCTCTCTCCTCCCGGTGGGGGTCGGCTCGCTGGTCGCCGTTCTCCGTGATGCCGGCATGGAGGCCAAGGCTGCCAATCTGTCCGGTCTCTCCTGGGATGCGATCCGAAAGATACTCGTCTCAGAGCGCCCCGACTTGCTGGGGATCTCGGTGATGACCCACAATCGCCACGATTCGGTGCGGCTGGCGGAGTTGGCCAAGTTGCTGAACCCCGCCTGTTTCGTTCTCTTCGGGGGACCCCACGCCACCCACCGCTGCCGGGAGATTTTGGCCGCATACCGGTCGGTGGACGCCGTGGTCCTGGGGGAAGGGGAAGAGACGCTGGTCGAGCTGGCGGAAAAGCTGGAACAGGGGGAGACGGCGGAGCTTCATCGGGTCAGAGGGGTCGCCGTGCGTCAGGGGGATGCCATCGTCGTCACCCCGCCGCGTCCCCCCTTGACCAACCTCGATCTTTTGCCTTTCCCCCATGAGGGGTTCCTGGGGGGGATCAACATCGATCTGCGCCGGCAGCTGGAGTTTCTCATCACCTCCCGTGGCTGCCCGGCAGCCTGCACCTTCTGTTCCTCCCCCCTTTTCTGGAGTAAATCACTCCGGTTCCGTTCACCGCGGAACATGGTTGATGAGATCCGCGCCATCCGCGACCGTTTCGGACTCATCTATTTCTCCCTCCGTGACGACACCTTTACCGCCGATCGGACGCGGGTCATGGAGTTCTGCCGACTCCTTCTGGAAGAGCGGCTCTTTATCCTCTGGAATTGCCAGTCACGGGTGAGCGCCGTGGATGAAGAGATGCTCCTGCAGATGCGGCGCGCGGGGTGCGATTGCATCCAGTACGGCGTCGAATCCGGCGCTCCGGCGCTCCTGGCGACCCTGGGGAAGAGGATTACCCCCCAACAGATCGTTCAGGCCGCCCGGATGACCCGCAGGGTCGGCATCAGGCTCTCCATCTACCTGATGACGGGACTCCCCGGTGAAAGCGAGCGGGAGTTGAAGGAGACCCTGGGGCTTCTGGAAGCGGTGAAGGCCGACGATGGCCAGGTCTCCCCGCTGGCGTACTACCCCGGCACCCGGCTCTTCGACCAGGCCGTGGAGCGGGGTGAGCTGTCCGCTGATCTTTTCGAGCGCTCCAAGGAGGAGGCGCTCTATGCCCGCAACGACCCCTTCGTTGCCGCGGCCACCAGGCGGTTGCTCCGCAAGATAGAGGCGGTTGCCCAAGGAGAGCAGGTGGGCAGAGGAGCGGCCATGGCGGCGATACGCCGGCGCACCGGCTACTGTCATGCCGACACCATTGCCGTGGGGGAGCTGCTGGCCGAAGAAGGGGATTTCCCCGGCGCGGAGGAGCAGTATGGAGAGGTTGTGAAACGGGAGCCTGATAACCCTTGGGGGTGGTTGCTTCTGGGGGAACTCTGCCTGGAAAGGGGACAACGTGGGGAGGCCCGGAAGGCATTGACGCGCCTGACGGAGCTGGTTCCTACCCATCTTCCTGCCTGGGAGGCCCTGGCAACCCTCTCTCCCAGGGGGGAGCCCGCCGAAGCCCGACAGTGCCGGGAGCAGGTGCGACTCTTGACGGCGCTGAACCACGGATAGCGTCGCTGCCGCTGTCGGTGATAACCAGCCGCTGCTGCCGGCTGAGACCATTATGGAGAGTCTGTATGCTACATGATAACAATGATCTGGGTGCGGCATTTTTCAAGAGATGGTCTGACGAACAGCGCCGTGAGGAGATCGGTAAACTGGTGGCCGGATATCGGAGCGGGGTTCCGGTGGGGATACTCTGCAAGATGGCGGAGACCATTGCCGGGAGTCGGGAAGTGGCCAAAAAAGAGCTTGCTGCTTTGATGAGCCTGGAAGAGCGACAGGCCGCGGTGGGAAAGGAGTCTCCCGCCATACAGTCGGTGATAGAAGAGTTTTTACTCTGAATCAGACCCGCTCAGTCGGTATCCCGTTTGTATGAGAGATTTGAAGCGTTACTCTGTAATAGAGTAGCGCTCTCTTTTTCGGTAGACGTATACCATAAAAATAGAGCGGTAAACATTATATATTCATCAATAAGGTATGAATGACAGGATAAGCTGTTGACTTTCAGTCTGAATTTGTTATTTTATTGAGTAGTATATTATCAAAGAGGAGTACTCACATGGCGACATTACTGGAAATGACCGTAGATATCGTAGCATCACATGCCGGAACCGCACCAATGACAACTGACGAAATTATTCAGGAACTCAAGAAGGTTTATGTGGCGCTTCAGTCAATTGAATCCGGAGGGGCTGTTGAAGTTCAGGGCGTTGCCGAAGAGAGCACAGTTCCTGCTCTGACACTGAAGCAGGCATTCAAGACCAACGAAGTCATCTGTATGCTCTGCGGCAAGGGGGGGATGAAGACCCTGACGCGACATCTCAATCAGGCGCATCAGTTGAGTCCGTCCCAGTATCGGAAACAGTTCAACATCCCCAAAAGCCAATCCCTCATGTCCAAAGGGTATGCCCAGAAGAGAAAAGAGATTGCCGCGGGCATGGACCTGGGAGCGAATCTGGTGAAGGCGCGGGAGGCGCGGCAGGTAAACATCCAGAAGGGAAAAGGGAAGAAAAAATAGTCGCACTGTCGCCACTGCGTAGTAAAAAGGCCCGATGATTCTTGCATCGGGCCTTTTGGCTGCGGGAGACGGAAATTCACGTGGGACGCATCGACTCCTCCAGCACTACCAGGTAGCCGTCCGGATCCAGGCACCAGAACTCCTTGACGCCATAGGGATGGGTCCGGAGGGGGTAGACGATTTCCAGTTCCTCCTCCATGACGGCGTCAAAGATCTCCTCGATGTCCACCACCGGAAAATGCAGGGTCATCCCTACCCCTTTTTCATTCTCCTGAAACCGCTCCTCCAGGATCGGATGATTTCTGAGCACCGCCCCTTCTTCCACGAAGATGAGACGCCATCCCTCGCACTCCATGACCAGATGCCCGGAGACGCCGGTGACGGTGAGCGCCCGCATCACCGGCAGATCCAGAATCCCTGCGTAAAAGGCCTCGGTGCTGTCCAGGCTCGCCACGGCAATCTGTATGGAGATGGCGGTGGGGTGATTGTTCTCCGGAAGAGACACGGGTTATATCCCCCCAAATAAACCGGTGACCAGTGTGGAGAGACGGGTCAGAGAGTTGGAGAAGATCAGGATGCCGACGATCATGAGGAATATCCCGGTGATGATCTCCATGAGCCGGATGTAGCGTCGATAGCGGTTGAAGAAGGCGAGAAAGCGGTGCAAGGCGACGGCGGAGAGAAAAAACGGGATACCCAGTCCCAGGGAGTAGACCAGAAGTAACGAAATCCCCTGGTAGACGGTCTCCTTGGTGGCCGCCACCATGAGGATGGAGGCGAGGATGGGGCCGATGCAGGGGGTCCACCCGGCGGCAAAGACAAGCCCCACGAGAAAGCTCCCCAGGAAACCGGCCGGTTTGTTCCGGAGATTGATCCGTTTCTCTCCCAGAAGCATGTTGATGTCGAAGATCCCCGCGATATGCATGCCGAAAAGCACGATGAGGACCCCACCCACCTTTCTGATGAGACCCATCTGTTCCTGGAGAAAGGAGCCGATGGCGGTGGCCGAGGCTCCCAGCAGGACGAATATGGCGGTGAAGCCGGCGATGAAGGCCAGGGAGTGGAGCATGGCCTTACGGCGTACCTGTCGAGTGGTCTGCTCAGCCTGAAGGTCGGCAAAGGAGAGACCGGTGATATAGGTGATATAGGAGGGGATCAGCGGCAGGACGCAGGGGGAGAGAAAGGAGAGGAGTCCCGCCACAAATGCTCCGGCAAAGGTGATCTCTGTCTGCCCCATGGCCTCAGTGGCCCGTCTTCATGGCGTTATTGAGGAAGGAGATAACCTCAGGTGACGACCACTCAATGGAGCCGACGATCTTTTTGATAATGATCCCCTCGGGGGAGACGATGAATGTCTCCGGTACGCCGGTGGTTCCGTACTGTCCGGCCACCCGGTTTGATTGATCAAGGAGTACCGGAAGGGTTATCCCCAGTCCGCTGAAGAGCTTCTGGACCGCATCGTTCCCCTCCTTGTCGATGGAGATGGCCAGGAGACGAAACGGCTTGCCTTCCATCTCCTTGTTGAGCTTGGCCAGGGAAGGTAATTCTTCACGGCAGGGGGGGCACCAGGTCGCCCAGAAGTGGACCAGGACCAGCTTCCCCTTCAGGGTGGAGAGTCGGGTCTCTCCATTGGGGCCGGAGAGCGAGAAGTCAGGGGCAGGGTTGCCGTTCTCCGCCGGCAGGCCGGCGATTTCCTTCTTGTCCTTGCTGCAACCCACGGCAACCACCAGGAGAATCAGCAATAGCAGGATCAGGCGTTTCATGGGAATTACCTCTAAAATTCGGGTTCTAGGTTCTGGGTTCTAGGTTCTGGGTTCTGGGTTCTGGGTTCCAGGTTTTTGGACGGGGAAAGGCGGGCCGCAAGGGGAGTGGGTGCAGGGGGCGGAAGAAGTCGCGTCGCCGGGGAGAAACCGGTTGTCGGAAACCGGAGGTGCAGCTACCGGTCGTCGCCGAAAATGAGGTGACTCCTTCCTACCGGGTCCTGCTGACGGTGTAGTCGGCCAGTTCGATCAACGCTTCTTTTACGGGCGAATCGGGGAAAGAGGCCAACTCTTCCTTGGCCAGGGTGATCCGTTGCCGTGCCGCCTCGATGGTATACTCGATCCCGCCATGTTGCTGCACATACCGGAGGACCCGGTCGAAATCCGCAAGATCGAAAATTTCCTTGTCCACGATGTCGGCGATATCCGCCCGTTCAACGTCGCTGCAGCGGGAGAGGGTGTGGATGAGCGGGAGGGTGATCTTCCCCTCTTCCAGGTCGTGGCCGATGCTCTTGCCGAACTGCTCTTCACTGGCAATGTAGTCCAGGGTATCATCCATGAGCTGGAAGGCGATTCCCAGGTTCATGCCGAAGCGTCCCAGGGCCTCTTCCTGCTGGGGGGTGGCCGTCCCCAGGAAGGCACCGGAGCGGCAGGCGGCGGAGATCAGGATGGCGGTCTTGCTCTCGATGACCTCCACATATCGCTCTTCCGTCATTTCCAGATCGCTGGTGCCGATGAGCTGCAGAACCTCACCCTCGGCAATGATGGTGGTGGCGCCCGAGAGGACCCGGAGGATGTTCAGGTTGCCGTCCGCCACCATGAGGGAAAAAGATTTGGAAAAGAGGAAATCCCCCACCAGAACCGATGCCTCATTCCCCCAGAGGGTATTGGCCGAGGCATTGCCTCGTCGCAGGTGGGCATTGTCCACCACGTCATCATGGAGCAGGGTGGCGGTATGGATGAATTCGATGACGCTGGCCAGCGGGACGCTGCGTGGCCCTGAATAACCGCAGAGCCGGGCGCTGAGAAGGAGCAGGGCCGGACGTATCCGCTTGCCTCCGCTGGAGAGAACGTACTCACCAACTTTTCGAATAAGAGGTACGTCGGACTGGAGATCTTTACGGAACTGTAATTCGACCAGTTTAAGGTCTTCGCCGATGAGGGCGAGCGCTGACTGCATGGGGTGCCCCTGGGGAAAGAATACGCCATACTATCCAACTCGGCGCAATCTTGTCAAATTTTTTCTCCTGTCAACCTGTCCGGAGGTGAAGAAAGGGGGGAATTCGCCTGATAATCATGCCGTTTTCCCCCTCGTTCCTCATTCCGGTCACTACGGAGCGGTACTTCGTGCTCCTTCCAGCCCTTCTTCCACCTTTGCCATCCTGACTCCCAAGCGGTTGAGAGACTTGCGCATCTCCGGCAGATGAGGGAAAATGGCGGCTGATCTGAGACGTGCCTGGTGCGGTATGGCCGGAGTCCCGCTGAGGATCTCACCGGCCCCCACGTTTCCCATCACCCCGGATTGTCCGGAGATCATGGCATTGTCCCCCACGGTGATGTGCCCCACGATGGCGACCTGCCCCCCCAGGGTCACATGGTTCCCCAATCGGGCGCTTCCGGCGATCCCTGCCTGGGCCACGATGACGCAATCCCGGCCGATCACGCAGTTGTGGGCGATCTGCACCAGGTTGTCGATCTTCGTGCCGCGGCCGATGCGGGTTATCTCCAAGGCGGCCCGGTCCACCGCTACATTGGCTCCGATCTCCACATCATCTTCGATCACCACACAGCCGATCTGCGGAATCTTGTACCACGAATCCCCTTCCGGTGCGTAGCCGAAGCCGTCACTGCCGATCACCGTGCCGTTGTGAATGATGACCCTGTTCCCGATCCGGCATCCCTCCCGCACCGAGACCCCCGCATGGAGGGTGACATCGTCTCCCAGGACGACCCCCTCATAGAGGGTGACGTTGGGATGAAGTGTCACCCGGTGGCCGATCCTGACGCCGTCACCGATGACGGTGCCGGGATAGATGGAGACCTCCTCCCCCAGGGTCACATCCTCACCCAGAAAGGCACCGGTCATGACCCCCTTCGCCTTGCGGGGGCGAGTGGTAAAGAGGGTCAACAGCTTGGCAAAGGCCAGGTACGGGTTGTCAACCACAATGGCGTGGCGTCCGTAACTGTTGGCCGTTGCGGAGAGGACCACCGCCGAAGCCCTGGTAGTCGCCACTTTGCAGGCATATTTGGGATTGGCCAGAAAGGTGATCTCCCCTTCTCCCGCCGTCTCCAGGGTCCCCAGCCCCCGTATTCTGATGCAGGGATCACCCGTGACGCGTCCTTGGAGAAGATCTGCCAGTTCCTGCAGAGATTTGTCCATGCCTGGACTCCTGTTCCGGCCACGAATCCTCGCCGGTGCTTTTAATATGTCAGAGAGCGCATTCTATCATGAACGCTGAAAATTAGATGCTGAAATGTATGCGGGTATCAGGTAAGGTGTGGGGGCGCAGGTATAAGCTTGAGTGACGTAAAAGGAGGGTGGCCATGGGTGACGCCGGCAGGGAGTTCAATCGACTCGTGGAGATCATGGGGAAGCTGCGGGGGCCGGGAGGGTGTCCGTGGGATGCGGAGCAGACCCATGAGAGCCTTACCCGGTATCTCCTGGAAGAGGCCTACGAGGTAGTTGAGGCCATCGACGCCGGCTCACCGGAGATGCTCCGGGAGGAACTGGGAGATCTGATGCTGCAGCCGGTCTTCCACGCAGCCATCGCCGCGGAGCGGGGAGAATTCACCATTACGGAGGTGTTGAACTCCATCAACGAAAAACTGATCCGGCGGCACCCTCATGTCTTCGGCGACCAGATCATCGAGAGCAGCAGCGCACAGGTGGAAAACTGGGAGAAGATCAAGAAGGAGGAAAAGGGGGTCGAACGAAAGTCGGCCATCAGCGGCGTCCCCCAACAGCTCCCGGCCCTCCTGCGGGCGCAGAAGCTGACCGAAAAGGCGGCGCGGGTGGGGTTCGACTGGGAGCATGTGGATCAGGTCTTTGCCAAGGTCCTGGAGGAGTTGCACGAATTCGAGGAGACCATGGTGGCGCGGGATCAGGAGCGGATGGAGGCCGAGTTGGGGGATCTCCTCTTTGCCATCGTGAATCTGGGGAGGTTCCTTGCCATCACCCCCGAGGAGGCGTTACGCAAGACCCTGACCCGCTTCACCGCTCGGTTCGAGCATGTTGAGGAGTCGCTGCATCTCCAGGGGCGCCGGATGACCGACGCCACCCTGGCCGAGATGGATCTGTTATGGGAAGAGGCCAAGCGGAAAGAGGGGAAATCCTGAAAACAGTTCACCACAGAGTCACGGAGGACACGGAGAGAACCAAAGGCGGAATTTACAGGGAGGAACAGGATGAACAGGCTCGGGTTGATAGAGTGAAGGCTGAAGACTATTAGGAAAACTCTGCAAGATCAATAATGGCGACCCATACGAGACGGGTTTAACCTTCAGCCTTCAGCCTAACTACCTGATTAGTTACGATTATTATGGATTTGATCTATCCTGCGTATCCTGTATATCCCTGTTAAATTGTCTTTCTTGTTTACCGTTTCCGGAACTTGCGCCCGATGAGCGCCCTGGCGTCGGTAACCTCTTCACAGCCAAGGAGATGCGCCGTCAGGAGAAAGAGAAGGACTCCGGCGCCGATACTCCCCCCCAAAACTCCTGCCTTGAGTACCTTTTGGCCGCTGAGAGACCAGTCGGTGAGCCCCATGCCGTACCGGACAAGAAACCCCATGGGGATCGCAGCTATGAGGGTCCTGACTCCGGACGCCAGTATCCTGCCGCCGCCGAAGGGGCCGATCTTCTTCCTGAGCAGGAAGAAGAGGAGTGCCGTGTTGCCGGCTGAGGAGAGGGTGGTTGCCAGGGCCAGTCCGCCGTGAAGGAGCGGTCCCATGAGGAGCAGGCTGAGCACGGCGTTGAGTACAAAGGAAATAAAGGCGGTAATGACCGGGGTCCGGGTATCCTTGAGGGCGTAGAAGGCCGGGATCAGAACCCGCACCAGGGCCACCACCGCCAGACCCAGGGAGTAGTAGCGGAGCGCCTCGGCAGCCCTCACCGCCTTGACGTAATCGAACTCCCCACCCATGAAGAGGAGGGTGAAAATGGGGGTGGCGCAGACCATCAGCCCCACCATGGCCGGGATGGTGATGAAGAGGGTGATCTTGAGGCCGAAGCGCAACGACTCTTTCAACTGTTCCATCTCCCCCGCAGCTGCCTGCCGGCTCATGGAGGGGAGGACCGCCTGGGCCACAGAGACGGTGATGATCCCCTGGGGGAACTCGAAGAGGCGTTGGGCATAGTAGAGGTAGGAGACACTCCCTTGGGGGAGGAGCGAGGCCAGGATGTTGCTGACGGTGAGATTGAGGTAGTAGACCCCCACGCCGAAGAGGGATGGCCCCATGAGGAGGGCGATCCGTCGCACCCCTGGGTGGCGAAAATTAAAGTTCGGCCGGATGCCGAACCCTTTGCCGTAGAGGGTGGGGAGTTGCAGGAGGAGTTGGAGCAGTCCCCCCACAAGGACCCCCACCGCCAGGGAGACGATGGGAACCTGAAACCGGTCATGAAGGAACAGGGCGCAGAGAATCATGGAGATGTTGAGGAAGACGGTGGAGATCGCCGGGGTGAAAAAATGGCGCATGGTATTGAGTATCCCCATGCAGAGCGCCACCAGGCTGATGAAGAAGAGGTAGGGGAACATCAGACGGTTGAGCAGCACCGTCAGGTCGAACTTGCCGGGGAGTTCCCGGAATCCGGGGAACATCACCCCGACAATGTACGGAGAGCAGATGATCCCGATGATGGTGAGGGTCGCCATGGTGATGGTGAGGAGGGTGAAGCAGCAGTTGGCCAGGTCACGGGCCTCCTGTTCGTCCCGCTGGGTGTAGTATTCGGAGAAGGTAGGGACAAAGGCGGCGGTGAGCGCCCCCTCGGCGAAAAAGCGGCGGAGCATGTTGGGGATCTGGAAGGCGGCAAAGAAGGCGTCGGTGGCAAGCCCTGCTCCGAAGAGCCGTGACACCACCATATCCCTCACCATCCCCATGATGCGGGATATGATGGTGGCACAACCCAGCACCCCGGCGGCCCGGACGATCTGTTTTTTTTCGCTGTTACTCACGGTGGAGCCTACTCCTTAAAAAAAAATCCGGCCATCTCGGCCGGATTTTTTGTGCCGCTCTCTGTTGAAGCGGTTCAGTTGGCGACCCCAAGGGTGTCATTGGCCAGCACGTCGTCATCATGTTCCTCTTCGGCCACCGTGAGGAGTTCACTCATGTTGAAGATCTCGGGATTGATCTGGGCAATCCGTTTGGCGCCGATGAACCGGGAGAGGTAATAGGGGGTGTTGAACGAAGAGATCACGACCCTCCGATCACGGGAGGAGGCGTGGATCATCTTGTTTCCGCCAAGATAGATCCCCACATGGGACGGGAAACGGGCATAGGTATGAAAGAATACCAGATCACCCTTCTGGAGATTGGAGGGGAGCACCACGTCCCCCACCGTAAACTGCTCCCGGGCGGTGCGGGGGAGGGCGACACTCATGTCGCGAAAGACCTGCTGCACGAAGCTGGAGCAGTCCAGAGAATTGCGTCTGGTGCCGCCGAACTGATAATGGGCGCCAAGAAACGAGTAGGCGGTTTTCTTCAGGGCTGTTGTCTGGTCTATGTTTCGGCCCAATTCCACGGTGCCGGCCAGATCCACCGGTTTCGAGGGGTCGGCTGCGGTGAGATCTTCCAGTGTCTGCTGAAACTCGTCATCGTCAAACAGCTTCGAGTTCCGGAGCGCCTTGGAGAGCCCCACTGATTTTATCCGGGTTCCGGACACCGCCTCGGTACCCTTCAGGGCGAGAACCTGGCCTGGCTTCAAGCGGGGTTTTGCTCCGCGCAGGTTGTTCAGTTGCTTCAATTCGGTCACCGCAATGCCTGTTTTTTTGGCGACCGTCCTCAGGGTATCCCCTCTTTGGACACGATAGACCGTATCTCTTCGGGCCGGGACGGCAGCGGCGGACGTCTCACCGCTGCGCGGCGGGATGACGAGGAGATCCCCGTTTTTGACATGATTGGTGACGATATTGTTGGCGCTCTTCAGGTCGGCGACACTGACGTGATATTTGCGGGCGAGGGTGGTAAGTGTCTCTTTTTTCTTGACTTTATGGGTGATGGCGGCAAGAGCCAGGGAGGGGAAGGATGCGAGGAGCAGGCATACGGCGATCATTCGAATACGAATCGTCATGTCGGGCCTCCGATGTATTTGTTTTACTTAAGAATGCGTGCCTTCTATTTTATATAACAAACAACCTCTTTTGTCAAGATATCCGTTGAGGCTCATCATTGTTTCCGTGAGACCTCGATGGTGACGCTTACCTTCTCTCCTTGCAATAACCTTACCGATGGGTCCGGAGAGTTTACCTTTTTTTCCAGGGTGGCGCTCTGCGTGATGCCGCTGAGATCAATCGCCTCGGTCTGGAGCGCATCAATCCGGTCCACCACCCGCTGCGGCCCCTCCACCATCATGCTGGTGGGCTGGGCGCGAAGAGAGCGGAGTCGGCGCCGTCCCGGCAGGTACTTCTCGGTCTTGACCTTTACGGGGATATCTCTGCTGACTTTTCTGTCAGCGGTGACCGTGATGGTGGTGGGGGTGACGGCGGAGACGATCACCCCTAGAGGGAGTTTAATGTCTCCGTTTTTCACGGTAATACCGGTGGTTCCTTCCTTGATGGTGGAGAGATCGAGATCGGCAACCAGTTCAGAACCCTTGGGTGTGGGGATCAGGCTGGAGAGGACCTTGAGCTGGAGGTCCACCGTGTCCGGGTCACTCTTGATCAGGGCGAGTTTTTCGGGGAGGTTGTGGAAGCGCAAGGGGGCGGTCACCGTAATGATCTCTTCCTGTCTGCCGGTAATCATGAACCAGGCCGAGGTGATCAGGAGTATCACCAGGGCTTTGGTGCGGAGATCGGCAAAGAAGGTCTGCCGGATACCGTTGCCAAGGGTTCCGGAGTTCTGAACCGTTGGGGAGAGAAGTCCGTTGAGTGCCTCGGCCAGCAGTTCGGGGGTCCGCACCGGCTCCAGTTCGCCACCCTTGACCAGTGAGACCGCGCCCCTTTCTTCGGAGACCACCACGACCACCGCATCGGAGCGCTCGGTGAGTCCCAATGCGGCCCGGTGTCGGGTGCCGTAATGCTGGGGGAGGTCGGAGTTGGTGGAGAGGGGGAGATGGCTGGACGCCTGGGCAACCCGCCCCTCCTTGATCAGCACCGCCCCGTCATGAAGCGGGGTGCCGTTCTGAAAGATGGTGGAGAGGAGTTGTCCGCTCAACAGCGAGTCCATGGGGACCCCGTGGAGCAGGTACTCGTCCAGCGGCTCGTCCCGCTGAAAGACGATGAGCGCACCGGTCCTGGAGGCAGCCAAGGTGAAGACCGTGGTGCTGAACTGGAGAAAGTCCACCGAGGTTCCTCGCTCTTCCCTGCCGAAAAGGTTCCGGAAGAGACTGAAGCGGTAGAGTGCCTGGCGGATCTCGGTCTGGAAAATCACGATAATCAGGACGAAGAAGACGGTTCCCAGCTCCTGGAGTATCCAGCTCGTCATGAAGAGCCCCAGGTTTTTTGTCACCACATAGAGCGCCGCCAGTGATCCCAGCCCGATGAGGATCTGCAGGGTCTTGGTGTTCCTGAACCAGCGATAGAGCTGGTAGACGAGAAACGACATGATGAGTATGTCGGCAATGTCTTGAACGCGAATCAGGGGAAACATGAAGAGGCGGATTCCTTTCTCAGATCAAACCGGTGGGACATCAAGGACATTTATCTCTGGCAAGGGCGCCGGGTTCTGTGCTACACAGTCAAGTCGGTCGGCACGTGTCAGGAGAGGAACCATCACCCGGAACAAGGATACCCATCGTGTATAAAATTACTCCCAAAGGAGAGCAGATCCGAAGCATGTTCGGGGCCATCGCTCCCCGGTATGACTTTCTCAACCGCCTGCTGAGTCTGGGCATCGACCGTCAATGGCGTCGCGTTGCGGTGGGACTGGTCAGGTGCGGCGCCCGGGGAAGGGTTCTGGATGTGGCCACCGGAACCGGTGATCTGGCTCTGGCCATCGCGGCCTGCACCCCCTCAGAGGTTCGGATTACCGGTATTGATTTTTGTGCCGAGATGGTTGCCATCGGCAAAGAGAAGGTGGCGGCCTCTTCCTACCGGGAGAGAATCCAGCTGGCGGTAGCCCCCTGTGAGGAGATTCCTTTTCCGGACGGCTCCTTCGATTCGGTTACCATCGCCTTCGGCATCAGAAACGTCGTGGACCGCCCCCGGGGGGTGGCCGAAATGTACAGGATACTGAAGCCGGGGGGGAATACGGTGATCCTTGAATTCTCCACACCGGTCTTTCCTCTGTTCAAGGCGCTGTACCACTGGTATTTTCTGAAGGTTCTCCCCGCCATCGGGGGGATCTTCTCTCAGAAAAGCGCCTATCAGTATCTTCCCGATTCGGTCCTGGAATTTCCCTCACGTGAGGAGTTCAAGGGGCTCATGGCTCGGGCCGGGTTTCGAAATACCACCCACCGGGACCTGACCTTCGGCATCGCCACCATCTACACCGGCGACAAATAGACGGCACATCTTAGACTAAATTGCCGGGCATGGCAACAGAGGAAACGGTAAAGAAAAGAGCGCTCTGGGGAGGGATAGATGGAGATCGGCACACCGTTGAAAGAGGGGGCAACCCGACTGCTGCTGCTCGGTTCCGGGGAGCTGGGGAAAGAGGTTGCCATCGAGGCCCAGCGCCTGGGGGTGGAGGTCATTGCCGTGGACCGGTACCCCAATGCCCCGGCCATGCAGGTGGCTCACCGGAGTCATGTGATCAACATGTTGGACCGGGGAGAGCTGGAACGGGTGATCCGCCTGGAGCAGCCGACCTTCATCGTTCCCGAGATCGAGGCCATCGATACCATCTTCCTGCTGGAGTTGGAACAGGAAGGATTCACCGTTATCCCCACGGCCCGGGCCACCAACTTGACCATGAACCGGGAGGGGATCCGCACCCTGGCTGCCGAAGATCTGGGGCTCCCCACTGCGGACTACGCCTTTGCCGCCAGCCTGGAGGAGTTTCGCGCCGCCCTGGAGACCATCGGTTTCCCTTGCGTGGTCAAGCCGATCATGAGCTCATCCGGCAAGGGGCAGAGTGTGGTCCGGGATGAGTCGGAAGCCGAGTCGGCCTGGCGCTATGCCCTGGAAGGGGCGCGGGGCGCCTCGGATCGGGTCATCGTGGAGGAGTTCATCCCCTTTGACTACGAGATCACCCTCTTGACGGTGAGGTATGCGGGGGGAACCCGTTGCTGCCCCCCCATCGGCCACGTCCAGATCAAGGGGGATTATCACGAGTCGTGGCAGCCCATGGCCATGGCGCCGGAGCTGCTGGCCGAGGCTCAGCGCCAGGCCCAGGTCATTACCGGCGCCCTGGGGGGGCACGGGATTTTCGGGGTGGAGTTTTTTATCAAGGAAGAGATCGTCTACTTCAGCGAGGTCTCCCCCCGGCCCCACGATACGGGGATGGTCACCATGGTTTCCCAGAACCTTTCGGAGTTCGAGCTTCATATCCGGGCCATCCTGGGGCTGCCGGTGCCGGAGATCGTCATCCTCTCCCCGGCTGCGTCCCATGTGATCCTGGCGGAGGAGCCGGGGGAGTCGGTATCTTTTACGGGAATCGAAGCCGCGCTGGCGGTCCCGGAGACGAAACTCCGGCTTTTCGGCAAGCCTGATACCCGAATCGGGCGGCGGATGGGGGTCGCAGTGGCCCTGGGGAGGGACACCGACCAAGCTCGGCGGCGTGCGGAGCGGGCGGCCCATGCCGTACGGCTGAAGGCTGAAGAGTATCAGGAAAACCTAGGCTGAAGGCTGAAGAATATCAGAAAAACCTCCAGAAGATCAATAAAGGCGACCCATACGAGACGGGTTTAACCTTCAGTCTTCAGCCTCAATACCCGAGCAGTTGCTTTGGAGCTAATTATGATTTTTGCAGCAAAAACCTCGGAAATTCCCAGCTTCGGCAAGAAGGCGGTGCTGCTGAACGGTAAAGCGCTTTTGCTGGTGAATATCAAGGGGGAGTTTTTCGCCTGTGACAACGAGTGTCCTCACCAGGGAAGCCCCATGACCGGGGGCATTGTCAGGGAGGGGGCCATCTCCTGCCCCCGCCACGGCTACCGGTTCAACCTCAGAACCGGAGCATGCGCAGACGCCCCCGCTTTTGAGCTGAAGGTTTACCCCACGGAGCTCCGGGGGGACGAACTCTTCGTGGATATTTCCTGAGCGCATTGAAAAAAAAGCTTGACGCCGAGGACGTTTTTGTCTATTTTCGGTTGCTCATCGAAAAAACGGCAAAAGGTGGTACTCCTTATGTACGCAGTGATCAGAACCGGAGGGAAGCAGTACAAGGTCTCCGAAGGTGAATTTCTCAAGGTCGAAAAACTTCAAGGCGAGATCGGCGACACCGTCGAGCTCAATGAAGTTCTCATGGTTGGTGGCGCTTCCGTCGTCATCGGTGCACCGCTGGTTCCCAGCGCCTGCGTGGTCGGGACTATTGTCCAGCAGGGGAAGGACAAGAAAATTCTGGTGTTCAAATCAAAACGCCGGAAGGGGACCCGCAAGCTGCGTGGTCACCGTCAGCCCCGTACGATTCTCAAGATAGAACAGATCAAAGCCTGAGCATTCCGCCAGGGTAGGAGGTTTCAGATATGGCTCACAAGAAAGCAGGCGGCAGTACCAGGAACGGGCGCGACTCCTCAGGACAGAGACTCGGCTGCAAGAAGTTCGGTGATGAGCAGGTGAGAGCCGGCAACATCCTTTTCCGGCAGCACGGAACCAAGATTCATCCCGGTAACAACGTGGGCTGCGGCAAGGATTATACCCTGTTTGCTCTCATTGACGGCATCGTGAAGTACGAGCGGATGGGAAAAGACCGGAAGAAGGTCTCCGTCTATCCCGTAAACTAGAAATCCCTTTTTAGAGAATTGGGAAGCCCGGAGCCGTTCAGCTTCGGGCTTCTGTCGTTTTGTCCACATACAACTACGGTATCCGAACCACGGAGGCACGGAGAAAGACTTTTTACAGGGATGTACAGGATAAACAGGAAAACATCATGCCGAAAACAGTCCCTTTGTTTGTTAAGTTTGTATCCTGTCCATCCCTGTAAATATTTGTCTTGGTTTTCTCCGTGTCTCTGTGGTGGATTCCCTTTTCAGGATCAACAATGCAGTTTGTCGATGAAGTGAAAATTTTTGTTGCCTCGGGTCACGGCGGCGCCGGTTGCGTCTCCTTTCGTCGGGAGAAGTTCATCCCCTTCGGTGGTCCCGATGGTGGCGACGGCGGTAAGGGGGGAGATATTGTCTTCGAGACCACCGCGGCTATCTCCACCCTCCTGGACCTGCGCTACCGCCCCCACCAGAAGGCGGAGCGGGGACATCACGGCATGGGGAAGAACCGTCACGGCGCCCAAGGGGAAGGGCTGACAGTGCTCGTCCCCCCGGGAACCACCGTCAAGGACGCCGAGAGCGGCGAGGTTCTTGCCGATCTTACCGCTGCGGGTGAGCGGGTTATCCTCTTCAAGGGGGGGAGGGGGGGGCAGGGAAATGCCCGTTTTGCCTCCTCCACCAACAAGGCGCCCAAATTCGCACAGCCGGGGGAAGAGGGGGAGGAACGATGGCTCCGGCTGGAGTTGAAGCTCATGGCGGATGTGGGGCTCCTGGGCTTTCCCAGTGTGGGAAAATCCTCCTTCATCGCCAAGATCTCCGCGGCCCGGCCCAAGATTGCCGACTACCCCTTCACCACCTTGGTCCCCAATCTGGGGGTGGTTCCCTACAAGAACTACCGCTCCTTCGTCGTCGCCGATATTCCGGGGCTCATCGAGGGGGCCCATGAGGGGGCGGGACTCGGTTTACGGTTCCTGCGCCATGTGGAGCGGACCGACTTTCTCCTTCATATTCTGGATCTCTCCTGGATGCCGGATCGCGATCCCATCCGTGAGTACGAGGTGCTCAACCGGGAGTTGGCCCTCTTCAGTGAAGATTTGGGACAAAAGCGGCAGATCGTCGTGGTCAATAAGATCGATCTCCCCGTTGTCCGGGAAAACCTTCCCCTGGTGCTTCCCTGGTTCCAGGAGAGAGGTCTCCGGCTCTTCCCCATCTCCGCCGCCACCGGCGAAGGGATCGAACCGCTCCTGGATGAAATCGCCCGCAATCTCTGGGGGCAGGCCGAAGAGGAGTGGTAGTGTTTGCCTTGCCGCCGGGAGCGTGGTAAGCTGCTCTCCCGTTAAGAGCGACCTGTAGGGCGGCACTCATGCGCAACGAATTTCTGAAAAACATCAGGCGAATCGTCATCAAGATCGGCAGCGGGGTCCTGACCGGCGAGGGAAACGGACTTGACGATGCCATCATGGCGAGGCTTGCCGTTCAGGTCGCCCAACTCCGCCAGGAGGGGATGGAAGTCATCATCGTCTCGTCCGGGGCCATTGCCGCCGGCCGTGGGAAACTGGGGTTGACCCATCGCCCCCGAACGATCCCCCAGAAACAGGCCACCGCCGCGGTGGGGCAGTCGCGTCTCATGCACGCCTACGAGAACGCCTTTGACCCCCACGGCTTTACCGTGGCCCAACTCCTCCTCACCCGGGACGACCTCTCCAACCGCCGTCGTTTCCTCAATGCCCGCGCCACCATCGATACCCTTCTCGGCTACGGCGTCATCCCCATCATCAACGAAAACGATACGGTTGCCGTGGACGAGATCAAGTTCGGCGATAACGACAATCTCTCGGCCCTGGTGACCAATCTGGCCGATGCTCACCTCCTCTTGATCCTCACCGACATCGACGGCTTCTATGACGCCGACCCCCGGAGCAATCCCGCCGCACGCCTCATCCCTCTGGTGACGAAGATCACCCGGGAGGTGGAGCAGGGAGCAGGGGGGAGCGGTTCCTCCGTGGGGACGGGAGGAATGGCCACCAAGGTTGCAGCGGCCAAGCGGGCGGGACAGTACGGGGTCCCCACCTTCATGCTCAATGGGAAGCGGCCGGAACTCATCACCCGAGCCCTGGCGGGTGAAGAGGTCGGCACCCTGTTTCTCCCTGCGGGGAAAAGTCTCACCAGCCGCAAACATTGGATCGCCCATACCCTCCGTCCCACGGGGAGGATCATGGTGGACGCCGGCGCTCGGCAGGCTCTTGTGGGTCAGGGATGCAGTCTCCTCCCCTCGGGGATCGTCCGTCTGGAGGGAAGTTTTGACCGGGGGGGGTGTGTCCGGGTCTGCGGACCGGACGATGTGGAATTCTGCCGAGGGATCGTGGACTACTCCCAGGCGGAGATTCAGGCCATTCTCGGCCATCGGAGCAGTGAGATAGAAGAGATCCTCGGCTACCGGTATGGCGACGAGATCATCCACCGGGATAATCTGGTGGTACATAAGGAGCAGACACCATGACCATCGCCCAACAGATCGCCGCCATTGCCAGGGATGCCCGGAGTGCTTCTCACCAGTTAGCCCGGCTCTCTACCACCGTGAAGAACGACCTCCTCGTCGCCATGGCCGATGCCCTGGTGGCGGCCACGGAGAGCCTGATCGCGGAAAACAGGAAAGATCTGGAGGCGGGTGAGCAAAAAGGAGTTTCCGCTCCCCTGCTGGACCGGCTCATGTTGGACGGGAAGCGGGTCGCTGCCATGGCCGATGGATTGCGCGAGGTGGCGCTTCTCCCCGATCCGGTGGGGGAGGTGACCAAGATGTGGAAGCGCCCCAATGACCTCATGGTGGGGAAGATGCGGATTCCCCTGGGGGTCATCGGCATCATCTTTGAATCGCGCCCCAATGTCACCGCCGATGCTGCGGCTCTCTGCCTCAAGGCGGGGAACGCCGTCATCCTGCGGGGGGGCTCCGAGGCGTTTCATTCCAACATGGCCATCGCCGCCATCCTCCGCCGGGAGATGGCCCGCAGCGGGGTCCCCGAAGCGGCCCTGGCGGTGATCCCCTTCACCGAGAGGGAAGGGGTGCTGGAGATGCTGAAGCAGGAGGAGTACATCGATCTCATCATCCCGCGGGGAGGAGAGAGTCTCATCCGCTTCGTGGTGGAGCACTCCCGGATTCCGGTCATCAAGCATTACAAGGGGGTCTGCCATCTCTTCGTGGATGCCGCGGCCGATTTCGACATGGCCGAGCGGATCATCATCAACGCCAAGACCCAGCGCCCCGGCGTCTGCAATGCCCTGGAGACCCTCCTCATTCACAAGGATGTGGCCGAAACCTTCATCCCTCGTATCGCCGCCACCCTCACCGCTCTCCGGGTGGAACTTCGGGGTGACGACTGCTTTCGGCAGTTCGCCCCGGAGGCTCTCCTTGCCACCGAGGAGGACTGGTACGCCGAGTATCTGGAGCTGATCCTGGCCTGCCGGGTGGTGGATGGCTTTGACGAGGCGGTGGAGCATATTAACACGTACGGTTCGCTTCATACCGAGGTGATCATCACCGCCGATTACCACAACGCCCAGCGGTTCATCCGCGAAGTAAATTCCAGCTGCGTGGTGGTGAATGCCTCCACCCGTTTTGCCGACGGCAATCAGCTGGGATTGGGGGCCGAGATCGGCATCTCCACCACCAAGCTCCACTCCTTCGGTCCCATGGGGCTGGAGGATCTCACCACCACCAAGTTCATCGTCTACGGCGACGGGCAGGTGAGGGGGTAACCGTTCTCCGTTGCCGCCCACTGCCTGTCCGGGAGTGTGACCCCATGAGACGTACTCTTCCGCTTCTCCTCCTGATGTGTACGTTTCTTGCCGGCTGCGCCGTCAAGGCGCTGCCGCCGGTGGCTTTCCCGATCCCCACCCGCACCATCGACTACCAGAAAGAGGTCAAGCCGCTCCTGGACAAGCGGTGTGCGGTCTGCCACTCCTGTTACAATTCCCCCTGCCAGCTCAAACTGGACTCCTTCGAGGGGACGGACCGGGGGGCGACCAAGCGGGCGATCTATGACGCCTCCCGCCTGAGCAGCATGGACCCCACCCGCCTCTTCATGGATGCCGACTCCACGGAGGAGTGGCGCAAGAAGCAGTTCTTCAGCGTCACCCAGAGCAGTGTCTCGGGGGGGCTCAACGACTCTCTCCTGATTCAGATGCTTTCCCACAAGATGAAAAATCCCAAGAGCGTTGGGGAGTACCGGCCGGAAGCGGACGATCTGACCTGCTCCCAGGAGCGCAAGGAGTTGGGGGGGTATCTGGCTAAACATCCCAATCGCGGCATGCCCTTCGGCTTTCCCCCCCTGAAAAAGGAAGAGTTCGAGATCATTGCGGGGTGGCTGGTTCAGGGGGCCAAGGGGCCGGACCCTGCCCGGCAGGCGGAACTGGTTACCCCGAAACCGGCCGATGCCGTCGCACTCCACCGGTGGGAGGAGTTCTTCAACGGGGACGATGCCAAGCACCGTGTGACGGCTCGTTACCTTTATGAGCACCTCTTCCTGGCCCACCTGAAATTCGACACCCCCACCAATGAGTTTTACGAACTGGTCAGATCCCGAACCGCTCCCGGCACCCCCCTGGAGCTGATCCCCACGGTCCGCCCCTTTGACGATCCCGGCGTGGAGCGGGTTTATTACCGGTTGCGCAAGATCCATTCCACCATCGTCAACAAGACCCACATGGTCTTTGACCTGGATGACACCCAACTGCGGCGCCTCGACGAGCTGTTCATCCGGCCACAGTGGCTGCAGCCGCCGCAGTTGGTAGGGTACGATCAGAGACTGAGCGCCAACCCCTTTATCGCCTTCGAGCAGATTCCCCCCCGTTCCCGCTACCAGTTCCTCCTGGATAACATCCAGTACTTCCTCATGACCTTCATCCACGGCCCGGTCTGCAAGGGGCAGATCGCCCTCAATGTCATCGATGACCAGTTCTGGGTCATGTTCATGGATCCGGATCATGACCTGAGCGTGACGAATCCCGGCTTCCTGCGACTGTACCGCGACAAGCTCCGGATGCCCATCGAGCAGGGGAGCGATCTGGGGATTTTTACGGCACTGAAAGATGAGCACCGCGCGGCAGCCACCGAGTTTTATCGGACCCGGCAGGATTACTATGCCGCGCTGAACTATGCCGGTCTGGGATATGACTCCATCTGGCAGGGGAACCGGGCCACGGATGCGCCGCTCTTGACGGTCTACCGCCACTTCGACAGCGCGTCCGTACACAAGGGGGCACTGGGGAACCTCCCCAAAAGTCTCTGGGTCCTGGATTATCCCCTGCTGGAGCGGATCTATTACGCCTTGGTTGCCGGGTTCAATGTCTACGGCACGGCGGGCCATCAGTTGGCGCTTCGGCTCTACATGGATGAGCTGCGTGTTGAAGGGGAGAGTAACTTTCTGGCTTTTCTCCCTCCTGCCACGCGGCAGGAGCTCATGCAGTCGTGGTATCTGGGGGAGGAGCTTGAGAAGGTGCACTATTATCCCACGACCATGCCTGCCAAGCTCTCTTTCACCACTGCCGATCCCAAGCGGGAGTTCGTGGAGCAGGTGGTGAAGAGCCGACTCCTCCCCGCAGCAGGGATCACCCTGGACCCTATCAACTATCTCCCTGCCGGGGCGGTTTACCCCGCACTCCCGACAACCTATGAGAGCATGGACGACTTCCTGAGAGCGTTTCGCAGCCTCTCCCAACCGGGGATGCCGTTTTTCACCATGTTCAACGACTACAATGCCAACCTCGCCTTTATGAGAATACGTCTGAAGGAGGGGAAGGATTTAGCCGGCTCCATCGTGATCAACCGGTGGCATGACAACGTCGCTTTCCTGTTCGGCGAGGGGGGGCGGCTGAATCCCAACAAGGACAGCGCCGATTTCATCCCCCGCCTCATCGGCTCCTATCCCAACTACTTTGTGGACGTGCGGGAAGAAGAGCTTCCCGATTTCTTCGATCTCCTGGCTCATTTCAAGAATAGCCCCCGGGATCTTAAGCGGTTGGCCAGGTACGGCATCAACCGGGCGGACGATCGGTTCTGGCCCGCCTATGACTGGTTCCAGCAGCGTTTCAACGAAGATGAATCGGTTCGGGGGGGGCTTTTCGATCTGAACCGGTACTACTACAACGCGCAGTAGAGAGGGTGAGCGTGCAATCACCGACGGCAACAGAGGCACCCATTCGTAATTCTCTTTCCCTTTACATTCATGTTCCGTTTTGCGTGAAGAAATGCGCCTACTGTGATTTTGCCTCGTCCGCCGATTCGGGGATCTCCCTGGAGTTGTACGTTGACGGGGTGATCCGGGAAATGGAGCTGCGGGCCGAGCTTCTCCTGGGCAGGGTTGCCGGCCGAACCCTCTATCTGGGAGGAGGGACACCGTCGCTTCTCCCGCCGGAACTAGTTGCCCGGTTCATCACCACGGCCCGGGAGCGTTACGGACTCGCTCCCGACGCCGAGATCACCCTGGAAGCCAATCCGGGGACGGTGACACCGGAGAGCCTGGCCGGCTTTCGTGCGGCCGGGGTAAACCGCCTCTCCCTGGGTATCCAATCCTTTGATGACCGGATGCTGGCGCTCCTGGGGCGGGTGCATACCGCGGCAGAGGCACGGCAGGCGGTGGCGGCGGCCCGGGGTGCGGGGTTTGATAACCTGGGGATCGATCTCATCCATTCCCTGCCCGGCCAGACGCCGAATGCGTGGCGGGAGGAGTTGCGGCAGCTCCTGGAGCTAGGCCCTGAGCATATCTCCGCCTACGGCCTCACTCTGGAGGAGGGAACCCCCCTGCACCGACTGGGGGAAGAGGGAGGGGTGTCGCTCCCCGATGACGAGGTTGGGTCGCTCATGTATGGTATGACGGCGGAAGTTCTGGGCGCTGCCGGCTACGAGCAGTACGAGATCGCAAATTTTTCCCGTCCCGGCCGGCGCTCCAGGCATAATCAGGTCTACTGGCAACGGGAATCCTGCCTCGGTTTCGGCGCGGCGGCCCATTCGTTTCTCCGTACCCCCCCCTTCGGTCGCCGGTGGCATAACCCCCTTGACCCGGCAACGTATCTGCGCATCCTTGGGACTGATGGCGTGACCGAGGAAGAGTCCGCTGTTCTTTCCCGTGGAGATGCCATGTCGGAGAGCTTTTTCCTGGGGTTGCGGATGACTGACGGGGTGGATACGGAGCGGTTCCGGGAGGAGTTCGGCGTGGCCGTTGAAGAGGTCTACGGCGAAGAGATCGATGACCTTCTGGGTGCAGCTCTCCTGCAACGCCATGGCAGCCGCCTCTCCATCCCCGCCCCGCTGCTGGTTCTCTCCAACCAGGTCCTGGTAAAATTTGTTTAACGGCCAATCTCCTTGACAAAGGGGCGCTCCATTGTTATCTATTATTTGGCACTCCTGATTCGGGAGTGCCAAATATTTTACGGTGAGATCATGACCGGCAACCTGAATGACCGCAGCAGACAGATCCTCCGGGCCATCATTGAGGAGTACATCGTCACCGCAGAGCCGGTGGGAAGCCGTACCCTCACTCGGCGCCATGGGGTGAAGCTGTCACCGGCGTCGGTACGCAACGTCATGGCCGAACTGGAAGAGATGGGATTCCTTACCTCACCGCACACCTCGGCGGGGCGGGTCCCCACCGACCGGGCCTACCGGTTCTATGTAAACACCCTGCTCCAGGTGGGGAGAGTCAGCGACGACCACGAGGAGCAGCTCATGGAGCGTCTCCCGCTCCAGGGGGGAGACGCCTCCCGCATCCTCCGGGAGACGAGCCGGATGCTCTCGTCGCTGTCACGGTATGCGGGGGTCGTCCTTGCCCCACGGTTTACGGAGAATGTCTTGCGGCACCTGGAGTTCGTCAAGCTGGGTGGACGGCGACTATTGGTAATCCTCGTCACGGAGCATGGCATCGTCCATAACAAGCTGGTGGAGCTGCAGGAGGAGATCTCCGGCGAAGAGCTGATCCGGATGACCAACTACCTGAACTCACTCCTCCAGGGGCTCCCCATGACCGAAGTCCGGCGGCGGCTCATCGAGCAGATGCAGAGCGACCGGGTGGTTCATGATGCCCTTTTGGATCGGGCGCTCCGCCTCTCCAAGCAGGCTCTTGTTGAGACCGAGGCCGACCTTTTCATCGAGGGGCAGGCCACGTTCTTCAATCAGCCGGAGTTTGCCGATGCCGGCCGGATGAAAGAGATCTTTCGGGCCTTCGAGGAGAAGGGAGAGCTCCTGCAACTCCTGGACCGCTGTCTGGCAGCGGACGGAGTGCAGATTTTCATCGGCAATGAGACCAATCTGAACCCCAGCGGAATGAGCGTCGTCACCTCTGCCTACCGCTGCGGCTCACGAAAATTGGGAGTTCTGGGGATAATCGGCCCCACCCGGATGGGGTATGCCAGTGTCATCCCCATCGTCGATTACACGGCCCGCCTCGTGAGCCGTCTGCTTCATTCCGGCGAGCAGCAACTGCCGGCAGTCACTTAATAATGGACAGTGGACAATTGATACTTGACAATTGTCGCTGTCGGTTTCCGTTGTCAACTGTCAATTATCAACTATCAATTGAAAAAAGGAGACAACGTGCTCCCGAACTGGTTCCAGAATCGCAAAGGAGAGAAGGACGTGAACAAGAAACATCCTGAAGAACAACATGAAGAGCTGGTGGAGATAGCGGAAGGGCTGACTCAGGAGCACATCGTCCTGGAAGAGGACCCCTTTGCCACCCTGGAAGCGGCCCTGGCGGAAAAGGAGACCGAGGCCAAGGTCAACTGGGACAAGTTCCTCCGGGAGCGGGCCGATCTGGAAAATCTCCGGAAGCGGTTTCAGAAGGAGAAAGAGGATCTCTTCCGGTACGGGAATGAGAACCTCATTCAGGAGGTCCTGCCGGCGGTGGACAACCTGGAGCGAGCGCTGGAGCATGCCGGCGAAGACAACGGCGTGGCCATCATCGAGGGGGTTAAAATGACCCTCAGTATGCTCCTTTCCGCCCTGAAGAAGTTCGGCGTCTCTCCCATTGCCACCAAAGGGGCGATCTTCGACTCGGCCTTCCATCAGGCCATGGCCCAGGTGGAGAGCGCTGATCAGGAGCCGAACAGTGTGGTCCAGGAGTTCCAGAAGGGGTACATGCTCAATGATCGTCTCCTGCGGCCGGCCATGGTCACCGTGGCCAAGAAACCGGCGGATGGTGAATAGAACCTGTGAATGGTGAATAGTTAAACGTGAAAAGAGCAAATGTTTTTTTACCATTCACCATTCACTATTTTCACCGTTCACTATTCACTTTTTTTGCCGTGCCCCTTGCTTTTCCCGGCGGCAGTTACTAGTTTGAAAAACAGCAGATTCAGATAAGGGAGGAACACCAGTCATGAGTAAAGTTATCGGTATCGATCTCGGCACCACCAACTCCTGCGTAGCCATCATGGAGGGAGGGGAGCCGGTTGTCATAGCCAATTCCGAGGGGAATCGGACCACACCGTCAATGGTCGCTTTCACCGACAGCGGCGAGCGCCCGGTGGGGCAGCAGGCCAAGCGTCAAGCGGTAACCAACCCGGAAAATACCCTCTACGCCCTCAAGCGGCTCATCGGCCGTAAGTTCGAATCGGAGGCGGTGCGCAAGGATATCGCCATCTCCCCGTTCAAGATCATCAAGGCCGACAATGGCGATGCCTGGGTGGACGTGCGGGGAAAGAAGTACTCTCCGCCGGAGATCTCGGCCATGGTTCTTCAGAAGATGAAGAAGACTGCCGAGGACTATCTGGGAGAAGAGGTCACCGACGCCGTCATCACGGTGCCGGCCTACTTCGACGATTCCCAGCGCCAGGCCACCAAGGATGCCGGTAAGATCGCCGGTCTCAACGTGCTCCGGATCATCAACGAGCCCACCGCCGCTGCCCTGGCCTACGGCCTGGACAAGAAGAAAGACGAGAAGATTGCCGTGTTCGACCTGGGGGGAGGTACCTTTGATATCTCCATCCTGGAACTGGGGGACGGGGTCTTCGAGGTGAAGTCCACCAACGGCGACACCTTCCTGGGGGGCGAGGATTTTGACCAGAAGATCATCGACTGGATCGCCGACGAGTTCAAGAAAGAGCAGGGGATCGACCTGAGAAGCGACAAAATGGCGCTTCAGCGGCTTAAAGAAGCGGGAGAGAAGGCCAAGTGCGAGCTCTCGGGCACCATGGAGACCGACATCAATCTCCCCTTCATCACCGCCGACGCCACCGGCCCCAAGCACCTCAATCTCAAGCTGACCCGGGCCAAGCTTGAATCTCTCTGCGCCGAACTCCTGGGGAAACTGGAAGGTCCCTGCCGCATGGCTCTCAAGGACGCGGGACTCTCCGCCAGTGACATCGACGAAGTGATCCTGGTCGGCGGTATGACCCGGATGCCGGCTGTGGCTGCAAAGGTTCAGGCCGTCTTCAACAAGGTCCCCAGCAAGGGGGTCAACCCCGATGAGGTGGTGGCCATCGGCGCCGCCATCCAGGGTGGGGTCCTCAAGGGGGACGTGAAGGATGTCCTCCTCTTGGACGTGACCCCGCTGTCACTGGGGATCGAGACCCTGGGCGCAGTCATGACCCGGCTCATCGAGAAGAACACCACCATCCCCTGCAAGAAGAGCCAGGTCTTTTCCACGGCGGCGGACAACCAGCCGGCGGTGACCATCCATGTCCTCCAGGGAGAGCGGGAGATGGCTTCCGATAACAAAACCCTGGGGAACTTTGAGCTCACCGGTATCCCGGCTGCTCCCCGGGGCGTTCCGCAGGTGGAGGTGACCTTCGACATCGACGCCAACGGCATCGTCCATGTCTCCGCCAAGGATCTGGGGACCGGCAAGGAGCAATCCATCCGGATCACCGCCTCCTCGGGGCTTTCCAAGGATGAGATCGACAAGATGGTCCGTGACGCCGAGGCCCACGCCACGGAAGACAAGAAGAAGCGTGAGGCCATTGAGACCCGTAACCAGGCAGACAGCCTGGTCTACCAGACCGAAAAATCGCTGAAGGAGTATGGCGACAAGATCGGCGCCGACGATCGGAAGAAGATCGAGGAGGCCATCGCCGACCTGAAGAAGGCGGTGGAGGCCAACGACACCGACGCCATCAAGAGCAAGAGCGAAACCCTCACCCAGTCGGCCCATAAACTGGCCGAGGCGGTCTATGCCCAGGCTCAGACGGGGCAGGGGGAAGCGGGGGGGGAGCCCCACGCCCATGAAGAAGGGCCCAAGGGGGAGAAGGTGGTTGACGCCGACTTCGAAGAGATCAAGGAAGATAAAAAATAATAAACCGGCTCTTGGCCCTGGGCGCTAGACGCTAGGTAAAAACCGGTAAAAGGCGAAAGAACCAGGGAATTCTGGAGCTTTCGCCTTTTGCCGTGCTTTTACCGGAGCCCAGAGCCTGGAACCCCGTGCTTGGAGGTCATTTTGGCAAACGGCGAAAAACGTGATTATTATGAGATCCTTGAGGTCCACAAGAATGCCTCCGAGTCGGAGATCAAGAAGGCATACCGGCGTCTGGCGGTTGCGTACCATCCCGACAAGAACCCAGGAGACAAGGAGTCTGAAGAAAAATTCAAGGAACTCACCGAGGCCTACGCTGCTCTGTCGGACCCCGAAAAGCGGGCGACTTACGACCGGTTCGGCCATGCGGGACTGAACAGCAGCGGTGGTGGGGCCGGTTTCTCCGGCGCCGGCTTCGACTTCGGCGACATCTTTGGCGATATTTTCGGCGATATCTTCGGCGGGGGCCGCCAGCGGGGTCGGGGGAGGCGGGGAGACGATCTCCAGTACAATCTGGAGATCCGTTTCGAAGAGGCCGCCTTCGGGGTCGAGAAAACCGTGGAGATCCCCTACACCAAGGCCTGCGGCGTCTGCAAGGGGAGCGGCGCCAAACCGGGTACCGAGGCAAAAACCTGTCCCACCTGTCGCGGGGCCGGCCAGGTCCGCTTCCAGCAGGGGTTCTTCAGCGTCAGTCGCCCCTGCAATCAGTGCCGGGGCGAGGGGAAGATCGTGGAAAATCCCTGCGCCGAATGCCGCGGGACCGGGAGTGTCAGGGACCGGAAGAACCTGTCGGTGAAGGTTCCGCCGGGAGTGGAGACCGGCAACCGTCTCAAGTTGACCGGCGAGGGGGGGCAGGGAGCCAAGGGAGGGCAGAACGGCGACCTCTACGTGGCAATTTCCGTCACACCTCATCCGCTCTTTGTCCGGGAGGGGAATGACGTCATCTGTGAGATCCCCATCAGTTTTACTCAGGCGGCCCTGGGGACCGAAATCGAAGTGCCGACTCTGGACGGCAAGGTAAGCCTGAAGATCCCCGAAGGGACCCAGTCCGGCAAGTCGTTCCGTCTCAAGGCCAAGGGGGTTCCGGTGCTTCAGGGGTATGGTCGGGGAGACCAGCATGTGGTGGTCAAGGTGGAGACCCCAACCAACCTCACCCGGCGGCAGCGGGAGTTGCTGGAGCAGTTGGCCTGTGACGGCGGCGAGGAGTGTCACCCTCAGAGGCAGAGCTTTCTGGACAAGGTGATGGGGATGTTCAGCTAAACCTAAGCCGGACAAGCCGGGACCAAACAGGACGCGGATAAACGCTGATGGACGCGGATCAAGACAAAATTCACTCACACGAAGGCACAAAGGCACGAAGAAAACCAAACAGAGAAAATAGAGAGATTTCAGGGTAACCAAGGTAAAGATGTAAACGGGGACGTGACCGAAAAGGTCCGTCCCCGTTGTCCGTTTTTGGCTATTCCACCGTTACCAGCATCCGGCCGTCGCCGTCCCGCCACCGGAGCCATCCCAAGAGTGTCCCCTTACTCAGAACCTGAGCCCAATCGTCCCGGATCTCGCTCACCACCAGGGAGCTGCCGGCGGATGCTGTGCCCAGAACCGCTCCCGTTTCTGAAGGAGACTCCCTGAGTCGGGATGCCGACTCCCGCACCCCCGCCGGAAGCCGGATGCTCCGCCCGGTGAGAAACCGTTCCCAGGGGATGGTGCGCCAGGTGGGGCGGAGTTCAAGCCACTGAGCTTCACCGGAGGGGGCCACCGCTACCCTGACGTATCCTTCCCTCACGGCGACGGTGGCGACGGCGATTTCTCCCCCTTTAAGGGAGATAGCAGGGGAGAGAGACGGGAGTTCCGCCACCGGAATCGTTCCCTTCCGGCGGACACCGGGGTATTCGTAGATAATCGCGTCTACGGATAGGGGGGCTGCCGGGATGATCAGGAGACCCCTGCCGGCGTAGGGGCGAAAGAGTGGAGGGGCTCCCAAGGCCGGGAGGGGGAGGAGCAGGAGTACAAGGATGATGAGACGCGACCTGATCACGGCGTAAAGAGTCGCTCCAGACCGGTGCAATAGCCGGCGGCTTCGGCATCCTGCTCCGCAGGAGACCAAGGGGCCATCTCCTGGGGGAGAAAGGGACGGTAGGGTCCGGCCTTGGCTTCCAGAAAGAGGGTTCCCGGCTCCAGGCAGACCAGTGAATGGTATGCGCCGCTGGGGATATCGATGCCGAAGATGTCGCTACCCACGGCAAGCAGGGCCGTCTCAATGACGTTGCCGGCGTCGTCGAAAAAGATCATCCCCATCTTCCCCCGCAGGAGGAGCATCAGCTCTTCTTTCTCCGGGTCCAGGTGCCGGTGAGGGCGGATGTAGGTCCCCGGCTCCAGGGCGTTGAGGAGCCGGTTGCAGCGGGATTCATCCCTGGGGTGAAAGTTGTAGTTCTTCCGTTTGCGCGGACTCTTTTTGGCTTCAAGGATCACACTGTCCAGCAGTTCGTTGGTAATGAGTTTCATGGTTATAGCTCCACCAGGGCAAACTGGTTCCCGTCGGGATCTTTTACCACTGCCATTTTCCCCCAGGGGGAGACCTCCAGCGGTTCGGCAAAGGCGACCCCGCCGGCGGTGAGGTCGCGACAGAACTGTTCTATCCCCTGGACCGTCAGGGTAATGCCGGTGTGTCGCCCCACAAGCTGCCGGGCGTCATCGGTGAGGGCCAGGGCGACCCCCAGGGCGGTGCCGCCGGGAGGGGTCAGCTCCATCATGGTTGTGGATTCCTGGGAAAGCGACAGCTTCATCAGCTCCACATAGAACCGTTTGGCCCGGGCCAGGTCGGTGACAAAGACGACGATATTTTTCATGCCGGTGATCATGGGGAATCCTGTTTTTGAAGGGAATGTTTACGTGACTTACATACCATACTCAGGGGAAATAATCCAGAACGGCATCTTTATGCGGTGCGGTTGATGAGTCTGAGACAAAAAGAATGACCGGGAATAACCCGTAATTGATGTTGACTTCAATGCAGCCACTCCCGTGCATAGCAGCTAATTCATGTTTTGAACCGGATTTGGCGCCGACATAGAGCAACTTTTCTGGTCTGGCCGGGTTCTCTCCTGTTTTGGTACGTTGGGAGGTCAAAAAAGCACGCATGGAGTTGGAT
>CAIUWK010000011.1 GCA_903902855.1 uncultured Geobacter sp. | reverse complement strand
CGTCCGGCACCGGGAGCGGCGGGGTCCGGAGTGGACGACCATGGAAGAACCGCTCCATCTCACCGAGACCCTCACCGCCCACGACGGCCTCTTCCAGGCAACTCTCATTGACTGCGTCACTCTCTGGCTGACCAATCTCCTCCTGACATGGGATGATCCCTCCCGGGTCATGGCAACGGTCAAGGAATTTACCCGGATCGCGCCAAAACTTGCCACACCTCTGGTGCTGGTCACCAATGAGGTGGGGATGGGAATCGTCCCGGAAAATCGCCTGGCCCGCACCTTCCGGGACCTGGCCGGTGAAGCCAATGAACTGCTGGCAGCCACGGCGGATGAGGTCCATCTGGTGGTCAGCGGGATTCCCCTGAAACTGAAAGGGTGATAAAAAAACCTGTTTTAACAGGGATACACAGGATATTCAGGAAAAAACCTACTTTTTGTTCGCTCCTGTCCATCCTGTATATCCCTGTTAAACGGCCTTTCCAATAAAATGAACTGCTGGCAGCAACGACGGATGAGGTCCATCTTGTCGTCAGCGGGATTCCCCTAAAACTGAAGGGCTGAACAAACGGCTTATTTTAACAGGGATGCACAGGATATTCAGGAAAAAACCTACTTTTTGTTCATTCCTGTCCATCCTGTATATCCCTGTTAAACGACCTTTCCAATAAAATGAACTGCTGGCAGCCACGGCGGATGAAGTCCATCTGGTGGTCAGCGGGCTTCCTCTGAAACTGAAAGGCTGATGAAAAACCTGTTTTAACAGGGATACACAGGATTATCAGGAAAACATCTTTTTGTTCGGTCCTGTCCATCCTGTATATCCCTGTTAAACGGCCTTTCCAATAATCTGCGTCAATCTGCGAAATCTGCGGATAATCCTAGAATCGAGGCACTTATGACCCTATTAAACGACACCCTGGCCCGCATCCTGCCCGTAGATGAAAAACTCCTGGACGAAACCCAGTCCCGCCTGGATAACAAGACCAAACCTCCCGGCTCGCTGGGACGACTGGAGGAATTTGCCCGGCGGTATGTGGCCATGACCGGCGACACCAATCCCCACATCTCAAAAAAAGCCATCTACACCTTTGCCGGAGACCATGGCGTGGTGGAGGAGGGGGTCTCCGCATTCCCCAAGGAGGTAACCCCCCAGATGGTCCTCAACTTCCTCCGGGGAGGAGCCGGTCTGAACGTCCTGGCCCGCCATGCCGGAGCCGAGGTCCGGGTAGTGGATATGGGGGTGGATTACGACTTCGAACCTTCCCCCGGCCTTATCATCAGAAAGATTGCCCGGGGAACGAAAAACTTCGCCAAGGGACCGGCCATGAGCAGGGAGGAGGCGGTGGCCGCCCTGGAGGTGGGAATAGAACTGGCAAACGAAGCGGCCCAGGAAGGGTTCAATCTGGTGGGGACCGGCGAGATGGGGATCGGCAACACCACCCCCTCATCGGCCATCATCGCGGCCCTTTCCGGGCGGTCGGTGAGTGACGTGACCCACCGCGGAACAGGAATCAACGACGCGGCCCTGGAAAACAAGATCCGGGTCATCCATGAAGGGCTGAAGCTGAACAGCCCCAACCCCGAGGAGCCGCTGGATGTCCTGGCCAAGGTGGGAGGACTGGAGATCGCCGGCATCGCCGGGTTCGTCATCGGCTGCGCCGCCAACCGGATACCGGTGGTGGTGGACGGCTTCATCTCCACCGCCGGGGCGCTCATCGCCTCGGAGATGCACCCCGACATAAAGGAGTACCTCTTCGCAGCCCACGAGTCGGTGGAGATCGGTCACCGCTTCATGCTGGAGCGGATGGGGGCGGAGCCGATGCTCAATCTCCAGATGCGGCTGGGCGAGGGGACCGGCGCGGCCCTGGCCATGGGGCTCATCGAGGCCGGAGTGAAGATTCTCAACGAAATGGCCACCTTCTCCGAGGCGGGAGTGACTGAATCAGGGACTGGGGACTAGGGACTGGGGACTGGGGAATGTTCTACCGGCTACTTCTCCTTTCCAGGTTTAAAACCAGTCACGAGTCACCAGTCACCGATTTTCCCAGTCCCCAATTACCAGTCCCCAGTCCCGGTCCTTACCATGCGCCTCTATATCATTGCCCTCCAGTTCCTGACCATCATCCCGCTCCCCTTCACCGTCCGGTGTGAGGAGCGGGATCTTGGGCGTTCCATGACCTTCTTCCCCGCCGTGGGGCTGACTCTGGGGCTCCTGCTCATGGGGATGAATTTCCTCTTGACCCCTCTTTTCCCCCGCTCGGTGACGGACCTGCTCCTCCTGGCGCTCCTGGCCGGACTCACCGGAGCACTCCACCTGGACGGTCTGGCCGATGTCTTCGACGGTCTGGCGGCCCGGGGGGGACGGGAACGGTTTCTGGATGTCATGAAGGACTCCCGCTGCGGTCCGGTGGGAGCGGCGGCACTGGCGTTCTTCCTCCTGCTCAAGTATGAGGCGCTCTTGGCCGTGCCTGACCAGCAGAAGTGGGGGGCGCTCCTTCTCTTTCCGCTTCTGGGGCGGTATGCCCAGGTACAGTGCACCGTCAAGGCGACCCGCGCGCGTAACGATGGCCTCGGCTCCACCTTCATCGGCGGCGCCGGAACGCTCCAGCTCCTGGCTGCCCTGGCCATGACCGTGGGACTCTCCGTTTTCCTCTTCGGGGTCAACGGTCTCTGGCTCTGCGGCGGCACCTCCCTCCTGACCTGGTTGCTGCGGCGTTGGGCTCACCGCCGGCTGGGGGGGATCTGCGGCGACATCATCGGTTTCACCTGCGAACTGACCGAAACCGCCGCACTGCTCCTCATGGTGGCGCTCTACCGACAGGGGAGCTTCGGCTGACAAGAAGAACATATCCTGTCCATCCCTGTGAATGGATTTTTGGTTTCTCCGTGCCTCAGTGGTGGATTACTTAGTTGAGCTTCAGCAAGGAGTTGATGATAATGACACCCAAGACCCGTATCTACCTGATCCGCCATGGAGAAGTCGAAGGGGCAGCCACTCCCCGCTATAATGGCCAGGGGGATGTGACACTCACCCCACGGGGCAGGGAACAGTATCAGGAGATGTCCCGGCGGCTGGCCCAGGAAAAGATCACCGCCTGCTACTCCAGCGATCTCACCCGCTGCGCCTGGGGAGCCGGCCTCATCGCCCCCTGCTTCGGCATCGAACCTCATCTCACCTCTGCCCTGCGCGAGCTGAACATCGGCGACTGGGAGGGGATGACCTGGCAGGAACTGATGACCCGGTATCCGTCAGAATGGCAGGCCCGGCTGGACGACATCGTCAACTTCCGGGTTCCCAACGGTGAAAACCTCCTGGACGTTGAGGCGCGGGTCATCCCGAAGATCCAGCAGATCGTGGCGGCCCATCCCGATGAAGAGCTCCTTGTGGTGGGACACGGCGGGGTCAATCGGGTCATCCTCCTCAACGCCCTGGGCGCCCCCCTCTCGGCCCTGTTCAACATGGAGCAGAGCTACTGCTGTCTCAACATCATCGACTACTACGCCGACGGCAAGACGGTGGTCAAACTGCTGAACGGGTAGATTATGATCTCTCTCGTCATCGCCGCTCCTCACAGCGGTTCCGGAAAGACCACCGTCACCCTGGGGCTCATGGCGGCGCTCATGCGGCGCGGACTCTCCGTGGCCCCCTTCAAGGTCGGTCCGGACTTCATCGATCCCGGCTATCACCGGCTGGTCACCGGTCGCCCCTCCGTCAATCTGGATGGCTGGATCTGCAGCGCACCTTTTGTGCAGGAGACCTTTGCTCTGCATGCGGCGGGGGCCGACGTGGCGGTGATCGAGGGGGTCATGGGACTCTTTGACGGCGTCTCCGGCGCCTGCGACGACGGGAGTACGGCCCAGGTCGCCCGACTGTTGGAAGTTCCGGTGATCCTCGTGGTGGACGCCGGTCGCCAGGCCCGAAGCGCGGCCGCCCTAGTCAAGGGGTTTGCCGAGTTCGATCCCCAGCTCCGGCTGGCCGGGGTGATCTTCAACAACGTGGGGAGCGACAATCACGCCCGGATCCTCCGGGAGGCGGTGGCATCACTCCCCACCCCCCTTCCCGTCTTCGGCTGCCTCCCCCGGGACGAACAGCTGAAAATTCCCTCCCGTCACCTGGGACTGGTCACGGCGAACGACAACCCGCTCACCCCGGAGTTTCAGGATCATCTGGCGAACGTCATGGAGCAAAATCTCGACCTGGACGGGCTGCTGGCGACGCTGCCGGTATCCGGACGCTTCGACTCCGCTCAGCGCACGACAAGCTCCCTGAGTTCGTCCTCTGAGCGAAGTCCGGTTTCGTCCCTTGAGCGAAGTCGAAGGGGGACCGAACAAAACGTTAAAATTGCCGTTGCCCGGGATGCCGCCTTCTGCTTTGTCTATGACGACAACCTGCGGCTTCTCCGGGAAGCCGGAGCCGAGATCGTGGAGTTCTCGCCACTCGCCGACCCGCTCCTGCCGAAAGGGATTTCAGGGATCTATCTCCCCGGCGGCTACCCGGAACTCTTCGCCGAAACGCTCGGCGGCAACCACTCCATGAAGAGGGACATACGCGATGCCATCGACTCCGGCATCCCCGTTTATGCCGAGTGCGGCGGCTTCATCTATCTGACAAAGGGTATCGTAGGGGCGCGGCTTGCTGCGCCCGAACTTGCCGCGCCCGAACCTGCCTCGCCCCAGGAATTTATCGGCATCTTCCCGGTCACACCCCGGATGCTCCCCCGGCGCAAGGCCCTGGGGTACCGGGAGGTGGAACTGACGACAGCTTCCCTCCTGGGACCGGCGGGGACAAGGGCGCGGGGGCACGAGTTTCACTATTCGGAGATCGACGGGATGCCGGAAGAGATCCCGCGGAGCTACCAAGTGCGGAAACAGGGGGTGGATCTGGGAGAAGAAGGGTACCGACACCGAAACTGCCTGGCCTCCTACGTGCATCTCCACTTCGGGAGCAACCCGACCCTGGCCCCGGCGTTTGTGGTCTGCTGCCGAAGGTTCAAGGAGTCCCGAGAGGAACAGGTGGTACAGCATCATCCGGATGGCTCGGGACATGACTCTTTTCACGACAGCTCTGACAAAACCTCTGGCCCTGAACGCACGAAATGATCTATAGTCAGCTCTTCAAGTTATCCACAAAACCACAGGGATACTGACGGTTTTTGCAGGGCATCGGTTGCTGCTACTCGATGATGACGCGGGAGAAGATCATGAATCTCAATACGGATCATTACGCACGGTGCATCCGGACACTGGAGGCCTCTCTTGCCCAGCTGGAAAAGGCTGAACCGGAGAGCATCGAGTTCGAGATTTTTCGTAATGCCGTGGTAAAGGGGTTTGAATTGACCCTGGAGATTGGCGGAAAACTTCTCCGCAAGGCTCTCAAACTGTACACGGGTCGCCCCCGTGACGTGGATAGCCTGACCTACAAGGACCTCCTCCGCCATGCCGCAAAGCATGACTTGATGAGTACCGAGATGGTGGAGCACTGGTTTGTCTATCGTGACAACCGGAACAACACCGCTCACGATTACGGCATCGGGTTTGCCGAGGAAACGTTGACACTCCTCCCCATGTTCGTGGCTGACGCCCGGACAGTGGAGGCAACCCTGCGGGAAAAGCTGGGGAATGGTCATGCTTGACCTGCGCCCCGAATGGTTGGCTGCAGTGCGACAGCTGATAGCACTCCATCTCCCCAACGCTCAGGTCCTGGCCTATGGCAGCCGCGTTACCGGCAACTCCCATGAGGGGAGCGATCTTGATCTCGTGGTGCGCAACCCTCAGGATGAAACCCTCCAGCTGACAGGAGTGACCGCTCTGCGCGAAGCCTTTTCCCGGAGCAATCTCCCCATTCTGGTGGATGTTCTCGACTGGGCTCGTATCCCCGAGAGTTTCAGGCAGGAGATTCTTCGCAACGCAACCGTGACGGTTTATCCTATGTGCGAGGAGTGATCCGCGTTTTCAGCGTCAATCCGCGTCCTAATTTTTTGAGGCCTGCATGCCCCGTATCATCCTGACGCTCCTGCTCCTGACCCTGGCGACGCCGGCCCATGCCATGCACATCTCCGAGGGAATCCTCCCCTTCGGCTGGGCCGCGCTCTGGTTCGGGGTGGCGGCCCCCTTTGTGGCGGTGGGACTCAGGCGACTGAACCTCCTGGCAGAGGAGGACCTCTCCTTCAAGCCGCTGGTGGGGCTTCTGGCTGCGGTGATATTCATCATCTCCTGCATGCCTATTCCCGTCCCCACCGCGGGGACCTGTTCCCACCCCTGCGGCACGGGAATCGCCGCCATCCTGGTGGGTCCCTTCGTCTCCGTCCTGATCACGGCAGTGGCGCTCCTCATCCAGGCGCTCTTCCTGGCCCACGGCGGCCTCTCCACCTGGGGAGCGGACATCGTCTCCATGGGGGTGGTGGGCTCCTTCACCGGCTATGCGGTGTTCAAAGGGGTACGATGGATGGGGGGTGGGCTGGGAGTGGCCGGGTTCGCGGCCGGGCTCTTCACCGACTGGGCCACCTACCTGACCACCGCAGGGGAACTGGCCTCCGGCATCCGGGGGGAGGCGCCGTTTCTGCCGCTTCTGGGAAAGATCGTCCTCGCCTTCATCCCCACTCAACTTCCTCTGGGTATTCTGGAAGGGGCCATGACTGCCGGGATGCTGCTCCTCCTCTCCCGGAAACGGCCGGATCTGCTGGTAAAGATGAAGGTTCTTAGGCCGAGCGAGCTTGCCGCCTACTCAAGGAGTTAATCCCATGCCCCAGAGCAGAACAAGGCTGAAAGTTATGTTGCTCCATATCATCATCCTGCCGACGCTCTACTTCGCCTTCACCTTCTTTACCCTGGGCCCCAGGCCGTACACCGGGGTGGACGAGGCAGTGGTGGAGAAGATAGCCAGGGAACATGGACGAGCAGCTCGCAGACCGCTCCTGGACCCGGGCGAGGGGGACCTCCTCCTCTTCGCCTTCCTGGTGGCCGGCGTGGTGGGTGGTTTCAGTGCCGGATACTACTGGCGCACACTTACGGAAAAACGGACTGGAGAGCGTTAATGAACAAATATAGCGTCATTCCGGTGGGGATCATCCACTCCCCTTTCACAACCAAGGACGAGGCCCCCATCCAGGGGGCATTTGTCCCGGATGCCGTGGGACAGGTGGAACTGTTTCCCGAATACGCCGCCGGGCTCAAGGATATCCAGGGGTTTTCCCATCTCTTTCTCATCTACCGCTTCGATCGGGCCAGTGAGGTTGAGCTGGTGCGCTCCACCTTCCTGGATGACGAACCCCACGGCATCTTCGCCACCCGGCACCCCTGCCGCCCCAACGGCATCGGGATGACCGTGGTCCGACTCCTGGCGAGGGAAGGAGATGTCCTCACCGTGGCCGGCATCGACGTGCTGGACGGAACCCCGCTCCTGGACATAAAGCCCTACGTCCCCCGCTTCGACGCCCATCCCGAAGCCATACCGGGATGGTTCGCCGGCAAAGAGGCGAGGACCAAACCGGCCGGGCGGGAATAGGAACTCCAACCATGGAACAACCGACAACTACCCCGGAACTACCCCGGGAAATTCTCGACAAGCTGCGTGCGGTGGCCCCCGCTCCCAAGCCCGGCATGAAGAAACTGCTGGCCAACGTTCAGCTCCTCCCCCCCCTGGAGTTGGAACTGCTGCAGCTCCTCTCCATCATCCATACCCAGGTGGCCCGAACAGCACTGGCGCACTGCATGGCCAAGGCAGGGATCAGAATCGGTGGCTTGAAAACCATCACTCCGCCGCTCCTTGCCCCTCTGCTCAAGCGCCTCCTTATTGACGGACTGATTTCGGACACGACAACCCACGTCCGCTGCCTCCCTGCCATCGCCGGGATCATGACCGGTCAGGCGCTCCGTTCCGGTCGCTTCGAGGCCATGACCAAGGCGGTGCAGGAGCAGTTCCCCAAAAACTCCTGGTCCTACCACCTGTACCAGAATTATCCCGACTGTTTCCGGGATATCCGGATCTATCTGTACGGCAATAAGATCCCGTTGCTGCATGAGGCGCTCACCTTTGCCTACAAGCAGTTCTCCATGGAGTGCCGGAAGGAAGATCCCCTGGTCGCCATCTGCCTCAAACAGTTTGACCCGGAGCTCTTCGCCGCATGTATGCCGGAGATTATCCAGAACGCCATCGTCACCGCACTGGATACCGACTTCCAAAAACTTGACGGCTCCTCGGCTTTGGCCTTCTCCCTCCTGGAGCTTCTGGCTACCGGTTGCCCGGAGCGGTTTCCCCAGCTCTGGTATTCCTACGCCTTTGAGCTGATCATGCGCGGCCGTGCGGCTGAAGCTCTGCATTTTCTGAAGCCGTACCCTGGGGCAAGCAGCGAGGGGCTGCGCGGTTTTATCGCCTTTATCCAGGGTGATGACGCCACTGCCATCAGCCACTACGAGGCCGGACTGACGCTCCTGAAGAAAAGCAGCGGCAAGAAGAAGATCTTCTACTCCGATTTTTCCGGTTATTTCTTCATCCTTGCCCTCATCCGGAGCGCCAATCCCCAGCAACTGGAGCAGGCGCGGGAACAGCTGAATATAACCTTCAAGCGAAAGGGCGAAAGCTTCAACCAGATATATTGGCTCCTGGGAATCCTGGTCACGTTCCTCCAGGGGCAACCAACCGCGATGAAGCAGCACGAGACATCGGCTCTTCTCCGGCAGGGGGCCCCTTTTCAGCAGTACCTCTTCGTCCTGATTCTTTACTGGACAGGAAGCGACCATGCCGCGGACCACGCCACGAACCTGGCGGGATTGTCTCTGAAGGCCAGGAAAGCCGGCTATGAGTGGCTAGCCGCCGAGATGTTACTGCTCCATGAGACCCTTGCCGAAAAGACGAAAGAGCCCCCTTCCTTTTTTTCCGAGCGGGGGGTCGTCAGCATGCTCTCCCTGATCAAAAGACGCTCTTCCTGGGAAAACGCACTGGAAGCTCTCATCTCCCTGGGAAAACCGGGAGAAAGGACGGAGGCGGCGCAGAAGAAAGGCTCCCGTCTGGTCTGGGAACTCTCCCTGGATCATGATACGGTAACGATCCAACCCCTGGAGCAGAAACTTTCCGCTGCGGGAAACTGGTCCAGGGGGCGCAACATTGCGCTGAAACGGCTGAAAAACGACGCCGACCAGTTTGACTATCTCTCTCTTCAGGACCGTAACGTCTGCCTGGCCATCGTCTTCGAACGGTACGCCTATTACTCGGGAGATAGCTATTTTTTCGACACCGATAGGGCTCTGCCGGCGCTGGCGGGGCATCCCCACCTCTTTCTCAACGCCGCCGAAAACCAGCGGCTGGAACTGGTGCGGGGGGAACCGGAGCTTCTGGTAACCCGGGAGGGTAAGCAGGTGATCCTGACCCTGACCCCGGAACTGCCGAAGGAACAGGAGTGCCTGGTGGTGAAGGAGAGCGCCACCCGGTGGAAAATCGTGGAGATTACCCAGGAACACCGGCGGATCGCCGCGGTCCTGGGCGCGGGGCTGAAGGTTCCTGCTGAAGCCGAGGAGCGGGTCAAGGCGGCCATCGCGGCTCTGGCCACCCGGCTGACGATCCATTCGGACATGGGAGGGGATCTCCCCCTTGAATCGGTCCCCGTGGACAGCCGGATCGTGGTCCAGCTCCGCCCCCACGGCGACGGACTCTCCGTGGAGCTGCTGGTCCGACCTTTCGGCGAAAGCGGCCCCGCCTTCCGCCCCGGCGTGGGGGGAGAGACGTTGGTGGCCGAACTGGAGGGAAAACGGCTCCAGACCCGACGCGACCCTGCAATGGAGAGCGCCACGGCTCAACGAATGGTCAAGGCGCTCCCCACTCTGGAGTTGGCCGAGAATGATGGCGGCGAATGGTCCCTTGGCGACCCCGAGAAATGTCTGGAACTCCTCCTGGAGCTGCAGGAACTTGACGGGGACGCGGTCGTCTTCTGGCCGGAAGGGGAGAAGATCAAGGTCAGTCGACAGGTTTCCTCATCCCGGCTCTCGCTCTCCATCAAACAGGCCAAGGATTGGTTTGCCCTTACCGGCGAGCTGACCCTGGACGACGGCCAGCTGCTGGAGATGCGGAAACTGGTGGAACTCACCGATCTGAGCAAGGGACGGTTCCTCCCCCTGGAGGACGGGACCTATCTGGCCCTGACCAAGGAGTTCCGGAGACGGCTGGATGAGCTGCGCGCCTTCAGCGAAGAGCAGGGGAAAGGGCTCCGCTTCCACCCCTTGGCTGCCCCGGCCCTGGAAGATTTTCTGACCGAGGCGGGGAAGGTAGTCATCGATTCCGGCTGGAAAAAGCTGCTGGAGCGGCTCCACTCCGGCGAAAACTTGGAACCGAAGCTCCCCACCACCCTGCAGGCGACCCTGCGCGACTACCAAGTGGAAGGTTTCGCCTGGCTGGCGCGACTGGCCCACTGGGGGGTCGGCGCCTGTCTGGCCGACGACATGGGGCTGGGGAAGACCCTCCAGGCTCTGGCGCTGATCCTGACCCGGGCGCCGGCGGGTCCCACCCTGGTGGTGGCCCCCACCTCGGTCTGCATCAACTGGGAGGCGGAGTGCGGCCGCTTCGCCCCGACCCTCAACGTCCGGATCTTCGGCCCCGGCGACCGAGGAAAGTTTCTGGAATCGCTGCAACCCTTCGATCTGGTACTCTGCAGTTACGGACTCCTTCAGCAGGAGGGGGAACTGCTGGCCAAGATCCGATGGGAAACGGCCCTCCTGGACGAGGCCCAGGCCATCAAGAACATGGCCACCCAGCGCTCCCAGGCTGCCATGACCCTCCAGGCGGGATTCCGGTTCATCACCACCGGCACCCCCCTGGAAAATCACCTGGGAGAGCTCTGGAATCTCTTTCGCTTCATCAATCCGGGGCTGTTGGGATCGCACAAGAGTTTTTCCCAGCGCTTCTCCGGCCCCATCGAGCGACAGCAGGATAAGAAGGCCCGGGGGCACCTGAAGAAACTGATCCGCCCCTTCATCCTCCGCCGGACCAAGAATCAGGTTCTGGAAGAGCTCCCTCCCCGCACCGAGATCATCCACCAGGTGGAGTTGAGCAGCGAGGAGATGGCCTTCTACGAGGCGCTTCGGCAGCAGGCCCTGGAAAAGCTCGCCACGGGTAGCGGGAACGAGGGGGACCGAAGGTTCCAGATCCTGGCGGAGCTGATGCGGCTCCGCCGCGCCTGCTGCAATCCCCGGCTGGTCATGCCCGAGATAGGACTCACCGGCGCCAAGCTGGCCGCCTTTATGGAGATCGTGGAGGAGTTGCTGGAAGGGGGGCACAAAGCCCTGGTTTTCAGCCAGTTCGTGGATCACCTCTCCCTCATCCGTCAGGAGCTGGACAGCCGGAAGATCCACTATCAGTATTTGGACGGCTCCACCCCCATCAAGGAGCGGCAGCGCAGCGTCACCTCCTTCCAGGCAGGGGAAGGGGAACTGTTCCTCATCAGCCTCAAGGCTGGGGGGGTGGGGCTCAACCTGACGGCAGCGGACTACGTCATCCATATGGACCCCTGGTGGAACCCGGCGGTGGAGGATCAGGCGTCGGACCGGGCCCATCGCATCGGTCAGCTTCGTCCGGTGACCATCTACCGGCTGGTAGCCAAGAACACCATTGAAGAGCAGATCGTGGCGCTGCACAGCCAGAAGCGGGATCTGGCGGACAGCCTCCTGGAGGGGAGCGATATGGGAAGCCGGGTCACGGCGGAAGATCTGCTGGCGCTGTTGCGGGCAGAGCGGACAACCGGCGGAGAACGGCAAAAGCAGTGGGACACGGATCAACTCTGATCGGTACGGAATCAAGGCGGATAAATTTCTGACCAGGAAAAACAGATCATGCGCCACTCTCTTCACCAGAGCCACGCCGAGGATAACCTCCTCACCCGCCTTGACCCGCGGGTGAAGCTCCTCTCGGGAGTAGCGCTCCTCATGATGGTCATCAGCAGCAGGGGGATGCTCTTCCCCCTCTTCGTTGGGGGAATCAGTCTCACTCTCTGCCTGGCCATGGGGATACGCCTGCGACTTCTGGCAGTTCGCTTTGCCGAACCGCTCTTCATCGCGGTGATGATCGTCCTGCTCAAACTCTTTTTTGTCGGGCATGAGCCGCTCTTTTCCCTGCAGCTCGCGGGATTCGACTTGGTTGGCCACCGCGACGGTCTGCGGGAGGGGCTCCTCATCGCCGGTCGGATCGGCGGCGCCGTGGCTCTTGTGGCGGTCGTAGGTTTCGCCACACCGTTCACGGAGCTGATGGCGGCTCTCACCTGGCTCCGGGTTCCCCAGGGGTTCATCGAGGTGTCGCTCTTTGCCTGGCGCTACCTCTTCGTGCTCTTCGATGATGCCCAGGTGGTCTACGCAGCCCAGAAAAACCGCCTGGGATACGTCGGGTACCGGCAGGGGTTGCGCTCCTTCGGAACCCTGACCGGGGCACTGGTCATCAAAGCCTTTGACAACAGCCAGCAGATCACCACCGCCATGGTCCAGAGAGGATACGACGGCAAACTGCCGTTACTGAAACATAAGCCGTTTCGAACGTCCGAGGTAACCGGCAGTCTGGTTGTCATCATGGCAATGGCACTGTTGTGGAAACTCTAAACAGTTAATAGTACTCAGATAAAAGGTTTGCATGAATTTCCCGAGACTCTCCATCACCCTTGACCGCTTCTGTTATCCCGACGGGACCACTGCCTTGGCCGATATCCGCCTTGATATTGCCCGGGGGGAGTTCACCGGCATCCTGGGGGCCAACGGCTCCGGCAAGACCACACTCCTCAAGGTGATGGACGGACTCATCCGCAACTATTCGGGCAAGGTGCTCCTGGACGGCGCCGATATCCTGAAACTCAAACCACGGGAAATCTACCGGAAGGTCGGGCTCGTCTTCCAGAACCCGGACGATCAGCTCTTCGCCCACACGGTCTTTGAGGATGTGGCCTTCGGTCCACGCAATATGGGATTCAATGAGGATGAGGTCCAACGGCGAGTAAGGGCGGCCCTGGTCCAGGTGGAGATGGCCGAGGCTGCCGCAAAAAACATCCACAACCTGAGTTACGGTCAGAAGAAACGGGTCTGCATCGCCGGACTCCTGGCCATGGGGCACGAAATCCTCCTCCTGGACGAACCCACCGCCGGACTTGACCCGGTGGGGGAACAACGGATGATGGAGCTGCTCACCGCCCTCAACCGTGACCACGGGGTTACCGTGATCATGGCCACCCACAGCGTCGATCTGGTCCCCCTCTTCCTGCACCGACTCCACGTCCTGGATCACGGCCGCGTCGTTACCTCGGGGAGACCGGAAGAGGTCTTCACCGCACCCGAGCCGCTGGCAGCTGTCCGGCTCCGCCTCCCCCACGTGGCCGAGCTCTTCCACCTGGCCCGGCATGAAGATCGGCTCCCCTTCACCACCCTCCCCCTCACCATCGGTCAGGCACGACAACAATTGCGTGACACCTTCCTTGTCCATTCTGCTCATAACAGTTGATCTGGCTTCACTCCTTTGATTGTATGGTGCGTACGCCCCCCTGCGCACCATGCAACAGACTTTTTTCAGCCTTTTTCCCTTCTTTTCTTGTATAATCTGCGTCAATAAACATCGTCCCAAAGGCAGATCATGCGCCGTAAACTCCCTATCGGTATTCAGACCTTCCGCGAGATCCGCGAAGACAACTATTACTACGTCGATAAAACCGGTTTTGCCCTCTCCCTCATCGACCAGGGAAAATACTACTTCCTCTCCCGACCTCGACGTTTCGGGAAGAGTTTGTTTCTGGATACCCTGAAGGAGCTGTTCGAGGGAAACCGGCCGCTTTTCCAGGAACTGTCAATCCATGACAAATGGAACTGGTCGGGAAGCTATCCGGTTCTCAGGATCAGTTTCGGCGGCGGAGTGGTGCGGGACCGTTTCGACCTGGAAGCGACCCTCCACCAGCAATTGAGCTACCATGAGCGGCGTTTTGACCTCCCGGCAGCATTCCCCGATATGAGGAGTCGTTTTCTTGAACTGATTCGCCTTATTCATGAGAAGACCGGCCAGCGGGTGGTGATCCTTATCGACGAGTATGACAAGCCGATACTGGACCGAATCGAAGAGCCGACCGCGGCAAAACAAATTCGCGAGGGGTTGAAGGACTTCTATTCCGTCATCAAGGATTCCGATGCCCATGTCAAGTTCGCCTTACTCACCGGAGTCAGCAAATTTTCCAAGGTCAGTATCTTCTCCGGGCTCAATAACCTGAAAGATATCACCCTTGACAAACGGTACAGCAGCATCTGCGGTTATACCGATAGCGATCTTGACGCCGTCTTTGCCCCCGAGCTGGAAGGGCTCGATCGCAGCGAGATCAGAGCCTGGTACAACGGTTATAACTGGACCGGTGATGCGGTCTACAACCCCTTCGATCTGCTGCTGCTGTTTGACCAACGCCAGTTCCGCCCCTGGTGGTTTGAGACCGGAACCCCCACCTTTCTCGTCAACTATCTGACGGAGAAAGGATTCTTCACCCCGGACCTGGCAGGTTTACGCTGCAGCATGACGCTGCTTTCCACCTTCGATGTGGAGCAGATGACGCCGGAAGCTCTGTTATTCCAAACCGGTTATCTGACTATCAAAAAGGTTGAAGAGCCCATACGAGGGCAGTGGGTTTACACCCTCGGCTATCCCAATCATGAAGTTGAAACAAGCCTGAACAGCGCACTCCTTGGCGGCTATCTTGGCGAAGAAAGAGACTCTTTCGAGATTCGGCTCCGGCTGCTGGATATGTTGAAAGCCGACGACATTCCGGCATTGCGCGATCATTTCCACTCCTTCTACGCTTCCATTCCCCACGACTGGTACAGAAAAAACCAGATGGCAGGTTACGAGGGATACTACGCCAGCATCTTCTACAGCTACTTTGCCGCCTTGGGGCTTGACATAACTGTTGAAGACGCCACCAACAAGGGGCGGATAGATATGACGGTCCGCTTCAACCGCCGGATTTACCTGTTTGAATTCAAGGTGGTGGAGATCTTTCCCCAGGGAAAGGCGCTGGAGCAGTTGAAGAGCAAAGGGTACGCTGAGAAATATCGAGAGTCCGGCGAACCGATAAGCCTCATCGGTGTGGAGTTCAGCCGCGAGAGCCGGAACATCGTGGGATTCGATCTGGAATCTCTCCAGGAGCCGGAACATGACGAATAAATGGCGGCAACGTATCAAGCAGATTCTTTCCCTGGACAGCCATCCGGGGCATATCGCCGTCGGCTTTGCCGTGGGGGTCTTTATCAGCTTCACCCCCTTCTTCGGTATCCACACTCCCCTGGCCATTGCGGCCGCCTTCCTCTTCCGTCTCAACAAACTGACCTGTATTACCGGCGCCTGGGTCAATACCCCTTTGACGGTTTTCCCCGCGTTGGGTATCAGCTACAAACTGGGAAGAATTCTCCGGGGGCTTCCTCCTCAGCCACTTCACATCAAGGGTTTGGAATGGCAACACCTCAAGGGACACGCCACCTCGCTCCTTTTGGGAAGTTCCATCCTCGGCTTTCTTGCGGCTGTGACGGCCTACTTTGCCTGTTACTACCTTGTGGTTCGTTTCAGAAAGAACGATGAGACACAAGTGGAACTGACCCGAGAGATGGAGGTAACGGGAGAAGATATTGAACTGTAAGCTCGACGGATTGCAGCCCCCCTCACCTCCACTATGTATTCTCTCCCCACCGATTCAATAACATTCTTTTTGACCTCCCATCATCATAAACAGCTCTTCTCCGGTATTTCAGACAAAAAGTTGACGCCCCACATGCTGCGGCAAAGCTCATTCCTGATGTCAAAAAGTAATTCCAGGAGCTCGTCGGATAAATAGCGTGGCGTCTAAAATTCATAATTACTTGTTTTTTATACGTGATTAGCCCATCCACTTTCTCCGGAGAACTTACGGCGGACTCTATCACGGGAATTTGGCCGACCGCTTGCAAATACACCTCATCACTTGAATCGCGCCAATCTTCCGAACTCGCAAAACACCCTTCGACAGGCTCTCCTGAGCAAGGTGGAAGGGTTCAGGGTGAACGGGTAAACTGTAACATTTTGAGGAGAGAGCATGATTGCTAAATTATTCAATATCGCACTGGCCCTTCTTTTTGCACTGCTCTCTTCCCTGACCTGCCTGCATGGAATCGCCACACCCAACTTCAAAGTCATTATCGCCGCCATTACACTCTTTTTTATCATGGTGGAACTGGCCCTTTATTACATCCTGGGCAAACTCGTTACCGGGAATCGCCCGGTAATGAGTGGTCATGGCATAACCTGTCGGGAGTTGCCCACACCATATAAAGAAACCTCTCTCCTGGACAAACTCTCCCGGATGGAGCCGGAATGGATTGTCTTGAAAAACTTTTATCGCCAGGGGATAGAGGCCGACTTTGTCGTTATCGGCCCCACGGGTGTGTATATCATCAGCGTTAAAGAGGTTCGGGGTGAGCTGGACAAACCCAACGATTTCATCCTGTTGAACAACACGAGAGCCATCGGCAACTTCATGGAGGGGGTGAGGAATCAGGCAACAATCCTGCAACGGGATTTCAGATCGTTCGCCAAGAGAGGGAGGGTCGTAAAGCCGCTCCTCTGCTTCACCCGTGCGCGGCTGAGCATGAGCGCTGCGGGATTGCAGGACGGAGTTCTTGTGACATCCCCCGACGACATCGTCGCCACCATAACTGAAGGAACCCCCATCATCGATTCCTTTGATGTGTACGGCATCTATACTTTTCTCAGCAAGAATTCCATCTTTAGCAAGCTCTCCACGCATAACCCCTTTCGAGGCTGTTTCATTGCACCTGAGCCTGATGTCTCGGAAACGAAAAACGCCCCCCGGCTCGTGGAGAGTCCGGAGGGCGCGTTACGTCATGATATGATCGGGGCCTCACCGTAAGGGAGGTGACTCCCCCTATTTCCCCAGAAAGGGAGTCAGGATGTCGTAGGTGAGAAAGGAGACGATGCCGGAGGCGGGAATGGTGAGCACCCAGGCAATGACGATACGACCGGCAATACTCCAGTTCACCGCCGACATCCGTTTGGAGAGGCCGACCCCCAGAATCGCCGACGTGACCACATGGGTGGTGCTGGTGGGCAACCCCAGGGAGGCTGCCCCAAGAATGACGACGGCAGAGGCTGCATCCACGGAAAAACCGTTCACCGGTTGCAGCTTGACGAAATCACGCCCCACTGTCTTGATGATGCGCCACCCCCCAGCGGCAGTTCCCAGCGCCATGGCCACCGCGCAGGCGAGCTTGACCCACGTGGGAACCACGAAGGCAGGAATCGCCCCGTAGCTCAGAAGCGCCATGGTGATGACCCCCATGGACTTCTGGGCGTCTGCCGTGCCGTGGGAAAAAGCCATGAAACCGGCGGAGAAGATCTGGCACCGTCGGAACCCCTTGTTAACGCCGAAGGGGGACCGATTGCGCAGGGTCCAGAGAAAGATGACCATGAAGAGAAAGCCCATGCTGGCCCCGAGGATCGGGGAAACGATGAGAGCCAGGATGATCTTTTTCAATCCGGACAGGTGAAATTCCGATAAACCGGCATGGGCGATGACCGCCCCGATGAGTCCGCCGATGATGGCATGGGACGAAGAGGAGGGGAGGCCGAAGTACCAGGTGATGAGGTTCCAGATGATGGCCCCCAGCACTCCGGCCAAGACCACCATCTGAGTCACCTGGTGAGGATCCACGATGCCGTTACCGATGGTGGTGGCGACCTTGGTGGAAACCATGGCTCCGGCAAAATTGAGGACCGCCGCCATGATGATTGCCGTCTTCACCGACAGAGCACGGGTGGAGACACTGGTGGCTATGGCATTGGCCGTATCGTGGAAGCCGTTGACGTAGTCGAAGACCAAGGCCGCCGCAATCACGAAAATCAGCAGGAGGAGTGTGGCATCAGGCATTTTTTACGACCACACTTTCCATGATGTTCGCCGCGTCTTCGCACTTGTCCGTGGCTTTTTCCAATGTTTCGTAGATTTCCTTCCACTTGATCAGCTGAATAGGATCCTTCTCTTCGTCGAACAGACGGCTGATCGCCTCGCGACAGACCCGGTCGGCCTCATTCTCCAGGGCGTTCACCTCCACGCACTGTTCGGCTATCTGCTCGAATTTCCCCCCCAGGTGGGAAACCGCCTTCTGAATCGCCTGGCACCCTCTCAGAATAAGGAAGCCCAACTCCTTGGCCTCAGGTGTGGGCTTTTCCACATTGTACATGACGAACCGCTGCGCCGAGGCGTCGATGAGGTCGAGGATGTCGTCCAGCGCGCCGGAAAGGGCATAAATGTCTTCCCTATCGAAGGGGGTGATGAAGCTCTTGTTGAGCTTTTTGATGATCTCGTGAGTCTGGGAATCTCCCTTGTGCTCGACCTCCTTGATCTTGCGCTGACTGGTTACCGGGTCGACAAAATTATCCAGCATATCCTTCAGCAGCAGGGCACCCTCGACGATATTGGCGGACATCTCGCGAAACATCTGAAAGAATTTTTCATCCTTGGGAATCAGGCCGAACATACTCTCCTCCAGCGTCCGGCGATCCGCCGTAACGCACTCTCCAGATGGATTTCACAGGTGAGCCATTCATACCACAACCTCCGCTGTTTGCCCACAAAAAAGTTCATAACGTCGTTAGCCCAGGCTTAACATTATCAATAAAATTCAACATGTTACCTGCCTGTTACGGCAATGCACCGGGTCTCACATGAGCCCTGTGAACCCTGGTGCGACAGAACGCTTAACTTTCTTCTTGACAGAATCAGGTCAAATCGGCAAAGATGTTCGCCATGAGTACCTACGGCGCTTCCACCTTCCCGTCATCTTCCTTTTGGTACGGCTTTTATTTTAGCCCGTCTGCCCGGGGGAGAGGTCTGGATCGAGGATAACAGCCGACATCAAACAAGACCAAAGCCGCGGGTGGACAGAAGAGTAGGTGTCCCCCCGTGGCTTTTCAGTTTCAGCAGCAACGGCCGGGGGGATCATACCTTCCGGCCGTTTTTCGGTTGCGGTGACAACGGGGGAGACACAATGATTATCGTCATGAAGGCAGGAGCGGCACAAAACGATCGGGATGAGGTGCTGAAGAGGATCAAGGAACTGGGATACCAGCCCCATCTGATTCACGGCACGACCCGGGACGTCATCGGCGCCATCGGCGACGAACGGGGCAAACTGGTCCTCCACTCCCTTGAGTCACTGCACGGGGTGGAAAATGTGGTCCCGATCCTCAAACCGTATAAACTGGCGTCACGTGAGGTGAAACGGGAGACGACCCTCATCCGCTTGAATGATACGGTCACCATCGGCGGCGACGAGATCATCGTCATGGCAGGCCCCTGCTCGGTGGAAAGTGAGACGCAGATCCTGGAATGCGCCACGGCGGTGAAAGCCGCCGGAGCCCAGATCCTCCGGGGAGGCGCCTTCAAACCCCGCACCTCCCCCTACTCCTTCCAGGGGATGGAAGAGGAAGGGCTGAAGCTCCTGGCCAAGGCGCGGGAGCTCACCGGTCTCCCCATAGTGACCGAAGTCATCAACCCGGAGACGGCGGATCTGGTGGCCGAATATTCCGATATCCTCCAGATCGGTGCCCGCAACTCCCAGAACTTCGCCCTGCTCAAGAAGGTGGGACAGCTCAAACGGCCGGTGCTTCTTAAACGCGGCATGGCCATGAGTATCCAGGAATTCCTCATGAGCGCCGAGTACATCCTTTCCGAGGGGAATCAGCAGGTCATCCTCTGTGAACGGGGGATCAGGACCTTCGAAACCGCCACGCGGAACACCCTGGACCTTTCCGCCATCCCGGTGCTGCGGGGAATGACCCATCTGCCGGTTATCGCCGATCCTTCCCACGGCACCGGCCACTACCGCTATGTCGCTCCCATGGCCTATGCCGCAGTGGCTGCCGGGGCCGACGGCCTCATGATCGAAGTCCACCCGGACCCGGAACGGGCCACCTCCGACGGTCCCCAGTCGCTGAAACCTGCGAAATTCGCAGCCATGATGGAAAATCTGCGCAAGTTCGCCGAAGCCGCCGATCGCCGGTTGTGACGAAAGGGGTGAGGGGTAACGCTGTTTATTAATTTTTGCAAAGTTATCTTGCATTACCACCGGCTCATCAGGTACTCTGTGCGGAAACTGCACGGAGGTGCTACCCATGACAGGACGACTGCTACTCCTTACCGCACTCCTTACGCTGGGTTGCATGACGCTCTTCCTGCCGTCCGCCAAAGCCGGAGAGGACCCTCCGGCTGCTGAGATTCGGAGGGATCTGGAAAGAACGCTGGACCTCTGGCATGAGAGGAGTTTCTCTGAGCTTTACGACCGAGTCATTGGGAACGGAGGGAAGACCAAAGAGTATTTCATCTCCCATCTTGCCGCCGCACCACGCACCCCTGCCTGCTGCTGGGAAAAGCTGCAGGAAGTCCGGGTGTCGGTGAAAGATGAACGTCAGGCAACGCTCCAGGGGAAGTTCGGCTTCGATACCGGAGCCGGGGGGGAATTCATGACCAGGAAGGTCAAACTGGAGAAAGATGACGGGATCTGGAAGATGAAGATGGCCGACCTCCTCTCCATGGCGGGCAAAGGAATGAAGGTTCGCAAGGGGAAGAAGAAAGTACACAAGGAATAACCGGTATCCGGTAACTGCGCCCCCCATCTTATTCGCTCCGGGGTGCAGCGTAAACGAGAAAAGTCTCCTGAAATTCAGGAGACTTTTCTCGTTTCTAGCCATGTGGTGTTGCGACTACTTCTTTTCCGGAGCTTTTTCCTTCTCTTCTTCGTGCTTCACCTTGGGGGGCTGGTGACAGTCACTGCAGTTGGTCTTGTTGATCTCGTCGCCGATATCCACGGGATGAACGAAGGTCTGCACGACGGTTCCCGCCGGAATATTTTCCTGGATCTCCCGCATGACCTTGTGGCAGAGATTGCAATCCTTACGGATCACATGACCGTCCGCGGACTTATGCTTGTTGTCGTGACAGCGGAAACAGCCGGGGAAGTTGAAATGCCCGATGTTGTTGGGATAAGTATTCCACGCTACCTTCATCCTGGGGAAGAAGTTCTTCTTGTAGATATCCTGTACGACCGATATGGCCTTCTGAATCTGGGCGACCTTCTGCTTGGCCACGTCGGGATAGCTTTTGGCGTAGTAGTCGGTGATCCCCTTGTTGATGGCCGCCATGGCCTCTTCGGTGGTCTTGTAGGTAGTCTCGGTCAGGAGCCCCACGGAGACCTTCTTGAAGTAGGGGAGTGAGGCATCGATGCTCCCCGCATGCATGTCGGCGTCGATGGCCTGGCCCGGCGACTTGTAGATATGGGTCGGCCGGTTATGGCAGTCGATGCAGTCCATGATCCGCTTGTCACCCTTGGCGATCTCGTCCGTGGTGAGCGGCTTCTCCGAGGTAGCGTATTCGCGAAGTTTCCCGTCCTTCCCTTTCACGGTAACGTAGGGGATATCCTGACGACTCTTGTCCCGGGGAACATAGGAGACCTCCTGGCCGATATGCCAGTGAACTCCCCCTTCCAGAGGTGTCTCCGGGGTGCCGTTGATGAAGATAACCAGATCGGTCTCCCGGGGAGTGTTCTTTTCGTTGGGGGCGTAGTGATAGAATTTTTTGAGACGGGGCGAGAAGAACTTGTCGGGCCAGTGGCACCCCTCGCAGGTATCGCTGGAGGGACGCAGGTTCTGTACGGGAGTTGAGATGGGGCGCTCAAAGGTATTCAGGAGGACCGCAAACATCTGGCGGGTTCCGGATATCTTGGCCTTGACGTACCACTGGGCGCCGGGGCCCACGTGACACTCCACGCAGCGTACCTTGGCGTGGGGGGAGTGCTGCCAAGCCACGTACTCCGGCTCCATGGCCACATGACAGAGCTTGCCGCAGAAGGTCACCGATTCGGTGAATTCATACCCCTTGATACCGGAAAGGGTGATGAGAACAGCGAAGATAACGGTGGCCAGAGTGAAGAAGATGGCAAGTTTTCGTTTTTTAGGGTCGTTCAGGTCAATGAGCGGATATTGCGGTATTCCGTTGGGGTTATCCCGGCGCATCCGGTTTCGGGTGAGGAATATCCCCACTGGAACCAGGGCCAGACCGGTGAGCAGGATGCCGGGAAAGATGAAGTAAATGAGGATACCGATGTACGGGTTGTGAATCTCGTGCATCACCTCGATAGCCTGGAAGGTGGCTATGAGAGCCCCGCCGACCAGGATGAGGATAAACCCGATGATGCTGATGAAGTTCCACGCATAGACCATTGTTTTCTTAAAACTCATGAACCCTCCCTGCCTCTTGAGAAAATGAAGCGCCGCTGAGCGCGCGTCCTGATGTGACACAAAAAAAGCCGGGGTCAGGGCGGATGGAGCGCCCGGCAACCCGGTAGGTACGTGGAGAAGATATTCAGAGAGAGATGAGCCGTGCCACGGTTTGCGAGAACCGTGACAGCGGCTTTATATCGCCTGAATCAAACGGAGTCAAGTAAAAGTTACTGCTCTTCCCCTCCCACACGCCGCTGCCAGCGGCTGAGAACAAGGGAGAGGATGGCCGTGGCGCTCCCGAAGGAGATGATACTCAGCACCAAGGGGACCCCCTTGATGCTCGTAAGGTCAACGAGCGCCACCTTCAAAGCGCCGATGAGAATGATGGCAATGGCGATATTGCGAATCTCTCCGCTTTTGCGCTGATACCCCCAGATCACCATCCCCGCGGCAGCGCAGTTGATCAGCACCGACTGGCTGGCGCGAAAGGCGCTGTCGATATGCCCCACAACGGCAAACGCTCCGGTGCGGAAGAGGAAAAAGGCGCTGAGCAGGGAAAGGATGAGGATCCCTCCGGCGCTAATGTCCCGTGAGTCGATGCGGGAGAAAAACCGGATATCCGCCGTGGGAGCATGATTGCGCGCCCACTGGTACTGCAGAAAGGCAAACCCGGAGAGGAAAAAACCGACCACCAGGATGGTGACCACGGGACTGGCGGGGGTGAGGTTGAACTGGAGGAAGGCGAAGAGCGCCGTCGTATGGAGTTGCAGCAGATAGGAGGTGAGACGGACTCCGCCGCTCTGCCAGGTGCCGGAGAAGATGATGAACATGAACGCCACGGCGCAGAGGATGGGGAGGGCCAACAGGGCATTGCCGGTTATGACCGGGAGCGCCATGGCCAACAGCAGGGCCCCCGCATTACAGATGGCCCCCAGACCGCCCCGCCCGCCGGAACGCTTCCTGGCCAGGTAGCGGGTCACGTAGATATGGAGCAGGGCGACGAACAGTCCCAGGCCGCTCACCAGCAGCTTGCCGTTCCCCAGGATGAAGGTGACGAAGAGGGCGCTCCCGAAGGACCAGATGACCGTCAGGGTCGGGAGGGCCAGATAATAGTTCCCCACCTGCTCCGATTGGCCGGTGAGGATCTCCCGGGAAGCGATGGCCAGATAGAGACAGCCGAAGGCCCCGACTCCAGCCAGGAACCAAGGGAGCATTGCCGTGCCGGCAACGGCGGTGGTGGGATTAATGTACAGGGAACGAATGGAGAAGGCCCACCAGATGGCGGTTGCCGCCGTGATCATGAAGAGCGACCACCCCACCCATTTGCATTTTTCCAGACTCATCGTGAAGTGCCCCAGGAGATTGGCCACCAGGAGGGTCACGATGAGATAGCGGAAATCGGGGTTCTGTTCGTGAAAGGTGACCACCACGGCGGCCAGGGCCATTCCCACGGTCCCCACGCTGAAGGGGAGACGTACCCGGTAACAACGAGAGAGAGCGGCGGTTACCCCCCCCGTGGCAATGAGAATGGCAAAAGCCGGCAGCAGCGGAACCAGCTGAAACTTCTGGTTGAAATTCGATTCGGCAATGACGGCGAAGATGAGAAAGGTTCCGCAAGCGGTGAACACCGGCGCCTGGCCCCCCTTCCGGGCGTACATGAACCATCCCACGGCCAACAGGAGTCCGGCATACCCGATTCCCATGAGGCTCCCCACCTGGGGTGGTACGATGGAGCTGTCGGTTACGATCCGCATGATCAGAGCCAGCACCAGGAGAAAACTGAGGGTAGAGGCGCGGGACAACAGCCGCGACGACTCCCGTTCCCAGGTGGAGGACTCTTCCTCCGGGAGTGCCGCAGGCGGTGCTCCGGTGGGAACCGCGGCAGGCGAAACGGAGAGAATGGCCGGTTTGGCGAGCGCATCCGCCGTAAGAGACGGGGCACCCACGAAGCCGGCAACCTGCTCCACCCGTTGCCGCAGGAGAGAAAGTTCTCGGGTAAGAGCCTCTATCCTTGTTTCCAGCTGCCGCTGATCTTCTGACATGGGCTACCCCTGAATCCTTTGACGCCGTCCGGTCAGTGCGACCCCTTGTACTTGAAGACCGGCATCACCTTGTTGATGAAATAGAAGAGGACGTAGGGGGTGATGATGACCGCGAGCGCACCCACAAGCCCCTCCTTGACCGTCTCCATGTTATGAGGAATGATGGGGAGAACGTACTCCATGAAACCCGCAAAGCTGGAGGAAAAGGCCTGACCGCCGATGACGACGTTCCAGCGCATCATGAAGACCCCAAAGAGCATGAGACAGGCCCCCAGTGCCGCACGCCGCACGGTGAGTCCCGGCAGCTTGAAGAGAATAAAGGGGAGGAGATTCCCCATGCCGTACTGCATGACGAAAATCTTGTAAAAGTCCTTCTGGTAGATGACCTCCCGGAGAATATCCCATGACTTCACCGCCGTGTATCCCCGGAAGATGAGGTCCAGCAGCTCCAGTGTGATGGCCGCGATGAGGAACATGACCAGATAGCGGGAGGTGAGCTTGACCTCCTCGATCTCGGCGCTCTGGAGCTCTTCAAAGGAAGGGAGACCGCTGGCCTTCCCCTTCATCCGACTCAGGATCTTTCGGATCTCCATGACCACGATATAGGTGATGATGCAGAGGGCAATCCCGGAGACCACTGCGGAACAGATGAAGATGACCGGCATGAGGGGGGTCATCCAGAGGGCGTTGGCTTTCACCGAACCGAAGATGAAACCGGCATACCCGTGAAGGAAACAGGCCACCGGTATCCCGATGCCGGCCAGAAAACCCACCGCTTTTTCATCTTTTTCCAGCGCCTCTTCGCTCACGTCGTAGGCGCCAAGTGTCAAGGCCGAAAAGAGGAGGTACCGGAAACCGTCAATGATGCCTCGATTGTTTTGCCCTTTCAGTTCCAGTGCCATAGCCACGAAATGGGGGCGGTAGACGAACCAGAGTTCCGAGGCGACGATCATCCCGTAGGTGGAGAAGACAATGCCGAAGGCGGCGATGGCCGAGGTGAAGTGGGGGGTCATCATCACATGAATTCCCCGCATGGGCTGCTGCAGATGGAGCATGAGGGGCATCATCGCCACCGGGAGGAGGGCGAAGGAAAAGACCAGGGAGAACCGGGCGATATTCTTCAGCTGCTTGACGCCGAAGACGTGGTAGAGAGACGAAAGAACGAAGGCCCCCGCCACGAGACCGGTCATGAACGGGTACATGACGATCTGGATGGACCAATAGATGTATTCGTTGGGATAGGTGAAAAATTCCTTGATGGTCCAAACCTCGCCGTGTACTTCGATCATGACTATCTCACCTCCCTGTCAAGCGCCAAATAATAGACCTGCGGCTTGGTGCCGTACTCCGACTTGAGTATCCCCACCCGCCCGGTCATGACGGTCTTGGTCACCGGATCGTTGGGGTCTTTCAGGTTGCCGATCTGCCGGGCGCCGAAAGGGCAGGATTGCACGCAGGCGGTTTTCATCCCCTTGGTGATCCGGTGATAGCAGAAGGTGCACTTTTCCGCCACCTTGTAAACCGGATGAAAGAACCGGACTCCGTAGGGACACCCCATGATACAGTAGCCGCAGCCGATACACCAGGAGCGGTCCACCAGCACAACACCGTCGCCGGTCTTGTAGGTGGCCCCCACCGGGCAGACTTGGACGCAGGGGGGGTTATCGCACTGATTGCAGAGCTTCGGCACGAAGAACGCCTTGGAGATATCCTCATCCCTGATCTCCACATGCTTCCCCTCGCCAATGTCGATCCTGGGGGTGGTAAAGCCGTCACGGCCGGCCTTGGGGGAGTCGGCGTTGATGCCGAAGCCGGGGTTGGACATCTTCCCCTCGACCCGCATCTTGCCGTCCTTGCAGATGACATACCGCTCCACCCAGGTACGGGAGACGTCGGCATCGTAGGGGACTTCGTTCTCCAGCTTGCACGCCTTGACACAGAAGCCGCACCCCACGCACTTCTGGGTATCGGCCAGAAAGACCCATTTCACGTCAGACCCCTTGGCGGCGAACAGGGTCCGGGGGTTGACGAATTCCAGGGCCGAAGCCGGGATGGCGGCCCCGGCGATGATGGTGATGGTCTGTTTCAGAAAATCTCGTCTATCCATCTGCTCCTGCCTCCGTAATAAGTATCTGTTCGCCACTGCCGCAGCTAAAACCCGGATTACTTCCCGGCGCCCCCTTTTCCCTGAGCCTCTGCCGGTTCATGCTCATACACCGGGAACCGTTGCGGGGTTTTCTTCAGCGCCCCCAGAGTCGGGTTGTGAGGATCGTGGCAGGTGACGCACTCCACATTGGGGTCCTGATGCGTGGCGGGATCGATGCCGCGAATTTTCCCCCGGTCACTGTTGGGGTACTTCAGGATGGCGTGGCAACGGAGACAGAGGAGCCGGTGGATGTCGATGGGGAGCTTGGTGATCTTGTCGGGATGATCCGTACCCGGCCCGTGGCAGTTCTCACAGGGGATGATGGCATGGGGGGTATTCAGGATGGAGGTAAAATTCTTCGTATGGCAATCCTTGCAGTATCCGGACCCCTTGTACTTGACCTTGATATCCTTCCAGAACTGCTCGTTGTTGGGATTATGCCAGCCGTACATATACCCCGCCTCGCCGACACCGAACTCCTTCGGCACATAGAACGACCTGAATATGATGATTCCCGCTACGAGCGCCAGCGCTACAAATAATGGTCGCCACACATGACTCACCGGATGCTACCTCCTTGAATGAATTTCCCTCATGACGTCGGATGCGTCACAAAAACGGTAGCTGCGCCCCTGGAACAGGGGCAGAGTAGAACTGCGTTACAATTAGCATGAGTAATCGGTGGATGTCCAGCATTTATGCGCGAGGAAAACAAAATTGTTCAGGAGGGTCAAACAGGGAAGAATCATGCGGAGTTACTGGAGAACCGGAGGGCTGCAGGGCAGCCCTCCGGTGAGACAAACAGAGGTATGCTAGTGGCCGCTACCGCCGATGAAGGCGTAGACCATGAGCAACAGGAGCGAAATCCCGATGAAGAGCGCCGTGAAGCCGAATCCCTTGAACAGGAAATCATACAGCACGCCGCTGCTCTTCTCCACCTTGAACTGATCGGAGATCCCCCGCTCCTCATAGCGAGCCCACTGGTCGCCACGCTCCTCGATGAACTCTTCCTTGGTCATCTCCCCATTGAAGATGACGAAGTCCATGGGGAACTTCTCCGGGCGGCCATGGGTGTTGAAGAAGTGGACCGTGAAGATGAAGCCGGTGGCCAAAAGCGCCTCGTCGGAATGGATGATGGTGGCCACATTGAACGCCCAACCGGGGAGGAAGATGCCGAAGAATTCCGGGAACCAGAGCATCAACCCGGAGCCGCCGATGGCGAACATCCCCCAGAAGACCGCCAGGAAGTCGAACTTTTCCCAGTAGGTCCAGCGATCAAAGGCTGGCTTGGGCCCCCGGAAGAGGAACCACCGTACCATGCCGGTCACGTCCTTCAGATCCCGCAAATTGGGGCAGAGGGAGTCGGGACCGAACAGCCGCTGGATGCAATTGCCGGGAACATCCTTCCGGATAAAGAGGAAGTGGATGCTCATGAGTATCGCCCCGGCAAAATAGAGAAAGGTGATGACGGCGCAGACGCGGTGGATGAGTCCGGCGGCAGCGGTCCCGCCGTACATGTTCATAAGCGTCATGGCCCACGCCTGATCACTGAACTTGAGGGGGAGCCCGGTGAGCGAGAGCCCCAGGAAACTGGTGATGACCATGATGTGGAGCGTAATATGTTTTCCGTTAAACCGCCGGTAATGCTTGTGGGCGTCAGGAATGACGTGATGGACATGCCCCGCCATGAGGGCATCTTCCCGCTGCCGGTTTTCCACGAAGCCGCGGAACATCCAGAGGAGAGTATGGAGCCAGAAAACGGCGAAGGTGGATGCCAGCAGGCCGGTCATGCAGACAAAGGTCCAGAAAAGGATGGGGTAGTTCTTCCGATCCGTGTGCTCACCATGGGGGTAGTACGCAGTGAAAAGCGCGGTTACCTTCTTGTGGCACTGAGAGCAGGTCTTCACCAGATTATTGGGGTTGACGGTGGAATTGGGATCTTTGGCCGGGAGGACATTGTGGGCGGAGTGGCAGTCGGCGCACCCCGCAACTTTTTCCGGAAAACCGAGACGATAGTTTTTCCCGTGGTAGCTGGCCATGTAACTTTCCACGGCAACATTGGTGACCCTGTTCCGCTTCATCATCTCTTCGTTGCTGTGGCACTTCATGCAGACCTTGGTGTGGAATTCACGGACATCATGAGACTTCCCGTCCCCCACTGCCTTAATGTCATGCAGGTTGTGGCAATCATGGCAGGCGGCCGAATCCTGAACACCCCTGGCCACCGCCTTGCCATGGACAGAATTCCGGTAGCCGGCCTCCTTGTCGTGGCACTGGATACACTTGGCGATGACGATCTTCTTGTCACCCTTCCAGTACTGGTGGGTATGAACATCCGTATGGCAATCGGCGCAGCTGACCCCTTTTTGCGTATGAACACTGAGGTAATGTTCCGCTGTCTGTTTCTTATGGCAGCGGTCGCAGGCAACCTTCTGAACCTTGATCTCCTTGCGCATATGTTTGGCAAGGTCGGTGATATCCACATGGCAACTGGTGCAGGCGTTCTTGCCATGCACCGACGCGGCAAAGGCCGTCATGGAGATCTTGCCGCCATGACAGCCGAGACAGGTGGCCGGATCAATGGCCATCCCATGTTCGGCCATCGCGGGAAGAGCCGTGAAGGTCAGAAGTGAAAGTACGAGTACCACGTTGAACCAGTTATGCCGCATGCGTCGCCTCCTTGGTTGTCGTTTGCGCCTTATCAATAAGCTGACGCTACAGAAACGATCTGTTCTACAAGATAAGTGCCAAAAGAGACTGTTTCGTCGGAAGTTTTCCAATGAATCAGGAAGAGTCCCCTCAGGGAAGCTCCCGGAGGTAACATCTGCGCCGGTTCCGGGGTATCAAGCCCGCTCCGGAAGGGGACAATTCTCCATTTTTGCCGGAGCGTCCCCCTTCCCGTGCGGCCATATGCCGGTATTGTGCCGCCATTTCACCGGACGGCAGTGACGTTATCCGGCGTGAACCTTGTCATGGCAAGTACAGCAGAGGGTAATAAGATTCTCCATCGTGTTCTCTCCACCTTCCGCATGTAGCTTAATATGGTGGGCTTCAAGGTGTCTTGGGTCTGACGGATTCCAGTTTTCATGACGCCAACCGCATTTCCGACATTTGTAATCGTCCCGCTGCAATACTTCCCTACGCACATGGTCTTTTATTACCCGCTCATGTTCGGGAGACTGCCGATCGCTGACGAGGGTATACATTCCCACCGGCAATTCAGGCATACCCGTCGCCTGAGTCATTATCAGCCAGCCGAGTTCCGTGCGCAGCTCCCTGACCCGGCGTGCCCATTCGGTGCTGTTGCCCGCGACATACCGCAATTCTTCGCCGTTAATATGCTTCCCGATATTTCGGCTGAAGTAGAGCAGTATTCTGTCCCTGATACTGATCTTCATCCGGCGAATTTCGTTCGCCGAATTCCACCGGAACGCCGCGTCTCTGTCCTCCGTGGCGTCCAGAAGAATATAATCGTCGCTCTTCATCTCGGATACTTCAAAACCGAAATCTTCTTCTTTCGCCATTTCCTTTGCGGTGGCACCACTGACGATACTCCATCCGAACTCAACCCGGAGTTCGCGAAGGCGGCGCGCCCACTCACTGATACCCGCGACGACCATGATTTCTTCCCCGCCGATAATGACCAGGGGATATTTCCGAAAGTAAAAGAGGATACGGTCACGAGCCGCGGCAGCGCACTCACCTGTAAGGAGTGAGCTTCCAAGGTCTCGGAGCAAATTATGGACCGGCACAAGAGCTAGAACCTTCGACCGGAGATCATCTTGATGCAACTCCAGCTCAAAGTCCGTCAAAAGGGATACGAGCTTTACCCTGAGTTCTTCCGGGTTATTTTGATTACGCCGTTTCGCCATTTTCCATGAACCTCTTCAATTTTTCTTCAAGTAGTTCCTTATTCCTGATTTCGCATGTCCAAACGACAAGGACTTTCCAACCGAGATTATTCAATTCCCGGTTGTCCCGAGCATCCCTCTCCATGTTGGCTGAAATCTTTGTTTGCCAGAACTCGACGTTGCTGGATGGGCGCTTTGACCGTTTGCAGCCGATATGACCGTGCCAAAGGCAGCCGTTTACGAAAACGGCTTTCCTGTGTCGCGGTAAAACGATATCGGGTTTGCCCGGAAGTTTTTTCCCATGAAGCCGAAAACGGAAACCCATGGCGTGCAGAAGTTTCCTTACCGCTATTTCCGGCTTCGTGTTGCTGCCTTTGACGCGGGACATGATATCGCTGCGTTTTTCTTTGGTGAAGATGTCCGACACTCGGTAGCCTCTTTCGACAGCAACAGTGCATAGACGCTATCGGCGATTCTTGCCGCCAATTCACAGGGGACGGCATTGCCGATTTGTTTGGCGATTTCGACCTTCGACCCCAGGAACCTAAATCCGTCCGGGAATGACTGAAAACGGGCGGCCTCCCTGTGAGTAATAGGTCGGTTCTCAACCGGGTGCAGGTATCTTCCTTTTTCCGGTTTATAGAACTCGGTACGTATGGTTACTGAGGGCTTATCCCACCATAAACGTCCGAAAAGGTCCGTGCCGCCGGTCTTCTTCCGTATCCAGCAATCCGGTGTCAATTCCGGCGCCCGTATCTGAAGGTCAAAACGATTCATTCCTTCATCCGGGATCGCTTTATATCGTTTAAGACTTTTTGCCGTAGGATTCCTTCCGAAATGAAGATCAAACGGGGCTTTTTCATGCCTGATATCCGTTCCTTTGGGAGGAGGAAGATCGCCGATGGCATCTTTTACAGTCCGGTATGGTTTTGCATCCTCAACGTAAGAAACGTCTCTTTCGATAAAACGTCTTCTTTGCCCGCTGGTCGGGTAATTAGTTCGCTTCGGCGGAAATACCGCTTCAGGATCCGCAAACTTACAGCCGACTATAAATGCTCGCCAACGAACCTGTGGGGCTCCATAGTCGGCGGCACACAGCTTGGCACAAGACAATGCAAATCCCATGGCTCCGGCCAGCCCATAAACCTCTTTGCATTCGAGGGAACTGAGCAGTTCAGGGACATTCTCCATGACGAAAACGGAGGCACCGGAGCGCTTTACCACTTCCATAAACGGCCGCCAAAGCTGTTTACGGGGGTCGCCGTCCTTGTTCTTATTCAACAGACTGAATCCCTGACACGGAGGACCACCGATAACGACATCGGCTTTGGGAACCTCGGTTTCAGGGTCCTCCAGAATGTCTACGATATCGCCGACACTACAGTGCTCCCCGAAATTGGCGTTATAGGTATGAGCGGCATAGGCGTTGAAATCATTCGACCAAACGACTTCAAAGTTATGTCCGAAAAATGCGGAGAAACCGGCCGTCATCCCGCCCGCACCGGCAAAGAGGTCGATAAGCTTCGGCTTGTATTTTTCATTTAACTTGCCGGAGATGCGATCGTGATAAACCTTTTCCTCGTCGAGAATCGTAATTCCCGTATCGTTTATCATTGTTTCCATGGGGACACGCGCCTGTTTTAGTACGAATTTTATAGCATGGTTACGACGGGTAAGGGAAGGACGTATCTGTCCGCCGATAACTTCCCGGCCGGACCTTCCGGAGCAATTGATCCATGTAATAGTAGACCACGGGGGTTATGTAGAGAGTCAACAGTTGGGACGTCAACAAACCACCCACCACCGCCAGCCCCAGCGGTTGCCGGGATTCTCCTCCCGCCCCCAGCCCCAGGGCGATGGGGAGGGTCCCCATGAGGGCCGCCATGGTGGTCATCATGATCGGCCGAAACCGGACGATGGCCCCCTCATAGATGGCGTCCAGCGGCGTCTTCCCCGACTCCCGCTCCGCCTCCAGGGCGAAGTCGATCATCATGATGGCGTTCTTCTTGACGATGCCGATGAGCATGATGATCCCCACAAAGCCATAGATGTTCAGATCGCAGTGAAAGACCATCAGGGTAATCAGCGCCCCCAGACCGGCGGCCGGCAGCCCGGAAAGGATGGTGATGGGGTGGATATAGCTCTCATAGAGCACCCCCAGCACGATATAGATGACAAAGATCGCCATGATCAGCAGCAGCCATAACCCGCTGAAGGAGGAGGTAAATGCCTGGGCGGTCCCCTGGAAACCGGTGCTGACGGAGCCGGGGAGCGCCGAATCGGCGAGCTGTTCCACCAGCTTCATGGCGTCACCCAGGGCCACGCCGGGGCGGAGGTTGAAGGAGAGGGTTACCGCCGGGAGTTGTCCCAGATGGTTCACCGAAAGCGGACCGATGCTCTTGGAGATAGTGGCGATGGTTTCCAGCGGTATCAGCTGCCCGGATTTGGCGCGGATGTAGAGCATCCCCAGCGCCGCCGGATCCCCCTGATAGAGCGGGTCGAGCTCCAGGATGACCTGGTACTGGTTGGTGGGGGCGAAGATGGAAGAGACCTGGCGAGAACCGTAGGCATAGGCCAGGGCATCTTCCACCTGTAGGACGCTCATTCCCAGCGCAGCCACCTTGTCCCGGTTGATCTCCAGATGGAGCTGCGGGTTGCTGATCTGCAGGTCGCTGGTCACATCCATGAGCTCCGGGATCTCCCGCAGCTTTGTCTCGAAATCGGCGGCAGCGCGGTACAGCTCGTCCGTATCCTGCCCCTGCAGGGTGAACTGGTAGAGGCTTTTGGAGCTGACCCCTCCGATCTGAATGGAAGGGACGTTTTTCAGGAAGGTGCGGACCCCCGGAACCCTGGCCAGCTTGGGGCGCAGCTCCTGGATGATCTCATCGGCGGAGAGTTTCCGCTGGCTGCGTGGTTTGAGCCGCATGAAGAAACTGCCGTTGTTGCTGCCGCGCCCACCACCGATGGATGACATGAACCCTTCGATGTTGGGGTCCCTGGCGATGATGGCGGCCACCGCCTCCTGATGCAGTTGCATGTCGGCAAAAGAGGTCCCTTGGGCCGTTTCGGTATCGGCATTGATCCGACCGGTGTCCTCCGTGGGCAAAAATCCCATGGGGATGATCCTGAAAAGCCAGACCGTCAGGAGCGTGATGAAGAGCGTCACCACCATGGTCGTCCGTCGAAAACGGATCACCTGTTTCAGGGAACGCTCGTAAAGATGAAGCATGCCGTCGAAGAACCGCTCCAGGATCAGGAAAAGGCGGCCATGCTGCCGGGTGGCCGGTGGTTGCAGAAAACGGCTGCAAAGCATGGGGGTCAGAGTCAGGGAAACGAAACAGGAGACCAGAATCGCCACACTGATGGTGATGGCGAACTCATGCAGCAGCCGCCCCAAAATCCCCCCCATGAACAGGACCGGTATAAAGACCGCCACCAGGGAGATGGTCATGGAGATGATGGTGAAACCGATCTCCCGGGATCCCTTGAAGGCGGCCTCCAGGGCGCTCTCCCCCTGCTCCATGTGCCGGACGATATTCTCCAGCATGACGATGGCGTCATCCACCACAAACCCCACCGCCAGGGTCAGGGCCATCATGGAGATGTTGTTGAGAGAAAAACCGAGTACCTGCATGATGGTGAAGGTCCCCACGATGGACATGGGGACCGCCAGTGAGGGGATAATAGTGGCGGAAAGATTGCGCAGAAAGAGAAAGATCACCATGATGACCAGGCCGATGGTCAGGAGCAGGGTAAACTTCACATCGTGCATGGATTCGCGGATCAGGGTGGAGCGGTCAAAGAGGACGTTCAACTCCACCGATGCCGGCATCTGGCTCCGGAAGGTGGGGAGGAGCTTCTTGACGTTGTCCACTACCTGAATGGTGTTAGTTCCCGGCTGGCGCTGGATGGTGAGGACGATGGCGCGGGTATTGTTGTACCAGCCGGCCGTCTTGTTGTTCTCCACACTGTCGATCACCGTTCCCAGCTCTTCCAGCCGGACCGGTGAGCCGTCCCGATAGGCCACCACCTGCCGCCGATAGGCGGCCGCCTTGAACAGCTGCCCGTTGGCCTCGATGGTAAAGGCCTGCGTGGTCCCGTCCAGAACCCCGGTGGGGAGATTGACGTTGCTCTCGTCAATGGCTGTGGCCACCTCGTCGATGCCGATCTGTCGGGAGGCCAACGCCTTGGGGTCCAGCTGAGCCCTCACCGCGTACTTCTGCGAGCCGTTCACGTTCACCTGGGCCACACCGCTGATGGTGGAGATGCGGCGGGCGATGAGGGTCTGGGCATACTCGTCAACGGCGGAGAGGGGAAGGGTCGAGGAGCTGAGCGCCAGATAGAGGACCGGCTGATCAGCCGGGTTAACCTTACGAAATGACGGGGGGGTCGGCATGTTCTTGGGCAACAGCCGGATTGCCAGCGAGATGGCCGCCTGCACATCCTGGGCAGCGGCATCGATATCACGATCAAGATTGAACTGCAGGGTGATCCTGGTGGTGCCGATACCGTTGGTGGAGGTCATGGAATCCACGCCGGCAATGGTGGAGAGCTGGTTCTCCAGCGGGGTCGCCACCGCCGAGGCCATGGTGTCCGGATTGGCGCCGGGGAGGGAGGCATTGACCTGGATGGTGGGAAAATCCACGTTGGGGAGGTCATTCACCGGCAGCCGCTCATAGGAGACCACCCCGAAAATAAAGATGGCGATCATGATCAGCGAGGTCATGATCGGTCGGCGGATGAAGATGTCGGCGATGTTCATTCCTTCTTTCCTGCAGCCGTTGACTGCTCTTTCGTCGTCACCAAGGCTCCGGGGGTCAGGCGGAGTTGCCCGTCCACCACCACGCTCTCCCCTGCGGCAACCCCCTTACCGATGACCGTCTCCTCCCCCGCCACCCCGGCAGAGGTTATCCGGCGCATCTCCACCCTGTTATCCGGCTTCACCAGATAGACAAACTCTCCCTGCTGGCTGGTCTGGATGGCCTGGGTCGGGACGACCACGGCATTCTGCCGCGAAGCCAGGGTCAAAACCACGTCGGTAAACTGCCCCGGCCAGAGTTTACGCCCCCTGTTGGCGAAAACCCCCTTGAGTTTGATCGTCCCCGTGGCCGGATTCACGCTGTTATCCAGAAAACTGATGGTCCCTACCTCGCTGCTCCCCGGTTCGGTGGGAATAACGGCCTCCAGCTTCAACTCCCCCCCGGCCAGAGCCTGTTTCAGTTCGGCCAGTCTTTTTTCAGGGAGGGAAAATGTGGCATAGATGGGGCTGATCTGGTTGATGGTAACGATGGGGAGATCGTTTGCCTTCACCAGATTCCCCGCATGCAGGGCGATGGTCCCCGTTCGACCGGAAAGGGGTGAACGGATGGAACAGTACTCCAACTGGATTTTGGCGTTCTTGATGGCGGCACGATCGGCAACCAGGTTGGCGGCCAACGAATCGGCATTTGATCGGAGCAGGTCGTACTGGTCATGGGTGACGATCCCCTCCTTGAGCAGCCCCGCATAGCGCTCCGCCTGTTCACGGGCGAATAGTGCCTGGGCCTGATCCTTGGCCAGGGCGGCCTCGTATTGCTTCAGCGTCGCCAGGAACGGTTCCGGATCGATGCTGATGAGCAACGCCCCTGTTATCACGTCACTCCCTTCGGCAAAATGGAGCCGGGCGATCTGGCCGCTCACCTGTGACTTGATGGCAACGGTGGTGAACGGTTCGATGGTGCCGATGGTCTTAATCCGGATAGGAACATCCTTTTGTACCGCCCGGATGACCTTTACCGGCACGGGGGGTTTAGCCTTGACAGTTTCCTTTTTCCCCGTGCACGCGGTGCACAAGAGGAACGCAAGGGCAGATACTTGAACTATTACAGATAGCTTCATGGTTCACTTCATCCTTTAAAGAGGCGGTGGGGGTCACGTAACCGGGGAGGGAGGATGAACTTTACCTGAAACGGTCATGATTATCAATTCATACTCTCCCGTCCCCCCCCCCTCGGCTGAACCGGCCAAAGAAGAGAACCCTGAGGAGACGATGATAGTCATACTTAACAGATGACAGATCACCGGTTGCGCCCCCTTGCGGCAACCTCGCGCAACACCCTTTCTTTCTTGAGGAAAGGATGTTTCCTCGCTTGACAAGTGACAGGCTCTTTGTTAGTATCGCTAAACTTCACATGAAATTGTATACGAAAAACAGGAATCATACTCCGTGCATAAAAAACTATTCATCCCCGGCCCCGTAGAGATTGACCCCGAGATCCTTCAGGCCATGGCAACCCCCATGATCGGGCACAGGATGCCCGAGTATGCCCGGCTTCACGGGTCGGTCACCTCCGGCCTGAAACAGGTGATGGCAACAGATAACCGGGTATTCCTCGCCACCTCCAGTGCCTTCGGAGTGATGGAAGGGGCGGTTCGCAATCTGGTACAGGGACGCTGCGTCAATTTCTGCAACGGCGCCTTTTCCGACAAGTGGCATGACGTGACCCGACGCTGCGGCAAGGAGGCGGATGCCGTCAAGGTTCCTTGGGGCCAACCCATTACCCCCGAGATGGTGGAGCAGGCATTGGCCACCGGTCGTTACGACTCCTTTACCCTCATCCACAACGAGACCTCCACCGGTGTCATGTCCCCCCTTCGGGAGATCATGGCGGTGGCCGAACGCTATCCTGACGTGATTTCCATCGTCGACACCGTCTCCTCCATGAGCGCCCTCCCGGTCCCGGTGGACGAACTGGGGATCGATGTCTGCATCTTCGGCGTGCAGAAGGCCTTTGCCCTCCCCCCTGGTCTGGCGGTTTTCAGCGCTTCGGAGCGCTCCCTGGAACGGGCGAAGTGCGTGGAAGGGCGGGGTTACTACTTTGATTTCCTTGAATTCGCCGCCAATGACGACAAAGATAATACCCCCTCCACCCCCTGCATCTCCCTGATCTACGCCCTGGCCAAACAGCTGGAAAGAATCTTCGCCGAGGGACTGGAACAACGGTGGTGCCGTCACCGGGAACTGGCAGCCTCTGTCCGGGGGTGGGTGCAGGAGCGTGGCTTCGATTTTTTCGTGGCCGAACCGTACCGCTCCCTAACGCTTACCTGTGTCGCCAACAATCGGGGGATCGACCTGAAAAAGCTGAAGGGTGCCCTTGGAGAGCGCGGCTACGCCTTTGATGACGGCTACGGTAAACTGAAGGGGGAAACATTCCGCATCGCCCATATGGGGGACCTGCAACTGGATGACCTGAACAAATTCATGTCGGTGATTGACGAACTGCTGCCGGGAGTCTGATCCCGACAAAGGGCGAGAAAGGAGAAAAGAGATGAAATGTCCCAACTGTGGTAACAGGGAATCGGTGGAGATCGACACGCACTCCGAAGGCTTCAGCTCGGAAGAGTGCCCCGTGAAGGAGTGCGGCGTCTGCGGTCTGGTCTGGCGAGTCAAGATGGTCAACGACAACATGGAGATCGACATAATAAAACCTGCACCTCAGTAGAGATGCAGGTTTCATTGTTTTCACTCTGCTCGGGTCAGGCCTGCTCAAAGACCTCTTTGCCGGCCCCGCAGAGGGGACAGACCCACCCATCGGGGATCTCTTCAAAAGAGGTACCGGCCGGGACATTGTTATCGGGGTCGCCTGTTTCGGGGTCATAGACATACTGACAGATAGTACAGATCCAGCGTTCCATGAATTTTCTCCTTTTCTGGGGGATTCGATCACCGGGGGCTTACTGCCGGCCCGGTTGATGTGAAAAAGAGATATAGCAGGTTACCGACGCGCTGTCAAATCGAAGGGTATCACGGATCCGGGCGACTGCCGTTACTACGGCAGGGATTGCAGATACGGCAGGATGGAGTGTAGTCTGGCAATGGTGTTAACAAACACATCTGAAAGGGGACACAACAGCTATGGGTTACGAAGTCAAGAACGATCAACTGAAGAAATGGGTGGCGGAAGTCGCGGAACTGTGCGAACCGGACAACATTCACTGGTGTGACGGCTCCCAGGAGGAGTACGACACACTCTGCGAACTGATGGTCAAAGGGGGAACCTTCCAGAAACTCAGCCAGGAAAAACGCCCCAACAGCTACCTGGCCTGGTCCGATCCGGGCGACGTAGCCCGCGTAGAGGATCGAACCTTCATCTGCAGCCTCGCCAAGGATGACGCCGGCCCCACCAACAACTGGATGAATCCCAAAGAGATGAAAGAAATTCTCAATGGACTGTTCCAGGGTTGCATGAAGGGTCGCACCATGTACGTCATCCCCTTCAGCATGGGGCCGCTGGGCTCCCCCATCGCCAAGATCGGCGTGGAAATCTCCGATTCTCCCTACGTGGTCGTCAACATGAAGATCATGACCCGCATGGGTAAGGCAGTCGTTGACATCCTGGGTGACGGTGAATACGTCCCCTGCCTCCACTCCGTGGGCGCCCCCTTGCAACCGGGCCAGCAGGATGTTGCCTGGCCCTGCAACAAGGAAAAATACATCGTCCATTTCCCCGAAGAGCGCTCCATCTGGTCCTACGGCAGCGGTTACGGCGGGAACGCCCTCCTGGGCAAAAAATGTCTGGCACTGCGCATCGCCTCCAAGATCGCCAAGGATGAGGGGTGGCTGGCCGAGCATATGCTGATCCTGGGGATCGAGTCCCCGGAAGGGGAGAAGACCTATCTGGGCGCCGCCTTCCCCAGCGCCTGCGGCAAGACCAACCTGGCCATGCTGGTACCGCCCGAATCCTTCGACAAGAAGGGGTGGAAGATCTACACCGTGGGGGACGACATTGCTTGGATCAAACCGGGACCCGACGGCCAGCTCTACGCCATCAACCCGGAATACGGCTTCTTCGGCGTGGCGCCGGGTACCTCGGACAAGACCAACCCCAATGCCATGGCCTCTTGCACCGCCAACTCCATCTTCACCAACGTGGCGCTGACCCCGGACGGCGATGTCTGGTGGGAAGGGATGACCGATGACAAGCCGGCCAGCCTCACCGACTGGCAAGGTAAGGCCTGGACCCCGGATTGCGGCCGCAATGCCGCTCATCCCAACTCACGCTTCACCTCCCCGGCCTCCCAGTGCCCCACCATCGACCCGGAATGGGAAAATCCCAAAGGGGTCCCCATGAGCGCCTTCATCTTCGGCGGTCGGCGCAACAAGGTCATCCCCCTCGTGTACCAAGCATTCAACTGGAACTTCGGGGTCTATCTTGCCGCCACCATGGGCTCCGAGACCACCGCCGCCGCCGTGGGCGCAGTGGGGAACGTTCGGCGCGACCCCTTCGCCATGCTCCCCTTCACCGGGTATCATGTGGGGGATTACTTCTCACATTGGCTCCAGGTGGGGCGCAATACCCCTAAACCCCCCCGCATCTTCAGCGTCAACTGGTTCCGCAAGGACGACAACGGCAAGTTCATGTGGCCGGGTTACGGCGAGAACATGCGGATACTCAAGTGGGTCGTGGATCGCGTCAACGGCCATGCCGCCGCCATCGAGTCCCCTCTGGGATGGATGCCCCGGTACGAGGACCTGGATTGGGAAGGACTGGAAAGCATCACGCCGGAGAAATTCTCCGACCTAACCTCCGTGGATCGGGATCTCTGGATGGACGAGGTCGTCTCCCACGAGGAGCTCTTCATCAAGCTCTACGATCGGCTCCCCAAGGAGTTCCTCCATATGCGGCAGCTCATCATCTCCAGCCTCTGGCGCTCGCCGGAGCATTGGGAGCAGTTCCACCGCACCGCTGAAGGGTTCGGCTTCAACGACTAATCCTTCTGAGCTGCAATGTCGGACATAAATGGGCGGCATCTCCAACAGTCAAGGAGATGCCGCCTTTTTTCACACCTCACCGGTCATCCAACTACCGCGGGCCGTTCACTCTCGAATAGCTATGGACACTACTGCTACGTTCCCACCATTATCACTACATTCCACTCTCAGCCAGTTTTTCCAGCAACTTCTTCTGCTCTTTGGTCACCAGTTCAGGAACAATGACCGCTATCTTTACATAGAGATCCCCTTTCCCTGAACCGCCCCGATGGGGAAGCCCGCACCCTTTCAGCCTGATTTTAGTGCCGGACTGAACTCCGGCCGGGACCTTGATCCGCTTGGGAGTATCCAGTGTGGGCACATCCAGGGTGGTCCCCAGGACCGCCTGAGAAAAACGTATCTGCCGCTCCACCACCAGGTCGGCCCCTTCCCGTGCGAACTCATGATCCCTGGCAACCCTGATGGTCAGGTAGAGGTCTCCGTTGGGACCGCCGCCGGCTCCCGGGCTCCCCTTATCTTTCAACCGGAGCTGGGCACCATCCTCGATGCCGACGGGGATTTTCAGGGAGAGCTCCTCCCGTTGCGCTCCGCTCTGGAAACCGATCCGCTTCTCCCCCCCCAAGGCCGCCTCACGCAGGGTGATCTGCACCTCCATGGCCAGATCTTCTCCCTTGCGGGACCCCTGGCGGAAACCGAAACCGCTTCGCCCACCTTTTCCGCCGAAGATCCGGGAAAAAACATCGCTCCCCCCGAATCCCATATCGCGAAACAGGTCGTTTACGTCGGCCCCCCGGAAGATGTCCTCCTGGGAGAATTTCTGATGAAAGCCGTCGGAGCCGAACTGATCGTACTGTTTTCGCTTCTCCGGATCGCACAGGACGGCGTACGCCTCGCTGATCTCCTTGAAACGCTCCTCGGACTGCTTATCACCCGGATTTTTGTCCGGGTGATACTTCACCGCCAGCTTCCGGTAGATCTTTTTTATCTCTTCGGGCGTGGCATCTTTCTTGACGCCCAGCAGCTCATAATAGTCACGGTTTGCCATCTTCATCCTCTCACTGCTGTTGTGCCGGTAATGTAACCACTCTGAGGCGCAGTGTCAACCTTTGTGGACGGATACGATGAGAGCCGTCGGCAAAGCCGTTTCTCAAGCCGATGCGCCTCCCCCCCTCACACCACTCTCGATTCCAGCAGCCCCCTGAGTCTCGCATTCTCCTCACGCAATGTCGCCTCCAGGCTCTTGGCCACGGTAATGTCCGCAAAGGTGATGACCACGCCGTCAATGACATTCGCCATGGTGCGATAGGGCATGATGCGCACGGAAAACCAGCGTCCGTCGGTGGCATTGATCTGCTTTTCCGAAAAGAGCAGCGTGCGCAGCACCTCCTGTGCGACGTCGGACATCTCGGGATAGAGCAAATTGCTGGTGATATCGGACAACGGCCGCCCCACATCCCCGGGAAGAAGTTTGAAGAGCTGGTTCGCCCCGGTGGTGAAGCGCCGGACATGAAGGTCATTGTCCAGAAAGACGGTCACTATCTCCGTGCTGTTGAGCAGATTTCTCATATCGTTGTTCAGCCACGACAACTCATCCATTTTGGACTGTTGCTCCGCATTCACCGTCTGCAACTCCTCATTGAGAGACTGCATCTCTTCCCGGGAGGTGGTCAGCTCCTCGTTGGTGGACTGCAACTCTTCGTTGGTGGATTGCAACTCCTCATTGGTGGATTTGAGCTCTTCCTGGGAGGACTGCATCTCTTCCCGTGTGGTCTGGAGCGCTTCATGGAGATGCTGCAGTTCCTGCTCCATTTCCAGCGCCCGGGGCGTTCCCGCTGGCAAGGATTTGCCGCGACCTGAAGCTTTCCGTACCGGTTTGGACTCCATTTCGATAAAGACGATCATCACCATCCCCCGCAGGGGCTCCGGCTCGGTGAGCGCCTGGAGCGTGAGGTCAACCATCCTGGTACCGCCGTCCACCTCCACCGTCCCCCCCTTGACAGTGATCGCCTCCTGATGTCTCAGCGCCTTCTGAAAGGCGCTTCCCAGCTCCAGACGAAGTCCGTTGCGAGCCATGGCGAAGATATTCCAGTTGGCTTTTCCTGCCGCCGGCTCCAGATATTTCCCCGTCCTGCCGCTGATATAGAGAATATCACCGGTACTATTGACCAGCACCGCCGGGGGGGAAAACTGCTGCAGCAGCACCTGATCTGCCAGCGTCTGGAGATTGACTGATGGTTGAGCCATGGGCAACTCCTTGGAAACGTCTTGGATGGAGGGGACAAAGGAGGGGGGGAAGGTCACCGCAGACTCCAGGAGGAGAGATTCTCGTCGCCGGAAGATTCTTGCCTTGATACTCAGCGGAGCAAACAGCTCGGTAAAGGTGCCCAGAGTCTCCGCGCTCCCTAGAAACAGCAGCCCTCCAGGTTTCAGAGTGTAGTGAAAGAGTGGCAGGAGTTTTTTCTGCAGTTCCGGAGTCAGATAAATGAGCAGATTGCGGCAGACAAGGATATCCAGCCGGGTAAAGGGGGGGTCCATGATGACATTTTGGGAGGCAAAGGTCACCATCTCGCGAACTTCCTTACAGACCCGGTAGCCGGTGCCGTCTTGTATGAAAAAACGGGACAACCGCTGGGGTGTCACGTTGGCGGTGATGTTAACCGGATAAAACCCCTGGCGGGCCTTGTCGATGGCATCCCGGTCCAGGTCGGTGGCGAAGATCTGCAAGGTATAGTTCACCGGTGACGCAACCTGCTCCACCGCCTCCTTGAAGGCCATGGCCAGTGAATAGGCCTCCTCCCCGGTGGAGCACCCCACGGACCAGGCCCGCAGCATCCCGCCGAAGGGGCGTAACGCCAAAAGAGACGGGATGGCCTCTTGCTGCAGCTGCTCCCAGGCCGACGCATCACGAAAGAAGTTGGTGACCCCGATCAGGAGCTCCTTGAAGAGGAGTTCCACCTCCTGAGTATTTTTCTGAAGATAGCGAACGTATCCGGCAATCCGCTTGATCTGGTGCAGCCCCATCCGCCGCTCAACCCGACGGTAGACGGTGTTCTTCTTGTACAGAGAGAAGTCCTGGCCGGTCTTGGCCCGGAGCAGGATGAGGACCTTCTCCATGGCGCTCTGCTCCTTTTCCTCCAGAAGAGATTCGCTCTTGGTGATGATGAGGGAGTGTCTGAGATAGGCCATGATTTTACCCGGCAGATCCTCCACCGGGGCCACGATGTCAGCCAACCCCGAATCAATGGCGCTGCGGGGCATGCTGTCGAACTTGGCCGAGGCCGGTGCCTGTACTAGCGTAACCCCCCCTTTTTCCTTGATGGCCCTCATCCCCACGGTGCCGTCGGAACCCATACCGGAGAGGATAATGCCGATACTCGCCTCATGTCGGTCTTCAGCCAGGGAACGGAGGAAAAAATCAATGGGGAGACGTAACCCCCGGGGTTCCGTCGGCTCGAACAGATGCAGTACCCCATGAAGTATTGACATGTCACGGTTAGGGGGGATGACATACACCGTGTCAGGCATGATTTCCATCCTGTCTCTCACCTGCAAGACCTTCATGCCGGTAATCCGTTGGAGCAGTTCAGCCAAGATCCCCTTGTGGGTAGGGTCCAGATGCTGGATGATCACGAAGGCCATGCCGCTCTTTTCCGGTACATGGCTCAAAAACTGCTCCAGGGCCTCCAGTCCGCCGGCAGAGGCGCCGATGCCGACAATGGGAAAAAAGGGACTTTTTCCCACTATCGGAGCGATATTCCCCTCCGGTGTGGCCGGTTTGCCGCCGTTACCTGATGATTTCGATAGATTTTTCATCGCTCAACTATATCAGCTCTGCCGTGAAACTACTAAAGATATTCTCAAGAGCTCATAGACGGTAACAATGCATGGCGCTCTTTCTCCAGAGTGACAGGGCCACCTCTTCTCTCGTGCGGGGCGCCATTTCTTGACAGGGAAGAGTCATTGGGCTTACAGTACGCTCTCCGGGAGTGCGGCGTTACCCGCTCCCCCGGCTTACTTGAACCATGCAAGGAGGCGTCATGAAACGCGCAGTTATAATCGGCGGAGGAATCTCGGGACTCGCCACGGCCTGGCTGCTGAAAAGCCGGGCGGAACGGGAAGGGATCGACCTGGCCTTGACTCTGGTGGAAAAGGAGCCGCTCTTTGGCGGCAAGATCAAGAGTATCAAGACGGATGGGTATCTCTGCGAATGGGGACCCAACGGTTTCCTGGACAGCAAACCCCAAACCCTGGATCTCTGCCGGGAACTGGGGGCATCGGACCAGCTGCTTCGAAGCAACGACAACGCCCGCAAACGGTTCATCTACTCCGGCGGCATCCTCAACCGGCTGCCGGAAAACGGACCTTCCTTTCTCAAGAGCCACCTCATCTCCTGGCCGGGGAAACTCCGCCTGGCCATGGAGCCGTTCATCCCCAAATACAGCGGCACCGAAGATGAGACCCTGGCCGCCTTCGGCCGACGCCGTCTGGGGGACGAGGCTCTGGCAAAACTCATTGCCCCCATGGTCTCCGGCATCTTTGCCGGCAACCCGGAGACCATGTCGTTGAACTCCTGCTTCCCCCGCATCGCCGAACTGGAGCGGGAGTACGGCGGACTCATCAGGGCAATGCTCGCCCTGGCGAAAAAGAAGAAACGGGAACAGGCCGCAGGGAAGGTCGTTTCATCAGCCGCCGGCCCCGGCGGAGTCCTCACCTCCTTCCGGGAGGGGAGCCAGACCCTCACCGAGATCATGATCCGACGGCTGGAGGGGGTCGAACTGATCAGCGGCACGCAGGTGCTGGAGGTGAGAAAGGGGAAGTCCGTCCCCTACCGCGTGGTCACGGAACAGGGGGAACTGGATGCCGACCTGGTGATCTCCGCGGCACCGGCCCATGCGACCGCGGGGATGCTGGCCCCTCTGTCGCCGGAGATCAGCACCCTTCTCGGCCGGATTCCCTACTCCTCCATGACGGTTATCTGCTTCGGCTATGAACGGGAACGGATTGCCCTGAATCTGGACGGCTTCGGCTACCTCATCCCCAAAGAGGAGGGGCGCAACACCCTGGGAACCCTCTGGGATTCCAGCATCTTCGAGAACCGGGCCCCTGCCGGCAAGGTTCTGCTGAGGAGCATGATGGGGGGAGCCTGTTTTCCGGAATACATCAAGCTGACCGACGAGGAGGTCGTGAAGCGGGTTCGGGTCGACCTGAAGAGCATCATGGGGATCGAGGCGGCCCCCTCCTTTGTCCAGCTCTATCGGCACGAGCAGGCGATCCCTCAGTATACCGTGGGCCACGCCAAGCGACTGGCGGCCTTGGCCGAAGGATGCGCAACTTTTCCCGGTCTCATCCTCACCGGCAACTCCTACCGGGGGATCGGACTCAACGACTGTGTGGCCGCAGCCCATCGAGCCGTGGATGAGGCTCTGACGCATCTGAAGGGGACTACAGCCTGATCAGGTCCTCATGCTCTTCCTCATGGGGATTGATATGGATCATCACATCCCCCACATTGGGAAATCCCTCAAAGATGAGCCTCTTCACCCGGGTCGCCACATCATGGGACGCCTTGACGGTCATGGCCGGGTCCATCTCCAGCTTGAGATCGATGATCATGTACTGTCCGGAGCGGCGACCGCGGATATCATGCACATGCTCCACCCGGGGAACACTCTCGGCCAGACGCATCACCTCCTGGATAAAATCCGGTGGAGCCGAACCATCCATGAGGTCGTGGGCGGCATCGCGAAATGTCTCGTAGCCGATATGCAGGATGAAGAAGGAGGTCAGACCGGCAGCCAGCGGGTCCATGAACCCGAAGCCGAAATAAGCCCCCACCACACCGACCAAAGTGGAGATGGAGGTGAGAGCATCCTTGCGGTGATCCCTGGCGATGGCCAGAAGGGAGGGACTCGCCAGACGCGTCCCCGTCTTCTGAGTAAAGCGGTAGAGCCACTCCTTGATGATGATGGTACACAACGCCGCCCCCACGGCCACCAGACCGGGACTCTGGAAGTCGCGGTCGATGATCGCGTGGACCGAGCTGACCAGAATCCACCCCCCCGTGGCCACAATCACCAGCGAGATCAGCAGAGCCGAGAGGCTCTCCGCCCGACCGTGGCCATAGGGGTGCTGTTCGTCGAAAGGCTTTCGCCCCAACCTGAGTGCCACCATGGTGGAGAAGATTGCCACGAAATCACAGGCGCTTTCGATACCATCGGCAAAGACGGCATCGGAGCGCCCCCAATGACCGGCCGCCAGTTTGAAGATCATCAGGAGCGCATTGACCCAGAACCCGATCCTGATGATCCGGTCGGCGCGATCGAACCGTTCGTTTCGCTCCATTACCTCCCTGTGCCCCCTCAGCTCTCTCCCTCACGCCCCGTGCTACTCGATGTTACCAGTTCCCCGTCCCCAGTCCCTGGTCCCCGGTCCCTGATTCTCAGCTGTGTTCCCGTATTTCGTGGAATTCCAGCCCCTTCCAGTTCTCCATGGTATTTTCCAGCCTCCAGGCGCTGGACGCCAGATAGGTCAGGTTTCCTTCCCCATCCATGAAGAGATTCATCACCTCTTTCTTCTGAAACTCCTCCAGAAGCTTTTTCTCGCCGGTAACCCAGCGGGCGGTGGCGTAGTTCACCGGCTCATAGGCAGCCTTGACCTTGTACTCGTGCTCCAGACGGTGCATGACCACCTCAAACTGCAGCAGCCCCACCGCCCCTACGATCCAGTCGGCCCCCATGAGCGGGCGAAATACCTGGGTTGACCCCTCTTCTGCCAGCTGTACCAGCCCCTTTTCCAGCGCCTTGGATTTCATGGGGTCAAGAAGCCTCACCTTCCGGAAATGCTCCGGCGCAAAGTTGGGGATACCGGTGTATTTGAGCTCTTCCCCCTGAGTGAAGGTATCACCGATCTTGATGATGCCGTGGTTGTGGATGCCGATGATGTCGCCGGGAAAGGCCTCCTCCACATTGGTCCGGTCCTGGGCCATGAAAATGGTGGCATTGGCTATGGCCATATCGCGCCCCAGCCGGAGATGGCGGACCTTCATCCCCCGGGTGAATCTCCCCGAGCAGATCCGGAAAAAGGCGATCCTGTCACGATGGGCCGGGTCCATATTTGCCTGGATCTTGAAACAGAACCCGGTGAACGGCTCTTCATAGGGGGATACGGTGCGGGTTACCGCCTCCCGGGGGAGTGGCGACGGGGCATAGGAGACAAAGGTATCCAGGAGCTGCTGGACCCCGAAGGTGTTGATGGCGCTGCCGAAGAAGACCGGGGTCTGGAGTCCGGCCAGATACGCCTCCTCCTGGAACGGGTGGGCTGCCCCCTCCAGCAGCTCCACGTCATTGCGCAGCTCCTCAACCTGAGAGCCAAGCAGCTCCACCAGCCTCGGATCATCCAGGCCAGTGACGGTGGCGATCTGCCCCACCCCTTTCTCGGCCTCGGGATCGAAAAAGGTCAGCTCTTTGGAATAGAGGTGGTAGGTGCCGCGGAACCGTTTCCCCATCCCCACGGGCCAGGTCATGGGGGCGCACTGGATCTTCAGGAGACTCTCGATCTCATCAATGAGATCTATGGGTTCGCGCCCCTCCCGGTCCAGCTTGTTGATGAAGGTCATGATAGGGGTATGACGGAGACGACAGACCTCCAGAAGCTTCTTGGTCTGACTCTCCACCCCCTTCACCGAATCGATAACCATGAGGACCGAGTCCACGGCAGTGAGGACCCGGTAGGTATCCTCGGAGAAGTCATTGTGCCCCGGCGTGTCCAGGAGATTGATCTCGTAATCGCCATAGGTGAACTTCATCACCGACGAGGTCACCGAAATCCCCCGCTGTTTCTCCATCTCCATCCAGTCCGAGGTGGCGTGGCGGGATGCCTTGCGCGCACGGACCTCCCCTGCCTGCTGGATCGCACCGCCGAAGAGGAGAAGCTTCTCGGTGATGGTAGTCTTCCCCGCATCCGGGTGGCTGATGATGGCGAAGGTCCGCCGACGATTGATCTCCTGCTCGTTCTGCTTCTTCATCTGTTTCTACTCCGTAGTTACCGTTGTCTATTCCTGTTGTTTTGCCCTTGGCCGGAAATCAGCGTTTCCAGAGGAACCGGTCCACCGACCACGCTCCTCCACCCTTGACGACTATGGCCAGGGCCATCCCCAGAAGGGCCAGATTGTATTCGATTCCCGGCCCCCGGCCGGCGACGTTGAGGAAAAAGCCGTTTATCAGGGTTACCTTGTACATGGCCACCACCATGGTGGCGGCTATCCCAACTGCGGAGAAGCGGGTGAGGAGCCCCAGAAGAAGGCCGATCCCACCGCCGAACTCGGCGATGATGGCAAGAAACGTCAGGACCGGCGGGATCCCCATCTTCTCCTCGAATGTCCTGAAGGTTGAGGTCAAACCCTGACCACCGAAGAGTCCCAGGAGTTTCTGGGAGCCGTGAGCTACGAAAATGATCCCCAGGGGAAGTCTGAGCAACATGATAAGCAGCGTATCGCCGGCTGCAGTGAAATTTCCCTTGGCCATGAAATTCTCCGGATAATATCCCGTGCGAATCTTCTTTTGAAAAAGCCCTTCCATCATTCGCAGGGAGAGTGATAGAGTAACCCACCCTTTGTACCTTTACTTTCATTTTTTGACAAGAGCATGTTTGTCGATACCCATTGCCATCTGAATGTCCCCTCTCTTATCTTGCAGCTGCCGGAACTGCTGCAGCGCGCCCAGGCTGCCGGAGTGACCCGTTTCGTCCTCCCCGGAGTCGCTCCGTCGTGCTGGGACGATCTTGTGGCGGTAGCCGGCCGTGACTCACGGATTTTTGCGGCCCCCGGCATTCACCCCTTGATGGCTATGGGTTTCAATGAGGAAACAGTTGCCAAACTGGAGCGTCTTGCGTGTCACGCCGTGGCCATCGGCGAGATCGGGCTAGACTACAGTGATGATACCGTGCCGCGTCTGATCCAACAGACAGCATTTCGCTTGCAACTCCGCCTGGCACTCCGGTGCGGTCTACCGGTAATTCTTCACTGTCGACGGGCCTTTGCCGACCTGCTGCAAATCCTCCGGGAAGAGAACGTAGCCAAGGTAGGGGGGGTGATGCATGCCTTTTCCGGCAGCCCGGAGACAGCCCAGGAATGCATCAGACTAGGCCTCCATATTGGTGTCGCAGGCCCAGTGACCTACCCCAACGCAGTTCGACCTCTGGAGGTTGTCCGGCGCATTCCGTTGGAACATCTCCTCCTGGAGAGCGACGCCCCTGATCTGACTCCGGTTCCCCACCGGGGAAGCCTCAACGAACCGGCCTTCCTGCTGGAGACGGCACGGAGAATGGCCGCTATCAAGGGGATTTCACTGGAACAGATCGCCGCCGTCACCACCACCAATGCCCGGCAGCTCTTCGGATTGCCCTAAGACGACCATCATTTTTCTATTGAACTTAAAATTTTTGCAGATATAATGTTTACGCTAAAAGCCTACTACTATCTCGGGAGGAATTGCGATGGGCAAAGAGTACACTGTACAGGAGGCACTGAAACTGGCCATTCAGGCAGAAAAAGACAGTATGGATTTCTACCGGCGTGCAGCTTCAGTGACAAAGAATGACCGGGCTCAAAAGGTCTTCGAACTTTTAGCCAATGAAGAGGTTGGACATCTCAAGGCTTTTTTCGATCACTACAAAGGTACCGAGTTTGGCGATCTCACATCGTTCATAGCTACCCCGCCGGACCTGGAGAATACCGTCTTTGCCGAACTTGAAACGTCGATTACCTCCGATACCCACGAACAAAAGGCTCTGGAGATCTCTCTTGCAGAAGAGAAGGCATGCATCGACCAGTACACTCACTTCGCCCGGGACATCGTTGATCCGCTGGTAAAGAGTATTTTTCTACGGGTAGTCAAAGAGACCGAACAGCACTACGCCCTGATCGAATCGGAGTATGCCCATATTATGGGAATGGTTAACGAATCGGATCAGGATACCTACGTGAGGGAATAACCCTTAGAACCGACAATTAGTGATAAAACAACGGTGCCTGAAGAGGAGGCACCGTTTTTTTATCGCCATACATTCAAATAACAACATATCAAGATCAAACAAGTTACAAAATAAATGCAGATAGTACACCGAAACGTAAAAATTATTTGACAACTACGGCAACTACGTGGCATACTTCTGCTAAGTAGCAGACCGCCAAACTACCCGTTACAAAAGGATTGTCAAGTCATGAAACGACGCGCGCAGTCAGAATCCATCGCCATCCGCACCTTCGGCGGCTTGACGTTCTATCGGGGGAATCAACCAATTGCCATTCAATGGGACAGCCAAAAGGCACGGCTGCTCTTCTGCTACCTGCTAATTACTTCAGACCAGTGGGTACATCGAAATCAGCTCATTGAGCTTCTCTGGCCCGGGTGCAATCACGAAGCAGGATTCAAAAATTTCAAAACGACATTGAGCCGGCTTCGAAAGTCTCTGAACAGCAAGGAGCATTTCAACCCCATACTTGCCCAGGGGGATGCCTATCGCATTAACTTTGAGTCAATCAGCTGTGACTGTGAAGAATTTCGCATCAACGCCGTCGCCGGCATCCGCTTGATGTCACGCGATCAGCCCCAAGAAGCAAAAGCCCATCTGGAAAAAGTAAGCGATCTCTATGCCGCGGCATTTCTTCCGGAGGAACCTAACGATTATTTCATCTGCAAGGCCCGCAAGGAGATGACGGAACTCTATCAGACTTCCATGAGCCTCCTCATGCAGATGTACGAATCCGAGAATCGTGGAGACCTGATGGTAACCATGCAAAGTCTCGTTCATTTCCCCACGTTTCTCTGTTCCTGATGCGATAAGGGAGTGAGCAAGAGGATTACATAAGGCCGCTTCATTTTCGGGAGCGGCTTTTCCGTATCTTGGTTATTCTCCAGAGATAAAAAAAGAGCGGCAGAGCCGCTCTTTTTTGTCATATGAACGTACGATGACGCTACTTACGTGCAGCTTTGGCTGCGACCTGAACACGAATGAGCGCCCGTTCGAGAGCAAGTTCGTACTTGCGAAACTCCTTGTCTTCGGGGAGCAGTTTCCTCATCGCCTCTTCGGCGCGGGTCAAGGCGGCCCGGGCGCGTACAAGATCGATCTCATCGGCAAGTTCGGCTGTCTCGACAAGAATGGTGACCTTGTCATCCTCAACCTCAAAATACCCCCAGTTAAGGGCAAGATGATCAGTTATCCCACCATGCCGGTAGGAAAGCTCACCAATCTTCAGTGAGGTAAGAAACGGTGCATGGCCGGGAAGTACGCCGAATTCACCCAAAGAACCGGTAGCAGTTATTTCGTCAACCTCTACGGAAAGGACTTTCCGGTACGGAGTGACCAAGTCCATCAATAGTTTTTCTGCCATAAAAAATCCTTAGGTTAAAAGATAAAAGAGGAAGGCTCAACATGAAGAAACTGACGGATAGTCCTTACATCTCTCACCTTTCTCCTTTCACCTGATTTAAGCCATCAATTTCTTCGCACGCTCAAGGGCTTCCTCGATGGTGCCGACCATGTAGAAAGCCTGCTCGGGGATATCGTCATGTTTGCCGGCAACGATCTCCTGGAATCCCTTGATGGTGTCTTTAAGCTCAACATAAACGCCAGGGGTTCCGGTAAAAGCTTCGGCCACATGAAACGGCTGGGAAAGAAACCGCTGGATCTTCCGGGCGCGAGTAACGACCAGTTTGTCTTCCTCGGAAAGTTCATCCATCCCCAGAATGGCGATGATGTCCTGAAGATCCTTGTACTTTTGAAGGACGTACTGAACGGAGCGGGCAACGGCGTAATGTTCCTCACCAACAACCTGAGGATCAAGGATTCGCGAGGTGGAATCCAGCGGATCAACTGCCGGATAGATTCCCAACTCGGCAATCTGCCGGGAGAGAACCGTGGTGGCATCCAGATGGGCAAAGGCTGTAGCCGGCGCCGGGTCGGTCAAGTCGTCGGCGGGGACGTAGATGGCCTGAACCGAAGTGATGGAACCCTTGTTGGTGGAGGTGATCCGCTCCTGCAGTTCACCCATCTCCGTGGCTAGGGTCGGTTGATAACCGACGGCGGAGGGAATCCGCCCCAGAAGCGCGGAGACCTCGGAACCTGCCTGGGTGAAACGGAAGATATTATCGATGAAGAGAAGTACGTCCTGCCCTTCCTCGTCACGGAAATACTCGGCAACGGAGAGTGCAGAGAGCGCCACCCGGGAACGAGCCCCCGGAGGTTCATTCATCTGACCGTACACCAGCGCGGCTTTTTCGAGAACGCCGGACTCTTTCATCTCATGCCAGAGGTCGTTCCCTTCACGGGTTCGCTCCCCCACGCCGGCAAAGACGGAAAAACCGCCATGCTGCTTGGCAATATTATTGATCAGCTCCATGATGAGCACGGTCTTGCCGACTCCGGCGCCGCCGAAGAGTCCGATCTTGCCGCCCCGAACATAAGGAGCCAGGAGATCTACGACCTTGATCCCCGTGACAAAGGATTCGATCTTGGTCGACTGATCCGCGAAGGTGGGGGTCGGACGATGGATTTCGTACTCTTTCTCGGCGCCGATCGGTCCCATTTCGTCCACCGGTTCTCCGATGACGTTCATGATACGTCCCAGCGTCTTGCGACCCACCGGCATGACGATCTGTCGGCCGGTGTCTTTTACTGCCTGACCACGAACAAGGCCGTCGGTGGAGTCCATGGCGATGGTCCGAACGACATTTTCTCCGAGATGCTGCGCGACTTCCAGCACCAGATTGTCGAGGCGGTCGTCGATGGACGGGTTGGTCAACCGAAGGGCGTTAAAGATCAGGGGGAGCTTGCCCGGTTCGAACTCAACGTCCACAACCGCTCCGACGACCTGCGAAATCTTACCGATGTTCTGACTCATGATTCCTTCTTCCTCCTGCGGCCTGTCCAGCGGCCATTCTCTGTATAGTGATTCGGTAGCGATTATCCGTTGATTGACTCGGCGCCGGAGATGATCTCCGTAAGTTCCGTGGTAATGGCGGCCTGACGCGCCCGGTTGTAGATAAGCGTCAACTTGCCGATCATCTCCGTGGCGTTCTTGGAGGCGCTATCCATGGCGGTCATCCGGGCACCGTGCTCGGAAGCAACCGATTCAAGCATCGCCTTGAAGATGGCGACCTCGATGGATTTCGGGAGGAGCTCGCCCAGGAGTTCACCCTTGGTGGGCTCGTAAATATATTCGACGCCGTTTTCCACTTCCTCATTACTCTCGGGAGCCGAGATGGGGAGAAGCTGTTCACAGGTAATGTCCTGGGACATGACACTGCGAAAGGCATTATAAAAAAGGAAAACATCATCGTACTCTTCCGCGATGAATCCCTGGATTACTTCTTGTGCGATGAGCGCTGCAGCCTGATACGTCGGCTTGGAGATGACGCCGACATAGTTTTTCTCGATCTTCTGACGATTTTTGAGAAAATCAAATCCCTTACGGCCGATGGTCGTGATCGTGAAAGCTGAATAGTCGTCACGATGCTCCTTGATAAACCGTTCGGTAGCCTTGCTGATGTTGGCGTTGAAGCCGCCGCAGAGACCACGATCGGATGTTACCAGGACGATGAGAGCCCGGGGCGATATTTCGCGCCGTACCATGAGCGGATGGGGATCCGACTCCTGGGATTGGGCCAGTCGTTCCATGACCTCACGCAGTTTGCGCGCATAGGGTCGAGCCGCAACCACATTATCCTGAGCACGACGGAGTTTCGCCGCGCTAACCATTTTCATGGCCTTGGTAATCTGTCGGGTACTCTTCACCGACACGATTCGCTTTTTGATACTCTTAAGATTAGCCATACAGCTTCCCGTCCTTGACTCTTGAGATTACGCCGTGAACTCTTTTTTGAATTCGTTCATAGCGGCGATAATCTTCGCCTTGAGATCGTCGTCGATGGCCTTCTTGTCACGCAGTTCGGTAACGAGGGAGCTCTTTTTCGTATCGAAAAAGGAGAGCAGCTCGGGCTCGTAACGCTTGAGCGCGGAGACCGGGTAATCATCCAGGAAGCCGTTATTGGCGGCAAAGATGATGATGACCTGTTTCTCAAAGGGAAGCGGCTTGTACTGGGGCTGCTTGAGAATCTCCACCAGTCGCTCGCCGCGGGCAAGCTGCATCTGGGTCGCCTTGTCCAGGTCGGAGCCGAACTGGGCAAAGGCCGCCATCTCGCGGAACTGGGCGAGGTTGAGTCGCAACGTACCGGCTACCTGCTTCATCGCCTTGGTCTGGGCGGCGCCGCCGACGCGGGATACGGAGATCCCCACGTTGATGGCGGGACGTTGGCCGGAGTAGAAGAGATCCGCTTCAAGGAAAATCTGACCATCGGTGATGGAAATAACATTAGTGGGGATGTACGCCGAAACGTCACCAGCCTGGGTCTCGATGATGGGGAGTGCTGTGAGCGAACCAGCTCCGCATTCGTCGGAAACCTTGGCCGCACGCTCCAGGAGGCGGCTATGAAGATAAAAGACGTCGCCGGGATATGCTTCACGTCCCGGCGGGCGGCGCAGGAGCAGTGAAAGCTGCCGGTAAGCGACGGCCTGCTTGGAGAGATCATCATAGACGATCAATGCATGTCTTTTGTTATCCCGGAAATATTCACCCATGGTGACGCCGGTATAGGGGGCAAGATACTGGAGCGGTGCCGGCTCGGAGGCGGTGGCTGCAACCACGATGGTGTAATCCATGGCGCCATGCTCGGTGAGCTTGGAGACGACCTGAGCTACGGTGGAACGCTTCTGGCCGATGGCGACGTAGATACAGACCACATCACCACCTTTTTGATTGATGATCGTATCCATGGCCACGGCGGTCTTGCCGGTCTGCCGGTCACCGATGATCAACTCGCGCTGGCCGCGCCCGATGGGTACCATGGAGTCGATGGCCTTGAGACCGGTGGCCATGGGCTGATGGACCGATTTACGCTTTACGATGCCTGGGGCCTTCACCTCGACCTTGCTGAAGGTCGTGGTGTTGATGGGTCCCTTGCCATCGATGGGTTCACCGATGGCGTTGACCACGCGGCCGATGAGAGCATCCCCCACCGGAACCTGGGTGATCCGGCCGGTACGCTTGACCGTGTCCCCTTCTTTGATATTCTCGAAATCGCCGAGGATCGCGGCCCCTACGTTATCTTCCTCAAGGTTCATCACCATCCCGGCTACGCCGCCGGGGAACTCCAAGAGCTCGCCGGCCATGGCCTTGTCCAGGCCGTAGATACGGGCAATACCGTCACCGATGGAGATGATGGTGCCGGTTTCGGCAACCTCAACCTCTTTGCCGTAACCCTTGATCTGCTTCTTAATAATCTCGCTGATTTCTTCGGCTCTGATTTCCATAGGAACGTCTCACCCCTTCTGTAATATGCTTTCAATCCGATTGAGTTGGGTTCTGATACTACCGTCATATACCATGTCGCCGATCTTGGTGACCACCCCGCCGATGAGCGAGGGGTCCACCTGCACGGAGAGGACCACTTTCTTCCCGGTGGCAGTAGTCAGCGCGTCCTTGATCCCCTGTATTTCGATCGCTTCCAGGGGGATGGCCGTGTAGAGTGTCGGGCGGACCACACCGGAGATCTCGTCGGCATAGGTCCCGTAGGACGCTATGATCGCCGAGAGGAAACCGATTCGTCCCCGATCCAGGAGAAGCAGGAGAAAGTTTGCCACCGTCCCCGAGATGACCATGCGCGCCATGACGTCTCGCACGATGGCCCGTTTTTCCTCGATGCCGTAGGCTGGATTGATCAGGACGGATCGTAGTTGACTCTGTGCCGTCAGGAGTGTTTCAAAACGGCTCAATTCCCCATGAATCAGCTCCACACGCTGCTCTTCAGCGGCGAGCTGCACCAGGGCCTTGGCGTAACGCCGGGCAATCGCATTCGTAATCAATGTAGCTCCACCACCTTGGAAAGATAGTCGCCAACCAGTTTATCCTGGTCTTTTTTCGTGATGTTCTCTTTGATCTTCTTTTCCGCAAGTTCCACTGCGAGATGAGCCGCCTCCTGCCGGAGCAAGGTCCGGGCCTTCTGGACCTCCTGTCCCGCCAGCTGTCGTGCCTGTTCCTTAATCTTCTCGGCCATGGCGGTTGCCTCGGCAATCATCCGCACCTTCTCCACCGCCGCATCCTGTTTGATGGTGGCAGAGAGGGCATCGATCTCCTTGTTAGCCGAATCGAGCTTGGCGGTATATTCTTTCAGCTTCCGCTCCGCTGCGTCCCGGGCCGCTGCAGCCTCGCGCAGCGTCGTTTCAATGGCATCCTGCCTGGCCTTGAGCCCACCCTTAACGTTCTGCTTGGCCAATGCCCAGATAATGATCCCGGCAAGAGCGGCAAAGTCAATGACACGCCAGATGAAATCCTTCAACTGAGCGCCGCCGTCGGCGTGACCTCCCCCTTCCGAGGCCCAGGCACCGACTGCCGTGGCTAGTACCGCAATACAGATGGTGATCACTCGCAGGGACTTTCTTCGATTTTTCGATAAATTCAGCTGCTGCATCTTACAGACTCCTTCCAAGAACCTTCTCGCAGATATCGGACGAAAGGAGCAGCGCCTGCGTCCTGAGCAGTTCCCGGGCATCGGCGGTTTCCTTGGCGACCTTCGCACGGATGGCGCCGATGGTCTCCGTCGCCTCATGGCGCGCCTTCTCCAGGAGTGCCTGCTCCTCGGTCACAACGGCTTTCATCATGGCAGCCCGCTCAACAGCAGCCTGGGCCTTTACTTCACGCATCCGCGCCTCGTAGGCGGCGACCTTCTCCTGTACGCCGGCATCCACGGAGTCGGCTCTCTGCCGTGCGCCGTTGATCTCCGCTGCCCGGTCGGCCAACGCCTTCCGAATCGGCTTGTAGAGGAACGTATTGAGGATGAAAAGAAGAAGGAAAAAGTTGACAATCTGAATGATAAAAGCCAGGTCAAGTGTAATCACGAAGACACCCCGTCAGGAGAGAATTGCATTCTTTGTTCAAGTGCATGACGCTAAAACAGTGGATAGCTACCACATTAACTGAGCTGCTGTCAAGAAATTTAACGCAGGATACGAAAAAAACAGTTTTGACACCCCATTCTTTATAACCCCAACAGTTCGATAATTCTTGTGAGTTCCGTCGTATCGCTGAAGTTGATCTCGATCTTTCCTTTATTGCCGCTCCGATTGATGGCAACCTTTGCCTTGAAGTGACGCTTTAGTCGCTCCTGGAGGTCACTCAATTCCGGCGTCAGGACTCCGCTCCGACTGCCCAGCACCGGACCGCTCTGGAGTCGGCGCACCAGTGATTCGGTCTCCCGTACGGAAAGGCCTCGCTTGACCACCTCATCACGTGCCTGCCGCATGAGAGGTGAATCGGCAAGGGGGAGGAGAGAGCGGCCATGCCCCATACTAATCCGCTCCTCCACGATATCCTTCTTAATCTCTTCGGGGAGCTTGAGCAGCCTGAGGGAGTTGGCCACAGTGGAACGCTCCTTCCCCACCCGTTTTGCCAACTCCTCCTGGGAGAGCCCCAGGGAGTCCATGAGCGCCTGGTAGGCCTCGGCCTCTTCCACGGCGTTCAGGTCCTCCCGCTGAATGTTTTCCACCAGGGCCAACTCCAGCGCCGTCTGGTCGGAGACATCCTGAATGACCACCGGGACTTCACGGAGCCCCGCTTTCTGAGCCGCCCGCCAGCGCCGTTCTCCGGCAATGAGCTCGTAATGGTTTTCCTTGTTCCGGACTACCAGCGGCTGAATGATTCCCTTCTCACGAATGGAAGCGGCCAGCTCGTCCAGCTTCTTACCGGAGAAGGTCTTGCGGGGCTGCCCCCGCAAGGGACGGATCTCCTCGATGGGGCAGGAAAAATAGACTCTCCCCCGCTCCTCCACAACCGGCAGAAGCGACGCTATCCCCCGACCAAGGCCACTCTTTTTAATCATGGAGGACCTCCCGGGCGATAAGTTCCTTGGCCAACTGCAAGTAACTGGCCGCCCCGCGTGAGGCGATATCGTAAAACATGATCGGTCTGCCGTGGCTGGGAGCTTCCGAGAGCCGAACATTACGGGGTATGACCGTGGCAAAGGTCTCCCGCGGGAAATGCCCCCGGATTTCTTCGCTCACTTGGCGGGAGAGATTGTTGCGACCATCGAACATGGTGAGCAGAATCCCTTCAACTGCCAGGGATGGGTTCAGTCCCCTCTGTACCAGATTAATGGTTGTCAGGATATGTGAGAGCCCCTCCATGGCGTAAAACTCGCACTGGAGAGGTATCAGGATGGACCCTGCGGCGGTCATGGCATTGACGGTGAGGAGCCCCAGGGAGGGGGGACAATCGATGAGAATGTAATCGTACCGCTCCTGGAGTCCGGCCAGTGCTCCCTTCAGCCTCTGCTCCCTGCCGGTGGCGGCAACAAGTTCCAGTTCAGCACCGGCCAGATCCCCGGTGGAGGGGAGAACCTGAAGCCCGGCAAAAGCGGTGGTGACAATGGCCTCCTCCGGGTCCATATCATTTATGAGAACATCATAGACACAGCGCTCCAGTATGTTCCGGTCGATACCGACCCCACTGGCGGCATTCCCCTGGGGATCCATGTCCACCAGCAGCACTCTCCGCTCGGCTGCAGCCAGTGATGCGGACAGGTTCACTGCGGTGGTAGTCTTACCGACTCCACCCTTCTGGTTGGCGATGCAGATGATCTTGGCCATAGATTTCAATCTTTTAGTGGTCTCTTCAATACGGAACGGGAAGGCTGTCCGGCGCGGGTTTATGAAGCGTGAGAAGTACCACAAAGCGCCAACGATGGGAAGGTAATTTTCATCCCCGGAAAAGTGTCGATCTGCGGGAATCCGGTGAAGAGGAGGAAACGGTCACGCCACCCCAACGGAACAGGGCCTACGATCTTCCGTAAGCCCTGTCGCCTGACAGTCCTCTGTATGGTGTGAGCCTCCTGAGGCAGCAAACGGCACCGCCTCAGGAAGTCAGGGGATGATCACTATTTTACCAGTATGGAGAGGGGCTTGGTGGCCGTTACCGCGGGAAGCTGACCGTCACTTACCTGCACCGTAAAGAAGTAGGTTCCGGCGGTGGTCGCTCTGCCGGTGATGACACCCGAGGTGGGGTTCAAGGTCAATCCCGGAGGGAGGGAGCCGGAAAGCACGGACCACTCATAGGGAAGCAGGCCGCCGGCGACCACCAGACTCCTGCTGTAGCTGTTGGTGAGAGAGGCGTTGGCCAGAGTCGCGGTGGTGATACTCAGGGGGGCGATGAGCACGGTGAAAGAATAGATCCGTGAAGTTGTCACCCCTCTGGAGTCACTGACCTGAAGCGTAAACGTGTAAGGCCCAGGTACGGTCGCTTTACCGTTGATGGTCCCCAGAGTTGGGTTCAAGATCAATCCCGCAGGGAATGCACCATCCGACAGGGACCATTCATAGGGTTTCAAGCCACCCGTTGCCACCAGGGAACGGCTGTAGGATGTGTAAAGGGTGGGGTTGGGAAGAGTAGCGGTGGTGATGGTCAGCGGACCGATAACGACGGTGAGCGGATAGCTCCGTGGAGGAGAGACGACTCCGGCGGCATCAGTGATCTGTGCGGTAAAGTCATAACTGCCGGCGGTGGTCGGCGTACCGCGCACATAACCGTCGGTGGTCAGGAGCAGCCCCGGAGGGAGAGATCCCCCCACAAGAGCAAAGGTATACGGCGTGGTCCCGCCGGACGCCGCCAGTTGGCGACCGTAGGAATTCCCTATTACCGCATTGGGGAGGGTGATGTCGGAGAGAAATACCGTACTGACGTAGAGGGTAACCTCTTTGGAGGCGGTCAATCCGACGGTATCCCGTGCCTCAACGGTAAAGGAGTAGTTACCGATGATTGTCGGCTTTCCGGTAATAGCTCCGGTACTGCTCATGATTAACCCGGGAGGTAGTCCGCCGGAGGTAATCGACCAACTGTAGGGAGCGACTCCTCCGGTAGCGGCAAAGGACTTGTTATAGCTATCTCCCACATGGCCGTAGGGGATGGGGATGGTGGTAGTGATGGTAACCGGGGTTGCAGGGGTCAGGAGGAAACCGTGCGCTTGATCACCGGCCGCCGTCTTGATACTCCCCACCCCCACGATGAACCCCTGGTCGTTAATGACCAAGGCGTCAGAGAGATACCACTGTTCATAGGATGAATGATTATTGCCGACCACGGTGGCAAGATCGATCTTCCCCGTGCTCTCGCTCCAGATGAAGGGGGTGTTAATGTTCCCCGGCAATTGGGTCTGCCCTACCACCAGGCCGCTGCTGTTGATGGAGCGAGCATAACCGGCGTCACCGCCGAAAGTCCCCAGGTCCACCAGGGGACCGCTGCCGCCGTAATAGAAAGGATGCTGTAAGCCGCTGGCGATACGGGAATTACCGACGACCTTGCCTGAGGCATTGAGGGCACGCGCCTGGCTTTCTTTCCCCCCCAGTGTTCCCAGATTGGTCATCCCTACAGTCGGAGTGTAGAGAAATGCTCGATAGTTGTTGCTCACGGAATCTATGGCATAACCTGTGACCTGCCCCAGATCGTTGATGCCGGTGGCATAACCGCTGGCCCAGGTTACCGGCACCAGGGGGTCGGTGAGAAGATCGGTCATCCCTGTTCCGCTATTCCAGACATAGGGGTGTGACTTGACGGGAGTCTTGGTGGTGGTAAACGATCCTGCCACCTGACCGCTGCTGTTAATCGCCGTGGCATCGCAGGGGTACCCCCCCAGCGTTCCCAGGTCAGTCAGCGGAAAACTGACAGGATTGTAGATAAAAGCATGCTGTTTGCCGTCAGCTGCCGTGGCATAACCCACAACATGTCCGCTGTTGTTGATTGCCCGACCAAAGCTGTCGGTTCCCCCCAGCAGAGTCCCCAGATCGGTCATGGGCTTGTACGCGAAGGCGTGATTTTGCCCCGCCACCGTGAGGGATTGCCCGGTTACTTTGATTGGAGTACTGTTGTTGAGCCCATAGGCGCGACTGCTGGTCCCCCCCAACGTCCCCAGATCGGTGATGTAGTAGTAATAGTCGGCACAGACGGGCAGGACAGACAAGAAGATGAGTCCGACCAAGGTGGTAAACGCCGCGAGGCTGCGGCTACGCAAGCCACCTGAGATACGATGCTTTCTATTCATTAATACATTCCCCCTTGTTTATTGTTGTTTGGTAACTACGCAGGTATTTAGACTGAAGACTGAAGACTGAAGGTTAACCCCATCTCGTATAAGTCGCGTTTATTGATCTTGCTGAGGTTTTCCTAATAGCCTTCAGCCTTTGAGTATCCAGGTCGTGAAAATCAACACATTTTGCAATAATTATGCCAAAATTAAAAGGAAATACTTCTCTACTCACCATGCGCAGAGCAGCCGCAAGAGGAGTAGCCGACGGATAACCGACAAATTCCGGAAAATCAAGACTTCACTCCGTATCGTTCTCCTTTTAAGAGCCGCTTATCCCATTCATTCAACCGGCATCGGCAATGAATCCGGGAGTTCTCGGACCGGGGACAGGTATCCTCTTTATGGCCAAAACACGTTATGAGGAAATCAAGTCGGTCATTTCACGGTCTGCACCGCTGGGGTGATACCCTCCCCCATACGGCCCCAGGATCTCAGCCAGATGACGTTTGAGTAAATCGAAGAGCTGGAGTGTTTCTTCCGCAGGATTCCGGCAGGAAATTCGCGACCGTCCCTGGTTGAAGTAGATCCGGCAGGCAAAGGGACGCACACCGTAGATACCGCAGTTCTTCTTCGCCCGGTTGAAAAACGGGCAGCACGTTCCCCTGTTGGCAAGACGCTTGGGAAGACGGTCAAGGAGTTCCTGCTCAAAAGCAAAAACATCGGGCTTGCAGGCGCAACAGACGCCGGTGACGCAACCGGTGGTGCCATCGGCCATGCCGTGACAGAAACTATGAGGGGATACCCGACGACCGTAGCCGTCCGCCAGTCGGTAGAGAACGGCGATCTGCCGCCATCGATCCCCCTGCATGCTGCCCAGACGGATAATCCTTCGCTTCAGCAACTCCCCTTCCCGGGCCGCCACCCTCTCCTGCCTCTCCCACATGTCTCGTTACCCCTGCATCGGCTCACTGACTGTATCGGCAGTCAAAATAGCTTAATTCACCATTCACAGTCCAATGGATTTTTTGGATTATAGACGACACGATAATTTGGGCAAGTCCATTCGTATGAAAGAGACGGGTGATCACACGTCCACCGAATCTCGTGCGCTTACCCTTGACTCCGGCGTCGAATCCCCGTAACATGTGAAGTCACTATCAATTTTCATTCTCCGGGAAGGCTGTCATGAACGATAAACCGTGGTCGGAAGTAAATCTCCTTCGCCCTAAAAAGGGATATATGGGGGGTGAAGTCGTCATCACCCTGGTGATCCTCATCGGCTGGGGGGGGGCAACCTTCGGCTTCCAGTTTCTCCAGAAATTCCTGGAAACAACCGCTGCCGGGGAAAACATCTTCACCCGTTTCACCTTTTTCAACCTGCCGCTGAATGTCTGGTTCACCGGCCAGTTTCTCCCCCTCTGGTTCGTCATCCTCTGCATCATCTACAACCTCTACATCGACCGACTGACGGAGCGGCACAGCCGCACGAGATACCCCTATGAACATCAGTGACCTCCAGATAAAGCTCGTCCCCCTCATGATTTCCGTGGTGGTTCTCACCTCGTTTCTCCTGGTGGGACTCCTCCACAAGGTCCGGGAAAGCTCCGAGTACGGCCTGGGAGGGCGCTCCACCGGCAGACTGGGGAGCGGCGCCGCCATTGCCAGCAACTGGATGAGCGCCGCCAGTTTTCTCGGCATGGCCGGCTTCTTCTACCTGTACGGTTACCAGGCCCTGGCCTGCGTCATCGGCTGGACCGGGGGGTACGTCCTGCTCCTCATTCTGCTGGCCGGTCAGATCCGGCGCTTCGGCAAGTATACCGCTCCGGATTTCGTGGGGGAGCGGTACGACTCACCCACGGCGCGACTCATCTCGGCCATCATCTCCATCACCATCTCGGTGATCTACTGCTCCGCCCAGTTCAAGGGGATCGGCATCCTCTTCGGCTGGCTCTTTGGGGTCCCCTACGCCACCGCCGTCACCTTCGGGGCCGTAGCAGTGATCTCCTACGTGGTCTTTGCCGGCTCTCTGGGGGTAATGAAAAACGAGCAGTTACAGTACACCATTCTCATCATCTCCTTCATCCTCCCCCTCATGTTTCTGGCCAGGAAGCTGGGGTATTTCTGGATTCTCCCCCAGTTCGGCTACGGCGCGGCGCTCTCCCAGCTCTCACCGGAGTTTCGGGAGAGCTTTACCCTCCCCTTCGCCGGGTCATCGCTGTTCCAGTGGTCGGCCCTCTGTTTCACTCTGATGGTGGGGACAGCAGGACTCCCCCATGTCCTCTCCCGCTTCTATATCGTCCCCAACATCCGCGACGCCCGCTGGAGCGTAGTCTGGGGACTCTTTTTCATCGCCCTCATCTACTGGTCGGCGCCGGCCTACGCCGTCTTTGCCCGGCTCCTGGAGTTCAAGAGCGGCGAAGCAGTCGATCCGGCCACGGCCAGGGGGATGGCGGACATGATCGTCATCACGGCAGCAACCAAGGGGGGACTCCCCCTCTGGCTGGTGGGAATACTGGCCGCCGGTGGGTTGAGCGCCGCCTTCGCCACGGTGTCCGGACTCCTTATGACCGGCGCCGCCTCCTGCTCCCATGACATCTACGCCGGGTTCCTGCACCCCACCGCCTCGGAGTACCGGAAAATGAGGGTGGCCAAGGGATGCACCCTGCTCCTGGCGCTCATCGTGTATCTCATCGCAGTGAACCCCCCTGGGCTTATCGTGGAGATCACGGCCGTGGCCTTCGCCCTGGCCGGCAACACCATCTTCCCCGCCTTCCTCCTGGGGATCTGGTGGGGACGGGCCAACCGGCAGGGGATCATCACCGGCATGCTCCTGGGAGTTCTCGTCACCTTTGCTGCCCCGCTTCTGGGAGGGATCATCCCTCTGGTTGCCGTGATCTTCCCCATCACCTCATCAGCCCTCTGCGGTGCCCCCCTGGTGATCCTCGTCACCATCCTGGTGTCGCTTATGACCCCCCCACCTCCCGAACGAATCCGCCGGTTCCTGGCCACTGAAGTCCACGGCCATCTGGATTAGGAGCGAATCATGACCGTAACCCTGGAGGCGGGCTCCGGCAACTATCTGTCGGACAGGAAGACAAAACGGCTCTTCGATGAGGTGTGCGACGGCATCTTCCGGCAATTGCGTAGCCTCCCGGTGGAGGAGGGGCGGGAACTGCTGGCACAGGTACGGAGCACTCTTCAGGAGGAGATCACCGCCGAGCAGAGCTTCCAGAAGGAATTCGGTGGGTTACTAGAAGAACTCCTCCGGGTCGCCACGCCGGTGGAACTGGCGCGCCTGCACAAGGGATTGGTGGGAGTGGTGACGGCCTCCTTCAGCCGTCGGGAGTCGATCCCCGCCTTCCATCTCCTCTGCACCACGATTCTGGACAGCATCGTTACCCAGGCGCTGCGGCTGGCGGAAGAGGAGCTGAAGCACTCCGGAGTGGGAGCGCCCCCCGGGTACGCCTGGCTGGTCATGGGAGCAGCCGGTCGACGGGAGGCAACCCTCTCCACAGATATGGAAAGCCTCTTGGTCCATGAACCCGGGCCGGACGCAGCCAAATACTGCAGCCGTCTGGCAGAAAGAGTGGCCGCCATACTGGGAGAGTGCGGCTTCCAAAAGAACGGACGCGGAATCATGCCCGACACCCCTGCCTGGCGAGCATCTCCAGAGGAGTGGGAGGAGCGATTGGAAGAGCTCTGCCGCAGAAGCGGCGGAACACAATCAGGCTCCCCGGCTCTCCCCGGGCGGCGCCTTGGCAACATCTTCTCCCACCGCGCCACAACCCTGAACACCCCGCTCTTCGAGTTGGCCGACCTGAGGGTCGTGTCGGGGGATGCACCCCTTGGGGGACAACTCATCGCCCTGGTCCGGGGGGCGGCGGAGAGGCACCCCGCCTGCATCCTGAAGGCGGCGCAGACCGTGACGGCGCTCCCCTCCCCCTTCTCCTTTCTCGGCAATTATCGGGTTGAACGATCCCCCCCCCATCGGGGATGTATGGACCTGAACCGCTTGGCCTCCCTCCCCTTGGTCTCCATGGTTCGACTCCAGGCGGTGACCGGCGGGGTTGCCGAAACCGGTACCCTGGAGCGGATTCAGCAGCTCCTCAAGAGGGGAACGCTGGACGTGGAGTTGGGAAAACGACTTCTTCAGGGGGGGATCGAGATCTTTCGCCTGATGGCGCTGCTGGAAGCTCGGGAACATGCAGGAGTTGGGGACGGGGCATGGCTCCTCCCCGACACACTCCCCCCCTCCGACGAAAACGCCTTGCGGCAGGCGCTGGAGGCGGTGGCCACCCTCCAGAAGGTCATCCAGAGCAGTCTGGCCCAACGGGTGTGACGATGCGCTTTTCCCTTTCGTCCGGTACTCTTTTCACCTTTCCGCTCCCCAAGGCCTTCGAAATGGCCAAGGCCGCCGGTTTTGACGGCCTGGAGCTGATCATCAACCAGGAGTTCCAGCGGGTCAACAGCCGGGCACTGATCAGGGAACTGGCAGCCATACATCCCATCCACTCCATTCATGCACCGTTCATGATTCTGGACGGCTGGGGGGGGCCGGTGGAGATGCTCCAGCGTTCGGTGGATCTGGCGGACGAGGCCGGAGTCGGACTCGTCAATTTTCATCCCCCCTCATGGCTGGGGTTTGAGCTCCGCTACTGGCGCTGGCTCTACAAAATATTCGACTTCCAGAAGGAAGTGGGGCGGGAGCAGGTTCTCGTCACCCTGGAGAACATGCCGTGGGTGGGAAATTTCAAGATCAATCCCCACATCCTCTCGGTAACGCAGAAGATGGTGGAGTTCATCTCCGAACGGAACCTTTACCTGACCTTCGACACGACGCACCTGGGATCGGGCAAGACCAATTTCATAAACGACTTCTACACCTTCTACAATTCGGGGCGGATCAGGAACATTCACTTCTCCGACTACGGCCACGGTAGAGAGCACCTGATCCCCGGACACGGCATCCTCCCCCTGACCCGTTTTCTCAATCACCTGAGCCAGACCAACTACGACGGCTTCTTCACCCTGGAACTCTCCCCCCACGAATTCCCCCGGGACGAGACGCTCATCGTCGAGATGCTCTCGGAGATTCGGGCGTTCCTCGTGCGGGAAACAACAACCCCATAAAACCGGTTCAGGGTTCAAGGTTTGTTCGCATTCCCGACCTTGAACCTCGAACCTTGAACCTTGAACCTGCTTATCCCCTGACCAGCCGCATCATCGCCTCGGGATAGCGAGCCCCGACGGCGGCCCCCACGGGAAAAACCGCCTCGATGTTAGCCACCTCCTCCGTCGTCAGCTCCAGCTCCAGGGCTCCCAGGTTCTCTTCCAGGTACTCCCGGCGCTTGGTGCCTGGAATCGTGACGATATCCTCCCCTCGCGCCAGCACCCAGGAAAGAGCCAGTTGCGCAGGTGTACACCCCTTCCGATTCGCCAGCCTTTTGACCTGCGCCACGATCTCCAGGTTTTTATTAAAATTATCCCCCTGAAAGCGGGGTGAGTTGCGGCGGTAGTCATCGGGAGCCAGATCCTCGAACCGGCTGAACCGGCCGGTGAGGAACCCGCGCCCCAGCGGGCTGTAGGCCACGAAGCCGATCCCCAGTTCCCGGCAGAGGGCCAAGACCTCATCCTCAGGGTCACGGGTCCAGAGGGAGTATTCGCTCTGAAGCGCCGTAATGGGGTGCACACCATGGGCGCGTCGAATGGTGGCCGGTCCTGCCTCGGAGAGCCCCAGCCAGCGGACCTTCCCCTCTCGGACCAGCTCCGCCATGGCCCCCACCGTCTCCTCGATGGGAACGGCCGGGTCGACCCGATGCTGGTAATAGATATCGATGGTCTCCACCCCCAGACGGCGCAGACTCCCGTGGCAAGCTGCCCGAAGGTATTCGGGGCGACCGTTGACCCCCCGCACCATCTGGCTGCAGGGGTCCCGGACCATGCCGAACTTGGTTCCCAGAACCACCTCCTCCCGGTGCCCCTTGATGGCTCGACCGATAAGTTCCTCATTGAGGAAGGGTCCATACATGTCGGCGGTATCCAGGAAGTTGACCCCCAATTCAAATGCCCGATGGATGGTGCTCAGTGATTCTTGCTCGTTGCGACCGCTGTAGAAATCGGACATCCCCATACAGCCGAGCCCCAGAGCCGAAACCTCCGGGCCATGACTCCCAACTCTACGCTGTTTCACCGGCTTCTCCTTTCGTCCTTTCTCGACGCACCTCCATGGCGCATCAAGCCTTTACCGACCACTCCTCCGCTGGCGAACTAAGTATACACCGCACGCGGCAGAGTCTCATCCGAAAAAAAGGGGGGGGGATTGGGGAACCGGGAGTGATTAATTCCCTCTTCAGCCGGAACGTACAGTGCGCAGACAAGCCGACCAATTCCTGCTTCGAGGGGAGATATGCGGGATACGACAAGAGCGGCGTTGCCGCCGCACTTGCTAATACACACTTCAACTTTGTCGCACCAGGCACCTTGAGACGCTTCTAGATCTCTCTCGTCCCCGGTCCCGGCCTTTACATCTCCACCCGCGTCACGACCCCCTGAAGCCGACTGGCGGGAAGCTTGTTGAACTGGACGAAGTTGGGGGTAAGCCGCTTGATGACGGAGAAGATCCGCCAGAACGGGTTGCCGGTGGTAATCTCCTCAATGCCGTAGAAGATGACCTTTTCGGTGATGCCGTTCTCCTTGAGGAGCCGTTCGATCTCGATGACCTCCATGTAGCCGGCACGGATCTCGAAGGCATCCAACCCCGGCCCCAGGGCGGGGTGCAGGCAGGTGTAGATCCCGAAGGGCTCGTCGGTCCGGACGATGGAGATGAAGATGTTCCTCTCATAGATGATGTTGCTCCGGATGATGCAGTGGATCACATAAGGGGGGATCACGGCCGAATCTCGGGTGAAGAAAAGCCCGGTGCCGGGGATATTCTTCCCCTTGGCGAAGATCTGCTCATAGCTCATGAGAAAGGTCTCCAGATCCAGAGGACGGAGCGCCTTATAGAGAGCTCGCTGCCCACTGGTCCAGATGAAGATGGTTCCCAGTGGGATCGACGCCAGGATCAGCGACCAGTAGCCGCCATGGGGGAGCTTGTTAAGGTTGGCAATGAGAAAGGCCAGATCCGCCAGGGTCACGAAGAGGGCGATGGGAACCTTCCACTTTTTCTTGGTCCGGGCAAAGATCATGACCATCATGATCCCCGTGATGGTCATGGTACCGGTGACCGCCAGGCCGTAGGCCGCTGCCAGGTTCTCGGACTTCTTGAAGACCAGCATGATGAAGATGACGAGGATCAAAAGCATCCAGTTTACCGAGCCGATGTAGATCTGCGACTTCAGGTGGCTGGAGGTGTACTCCACCCGCATGAGCGGCATGATTCGGGTGGTGATCCCCTGATAGACGATGGAAAAGACCCCGCTGATGAGGGCCTGAGAGGCGATGACCGTGGCCATGACCGTCAGAATGAGAAACGGTATGTAGAGGATGGGGGCCTGTCCCTGCACCATGCCGAAGAGAATGTTAGTCGCCTTGGGGTTGTTGATGATGAAAGCCCCTTGCCCCAGGTAGTTGATAATCAGGGCCACGAAGACGAAGTACCAGGCCCGAATGATCGGTTTGCGTCCCAGATGCCCCATGTCGGCGTAGAGGGCCTCGCCACCCGTGGCGCAGAGGATGACCTCGGAGAGGACCAGGAATCCGGCGAGACCGTTTTGGGAGAGAAACTTGATGGCGTACCAGGGGCTGAGGGACTTCAATATTTCCAGATGGGAGCAGATGGAGATCCCCCCCGACAGGGTCAGGGCCACGAACCAGAGAACCATGAGGGGGCCGAAGGCCTTGGCCACCTTGTCGGTCCCCTTGTTCTGGAAGATGAAGAGGACCACGGCGATCAATGCCGCGATGAGGATGAGAACCGACTGTGGGGTATGCGCCAGGCTGGGAATCAGCTCCAGACCTTCCACGGCGGAGAGGATGGAAATGGCGGGGGTGATGACCCCATCGCCAAGGAGGAGTGACACTCCGAGAAAGGAGAGTATCCCCACAAAGGCGAGCTGACGTCCCGGTTTCAGGAGCCTGGCCAGGATCTCCTTGAGGACGATGGTCCCCCCTTCCCCCTTGCGCCCTAATCCCATGGCCAGCCAGGCATACTCCACATTAACGAGGATCACCAGGGTCCAGACGATGAGGGAGATGATACCGTAAATGTTTTCCGGAGTGGGTTTGGTGAGGGCGATGATGACGGTGAGCGTATAAATGGGGCTGGTTCCGATATCCCCGAACACCAGCCCCATGGATTTGACGATGCCGCCCCAATAGGAGTCGGCTGCTGAATCGTGCATGGTATCCCCCCCCAGAAATGAGTCGTTTATAGCACTTCATGGGGGGGATGACAAGCTTTGTCCAAGAACCGTTACTCCTCCCGAAGTCGGTACCCTACCCCGGGTTCCGTGATGATGTGACGGGGACGGGAGGGGTCCGCCTCGATCTTGTGGCGCAGGTTGCTGATGTTCACCCGCAGGAGATGGGGTTGATCCAGGTAGGTAAGCCCCCAGATCTGTTTGAGAATCTGGCCGTGAGTCAGGACCCGCCCCGCATGGGTGACGAGAAGGCGGATCAGGTCGTATTCGGTGGGGGTCAACTGCACCTCAGCCCCCCCCACCGACACCCGGCGGCGGGCCAGGTCCACCTCCAGATCGCCGCAGGCAAAGAGCGGTTCCGGGAGCTGCTGGACCGCCCGGCGCAGGGTCGCCCTGATCCTCGCCAGCAGTTCACTGACGCCGAAAGGCTTGGTCAGGTAGTCGTCGGCCCCGGCGTCCAGAGCTTTCACCTTGTCGTCTTCCCGCTCCCGCACCGAGAGGACGATGATGGGGACCGGCGACCACTCCCGGATTCTCCTGATCACCTCCACCCCGTCCAGATCAGGCAACCCCAGGTCCAGAAGGATGATATCCGGGCGGACCGTGGCAGCGGCGGCCAGGGCCGCGTGCCCGGTCTCGGCCAGGTGCAGGGAAAACTCCTCCGCCGTAAGGATCGTCTGGAGGAAGCGGCGGATGGCTGCTTCGTCGTCCACCACCAGGATGCGGGGGAGATTTGTCGTTTTTACGTCCGACATGGCAATTCACCTCGTAGGGGCGTACGGCATACGCCCGTGTCAAAATCCGGGAGGATCAGGAAGAACGCTCACCCCTACCCCATCGGCAGTTTGATTGTGACCCGAAGCCCGCCGCCACTCCGGTTTTCGGCCCGGATGGAACCGCTGTGAGCCTCCACGATCCCCTTGCAAATGGAGAGTCCCAGGCCGGTTCCGCCTGCCCCTTCCGGCACCGGAATCCGGTAAAACTTGTCGAAAATCCGTTTCAGGTCATGATCGGGAACGCCGCGTCCCTGGTCCGCCACCTGGATGACGAGCCAGGGGGCGTCGGTTCGGGCAATGATCTCCACCGGGGTAACCGGTGCAGAGTATTTCAGCGTATTTTCCAGGAGGTTCACCAGCACCTGGGTCATGAGCACCAGGTCCATGGGAACCGGCGGCATCACCGGGAGCATCCTTATGGTCACTTCGCGGCTGCTGATACGCGGCTCCAGGGCCGCCAGGGCACAGCCGATGAGGTCCTGCACATCGCAGAGTTCCTTTCTCAGGGTAAGTTTTCCCGCCTCCAGGCGGGTCATGTCCAAAAGATTCCCCACGAAGCGGTTCAAACGGTTGGCTTCTTCCGACGCACTCTCCAGGAGTTCCCGACGGACGTCAGCGCTCAGATTATCCCCCTCATCCTTCAGGCTGCTCAACACTCCGATGATGGAGGAGAGCGGCGTGCGCAGGTCGTGGGAAATGGAATTGAGCAGCGCCCGCTCCAGGGTCTCCCGAGCCTGGAGGAGCTGGGCCTGGGCTGCCTGTTTCCCCAGTTGGACTCGTTCCATGGCCATGGCCGCCTGGGAAGCGAAGGCGTCCAGGAGTCGGCGAATCTGGGGTGAATGGTGCTCGGCGTCGTTTTCCAGCGTCACCCCCAACACTCCCAGAAGAGTTGCCGACCCCTGAAGCGGCAGGAAGAGGAGCGCGGATGAGCCGAGGGTGTCGGTGCCTCGTCCGGCAGGCTGGCCGTTACGAAACGCCCAGTCCGCCACGGCCAGTTCCTTGGGGTCCGGATTGACCCCCGGGCTGCCTCTTTTGAACTCCAGCCGTTCTCCTTCGGGAAGGAGGATGGCCACGGTGCAGTGAAGGCTTTCTCCCACGTTTCGGATCATGGCGTCCATGATGGCTTCAATTCCCCCTGAGCCGGCCAGATCGCGGCTCAGATAGTAGAGACTGGCCGTTTGCACCTCCCGTTCCCGCAGGGCTTCGGCCCGTTCCCGGGTTTTGGAAACAAGGGTGCTGATGACCACCCCCACGCTGAAGAACGCCAGGAAGGTGATCAGGTATTCGGTGTCAGCCACGGCCAGGGTCAGTCTCGGCGGGACGAAGAAAAAATCGAAGGCGAGGACACTCAGGAATGCCGTGAGAATGGCCGGCTTGCGTCCCAGACGGAGGGCTGCCATGACCACCGCCAGGAGATAGATCATCACCATATTGGTGGGCGCCAGGAAGTGGCGAAGCGCCTCGCAGGCAAGCGAGGCCAACAGCACTGCCATCAGGCTCTTCATGTACAGCGCGACGGCAACAGGGTGTTGCGGTTGCGCACCCCTACTCCTCATCCGATTACCTGCGGAGTAAATGCTGACGACATACACGTCGATGGCCCCGCTCAGGCGAATGATCTGGTCCACGAGCGGTTGCCGGAGGAATTCATGCCAGCGCGATTTGGTCGGCTTTCCGACGACAATTTTCGTAACATTGTGCTGGAGAGCATACTCCGCGACGGTGTGGGGAATGGATTCGGCAGTCAGGCTCGTCACCTGGGCGCCCAGACTTTCCGCCAGACGGAGCTCTTTCCAGACCAGTTCCCGGTTCTCCTGGAGTTGGCGCGTTCCTCCCGGGGTCTCAATGTAGAGCGCTAACCAGGGGGCGTTAAGTTCATCGGCAAGCCGCCGGGTGGAGCGGATCAGCTTTTCGCTGGAAGGTCCGCCGCTGATGCAGACCAGAAGTCGCTCGCTGACAGGCCATGGACCGGCTATGGAGTTGGATTCCATGTAGGCCCGCATCTGGCCATCCACCCTGGATGCGGCGCGACGGAGGGATAGTTCACGCAGGGCGATGAGATTGCCGGGTTGGAAGAATTTCTGGATGGCTGCGGCGGCCTTATGGGGAAGATAGATTTTCCCTTCTTGCAGCCGTTGGAGGAGCTCTTCGGGAGGGATGTCCACCAGGCGGATCTCGGCGGCCTCATCCAGCAGACGATCGGGGACCGTCTCCCGGACCACGACCCCGGTGATCTTGGCCACCACGTCATTGAGGCTCTCGAAGTGCTGAACATTCACTGTGGTATAGACGTCTATCCCCGCACCCAGAAGTTCCTCCACATCCTGCCACCGTTTATCGTGACGGGAGCCGGGAGCGTTGGTATGGGCAAGCTCATCCACCAGGACGATCTGGGGCTTCCGGGAGAGAACCGCATCAAGGTCCATCTCCGGGAGGGAGACCCCCTGATACGTGATCAGGGCGGGAGGAATGACCGTCATCCCTTCCAGAAGAGCGTCGGTTTCCTGCCGTCCGTGGGACTCGACGTACCCCACCACCAGGTCCCGCCCTTCCTGCCGCCGCTGACGGGCCGCTTCCAGCATGGCGTAGGTCTTCCCCACCCCGGCGGCATAGCCCAGAAAGATCTTGAGCCGGGAGCGGGGTTCGGCTTCGGCCGTTCGGATCAGCTTCAGCAGGGCCTCGGGATCGGGGCGATTATCGTTATCATCGGTCATGGGTAGTACCGGAATACGTTAGTGCCGCAGAGCAGGCCGGACGCCGGACTGTCATTTCGCAGGGATCTTGAACAGATGTTCGTGAATGGTTAAACCGTTTTGGGAGATAAATCCTTGGAGCAGGTAGACTGAGCCGTCCGCATCCTGAAACCAGAGATTGTTGGCATTGGACTTTTCACCGATGGAAACAGCAATCAATTTCCAGGATTTCGGAATTGACAGAGGGGAGCCGGTGCCGTGGGCATCCTGGATTCTGGTCCCCTCGATTACGGTGGAATCCTCGGAAGCCTTTGGCGTCTGGAAAGGGTATGAAACTCCCTGTGCCGTTGTTGCCATGCATAACGATGCGATAATAAGATAAAGTCTCATGGGTTCCCTCCGGTGGATCATCGTTGGTCCAACGATTTCAGCTTGAGGTTCAACTCTAGCACGTTTACCCGTGGTTCTCCCAAAAAACCCAGTTGCCGGTCAGAGGTGAAGTCGGCTAGAATTTTGCTCAGTTCCTGCCGGGAAATGCCGCGGGCCTGGGCGACCCGGGGGATCTGCATTCGGGCAGCTTCCGGGGTGATGTGGGGATCGAGTCCGCTGGCTGAGGCCTGGACCAGTTCGGAGGAGATGGGGCCGGTAACGCCCGAGGCACGAAACGCCTTGACCCGATCTCCCACGGTTTTCAGGTAGTCGGGGTTGGTGGGTCCGGAATTGGAACCACCGGAGCCCATGGGATTGTAGCCGAAATCGGCGGTGGCCGAAGGACGGGGCCAGAAATACTCCGGCGAGGAGAATGGTTGTCCTATGAGCGACGAACCGGCCACTTTCCCGCTGGTATCGGCCACAAGGCTCCCCTTGGCCTCTCTGGGGAAGAGAAGATACGCAACTCCGGTGACGACGAAAGGATAGAAACCGCCGCAGATCATGGTGAAGACGATGAACATCAGGATGGCACTCTTAAGTTCTTTCATGATGTTGCCTCCGTAGGGGCGCGGCTTGCTGCGCCCTTGCTGTCGTTTAGTTTAGGGCACAGCAAGCCGTGCCCCTACGATGTTAACATGCCCACCAGCAGATCGATGGCCTTGATCCCCACGAAAGGGGCAATGATACCGCCCACTCCGTAGAGTAAAAGGTTATGGATAAGAAGCTTTTCAGCCGGCATGGGACGGAATTTGGTTCCCTTGAGAGCCAGCGGAATCAGCAGGGGAATGATGGCCCCATTGAAAATGACCGCGGAGAGGATCGCACTGAACGGGGTGGCCAGATGCATCACATTCAGCACTCCCAACTGCGGGTAGATGGAGAGCATCATGGCCGGGATGATGGCGAAGTACTTGGCGATGTCGTTGGAGATGCTGAAGGTGGTGAGGTTTCCCCGGGTCATCAGGATCTGCTTCCCCACCTCCACGATATCCAGAAGCTTGGTGGGGTTACTGTCCAGGTCGATGATATTGGCCGCCTCCTTGGCCGCCTGGGTGCCGGTGTTCATGGCCACCGCCACGTCGGCCTGGGCCAGGGCCGGCGCATCATTGGTGCCGTCGCCGGTCATGGCCACCATGTAGCCGGCATCCTGATACTCCCTGATCAGCCGGAGCTTGTCTTCGGGCTTTGCTTGGGCGAGGAAGTCGTCCACCTGAGCCTCGGCGGCAATGGCGGCGGCGGTGAGCGGATTGTCCCCGGTAACCATGATGGTCTTGATCCCCATGCTCCGGAGCTGCTGGAACCGTTCCTGTATCCCCCCCTTGACGATGTCCTTCAGGTTGACGACCCCGAAGATCTCCTGGTCGCGGCAGACCACCAGTGGAGTTGCCCCGCCACGGGCGATTTTGTCCACCACATCCTCAAGAGTGTCGGGAATCGTTCGTGCGCCAAGGCGCTTTACAAAGGCGATGGTTGAATCCGCAGCCCCTTTCCTGTACCGCATCCCCCCCGTATTGACCCCGGAGAGGCGGGTTTCGGCGCTGAAAGCGATGATCTCGGCCCCCACGGGGAGCACCTCCGGTTTAAGGTCGTAACTCTTCATTGCCAGCAGGACGATGCTTCGCCCTTCCGGGGTTTCGTCGGCAAGGGATGCCATCAGGGCCATCTCTGCCAGTTCCTTTTCCGTATACCCTCCCACAGGGACAAAGGCGACTGCTTCACGGTTTCCCAGGGTGATGGTGCCGGTCTTGTCCAGCAGGAGAATGTTCACGTCGCCGGCAGCCTCAATGGCCCGACCGGAGAGGGCGATGACGTTCTTCTGGAAGAGACGGTCCATCCCCGCAATGCCGATGGCAGGGAGCAGCGCCGCGATGGTTGTGGGGGCAAGACAGACGAAGAGCGCCACCAGAATGGTGAGTGAGATGGGGGTTCCCTGGCAGGCTGATTTTACGCTGTAGTTGGAGAGCGGGCTGATGTTGGCGCAGACCAGCAGAAAAACCGCGGTCAGGGCGACCAGCAGGACCTCCAGGGCGACCTCGTTGGGACTCTTGCGCCGCTGAGCCCCCTCGATGAGAGAAATCATCCGGTCCAGGAAGGTCTCGCCCGGATTGGCGGTAATCTGGACGATGATGGCGTTGGCAATAACCTCGGTGCCGCCGGTGACGGCGCTCCGGTCCCCGCCCGACTCCCGCACCACCGGGGCCGACTCACCGGTCACCGCCGCCTCGTTCACCAGGGCCGCGCCGGCCACCACATCGCCGTCACCGGCGATTATCTCCGGCGCTTCCACCAGGATATGGTCACCCTTGCGCAACTCACTGGCCCCCACGAGGGTAAAGTCGCTGCCGAACTCGGGCTTCTTCATGAGCTTGGCGGTCACGTCAGTGCGCGATTTGCGCAGCGACGCCGCCCGGGCCTTGCCGCGTCCTTCCGCCAGCGCCTCGGCAAAGGTGGCGAAGAGCACCGTCAGCCAGAGCCAGACGGAGACGGTGCCGGTGAACCAGGCAGGTTCCTTGTTGAGGCCGGCCAGCGACAGAGCGAAGGTCACCAGGGTGATGACGCTGGCAATCTCCACGCAGAACATGACCGGATTGCGCCAGAGAATGCGCGGATCGAGTTTCTTCAGGGAATCCAGCAAGGCGGAACGGATGATCCCTCCGTGAAAAAGGGAAATCGGTTGGGTCGCATGTTTAGACATGATCATTTCCCCCACATGGTCAGCTGTTCGATGATGGGTCCCAGGGACAGGGCCGGGAAAAAGGTGAGCGCTCCCACAATGAGAATCACCAGCGTCAGCCAGAGGGCGAAGGGGACCTTGTCCGTGGGGAGGGTTCCCAGACTGGGGGGGACATACTTCTTCTCTCCCAGGGAGCCGGCCATGGCCAGCACCGCCACCGCCGGAACGTAACGCCCCAGAAGCATGGCAAGGGAGCCCAGGATGTTATGGAAGTTGATGTTTGCAGTGAGCCCCGCAAAGGCGCTGCCGTTGTTATTTGCCATGGAAGCATAGGCATAGAGGATTTCCGAGAGGCCATGGGGGCCGGGGTTGGCCATGGAGGCTACGGCAGCGGGGGTGATCATGGCGATTCCCGACGTGATCAGGACCACGACCCCGGCGGTGAGTATGGTTATCATGGAGAGCCACATCTCCCGCACTTCGATCTTCTTTCCCAGGTACTCGGGGGTCCGGCCGATCATCAGTCCGGAGACAAATACCGCGATTACCGCGAAGGCAAGCATGGTATAGAGACCGGAGCCGACCCCGCCGAAGACAACCTCACCCAGAAGGATCAGGGCAAGGGGAATCATCCCCCCCAGAGGGGTGAGGGAGTCGTGCATGGCGACCACCGCGCCGCAGGAGGTGCCGGTGGTCGCCACGGTGAAGAGGTTGGTGCCGGCCAGGCCGAAGCGGAGCTCTTTTCCCTCCATGTTGCCCCCCCGCACACCCAGTTTAGCCAGAAGCGGGTTGCCGGCGGCCTCCACCATCTGCAGTACGCAGAACGACCCGATTAACAGAAGGAGCATGACCCCCAAGATCGCCCATCCCTGGCGGGGGTTTCCCACCATGATGCCGAAGGTACAGGTGAGGGCGCCGGGGATCAGGAGGATCAGCAAGATCTCAAGATAGTGTGAGAGGGGGGTCGAGTTTTCAAAGGGATGGGCCGAGTTTGCGTTGAAGAAGCCGCCGCCGTTGGTCCCCAGTTCCTTGATCGCTTCCTGGGAGGCCACCGGCCCCATGGGGATGGTGACTTCCCTGATCGTTACATTCTCGGTGACCGGGTTACCCTTGGCATCCTTGATTGCGTTCCCCTTATCATCCAGTTTCAACTTGTCATAGGTTGTCGCCTGGAGAAGCGGCGCCGACGTGTACTCACTGAAATTTTGGATCACCCCCTGGGAAACCAGAGCCAGAGCGGCCACGAAGGAGAGAGGGAGCAAGATGTAGAGGGTGCCGCGGGTCATGTCCACCCAGAAGTTCCCCAACAGCGAACTCTTGCGCCGCGCGAAGCCGCGGATCAGCGCAATGGCCACCGCCATGCCGGTGGCGGCGGAAACGAAGTTGTGCACCGCGAACCCCACCATCTGGGTGAAGTAGCTCGCCGTCGATTCGCCCGAGTATGCCTGCCAGTTGGTGTTGGTAACGAAACTGATGGCCGTGTTGAGAGCGAGCTGCCAGGGGAAACGGGGGAGTTGCTGGGGATTGAGCGGCAGCAGATGCTGGAGCAACAACAGGACGAAGAGCCCCACGAAGACGACAAGGTTAAAGAGAAGCATGGCCCAAGCGTAGCGCCGCCACCCCATCTCTTCGTCCCGCTCCACGCCGCAGATGCGATAGAGGAGGTTCTCACAGGGGAGAAGAACCGGAGAGAGGAAGGTTCGCTCCCCCTGGTAAACCTTGGCCATATGGGCACCCACCGGTTTGAGCAGCGCCAGCAGGGTGCAAAAAAAGAGCAGAGTCTGGAGAATTTCGTAGTTGTTCATCTGATCGCTCCTTTGTTCCCTTTGCTACCTACGCGCCAGGTTTGACGGTGTGATATACGGACCGGAGCCGGGCAAGGCGTTCACAGGTATGGG
>CAIUWK010000010.1 GCA_903902855.1 uncultured Geobacter sp. | reverse complement strand
TGACACGATACCTAACAGTCATTGTTGCCCCCAAGGAGATTTCTGACAACAATATATTTCCTGGATGTGCAAATGTCCAGCGATTTCAGCTCATACTCCTTGGGATATATTGCGAAATATTAAACAGGACAGGGTACTAGCTTCTAAACGTAGAACATAGAACGTAGAACGGGTTTTAGGGCGTATCGATGTTTGTTTGGGAGTAGAGGGTGCGGGAGTTCAGTTCCAGGGCCAGGAGGGAGCCCATCCCTTTTCTGCCGGCCAGGAAACAGCCGTTGTCCAGGATGATGAGTCCGTTGTCCCGTTTGAGCATCTTCTCGATCTCTTTGAGCGGTTGGGGGGTGTGGCCGCAGATCATTGTTCTCCCCCCCAGATGCTCCTTGCTCATGGTGCGGGTCCTGTTCCAGAGCATGGCTTGAGTATCGGCATAGGGCTCTTCGGCCTCCAGATTGAACCCGGCGTGCACCAGCAGGTAGTCGTCCAGAAGGTAGAAGTAGGGAAGGTTGCTGCAGAAACTATGGAAGTGGAGAGGGACGTCGCAGGCGTCATTTACCCCGAAACTGTCCAGTGCGGCATACCCGCCATTGAGTATCCAGGTCCGATACTGACTCCGGTCGGCACAGGCGTTGAGAAACATCTCCTCATGGTTGCCCCTTAGCGGAAAGATCCTGTACCCCTTCTCCATCAACTCCATGACGTACTGGATAACCTCCCGGCTGCGCGGTCCCCGGTCCATATAATCCCCCAGCAGATAGAGGTCGTCATCTTTCCGCAGGGCGATAATCTCTTCCACCAGTGCCTGGAAGGTCAGGTTGCAGCCGTGGATATCGGGGATGACGAAGCGGCGGGGGGGGCCGTCTGCGGGGGGGGGCGCCTGAGGAGCCGGTTCTCCGGTTTTTCGGGTAAAAGGCCAGATCATCGTCGGTACTATATCAGAGTTGGCGGCAAGAGTAAACTATCCGGGAGCGATGTTTATGTATCTATTTCTCACTATCTTTCTGGCGCTCTACGGAGGGATGCAGTGGTACTGGTACCGGAAGGGGGCCGACGTCATCCCTCAGTCCATGGTGGCAAGGCTTTTCGTGGCGCTGTTCCTGCTCATCATGTTGCTGGCTCCGGTGCTGATCCGGTTCCTTGAGCAGAGGGGAGATGCGGCTGCAGCCCGATGGACGGCTCTTATCGGTTACTCCTGGATGGGGTTTCTCTTTCTCTCCTGCTCCTGTTTTCTGCTGCTGGATTGTGGACGGTTGCTCATCCGGTCGTTGAGTCGGGTCGGCATCGGCGGGGATCTCGGAAGTTATTTCCCCGGTTCCGGGAGCTCCTTTGTGTGGGTCACCCTCCTCGTTGCCGTCATCACCCTCTACGGATGGCATGAGGCAACGGTGATTCGCACCGAGAGTGTGGATATCTACACCACGAAGATTCCCAAGGCCGCCGGGACGATCACGGTGGTGCAGATCTCGGACGTTCATCTGGGGCTCCTGGTGGGAGAAGAGCGGCTCAAGATGATCCTGGCCGCGGTACGCGCGGCTCAGCCTGATCTTCTGGTGGCCACCGGAGACCTGGTGGACGGCGAGATGGATGGTCGTGACGGGTTGGCCAGGCTCCTGGGGGAGATCAGGCCGCGTCTGGGGAAGTTTGCCGTTATGGGGAATCACGAATTGTACGTGGGGAGCCACCAGGCACTCTCCTTCCTGCAAGATGCCGGGTTTATCCTGCTCCGGGGAGAGGTTTTCGAGATCCCCGGAATTATGGCAGTTGCCGGGGTGGATGACCCGGTGTTCGGTGGGAAGGCCGAGGCCGCCGATCAGGAACGGAGGGTCCTGTCTCGGACAGATCCCCAACGGTATCTCATCCTTCTCAAACATCGACCGGTCATCGCACCCCAGAGCCGGGGGCACTTCGACCTGCAACTCTCCGGTCATGTGCACCAGGGGCAGATCTTCCCCTTCGGACTCCTGACCCGCATCGCCTTTCCTCTCCCCATGGGGCTCTCCGGCATAGAGGAGGGGGGGGCTGTCTACGTCAGTCGTGGCGCCGGCACCTGGGGCCCCCCCATCCGGTTCCTGGCTCCCCCGGAGGTGACGGTTTTCCGGTTACGGCATCCGTGACGGTATACCGGCTACGTTCACACCAGATCCTTCACCAGTGTTGTTTCCGCTTGACGCTCAGGGGCGAGAGTGATAAGGTTCCTCAACTTTATAGCTGATGACGCATCAACCTTTTAACTTAACCCGAGAGGTTAGCAAAGGTGATCATGAAGAATTTCCCGAAATAGATCTAAGGAGCCTGTCCGCACGTTTGCGGCGGCTCTTTTTTTGTGGCTGAAACCTCGGTACCGATAAGGAGGCGCGAGTGGGAGAATCAAGCACGGTCATACTGGATGGCATGGGGGTCCGGCGGTCGCTGACGCGTATCGCCCATGAGATCCTTGAACGGAATAAGGGGGTGGAGAAAGTGGTCCTCGTGGGGATACGGACCGGGGGAGTTCACCTTGCCCATGAGATCGCCCTCCGTCTGGAGGAGATCGAAGGGGTGAAAGTTCCGGTGGGGGCGGTGGACATCACCATGTACCGGGATGATATCAAGGGGCATGCCCCCCACCATCCGGTGGGAAAGACCGAGATCCCTTTCTCCCTGGAGGGGAAGCGGGTGGTGCTGGTGGACGATGTCCTCTTTACCGGTCGGACCATCCGCGCCGCCATGGACGCCCTCATGGACCATGGCCGTCCCTCCTGCATTCAACTGGGGGTGCTCATCGACCGGGGGCACCGGGAACTCCCCATCCGGGCCGATTTCGTGGGGCGCAATGTCCCCACCAGTCTGAAGGAATCGGTGGTCGTGCTCTTCGACGCCGACAACGCGCCGGTGAACGTGCTTCTGGAAAAGGAGGTGCCGTAACATGGGAGATGCCGCTCTGTTCAACCACAAACATATCATTGCCCTGCGTGATCTGTCGGCCGATGACATCCGACTCCTGCTGACCACGGCGGAAAATCTCAAGGAGATCAACAGCCGGGATATTAAGAAGGTACCGACGCTGCGGGGGAAGACCATCATCAACCTCTTCTACGAGGCTTCCACCCGGACCCGCACCTCCTTTGAGATCGCGGCCAAGCGGCTCTCCGCCGATACGGTGAATATTTCCCCTTCCACCAGTTCGTCCACCAAGGGGGAGACCCTCTCGGACACGGCGCTGAATCTTTTGGCTATGAAGCCGGACATCATCGTCATGCGCCACAATATTTCCGGCTCCCACTATTTTTTGGCTAAACGGCTCTCCTGCTCCATCATCAACGCCGGTGACGGGGCTCACGAACACCCTTCCCAGGCGCTCTTGGACATGCTGACCATGAAGGAGCGGTTTGGTCGGCTGGACGGGCTCAAGGTTGCCATCGTGGGTGATGTCTCCCACAGTCGGGTGGCCCGCTCCAATATCCAGGGGCTTACCAAGATGGGCTCCCACCTCTTCCTGGCCGGTCCTCCCACCATGATGCCACCGGGGGTGGAGCGTTTGGGGAACGTCACCGTCTGCAAGGATATGCGGGAAGCGGTGGACGGCGCCGATGTGGTGATGATGCTCCGGATTCAGTTGGAGCGGCAGGGGAAGAGCCTGCTCCCCACCTTGAAGGAGTATTCCCGTTACTTCGGCCTCAACCGGGAGATCCTGAAACTGGCCAAGCCCGACGCCATGGTCATGCATCCCGGCCCCATCAACCGCGGGGTGGAACTGGCCTCCGATGTGGCCGACGGTGATCAGTCCCACATCCTGAACCAGGTGGAGAACGGCGTGGCGGTGCGGATGGCCATGCTCTACCATGTCTGCGGCGGCGGAACGGTTGATGCGGGTTAAGGTTGAGGTTGAGAAACAAATTACACCATTTCGAGGTGATACATGAATTTGCTGATCAAAGGGGGGCGGGTGATCGACCCGTCCCAGGGGGTTGACGATACGCTGGACCTGCTGGTAGTGGATGGCGTGCTGCAGGAGATGGGCGCGGGGCTGACGGCTCCGGCAGGGAGTACGGTCATTGACGCCACCGGGCTGGTCGTTACCCCCGGACTCATCGACATGCATGTCCATCTACGGGACCCGGGGCTGGAGTACAAGGAAGACATCGTTTCCGGGACGAGGGCCGCTGCTGCCGGCGGGTTCACCTCGGTCTGCTGCATGCCCAACACCAAGCCGGTCATCGACAACAAGACCGTCGCCTCCTATGTGGTGAATAAGGCCAGGGAAGAGGGGTTCGCCAACGTCTTTCCCGTGGGCTCCATTACCCAGGGGAGCAAGGGGGACAACCTCTCCGAGATGGGGGAGCTGAAGGAGGCAGGGTGCTGCGCGGTTTCCGACGACGGCAGGCCGGTGGTGAGCGGCGAACTGACCCGAAGGGCGCTGGAGTATGCCCGGGGGATGGGGATCATGGTCATCAGTCACGCCGAAGATCCCTCCCTGGCGGGGGATGGCGTCATGAACGAGGGGTACGTGGCCACGGAGCTGGGTCTGAAGGGGATCCCCTGGGTGGCCGAAGACAGCGCCACGGCCCGTGACGTGTACTTGGCGGAACTCACCGCTTCGCCACTCCATGTGGCCCATGTCTCCACCAAGGGTTCGGTGCGGATCATCCGGAACGCCAAGGCCCGGGGGGTGCAGGTAACCTGCGAGACCGCGCCCCACTACTTCATCCTGACGGACGAGGCGGTGCGCGGCTATAACACCAACGCCAAGATGAATCCGCCGCTGAGAACCGAGTCAGATCGGCAGGGGATCCGGGAAGGGCTTGCCGACGGGACCATCGACGCCATTGCCACGGATCATGCCCCCCATCACAAGGACGAGAAGGATATCGAGTTCGATCTGGCCATGAACGGCATCATCGGCCTGGAGACCTCGCTGCCGCTGTCGCTGCGGCTGGTAGACGACGGAGTTCTGACCCTGCCGGAGCTGGTGGAGAAGATGTCGTGCGCTCCGGCCAGGATCCTCGGACTGGCTCGTCGCGGGACCCTTGTCCCGGGGAGCGTGGCGGATATCACCGTCATTGACCCCGAATGCGTCTGGACCGTGGAGGCCGATAAACTGGCCAGCAAGTCCAAAAACTCCCCTTTCCTGGGGTGGGAGATGAAGGGGAAGGCGGTGTACACGATTCTCGCAGGAAAAATAGTCAATCCTTTGTAGGAGTAGATCCATGAAAGCAGTCCTTGCGCTCGCAGACGGGCGCACCTTTACGGGTAAATCATTCGGCGCCACCGGCGAAGTCTTCGGCGAGGTCGTCTTCAACACCGCCATGTCCGGTTATCAGGAGGTTCTCACCGACCCCTCCTACAAGGGGCAGATGGTCACCATGACCTATCCCCAGATGGGGAACACCGGGATCAATCCCGAGGATATCGAAAGCTCCCGGCTCTACCTCTCCGGGTTTATCGTCAAGGAGTACCTGGATTTTCCCTCCAACTGGCGCTCTACCATGAGCCTTGACGCCTACCTCAAGGAGAACGGCGTGGTGGGGATTCAGGGGCTGGATACCCGGGCGTTGACCCGACATCTGCGGGACAAAGGGGCACAGAATGGGGTCATCTCCACCATGGACCTGGACCCTGAGAGTCTGGTCCGTAAGGCCCGTGCCGTCCCCAGCATGGCCGGTCTCGATCTGGCCACCGGGGTCACCTGCGACACCCCCTATCATTGGACGGAAAAGCTCTGGGACCTGGAAACCGGATACGGCAAGGCGGATCTGTCCGAGCTGAAGTACAAGGTCGTGGCCTACGACTTCGGCATCAAGTACAACATCCTTCGCTGCCTCGTCTCTGCCGGGTGCGATGTCACGGTGGTGCCGGCCACTTTTCCCGCGGAAGAGGCCCTGGCCATGGCGCCGGATGGTATTTTTCTCTCCAACGGTCCTGGTGACCCGGAACCGATGACCGCCGTCATCGAAAACATCCGGAAGTTCGTGGGGAAAAAACCGATTTTCGGCATCTGTCTTGGCCACCAGCTCCTGGGGCTGGCCCTGGGGGGGAAGACGGTCAAACTCAAGTTCGGCAACCACGGCTCCAACCTGCCGGTCATGGACATGGTGACCCGCAAGGTGGAGATAACGGCCCAGAACCACGGTTTTTCCGTGGATATCTCTTCCCTGGGGGGGATCGGCTGCCTAGCCCATGAGAATCTCAACGACCAGACCGTGGAGGGGATGCGGCACTGTGAGCTCCCCATCTTCTCGGTGCAGCACCACCCCGAGGCCTCTCCCGGTCCCCACGACTCGCACTATCTCTTCGGGCGCTTCGTGGAGTTGATGGAGAAATTCAGGGACTCGGGACTCGGGATCGGGGACCGGTAAAGTCGGGGACCAGGGACCGGTAAAGTCGGGGACCAGGGACCTGGGACCGGTCACTGATAATTGTTTTTACTGTTTCCCGGTCCCGAGTCCCCAATCCCGGATTTTATGCCATGACAACTCACGAGTCACCAGTCATCAATCACCAGTCACGGCTTCAGACTCTCTACCGGAGCGGCGAACTCCTGCAACGGGCCCGGGCAGCCTACCACCGGCTACGCCACTGTGATCTCTGCCCCCATGAGTGCGGAGTAGACCGGATTGCCGGCGAGACCGGACTCTGCCGGGCCGGGTTCCGCCCCCGCATCGCCTCGGCCAACCTGCATCGGGGTGAGGAACCACCCATCTCGGGGAGCCGTGGTTCCGGAACTGTTTTTCTCACGGGATGTACTCTGAAGTGCCGCTTCTGCCAGAATTTTCCCATCAGCCAGCTGGATAATGGCGAAGAGTTGACGCCGTTGCAACTGGCCAGTCGGATGCTCCGGCTTCAACAGAGGAAGGTTCACAACGTCAACTTCGTCACCCCGACCCACTACCTGCCGCAGATCCTGGCGGCGCTCTGGCTGGTCGTGGGGAGAGGATTCACTCTCCCTCTGGTCTGGAATTCCAGCGGGTATGAAAAGGTCGACGCTCTGGAGTTGCTGGATGGGGTGGTGGAGATCTACCTGCCGGACATGAAATACCATGACGATGAGGTGGCCCGCTCCTATTCCTCTGCTCCCGGCTACCGGGAGGCAAACCGGGCAGCGGTGGGGGAGATGCTGCGCCAGGTGGGGCATCTGGAAATCGATGTCGAGGGGGTGGCGCTGAAGGGGCTCATCATCCGGCACCTGGTCCTGCCGGAGGGGGCCGACGGCAGTGCGGAGATCCTCCCCTGGATCGCCCGGAACCTGGGGCGAGAGACGCATGTCTCACTCATGAAACAGTATTTTCCGGCCCATGAGGCCACCGGTCTGCCGGAGCTGGGTCGAAAGATCACCGACGAGGAGTATGCGGCGGCGGTTGATGCTCTGGAAACCGCCGGGCTGGAGAATGGGTGGGTGCAGGAGTGACAACCGTCGGGATGGGTGAAGAAGGGGGAAGCCATGAATGATAAAACGCTTGCGCTTCTCAAAAACTGTACCGCCATCGAGAGAGAGTGTGCCGAACTGTATCACTGGTTCAGCGACCTCTTTCGTGATGATCGGCGCGCCTCGACCCTCTGGAAGAAGACCGCCCTTGAGGAAGAGAATCACGAAAGCCAATTCCTCTTGGCGGAAAAGCTGCTGGAGGAGATGCTTGTGGTCCCCTCCCGGGAGCGTAACAGCTCCGGCATGGAATTGGAAAGAGTCAGAGCCCTGCGTCGGGAGTTCACCGTCAATCCTCCCGATCTGGTGAGGGCGCTGGAAGCGGCCATAACTCTTGAAGAAGAGCTTGCCGGTTTTCATCTGGAGAAGGTCCTGGTCTACTCCGACGAAGAGCACCGCAAGATGTTTGAGGCCATGATGGCGCACGACCGGGAGCACGCCGAATCCCTCAAGAAGTTGCTGGCTGAGTTGACCGGGATCGGCTCTCCCGGGTGAGAACGGTTTGTCTGCTGATCCTCTCCGATATTGATCTGGTATATGGGGCAGCCGGTGAAGCTCGATTTCCTCTGGGCCGGTCTCTGTATGGCAGGGGCTGTTTTTTTATTTTTCGTTAACTACCTGAAGGAGTTGTTTTCATATGCCTAAACGTACCGACATCAAGAAGATCGTCATCATCGGAGCCGGCCCCATCGTCATCGGCCAGGCGTGCGAGTTCGACTACTCCGGCACCCAGGCCTGCAAGGCCCTGAAAGAGGAAGGGTACGAGGTGGTGCTGTTGAACAGCAATCCCGCCACCATCATGACGGACCCGGATTTTGCCCACCGAACCTACATCGAGCCGGTGACCCCGGAGTATCTGGAAAAAATCATCGAGCTGGAGCGGCCTGATGCGCTGCTCCCCACTCTGGGGGGACAGACCGCCCTCAACGTGGCGGTGACGGTGGCGGAGCGAGGGGTGCTGGAAAAATACGGGGTGGAGCTCATCGGCGCCAAACTTCCGGCCATCAAGAAGGCCGAGGACCGGACCCTCTTCAAGGCTGCCATGGAGAAGATCGGCCTGGCTGTTCCCCGCTCCGGATTTGCGCATAACTTTGAAGAGGCTCTGGAGGTGGTAAAGATCGTCGGTTTTCCGGCCATCATCCGTCCTTCCTTTACCCTGGGGGGGACGGGTGGCGGGATTGCCTACAACCGGGAAGAGTACGAGAAGATGGTCATGGCGGGGATTGATGCCTCACCCACGGACGAGATCCTGGTGGAGGAATCGGTCATCGGCTGGAAGGAGTACGAGCTGGAGGTGATGCGGGACACCGCCGACAACGTGGTGATCATCTGCTCCATCGAGAACCTGGACCCCATGGGGGTTCACACGGGGGACTCCATCACCATCGCCCCGGCCCAGACCCTCACCGACAAGGAGTACCAGATCCTGCGGGATGCCTCCCTCATGATCATCCGGGAGATCGGGGTGGACACGGGGGGCTCCAACATCCAGTTCGGGATCAACCCGGACAACGGCCGGCTGGTGGTCATCGAGATGAACCCCCGGGTCTCCCGCTCCTCGGCCCTGGCTTCCAAGGCCACCGGCTTCCCCATCGCCAAGATCGCCGCCAAGCTGGCCGTGGGGTACACCCTGGACGAGCTTCGCAACGATATCACCCGGGAAACCCCTACCTGCTTCGAGCCGGCCATCGACTACGTGGTGACCAAGATCCCCCGCTTCACCTTCGAGAAGTTCCCGGCCGCCGACGCCACCCTCACCACCCAGATGAAGTCCGTGGGGGAGGTCATGGCCATCGGCCGAACCTTCAAGGAGTCGTTCCAGAAGGCGCTTCGCTCCCTGGAGATCGGCGTCTGCGGCCTGGAGTCCCGTTTCTTCGACCTGTCCGGCGAGACCCGGCGGGCCCTTACCGACAAGGAGCAGCAGCAGTTGCTGGAAAAGCTCCGGACCCCCAATGCCGACCGGCTCTGGTATCTGGCCGACGCCCTTCGCAGCGGCATGAGCGTGGACGAAATTCATGACAACACGAAGATCGACCGTTGGTTCCTCCATAATATCCGGCAGATCGTGGAGAAAGAGGAGGAGTTGCGGCAATGTAGGGGCACGGCGCGCCGTGCCCTTACGGAGGCGGACGGCGCCACCCCCAAGGAATTTGCGACCCTCCTGCGTGAGGCCAAGCAGTACGGCTTTTCCGACAAATTTCTCGGAATCCTCTGGAAGAAAAACGAAGAAGAGATCCGCCAACTCCGGCTCTCCCTGGGGATCAGGCCGGTCTTCAAGCGGGTGGACACCTGTGCCGCCGAGTTCGTCGCCTATACGCCGTATCTCTACTCCACCTACGATGAGGAGTGCGAGGCCGAGCCCACCGACCGGAAGAAGATCATGATCCTGGGGGGGGGACCCAACCGGATCGGTCAGGGGATCGAGTTCGATTACTGCTGTGTCCACGGGGTCTTCGCCCTGGCCGAGGACGGGTACGAGACCATCATGGTCAACTGCAACCCGGAGACGGTCTCCACCGACTACGACACCTCGGACCGGCTCTATTTCGAGCCGCTCACCTACGAGGATGTCCTCTCCATCGTTGAAGTGGAAAAACCGGTGGGGGTCATCGTCCAGTTCGGGGGGCAGACCCCGCTGAAGTTGGCGGTGGCTCTGGAGAAGGCAGGGGTCCCCATCATCGGCACCTCCCCCGATGCCATCGACCGGGCCGAAGACCGGGAGCGGTTCCAGGAGATGATCCACCGTCTCGATCTGAAGCAGCCGGAAAACGGTACGGCCCGTTCCTTTGAAGAGGCGGAAAAGGTGGCCGAGCGAATCGGCTACCCTGTGGTGGTCCGTCCCTCCTATGTTCTTGGCGGTCGGGCCATGGAGATCGTTTACGAGGTTGACGCCCTGCGGCGCTACATGACCACGGCGGTGCTGGCGTCGCCGGAACACCCGATCCTCATCGATAAGTTTCTGGACGAGGCCATCGAGATCGATGTGGACGCCCTCTGCGACGGGGTGGACGTGGTCATCGGCGGGATCATGGAGCATATCGAAGAGGCGGGGATCCACTCCGGCGATTCCGCCTGTTCGCTTCCCCCTTATTCCCTCAAGCCGGAACTGTGTGACGAGATTCGCCGTCAGACCCGGGTCATGGCTCTGGATCTGGGGGTCAAGGGGCTCATGAACGTTCAGTACGCCGTGAAGGATGATGTCATCTTTATCCTTGAGGTTAATCCCCGGGCCTCCCGCACTTCCCCCTTCGTCTCCAAGGCCACCGGTCGTCCCCTGGCCAAGATCGCGGCTCGGGTCATGGCGGGGAAGAGCCTGCGGGAACTGGGGGTCACCGAGGAGATCGTCCCGACCCATATTTCGGTGAAGGAGTCGGTCTTCCCCTTTGCCAAGTTTCCCGGGGTGGATACTCTCCTGGGACCGGAGATGAAATCCACCGGCGAGGTCATGGGGATCGGCTCAACCTTTGCCGAGGCCTTTGCCAAAGCCCAGATCGGAGCCGGGGTCAGGATGCCGCTCAGCGGCAACGTTTTCATCAGCGTTCGGGACGCCGACAAGAAACATATTGTCACCGTGGCGGAAAAGTTGTATAAGGCTGGATTCGGAATTCTGGCCACCGGTGGTACGGCGGCCTTTTTAACGGAGAAGGGGATACCGGTCCGGCGAGTCAACAAGGTTCTGGAAGGGCGCCCCGATGTGGTGGATGCCCTGAAGAACGGTGAGATCCAACTGGTCATCAACACGACTCACGGGGCCAAGGCCGTGGCCGATTCATTCTCCATCCGGCGCACCGCCCTCATGAACAATATTGCCTACTTCACCACTGCCGCCGGGGCCCGGGCTGCGGCGGACGGCATCATTTCCATGAAGGCCCAGGAGTTCGGCGTAAAGCCGATACAGGAATATCTGGGACTCTGATTCCCTTGTAATTTTTTTGATGGTATACATACCGTCAATTAAAGGATGGTATCGTGAAAATTCTGTTAACCGTCGTCGCGCTCCTCTTGGTGGCCTCAGGGTCGTCCCAAGCGATGAAGATCAGTGAGTACCGCTCCAAAAAGGATGTTCCTCAGCAGAAAGCTCAGATAGAAATTTATCTTCGCGGCTATATCCACGGCATCTTCAATGCCAACGACGTCCTGGAGGCCAGAGGCGAGCAACCGCTTTTCTGTATGCCGGACCAGGAACGTTTTCTGCGTAAGGGGAATTACACCCAGTTTTTGGAGATGATTCTCAGCAAGAGCGTCACCTATGTCAAAGACGATACAACTATTGAAATTGCCGTAATATCCACGCTGGTCAATACGTATCCTTGTAAGGTAACACCATCCGCTAAAAGTAAAAAATAAGATGAGGAGCAGTTGGTAAAATGTCTCATTCCATACCATTGACTAAAGAGAGTTACGAATTTCTCCAGGAAGAGTTGAAACGTCTCATACGTGAGGAACGGCCGCGGGTGATTCAGGATATTGCTGAGGCTCGTGCCCATGGTGATCTCTCGGAGAATGCCGAATATGACGCAGCCAAACAGAAACAGTCCTTCACCGAAGGTCGGATACAAGAGATCTCCGACAAGATTGCCCGGGCCTATGTGGTGGACCTGTCCAATCTGAAGCCGGATAAGGTTGTTTTCGGCGCCACTGTTACCCTCTACGATACCGCCAACGACGAGGAAGTGACCTACAAGATCGTGGGGGAGGATGAGGCGGACATCAAGATCGGCAAGATTTCCTGTACCTCGCCGGTGGGGAAGGCCCTCATCGGGCATAAGCTTGATGATACCGTCAAGGCCAAGGTCCCCTCGGGGATCAAGGAGTACGAGGTTGTAGAAATCCGCTACGAATGATCGCAACTTCACACGACGTACCACCAACCGTTGAAAGGAACGCCATGAGCCAGACAATCAGCAAGGATATGACCTTTTTTGAACTGATGCGCAGTTATCCCAAGTCCGTCGAGGTGCTCAGAAGCTACAACCTTGGCTGCGTCGGTTGTATGGGCGCGCAGAATGAGACCCTGGAGCAAGGGTGCAACGCCCACGGGATCAAAGTGGACGAGTTGGTCCAAGATCTGTACAAGACATTGGGTTGATAGCTCTTATCTAGATGTGAGTGATGAAAGGGATGGCCGAAAAGCCGTCCCTTTCCTGTTTATGCAGTCATTCAGGTAGTCTCGTCATCTCCCACTTTGCACCTATACTGCCGCCGACATCTTTTACCTTTTCCTCTGTCACGCTTATTTGTAGAGTGATTAAAATTTGTAGTGACTTATTCGTCAAGGTGGAGTATCGTGTGAAAAAATTAACCATATGGGCGCGCCATTCCCGGTTTTTTGTTGCCGGTATGGTTCTTATGTTTCGGTGTTGTGACAAAAATTGTCACTTTAGTGTGCCCAAAAAAGTCCTTTTTGTGGGTGGGGCTTGATGAATCAGTAGAAAACATCGATTTTTCGAGGGGTAGTTTGTTGGCACGTGGGTTGCATTTGAAAAAGTAACCACATAACCAATGCCTGAAGGCGGGGCACAACACCAGAGAAAGGAGAATGACTATGTTGATCAAACTCAGGAACAGAAAAGGTTTCACCCTCATCGAGTTGCTGATCGTCGTGGCGATCATCGGCATCTTGGCGGCCATCGCCATCCCGCAGTTCTCGGCCTACCGGACCAAGGGATACAACTCCGCAGCCTCCAGCGACATTCGGAACTTCAAGACCCAGATGGAATCCGCCGCTGCCGACAATCAGAAATATCCGTCTTACTAATTATTTTTGAAAGGAGATATACAATGGATAAGAAATTAATGATTAAGATATGCTTTGTGGTGGCCATGGTCATGGCGTGCGGAACGGCATACGCTGCCAATGGTTCGACAATAAGCGGTGTTCTCAGTCTGGGTGGCGGATCATTTTCTCCATCAAACAATGTGCAGATTGCCGTGACTTCCACTGACTCGGCTTACGCTTGTCAAGCCGGTCACCTCCAGGGAGATAAGGTCTACTTCACCAACAATGCCGACCCGAGGCTGTATTATGGGACCAAGACCAAGGGAACTCTCTCTGGTGTAACTGCACCTACTAATGCCACTGATTCTGTTCCAAGCGGTTTCACATCGTTGTGATTTTTAGTTGCATAGCACCACTGAGAAAGGGTTGAGTTACTCAACCCTTTTTTTTTGAGGTTGTCAGTGACGGATAATCAAAATATGATGCAAGGCATGAAACACTCTTTCGAGATCGAATTTGGCAGAGGAATCTCCCGCGGGGAAATAGGTGACCACGACGGGGCGATTGAGTCATTCCGAAGAGCAGTGCAACTCCAAAGCGACCATGCGGAGACATGGTGCAACCTCGGGTATCATCTTCTGGAAACGGGTCGGCTTCAGGAGGCGCGATCCGCTTTACACCAGTCACTGCGCTTTAAATCCTGTTTACCACAGACGTGGAATAACCTTGGTTCAGTTGCGATCTTTCAGGGGCGAATCCGGAGCGCCGTACGCGCCTTCAGAAGAGCGATTTCTCTTGATCACAATTTTGTCGTGGCAGGATCTAATCTGCTCATGGCTCTCCACTATCTCTACGGTGTGAAGGGGGACGAACTTCTTGCTGAAAGCCGGGGATTGGAACCGATGCTTTCTCCCTGCCATTGTAATTCCTCTAAAGTCTGGACCTTAACGCCTCATCCGGAACGGCGACTGCGGATCGGGCTGGTATCAGGCGACCTGCTGTTCCATCCCGTTGCCTTTTTTTTGGAATCCTGGCTGAAGAGCTACGACCGTAACGTCCTGGATCTGACCTGCTATGCAGATATGCCCCAAGCGGACGAAGTCACCCGCCGATTACAGGGAATGGTTGGGAGGTGGCGGTGCTGCGGGGGGATGAGTAACGCTGAGCTTGCGGACCTGATACGAAACGACCGGATTGATATCCTGATCGACCTGGCAGGGCACTCCGCCGGGGAGCGCATCGGACTGTTTGCGCTCAAACCGTCACCTCTTCAGGTCACCTGGCTGGGGTATCCAGGCACCACCGGTCTTTCCGCCATGGACTATAGGATTAGCGATGAGATCGCCGATCCGCAGGGTAGTGCCGATTCCTGGTATTCCGAACGTCTGCTCAGGCTTCCCGGCGGTTTCCTCTGTTACACCCCGCCATCAGAGTCTCCTGAAATCGATTCGATCTCATATCGGGAGACAGGAAGCATAACTTTCGGCTCATTTAATAATTTTGCCAAGATCGGGCACGAGGTTATATCTCTCTGGGTCAAGCTTCTTGCGAGCGTTCCCGGTTCCTCCCTGTTGCTTAAAAACAGATCATTCGACGATGCCGAGGTGTCGTCCCGATTCGTCCGAATCTTCCGACGACTTGGTGGAGAGACGACAAGGCTCATCCTTGTGGGGCAGACCGGATCTTTCGAAGAACACCTGAACTGCTACGGCAGGGTGGATATTGCACTGGACACCTTTCCCTATAACGGGACAACCACCACCTGCGAGGCTCTCTGGATGGGAGTTCCGGTGGTGACCTTGGCCGGCGAGCGACCCGCGGCCCGAGTCGGTGCCGACATTCTCACACGAGTCGGGCTGGAGTGCTGCATTGCCACTACCCCTGATGAATATGTGCAGCGGGCCGCAGTACTTGCCGCCGATCGGGATCACCTGACTCTGCTTCGTGCTACATTACGGGCAAAAATGGCGGCATCGCCACTCTGTGATGCTGATCGATTCAGCCGTGAGATGGAGCATAGTCTCAGAACTATTTGGCGGAAATGGTGTGCTCTCTCTTCGCCGGGCACTCCCAAGGAGGCTGATCTTGAGAGCCATCGGGCAGGTCTTGATTCATTGAATTCCGGAGAGTTGGAAGATGCTGAGCGGAGATTACGCATCGCCCTGGAGTGCAATCCCGAGGGGGCTGAACTCTGGAGCGATCTCGGTATCGCTCTGTTCAGGCAGGGACGACGAGATGAGGCCTTGGATTGTTTCAGGAAAGCCGTAACCATCAATCCCGGTCACGCCAAGGGATGGACTAATCTGGGTAACGCTCTGAAGGAGTGTGGTCGTTACCACGACGCGGTGGCTGCTTGCCGTCGTGCTTTTGAGCTCGAACCGACCCTGGCGGAAGGGCGTCCCAACCTGGGGGCGGCGCTTCTCGCCGCCGGAGAGTACGCGGAAGCAACGAAACTCTATTACGAAGAAGCAGTGCGGACACCATCATCTTCCCACTGCTGGTTGCAGGCGGGTGAAGCGTACCAGGAGGCCGGACTTGTCACCCGTGCTGTAACCTGCTATCGCAAGGCCCTTACTCTTGATAAGAATAATTCAGGGCTCATGTTTCGACTTGGTTCCGTACTCCTGGGTTTGTGTGAAACCGGGCGTGCGGCTGATCTTATCAGGCGAGCCCTTTCCGACGGTGTGGAGAACCCTTCCGACCATTCGGCACTGCTCATGTCGCTCAATTATCTTCCAGACGCTTGTCAGGAGGAATTGTCCCGGGAAGCGTGTCTATGGGGAACGTCTCACGGTGTCGGTTTACCATGGCTGGGACCTGTCGACACCAACAGTACGCGTAAACTTCGCATCGGCTATGTCTCCTCCGATTTTCACCGTCATCCGGTTGGCACGTTTCTTCGCCCGGCCCTGATCTGTCATGACAGAGATCAGTTCGAGATTTTCTGCTATAGCAACAGTTATCGTGAAGACGAAGTTACCGTCGAATTAAAGAAGGGCTCGGACTACTGGCGTTTGATCGCGGGACAGAATGACTGTCAGGTTGCGGGAATGATCCGTCGGGATCGCATCGATATCCTGGTTGACCTATCCGGTCACACCGGAGATAACAGACTGACGCTTCTGTCACACAAGCCGGCTCCGGTACAGGTCTCATGGCTGGGATATTGTTACACGACAGGGATTGCCGGGGTTGATTATCTTATCTCTGACAGCGACACAACCCTCCCTGGAGAGGAACGGTATTACTCCGAGCAGGTGATCCGTCTTCCTAACAGTCGTTTCTGCTACCTTGCCCCTCAGTTTATTCCTGATGTTGAATCTCTCCCGGCTCAGGAGAATGGCATCATTACCTTCGGTAGCTTTAATAATCCGGTCAAGATAAACGATGAAGTCATGGCGGCGTGGGCTGGAGTTCTCCATGCTGTCCCCGGTTCACGGTTAATCTTGAAGGGAAAATCCTTCAAAAGCAGTCAGGTCAGGAGGAAATATCGCAGAGTATTTGCGTTACATGATATCGACCATAGTCGGATAGAGTTTCGGGAAAGTTCGCCACACTTCCTGATGATGACCGAATACGGTGATGTTGATATCGCTCTGGACACCTTTCCCTTTACCGGCGGGTTGACCACCTGCGAAGCCCTCTGGATGGGGGTACCGGTGGTGACGCTTCGTGGGGATACCCCCATCAGTCGTCAGTCTGCCTCTTTTCTGAGGCTGGTGGGAATGGGAGAGTTGATAGCCGAAACAGTGGTAGAATACGTGGAGATCGCACGCCGATTGGCTGAATCACCCCTGCACCTTGCTGACATCAGGGAATCACTCCGGAGTCGCATGGCAAGCTCACCACTTTGCGATGGTACGCAGTTTGCGCAGGATCTTGAGTCCGTATATCGTGCAATGTGGCATGAAAAACTGATCACAACTGAACGTAGCGACAGTGGCTCCATTGATGGTGCCTTGAATCTCGCTGCGACACTGTTTGAAAGGAAGCATTTTGCTCAAGCAAAGGAGGTTTATGGAGACATTCTCATGCGGGAGCCTGAGCATTCCCGTGCTCTCCATGGTCTCGGTATGGTACTTTTCCGACTAGGGAAAACAGATAACGGGATAGCTCTCTTGGAAAAGGCGGTTCAGGCCCAGTCTGACTACAAGGATGCGCATTTCAATCTTGCCGCACTCTATAAAAAGGTTAATCGTTTGTCGGCAGCTGAAGAGAGTTATCGACGGGTTATCGACCTTGATCCGGCAAACATCACCGCGGTTTCCAACCTTGCCGGTGTCCTGTGTAATATGGGACGAGCAGAGGAATCTATCACACTGTTTCGTCGGGCTGCAACGGAGCAACCGGAGTTGCAGAGCGCTCACACCGGACATCTTTTGTCCATTAATTACAGTTCTCTTGTTTCAGTAGAAGATGTTTTCAGGGAACATCTTGCCTGGGGCTCCGGCCAGGAGAAAAAGAGTAAGCCCTTCCGACGATGGCGCGTCAGTCCGGATGAAACCAAAAAGTTGAAAATCGGATATGTTTCAGCTGACTTCGGACACCATCCGGTCGGATATTTCATCGTAAATCCCCTTCGTTTCCGGGACCGAAGCCGAATGGATGTCTATTGTTATTCGAATCGGAATGTGGATGATGACCTGACGAGTTATTTGAAGGAGCAGTGCGATGCGTGGCGTCCCATACATGGGATAAGTGATGAAGATGTTGTGACGTTGATCCGGAAGGACAGGATCGATATCCTGGTGGATCTCTCCGGGCATACCGGCGACAATCGACTGGGTGTGTTTGCTCGCAGAGCGGCGCCGATCCAGGTTTCATGGTTGGGTTATCCCAACAGCACCGGACTCTCCCGCATTCAGTATCGGTTTACCGACGGGGTGGCCGACCCACTAGGGGCATCAGACCATCTGCATACCGAGGAGCTTGTCCGTCTCCCCGGTGGCTTCCTCAGTTTTTTCCCTCCTCCCGATTCCCCGGCCATTCCTCCACTACCGGCGCTGACGAATGGGTATCTTACCTTCGGATCGTTCAACAATCTGGCAAAGGTTACCCCGGAGGTCGTGGCGGTTTGGTCCCGCATCCTGCGGGAACTGCCCCTTTCTCGTATAATCATAAAACGCTCCTCGTTTCACGATCATGCTACCCGTGATTATTTTCGTGGGATGTTTGTTGATAACGGTGTTGAACAGGAGAGGGTCGAACTGTTACCATCCACAGATACTCACTCCGAGCACCTCAAGATTTACGATGCCATAGACATTGCTCTCGACACTTTTCCGTACAACGGCACCACCACCACCTGCGAGGCGCTCTGGATGGGGGTGCCGGTTGTTGCGTTGCGAGGGGACAGGCATGCCGGAAGGGTTGGCGCCAGTATTCTCTCGCGTGTGGGGCTGGATGAGTTTGTTGCCGAGGATATGGATGCCTATGTGTCAACGATCGTTGCTCTTGCACAAAACCACGACAGGTTGGCATTCCTAAGGGGAACCCTGAGAGACCGTATGGCGGTCTCGCCACTCTGCGATGGGCCGGGTTTCTGTAGAATTCTGGAAAACGCTTATCGCGAAATGTGGAAAAAATGGTGCCGATCGGCAGAGGTTTCCGCAGTCAGGTCCGTTGCCGTTGAGCCGGATATTTCTCGGGAGAGAAGGCTGCACATTGGTGGAACGGTACGGAAAAAGGGGTGGGAAATTCTTAATGCTGTTCCGGCGGAGTGCGTGGATTATCTGGGAGACGCCTCAGACCTCTCCCGATTTGCCGACAATACCTTTACCGAGATGTACGCTTCTCATGTTCTCGAACACTTTGATTACCAGTACCGGTTACTCCCGGTTCTGAAGGAATGGTTCCGGGTTCTCACGCCGGGAGGCTCTCTGCACGTCAGTGTGCCTGATCTGGATGTTTTTGTCAGGTTATGGGCTGATCAAGAGCAGGTCACCAGTCAGGATCGATTTTTTATCATGCAAATGATGTTCGGCGGCCATGTGGATGTCTACGATTACCATTATGTCGGTTTTAACAGTGAGATCCTCTGCAAATTTCTGGAAGATGCGGGTTTCAGGGAGATAAGAAAGGTTCCAGGATTCGATGTATTCAAAGACACCAGCGAGATGAAATTCAAGGGTGAGAAGATAAGTCTGAACATGGTCGGGCGCAAACCCTCCTCTTCAGAGGGGTAGAGACTTTTCCGGGAGTACCATTCCTATGGTTCCAGAAGATGGATCAAAGCGAAGCTTCTTGAATGTGGGTGGTAACCATAAGCAGATGCCGATTCCGCCCTGTTATGATGGGTGGCGGCATGATCTGCTTGATATCGACCCTGGATGTAAACCGGATGTCCTGTGCGATGCCCGTGATATATGCAAACTGAAACCTCGTCAGTATGATTCGATCTACTGTTCACACAATCTGGAACATTTTTTCGCGCACGATCTGCCTCTGGTTCTCTCCGGTTTCAGAATTGTTCTCAAAAAAGACGGTTTTGCTTATATCAGGGTGCCGGACCTCGGCGCATTGATGAAGAGAGTCGTGGCAGAGGAGCTGGACCTTGACGACATTCTGTACGACTCTTCTGCGGGTTCCATCAGGGTCCGTGATGTGATTTATGGACTGGGGAGTGAGATAGAACGGAGCGGAACGGATTTCTTTGCCCATAAGACCGGTTTTACGGTGCGCTCTTTGCAGAAGGTTCTCTTCGCGGCCCGATTTGACAATGTGTATATCCAGGTGGGAGATCTGGAAATTGTTGCAGTGGCGTTCATGCAGAGCCCCCAAGAATGGCAGCTTCGCATGCTTGGGTTGTGAGTATTACTAATAATATCTTTGGAGAATGACGGCTATGACAAGCATCCTGCTTATTACCCTCAAAGGTATTTTTCGTGACCGGGTCTTTCAGGGGATCATGGTCATGGCGTTGTTGTTTCTCTTCATCCCCACCATCGGTTCTCTCTCCATGCGCCAGGTGACGGAACTTTCCATAACCCTCTCTCTCTCCCTCATCTCTTTCATCCTGCTCCTTCTAGCGGTGTTCCTGGGGGGAACCTCTCTCTGGAAAGATATCGAGAAGCGGTATACCTTTTCGGTTCTCGGGCTTCCTCTTTCCCGGACCTCCTATATCCTTGGCCGCTTCATGGGTAACGCCCTGTTTCTCTGTCTCACTGCGCTTTTTCTTGGGGTGATAACTCTCCTGGTGATACTCTGGGCCAAAGGGCTCTATCCGCCGTCTCGCCCCGTTCGATGGGATAACATGATGATTGCCGTTCTGTTCGACACCCTCAAGTACCTTCTCCTGGTGTCAGTAGCCTTTTTCTTCTCCTCCGTCAGCACCTCATTCTTTCTGCCGATCTTCGGGACCATCTCCGTCTACCTGGTGGGAAACGCCAGTCAGGAGGTCTATGACTACCTCCATTCGGGCTCCCAGGCGGTAAAGGTTCTGCCCGGGATGGTCGTCAAGGCGGCTTCGCTGCTCTACTATCTCATCCCGAACCTGGCGGCCTTCGACTACAAGCTTCAGGCGGTGTATGGGCTGGATATTGCCGGAAGAGGAATGGCGCTCACGGTTCTCTATTGGGTCATCTATACCACCATAATGCTGGCCCTGACTGCGGTGATCTACGAGCGCAGGGAAATGAAGTGAAACCCTTTGCCTTCACACTGATCCTGATTCTTGCGTATCTGGCGGTGATTATTCCTTTTGCCGACTACCAGCGGACCAGGCCGGTTGTGGAGAAGATGGGGTACGTTCCAACCCCCCAGGTGTTGAAGTTTGTGTCGGCGGATCACAAAGGGGTGACGGCGGCGGCGCTGATCCTCAAGTCGATGATGTATTTCGGAGCCATTGTCGAACCCCAGTTCAATACCCTCAAGGTTCCTCCCGATTATCAGAGCATGTACGGGACTCTGGCTGCCGCGGTCAAGCTCGATCCCTACAATATGGATGCCTATTATTTCGCCCAGTCGTTTCTGGTCTGGGATGTTCATGAGGTGAAGGCGGCAAACGCCATGCTGGAGTACGGCATGAAGTACCGAAAGTGGGATTTCATGCTGCCGCTCTTCGCGGGATTCAATTCAGCCTACTTTTTGAAGGATTATTCTAAGGCTGCTCAGTATTACAAGAGGGCGGGTGAACTCTCCGGGGCCGAGCTTTTCGTTAATCTGGCCGGACGCTATCTCTGGCAGTCGGGTCGGACCGAACAGGCCATTGCCTACCTCACCATGATGGAAAAAGGGGCAGGCAATGAGGCGGTGCGCCGGAGCTTTCGAATCCGGCTTCAGGCGTTCCGGGAGGTCCGTCGCCTGGAAGAGGCCCGTGACCGGTTCCGTGCCGCTGAGGGGCGGGCACCGAAATCGCTGGAAGAGTTGATCCGCTGGGGGGCACTGACACCGATACCACGTGATCCCTACGGCGGCCGTTTCTATCTGGAACCGGATGGTCAGGTTGCCACCACCAGCAAGTTTACCCATGCGCTCGGCGCTGCCAGGAAACCATGATATGAAAGTCATTGATATCCAGGGATTGAAGAAGAGTTTCACCGGCAAGCGGATGCAACGGGTGGAGGCGTTGAAGGGGATTGATCTTCAGGTGGGGCGAGGGGAGGTGTTCGGTTTCCTTGGCCCCAACGGCGCCGGGAAAAGCACCACCATCAAGAGTCTCATGGGGCTCATTCGCCCCACCGCCGGGACGGTCCGGTTGAACGGGATCGATGTCCATGATCCTGCCTCGCGTCGCAGCGTCGGGTACCTTCCGGAAAATCCCGCTTTTTATGAGTACCTTTCCGCCCAAGAGTACCTCACGTTTGTGGGGAGGGCCTTCGGCATGGTGCCGCAACGGGTGAAGGAGCGTGGCGAGCAGTCGCTGCGGCGGCTGGATCTCTGGGAGGCGCGGTCGCGACCGATCCGGGGGTACAGCAAGGGGATGGTGCAACGGTTGGGAGTCGCCCAGGCGCTGCTGCACGATCCGGATATCTATATCATGGACGAGCCCATGAGCGGCCTGGATCCATTGGGACGGGCGCTGGTGAAGGAGATCATTCGTGAACTGCGGGGAGAGGGGAAATGCGTTTTTTTCAGCACCCATATCACCGCCGACGTGGAGGCGGTTTGTGACCGGGTGGGGGTCATCGTCAACGGCGCACTCCGGATGGTTGAGCGGGTGGATCGGATCATGGCCGAGGGGATTACCGGGTATCTCCTTCGCAGTCGTTCTCCTGCAGGCGAAAGAGAGCAGATCGTCACCGTGGATCACCTGTCGGATCTCCTCTCTCGTCTGAAAGAGGAAGGTCAGACCGTTACCCTGGTGGAACCGGTGCGCAAGAACCTGGAACAGTTTTTTCTCGACATCGTCAAGGGGGGGTAGATGGCGCTACCGAAACCTCTCTATCAGGCGCTTCTGATCTGTGGCGCCGTCCTTGCCGTCTACTACTTCGCTGTCTTCGGAGAGGTATCGCTGCTGGATGATGTGAGCATGATCAATTGTCTGCTCAACGTTCAGGATGCCAATCTCAAGGAGCTCTTTTTTCCCCATCATGCCGGTGGTGGATACTACCGGCCTCTCATCGGGGCAACCTTTCTCTTCGATCGCTTTGCCTGGTTTGCCCAGCCGGAGATGATGCATCTGGAGAACATCCTTCTCCACCTTCTCAATGCGCTCCTTGTTTTTGCCGTTGCCCGTCTCCTTTATGCCGATTCTCCTCGATCGTCACTCTTTCCCCTGGTGGCGGCTCTCCTGTTCGGCCTTCATCCCTTGGCGACGGAGTCTGTCTGCTGGATCTCCGGACGAACCGATCTCCTTGCCGGTGTTTTTGTCCTGACTGCCTTCTGGTTCGTGGTGAAGTATCTGCGGGAGGGGAGGTGGCTATTTCTCTTGCCGGCTTTTCTCTTCATGGGGGTGGGAGCCTTGGCCAAGGAAACCGCCCTGGCCTTCATCCCGGCGGCATTTCTTGTCATCTGGGGAGGACGAGAAGAGATGAGAGTGGGGACGGAGGGGGGGCGTATGGAGAGCCGTGACGCCGTCATTCTGACCTGTTGTGTCACGGTAACTACCGCAGTCGCCGTATCCTTTGCCAACTTCTGGTGGGTCGCCTTTCTCTCATTGATTTCTTTCGGTCTGTTCAACTCCGGACTCTTCCGTGAGGGAGAGAACTCCCACCGGGGGGTGAGGTTCGCGGCGATTCTCGGGAGCTCAGGTCTCCTCTGTGTGGCGCTCTCATGGTGTATCCGGAGGAGCGCATTCACCTCGGATCTTTCCAAAATATCCCAGACCGTTACCCTCATGAAGAACGATTTGGGGTATACCCTCCAGGTATTCCTGGGGGCTGAAGCGTTCTATTTCAAGAAGTTTTTCCTGCCGTTATCCCTGGATGCGGCGATCCGTGAAATAGACCCGCTCTATTCCCTTGCCGGGGCGTCGCTTCTTGTCTTCTGTCTCTATCTCCTTGCCCGGCCGAATCTCTTCTCCGGCCTGCTTCTTGGCGGGTTCTGCATGATTATCCCGGCGCTCCCACTTGCTTTCGGCACCATTGCCTGGACCGCCTATGCGGAACGGTACGTCTATCTGGCGCTCCCCTTCTGGCTCCTTGTCTTGGGCTCTCTCCTGCCGTCAGAGGCGAAAGGGACGAAGACGATACTGGTGTGGGGGACGACGCTGGTGGTTCTGGCTGCGGCCGGGGCGACCTTTCAGAGGACTTTGGTATGGGGCAACAATATCAAGTTGTTTGCCGATATGGTCGATACATCACCTGAATTCAAAACGGCTCATGGTCTGTACATGCAGGCGTTGATACAGAAAAAGAGATATAAAGAGGCCGAAGAGCAGTACCGGATCGCCCAGGGACTCTATTCCCTTGACTATGAAGAGCAGTATGACCTGTTCATGGCGTCCATCATGCAGGAGCAGGGGCGCCGGCAGGAGGTGGAACAGCTCTACCTGACAGCCTTGGAAAAAAGCCGCGGTCAGAAACCGGCGGTTCTCAATGCCCTCATCGGTTTCTATGAAGGCAAGGCGAGTGAGGCCCAACCGGCGGAACGTGACCGGTATCAGCGGCTCGTGCTGGAGTATACCCGAAAGCTCTACGAACTGGAAAAGGACCCTCATACCCTCTACCGGCTTGCCAAGCTCAACCTCCGTATCGGAGAGAGAGCCGCCGGGATCAAGTCGCTGCAAGAGCTGCTCCTGAAGCTTCCGGCCAACGACCCTGCCCGGGCTAACGCGGAGAAGCTTCTCCGTAGGGAGATGAAACCGTGAGTTTTCTTCGTACCCGGAGGAGCAATCAATGATGGTACTGCCGATGATTACCCTGCTCCGCCCACACCAGTGGCTGAAGAATCTCATGCTCTTTTTCCCCCCTTTTCTGGGCGGGGCGCTCCTGCTCCCCGGCGCCTGGATGCGTGGTGTCATCCCTTTCGCACTCTTCTGCTGCGCCTCCAGTTCGGTCTACCTCTTCAACGATATCATGGATATGACGGAGGATCGCGCCCATCCCACCAAGAGACTCCGGCCGCTGGCTTCCGGCTCGGTTCCGGTTTCCATGGCGGCCGGCATGTCGGCGCTGCTGCTGCTCATTGCAACCCTTCTCGGTTCCCGCGTAGGCTCTTCGTTTCTTTCCCTGCTCCTGGCCTATTTCGTCGTTTCCTGGAGCTACACTCTCTGGTTCCGGCGTTTTCCTCTCTTCGACATCTTCTGTATCGCCTCGGGTTTCCTTATCCGGCTCCTGGCCGGGGGAGAGGCATTCGGGATCGCGGTCTCCGAATGGCTTTTTCTCACCGTTTTTCTCCTGGCGATCTTTCTAAGTACGGGGAAGCGGTTCAGTGAAAAAAATTCCCTGGGGCGCCATGCCGGCGCCCATCGGAAGGCTCTGGACACCTATCCGGACGGTTTCCTTGATGGAGTCATGTACATGACCGGCGGGGCGGTGCTGGTGACCTACACCCTCTACGTGATCGAGCATCATCGACTCATCTACACCGTGCCGCTCTGCTGTTTCGCTCTGCTGCGGTATCTTTTTCGGATCAAGTCGGGAAGGGGAGGGGACCCAACCGAATCACTCCTCAAGGACCCGATCCTTTTCCTCACGGGGGCCGCCTGGGTCGTTGCCACGGGGTGGGGGCTGTATGGGGGGTAATGATGCCGAATAGCGGAAACAGCCGCAAAATGAATATCGGTTTTTATCGATACTCCCTTCTCAATCGCGGTGGAGATCGACTGAGTCTGGCCTATGCAAATCATCTGGCTTCAATTGGTCATGAGGTTACCCTGCATGTGAAGGAGATGGGCACGCTCTTCGAGCTTTCTCCCGAGCTGAAGCTCGATGTTATCCCCTGTGCCGGCAGGGGTGCTTTTCTCTTGCATGCCGCAACGCACAACCTACACCACGATCTCGTCATTGTTGATATAATTCATCTTCACCTGCTGCTGTCGTTGCGCAACGAAGTCTTGTACTACGCTCAGGCGGATGATCTGGAGTATACCGACGGCAGACTCACCAGAGCCGTCATAGATGCCTTATACCGGATTCTCTTCTCTTCCGGGAAACCGATCATCTCCATGTCACAGCATCTGACGGACATTTTCCATCGGCGATATTCGGCAAAAAACATGATAACGATCAAGACCGGCATCGACCATGTTTTGTTCTACCCTGAACCAGATGCTGATCTGGTTCGGTTGAAGGGGAGGAAGAAAGCCGTTCTCCTGATGGCCCGTGGCGACACCTATCGCAAGGGCTTTGATCTTTCTTTACAGCTCCTCTCCTCCCTGAGTCCGGAAGTTGTCTCAGGAATGGAACTTTGGGTCTGCGGCAATCAATTGAATCCGGCTACCTGCGAGGTTACTACGCGCAACTTCGGCGTTGTCACTGATCAACGTCTCCGGCAGCTCCTCAGCAGCGCGGATATTTTCCTGTATCCTTCACGTCACGAAGGTTTCGGCCTGTTTCCACTGGAGGCGATGGCCTGCGGAGCTGTTGTGGTGACAACCGATGCAATTCCTTATGCAGCAAAGGCAGAATCTATTCTCTGCTCGCCTGTGGGCGACGTCCCCTCACTGGTGAAAAATCTGGAGCGGATCGTGACTGATACTACTCTTCTGGCTGACCTGCGGGAGAAGGCCATTGAGTATGCCATGTCGTACGACTTCGAGGAGAGCAAGGCTGCCTTTGTGGATGGCGTGCAAGCGGTTGTTGATAGTCATAATATGCTCAATACCATATCTTTCGATCATTGAATCTCGTACATCTTTCAGGTCTTAGAGGTTTACTGCGTGGCACTCATATCAATAGTTACGGTCTGTCATAACAGTGCAAAGACTATTGTTAGTACTGTGGAGAGTGTTTTAGTCCAAATATATTCGCCATTGGAATATATTGTTATAGATGGTGCTTCAGATGACGGATCTCAAGAGTTGGTCACTTCTTATGGATCTGCCATAAGCTTTTTTTTAAGTGAACCCGACGCTGGTATAGCAGATGCTTTTAATAAGGGTATTCGCCAAGCAGGTGGTGAAGTTATAGCACTGATTAACTCCGATGACGTTTTATTGCCGGGAGCATTGGAACAGGTGGCCGATTTTTTCAGAAATAATCCCACAGTTCATGTCATGCATGGTGACGTTTTACTTTACGAAGGTTCCCGGTTCATCAAGCGGATCAAGCCTGCCGGGCGTTGGTGGTACCCCTGGCGACTCGTACTGTTCAATCACCCGGCAACGTTCGTGCGTCGCGAGGTATACGAGAAGTGGGGGCTTTTTGATGTTTCCTACGCCATAGCCATGGATGTGGAAATCTTTCTGCGCTGGTTACGAAAAGGAGTGACGATTGCCTATCTGCCGGATACTCTGGTTGCCATACAGGCGGGAGGTGTGAGCGGACGTAGTGCGCTTCAGGGATATCGTGAGGTGAAAAGGGCGCTTTCCGCACATGGATACTCGGCTTTGCTTGCGAATATTCAGTATTTTGCAAGATTTGGCTTACATCTTATTGTTGTGACGCAGGAAAAACTGAGGGAATTCGGTTGGGTCAAATGACTCAATTCTGGATTTCTAAACTACCAGTAATTGTCAGAAAACAACTGGAAGGGCGACACAATCTCCAGAAAATTATTGGCAACATTGGATGGATGTTAGCAGATAAGGTTCTGCGAATGGTGGTCGGATTATTTGTTGGAATCTGGGTGGCACGTTATCTTGGTCCCGAACAGTTCGGTTTCCTCAGTTATGCCGGGGCTTATGTGGCACTGTTTTCGGCGATCGCAACCCTGGGATTAGATGGGATTGTGGTAAGAGAACTTATCAGAGAACCGGAACGACGGAATGAAATTCTCGGAACAGCTTTTGTCCTTAAGTTGATGGGAGGAGTTGTCCTGTTTTTGTTGACGGTTGGCAGCATCACGTGGTTTTGGCAAGGTGATGCTCTTGTTGTCTGGTTAGTCGGGATTATTGCCGTTGGAACAATTTTTCAGGTGTTTGATGTAATAGACTTCTGGTTCCAATCACAAGTGGCAGCAAAGTGTACTGTTTGGGCCCGTAATACATCTTTTATCATTCTCTCTATCTTTAAAGTCGGATTGATTTGGTTTCATGCGCCGTTGACATTGTTTGCCATGGCTGGCCTTGCAGAAATAGTGCTCGGTACAGTAGGCCTTGTTGTTATCTACCATCGCTCAGGGCAAAGGCTGAAAAAATGGCGCTGGAGTCGTCTCTGGGCAGGACGAATGTTGAAAGACAGTTGGCCGATGATTTTGAGCGGTGTTTCAGTCGCTATTTATATGAAAATAGATCAGGTCATGATTGCTCAATTGTTGGGTGCTAAAGCAGTCGGTATTTATTCTGCTGCGATTGGGCTGTCCGAAATATGGTACTTTGTTCCGTTGGCTATTGTGTCCTCTGTGTTTCCATCTGTTGTTCAGGCGAGGATAGACGATGAATCACTCTATTACCGGCGTATTCAGAGGCTATTCAGCCTCATGGTGGTACTGTCGTTATCCATAGCCGTGCCAATGACTTTTATTTCTTCTCGATTAATCGTATCTCTGTACGGTTCGGGTTTTTCAGCCGCCGGTCAGGTGTTGGCGATTCACATCTGGGCGTCACTTTTTGTTTTCTTGGGTGTAGCACAAGGTCCATGGGACCTGACAGAAAACATGACCAAAGTTGCTTTGTTTAGATTGTCATCCGGGGCTGTTTTAAATATTATTTTGAACGTTTTTCTTATTCCTGCTTACGGGATAGTTGGCGCTGCTATTGCTACTGTTATATCTCAAGCATTTGCATCAGTATTGCTAAATGTTGTTATTGAAAGAACAAGGCCGATATTTTATTTACATATAAGATCTTTTTTATTCGTGAAATATCTGTTTCGCTGAGTGACTGCTAAATTTATTGTGAGAAAAGAGCGATAAATGTCTCTGAGTACTGCTGTTCTGTTCTTGGTTTTTAATCGTCCAGAGACAACCCGCCAGGTTTTTGAAGTAATTCGTCAGGTGCGACCACCACGGTTGTATGTAGCTGCTGACGGTCCACGGATTGACCGCTCTGGAGAAAGAGCGCTTTGTGATGAAGCGAGAGGAGTTGTAACTGATGTTGATTGGCCTTGCGAAGTAAAAACATTATTCAGAGAAGAAAATCTCGGTTGTGGCGTTGGGGTTTCGAGTGGTATCAGTTGGTTCTTTGAGCATGAAGAGGAAGGCATAATTCTTGAAGATGATGTGTTGCCGTCTCCTGACTTTTTTGGATTTTGTGAAAAAATGTTGGAAGAATACCGGCATGACGAGCGCATCATGATGATTACCGGTACCAATTTTGGCTCAACCGATATGAGTACCCAAAATTATTTTTTCTCTCAGCACTACTCGATCTGGGGATGGGCTACATGGAAGCGTGCCTGGAAATTGTACGATAGAGGAATGAGTAGCTGGCCTGCTCCTTGTGAAGTTACGTTTCTTAAATATCATTTTGGATCAAAAATAGCCAAATATTACGTTTATATCTTTAATCTCGTAACTAAAATGAATCTTGATACCTGGGATATTCAATGGGTTTATTGTTGTGTTTTCAATAACGGTCTATGCGTGACGCCACGGATAAACCTCATATCAAATATTGGTATTATCGGGACGCATTCAAGTGAAGTAACTGACAGTCATCTGCTCAAGCTTGGCAGGCTTGATTCTGATCTCTTGAGAGGCCCGGGCAGAGTTTGTGTTGATGTCGAATACGATCAATTTTTACATGAAACAAAACATCTTCCAGCTATGAGAAAGGCCGTACTGATAGATTTTATCCACTTAATCGGCCTGCTCGGTCCCCTTCATCGACTATACCGAGCAGTCACTGCTGTGTCTGGCAAAATTTCAAGATGACGATTCACCTTGTCTATCCTCACCAGAATAAAATTTCTGCTCCAGACATTATCGGATATGTATTGTCACAGGTTTTGTCCTCGATGGGTGAGGTTATTACATATGAGTGGGATTCATTGGAAAAAATTTATGCACATCCCGGGGATATGCTCATCGGCCATCCTCATCCGATTCCATTTACGATTTTCAGACGATCGTTCAAAAATGAAAACTGGGCACGAATTATCATCCTTCAGCCATTCAATCTGGACGTCAATCAAGTCGGCTACCTTGACTCGATTATCGATAAATGTGATCTGTTTCTGGCCATAACGGGTAAGTACTGGTTTGACAGAATTGATCGCTCTTTTCTGGCCAGGTGGAGCCCGAAAATGCGCCACTTGGACCTTGCCGTTGACAGAAAGAGCTTTCCCCGAATCAAGAGTAAGTTCAATCCGCCGGGCCAGCGAAAGTTTATCTATATTGGCAATGATAATCCGGTCAAGAACGTTTCGTTTTTATCAAAGATTGCTCGGGCACTTCCTGAGTACTGTTTTGGATGGGCTGGTCGCGGTTCAGGTCACAATGGGCTCCATCGGTTGGGTTACAGGGACTTTTCTTCACAAAGTGGCCAAGAACTGATCCGCCAGTATGATTTTCTGATCACACTGGGAACTGCCGATGCAAATCCCACAACAATTCTGGAGGCAATGTCTTGGGGCCTTGTGCCGATTTGCACGCCCACCAGTGGGTACGAGAATATTCCCGGTATTGTTAATGTCCCGACTAACGATCTTGAAGAGACGATTGCTGTTCTCCGCCGGTTGCAATATGCCCCTGAAGAGGAATTGTTATCGCTTGTCGCACGAGCAGACGAACTGTTGGCAACTCACTTCACTTGGGATCGGTTTTGTCGTCAGGTTGTTAGTGCTTTGATATCAGACACTTCTCCTCTGTTGGGAGAATATCCGTTAGTACCGTTGCATCGTTGTTACAGTTTTGAATCATATAAAAGTTATTCACGGATGTTTGCCCGTACATTACTTCTTAATATCGGGTATTTTTTGAGATTGCCACGAAATACCCCTTAAGCTATTTTACTCAGCGTGAGGTTGGATTGGATGTTGCTAGCCGTTTTGATAATCTGCCGCAGAATGAGACATAATGAAATGTTTGGTATGTGCTTCTCCATCTGACTATTTTTCCACGGCTGAAGTATTGGGAAAATATTCTGTAGATTACTATAACTGCTCAGCATGTGGTTACGTCCAAACAGAGGAGCCGTACTGGCTGGAGGAGGCGTACGCGTCCGCCATAACCGATAGTGATGTCGGTCTTGTCAGACGTAATCGTGAGTTGGCTAATGTCACTAAGGTTATTATTGCGCTGTTTTTCGATAGTAAGGGGCGTTTCATCGATTATGCGGGCGGTTATGGGCTCTTTGTAAGGCTTATGCGTGATAACGGTTTTGACTTTTTATGGAATGATAAATACTGCAGGAATATTTTCGCATCCGGTTTTGAATCTCCTGAGCCGTGCCAAGAGAAGATTGAGTTGGTCACCGCGTTTGAATTGTTCGAACATCTGGTTGATCCCGCGGCAGAACTGAACCGAATTCTTTCCTATTCGCGTAATCTGTTTTTTTCTACGCAATTGTTGCCACAACCAACACCACAACCCGGTACTTGGTGGTATTACGGCGTAGAACATGGGCAGCATGTGGGATTTCACACTCGTGAATCTTTGGCATGTTTAGCTAAGCGCTTTGGCCTTAACTTTTACAGTAATGGCGCATGGCTCCACCTTTTTACTGAGAAACGAATTAGTCCGCCACTTTTCCGCGTATGCGCCAATACGATAATAGTACTCATGCTTGCTCCGTTCGCTTACAGAAAATCACTTTTGATGGCTGATTTCTCAAAGATGTCTGGAACTTCACTCGACAAAAAAGTCGGATAACGTGGTCTGGCTTTAATTTACCGTGGTGTCGGGGGTTAGATGAGAATTGGTCTCAACGCAGTTGGCTTTACATCCGGCGCCATGGGAGGTGTCGAAACTTATTTTCGTCAATTACTTCATCATCTCCAGACTGATAATGATGTAGATGACTACATGGTTATCTGCAAAAATTCAGACGTCGATAGTTTCAAATTACACAATCCACGTTTCGAAATGAAGGTTTATAATATCGGCAAACCTACTCTTAGCTGGTTGATGAGGGGAGTTCTGTTCGAGGTAGCACACGTAGATATAATAAAACCTTCAATGAATCAATTGCCGGTTGATGTAATCCATCACCCGTTTACGATCCTCGAACCATTGGGACTGAAAATACCTTCGGTGCTAACTTTCTGGGATATGCAACAGGAATTTTATCCGGATTTTTTTACGAAGAGAGAAAAGAGATTCCGAAAATATACTTATGCCGCATCTGCGCAACAGGCTAAGCGGATCATCGTAAGTTCAAATTTTACTAAAGAATGTCTTGTCGACCGTTACGGCATACACCCTGACAAGATCGATGTCATCTATACCGGTATCGGTGATGAGTATCGCCCAATAACTGATTCCGCGATTCTTACTGCTGTAAAGTCCCGATACCGTCTCCCTGACGTTTTCATCTACTATCCCGCGGCATTGTGGCCTCACAAAAATCACCGCACCTTACTGGATGCGCTCTGTCTCATCCGTGACAGGTACGGATTGGTCGTTAATCTTGTTCTTTCCGGCATGTCAACCGGTCGCACCGGAGAACTCCGAACTGAAATACTGAAACGCAACCTTCAGGACACGATAACGGTTCTCGGGTACATTCCTTACGAAGAGCTCCCCTGTCTGTACAATCTTGCCACAGTCATGGTTTATCCATCCTTGTTTGAAGGATTCGGCATACCGCTTGTTGAGGCAATGGCCTGCGGCTGCCCGGTGGTTTGCTCTAATCGCACGTCACTGCCTGAGGTGGTTGGTAATGCAGCATTACTTTTCGATCCTCTTTCCGTAGATGAAATAGCATCGAGAATCTTCAACACCTTGAATGACGCAGTTATACGCCGAAAAATGAGCGTCAACGGATTGAAACAGGCTGAACGATTCAATTGGCGCGAAACAGCTCGCCTAACTCAGGCGGTTTATGGAAAAGCGTGTAGTTGAGTGCCTTCATTGAAGATAGTGGTCATCTTTTTGCTTCGTCGCTGATGGCGGGCCAAAAAGTAGCTCTCCTTATCGGTGATATGTCAAACTCAGGCTCTGCTGATCGTTGATGGCTTTTCATCACTATTCAAGAATTTCTTTGCTTTTTCAGGTAATTGTGGCAAGTAGGATTCGGCATACCGACAGATGGAGGGGCGATGACGGGACGAAAGCGGATTAGGCAGGTTTTGGCGCAGGGGAGGGGAGGGGATGAGTATACGGTTGCCGGTTGGGTGCGCTCGGTACGGGCCGGCAAGGGGGTGGCGTTCGTCGTCCTCAACGACGGCTCCTGCCTCAGCGGCATCCAGATCGTGGTGGAGCAGCAGCTCCCTGCGTTCCAGGAGGTCAGCCGACTTGGGACCGGGAGTTCTCTGGCGGTCACCGGGACTCTGGTGGAGTCCCCCGCAGCAGGGCAGCGGTTCGAACTGGCCGCAGCAAGCGTGACGATCTATCAGGACGCCACTCCGGATTATCCCCTGCAGAAGAAGCGCCACAGTTTCGAGTACCTCCGGACCATTGCCCATCTGCGACCCCGCACCAACACCTTCGGGGCGCTCTTTCGGGTCCGCTCGTTCCTGGCCCAGGCGATCCATCAGTTTTTTGCGGAGGAAGGCTTCCTCTGCGTCCATACCCCCATCATCACCGCCAATGATTGCGAAGGGGCCGGCGAACTGTTCCGCGTAACCACCCTTGATCCGGCAGCGCCGCCAGGGGGAGCTAGGGAGGTGGACTTCTCTGCGGATTTTTTCGGCCGCCCCACCTCCCTTACGGTGAGCGGCCAACTGGAAGGGGAACTCTTTGCTTTGGCTTTCAGCGACATCTATACCTTCGGTCCCACCTTCCGCGCCGAAAACTCCAACACCCCCCGTCACGCCGCCGAGTTCTGGATGATCGAGCCGGAGATGGCCTTTGCCGACCTGGCCGCCGACGCGGCCCTGGCCGAGAAGTTCTTCCGCTACCTCTGCCATCGGGTCCTGGAGGAGTGCGGTGAGGATCTGGAGTTTTTTAACACCCATATGGATACCGGTCTCATCCAACGGCTGCAGAAGGTCGCCGGGACCAGGTTCCAGATCATGGAGTACGGCGAAGCCATCAGGGAGTTGCAGAGGGCGAAGGTACCCTTCGTCTATCCGGTGGCCTGGGGGGTGGACCTGCAGACCGAGCATGAGCGCTATCTCTCGGAACAGGTGGCCGACGGGCCGCTCTTCGTGATCAACTACCCACGGGAGATCAAGGCGTTCTACATGCGGCAAAACGATGACGGCCGTACTGTGGCGGCCATGGATCTCCTGGTCCCCAAGGTGGGGGAGATCATCGGCGGCAGCCAGCGGGAGGAGCGCTCGGATCTCCTGAAAGAGCGGATGGCCCAAATGGGGATTCCCTCGGAAGGGCTCTGGTGGTATCTGGACTCACGGCGGTGGGGCTCCTGTCCCCATGCCGGTTTCGGCCTCGGTTTCGAGCGGCTTATCATGTATCTCACCGGCATGGAAAATATCCGCGATGTCATCCCCTTTCCCCGTACCCCCCGTCATGCGGAATTTTAAAAGGAAGGTAACTACTCAGGTATTGAGGCTGAAGACTGAAGGTTAAACCCGTCCAGTATGGGTCGCCTTTATTGATCTTGCGGAGGTTTTCCTAATAGTCTTCAGCCTTCAGCCTATCAACCTGAGTAGTTACAAAGGAAGAGCCTACCACGAGAGTTCCCGGGGTGAGATGAACTCCCGGGCTGTTCCGGTGACGGGGTCCTGAAAACGGATCATCTTGGCCAGCAACTGAAGCGGGTTCCTGAAGTCATCGGGGGATTCCGGTTGTAACTCCGGATAGAGCCTGTCGTTGGCTATCCGGAACCCCAGGCCGCTCATATGAAGCCGCAATTGATGGGTCTTACCGGTGAGCGGCTGTAACTGGAAACGGGCCAGCTCTCCCCGTACCGCCACCAGGTTGATCCGGGAGCGGGCATTTACCGTTCCGGGAGCGACACTCATCCTGAACCAGGGCTCTCCCTGCACGATCCTGTTTTCGACGAACCACCCGGTCGTTCCGGGAGGAGGGACGCAGCGGGAGAGAGCCTCGTAGCTTTTTTCTGCCCCCCCTCTTCGAAAGAGTTCGCCGTACCGGTCCCGGCTCCCTGGGTTGACGGAAAAGAGGACGATTCCCGCCGTCTCCCGATCGATTCTATGGAGCGGTGCCAAGTTGCCGTTGTTCGTCTTCAAGCGCAACCGGTTCAACAGGCACTCATTCACATACCTCCCTCCAGGGGTTACGGGGAGAAAGTGGGGCTTACAGGCGACCAGCAGTTCGTCATCCTCATAGAGTATGGATTCCGCAAAGGGGATGACCGGCTCTGCGGCGACTTCCCGGAAGTATCGGATCTGTCTCCCCGGAGCATACCCGAAGTCAGGAGTGAGAGGATGACCCGCCTCGTCCAGCACCTTTCCTTGGGTGATTCGTTGTGCCCAGGTTTCAGCCGTGACTGAGGGAAACCTCTCGCTGAGGAACTCCAGGAGGGAGGGGTATGGCGGTTTAGCCTGCGGCATGGTAACAGTGGAAGGGTAGCGGGATATCCCCATGGATGACTCTCGTATTTGCCCGGGTGGGGGCTGTGGGATCATGGACGAAAGATTAGATGACAGTCAGGAATCTTTTTGTGCTAGTATACCGACAAAATCACAAAAAGGGGGAGTCTCTTGACGGCGCTGTTCACTCTCCCGTCATCGGCTTTCTCCCGGAAGCGAGTTAGCATGGTACCTCTCTCCTGTCGTCTCTCCATGGTTATACTGCTGGTATTCGCCCCTCTGGCCTTTGGCGCGCCGGTCCTGCTGAATGCTGTTTCCGCCCAGACTCAGATCCCCTCTCCAGGATCCGAGTCGTCAGCCGGAGCGGAGGATGGCTACCAGCGGACTCTCCAGGCTTTTCAGGTGCGCGTGAGTAAGGGACGCGAGATCATCGAACTCCTGCACAAGATTAACAGCGATGCAAAGGCTCGTTTTCCCGAAAACCCCTCGAAACAACAGCCTTACTTCCTCATGAAGCTGGGCGAGGCCTGCCCCGGTTCGAGTTATGACGGCAAGAAGGGGAATGTTGTTTTTCAGAAAAACTTCATGGCAGCCTTCAACAACACCATGAATGTGGAGAGTATCACCGAACTGGGAGAAGTCTCGGCTACCTATCTCCTGCAGAAAGGGGAGATTGAGATCTCTTTCGGGACTAATTCAGTCACTGTCGTCCTTGACAGCGCCGTTCCGTCCCGGTCGAGATTTACAAAAGTTATCATCCCCGCCATAAGGGTCGAGGCGGAGAGTGTTCTCTCCATTGCCGGGTATAGGAGAATAACCAGCGATTCGGTCGAAACCTCCATCCTCAATGACGCCTATCAGCTTCTGAGCCTGACCAATGCCCTGCGTATGGACTATTTTGCCGCAGATGTCATGCGTTCCCCCAAGTTGCAGAAAAAAGCCATCGGTATTGCCGGCAGCGGTTATTTTGAGCGCCATTCGGAGGAATACCAGAAGGGGGTGGAATCTGTGGTGCCCTCCTCGAAGGGAGGTGGCGGAGAGAGCCGCCTGACCCTGAGTAAAGCCACCAAATTCATGGGGAGCCTGGCCGCCGTCGTCCTTCTTGGCGTGGGGTTTTTCTTTGGAGCTCGGCGGACCATCGGTGTCATCCAGATGTTTTTCATGGACGACATGGCTCGTACGTACGTGAAGAAATATCGATCCCTCTCCCCCATGGTCATGCGGTCGCTGGGGCAGTTGGGGCGTTCGCTCTGGGGACGCAATTTCCTCTGGTTTCGCAGGTATCATCTTATCAAACGGAGTGATCGTTGGGTGCTCAGTGACGGTAAAATCGATCGTTACAACCTGCAATCCCATCCGGACAATCTCATTGAAGTCTGTCTGAGGGATGATAACTTCAAAATCAGGATTACCCGGATCAAGGGAACTAACGTCACCATCGCAGTCACCAGCATCGGCTATTCCAAGCAGGAACTCATGGAGCATCTGCGGCAGATAAGTCCCGCCTTTACCCAGGAGGAGATCCCGTCCGGAGAGCCCTTCGTGGCGCCGGTCGGGCCGGGTTCGACGCTCCTCTGACTGAAGCAGGCCAATTTACTTGTCAAACAACGATGCATATGGTAATTACCAGAAGCTCTATCCAAGTTCCCTGGACCGGGCCGCTCTGTCGGTCCGGCCCTTCCTTTACGGGGGTTGATTTTGAACCAATTTTATAAAAACCTGGCGCTCTGGCTGGTCATCAGCCTGATGATGATTCTTCTCTTCAACCTCTTCAACAAGCCTCACCCTCCCCAGGACAAGGTGAACTACAGTGATTTCATCACTGCGGTGGATGCGGGCAAGGTCGTTTCCGTGATCATCCAGGGGAGCGACATCATCGGCAAGTATGCCGATGGGAAGGAGTTCCGGAGCTACAAGCCTGCCGATACGAATATCGTGCAGAAGCTTCAGGAAAAAAAGGTCGGCATCTCCGCACGCCCTGAAGAGGAGCGGGTCTCCTGGTTCTCCATCTTCATCTCCTGGTTTCCGCTGATTCTCCTGGTGGGGGTCTGGATCTTTTTCATGCGCCAGATGCAGGCAGGGGGGGGGAAGGCCATGTCCTTCGGCAAGAGCCGGGCCAAGCTCCTCACCGAGTCCCAGGGGAAGATCACCTTTGAGGATGTGGCTGGGATCGAAGAGGCCAAGGAAGAGCTGGAGGAGATCATCCAGTTTCTCAAGGAGCCGAAAAAGTTTACCAAGCTGGGGGGGCGGATTCCCAAGGGGGTGCTCCTCATGGGGCCTCCGGGGACCGGTAAGACGTTGCTGGCACGAGCCGTTGCCGGAGAGGCAGGGGTGCCGTTCTTTTCCATCTCCGGTTCCGATTTCGTGGAGATGTTTGTGGGGGTGGGGGCCAGTCGGGTCCGTGACCTCTTCGTGCAGGGGAAGAAAAACGCCCCCTGTATCATCTTCATCGACGAGATCGACGCAGTAGGGCGCCACCGGGGCGCGGGGCTGGGTGGTGGCCATGACGAGCGGGAGCAGACCCTCAATCAGCTCCTGGTGGAGATGGACGGTTTCGAGTCCAATGAAGGGGTTATCCTCATCGCCGCCACCAACCGCCCCGATGTCCTGGACCCGGCGCTGCTCCGGCCCGGCCGCTTCGACCGACAGGTGGTGGTTCCCCGTCCCGATGTGAAAGGGCGGGCGGAGATTCTCAAGGTTCACAGCAAGAAGACCCCGCTGGGGACGGACGTGGACCTGGAGGTCATAGCCCGGGGGACCCCCGGCTTTTCCGGGGCGGACCTGGCCAATGTGGTTAATGAGGCGGCGCTCCTGGCGGCCCGCAAGGATAAGAGCGTCATCGATATGGAAGATATCGACAACGCCAAGGACAAGGTTCTCATGGGGGTCGAGCGCCGGAGCATGGTGATCTCCGAGGAAGAGAAGAACAATACCGCCTATCACGAGGCGGGGCATACCCTGGTGGCCAAGTTCATCCCCGGTACCGACCCGGTGCATAAGGTCTCCATCATCCCCCGGGGGAGGGCGTTGGGGGTCACCATGCAGCTCCCCATCGAAGATAAACATAGCTACTCCCGCGAATCACTCATGAACCGCATTGCCGTGCTCATGGGTGGGCGGGCCGCCGAAGAGCTGATCTTTCATACCATGACCACCGGTGCCGGCAACGATATCGAACGAGCCACCGAGATGGCGCGCAAGATGGTCTGTGAGTGGGGGATGAGCACCAAGATGGGGCCGGTAACCTTCGGTAAAAAAGATGAGCAGATCTTTCTGGGGCGGGACATGGCCTCGGCCAAAAACTACAGCGAGGCCACGGCCGTGGAGATTGACGGTGAAATCCGGCAGATTGTGGAAGAGAATTACCGGCAGGCGTTCCAGCTCCTCACCGACAACATCGACAGCCTCCATCGTCTCTCCAAGGTGCTCATCGAGAAGGAGACCATGACCGGCGCCGAGGTGGACGTTCTTATTGCCGGGGTCAGGTCGGAAGCGCTGCTCATCGAAGGAGCTCCCCTACCGGCATGACGGAGTCGGGATCTCCCCAGGAACTCCGCCATCTCTGGCGGACCAGTCGACGGACCATTGACCTGTCGGGAAGGCCTCTGATCATGGGTATCCTTAACGTAACTCCTGACTCGTTTTCCGATGGAGGTCTCTGGAGGGATACCGAGCAGGCCGTTGCCCATGCAGTTACCATGGCTGAACAGGGAGCCGATATCATCGATATCGGCGGTGAGAGTACCCGGCCCGGCTCGGTGGGAGTTTCCCTGGATGAGGAGCTCCGCCGGGTCATGCCGGTGGTTGAACGGTTGGTCCCCCTCCTGAATATCCCTCTCTCCATTGATACCACCAAGTCGGGTGTCGCGGCCCGGGCCCTGGCTGCCGGCGTCGAGATCGTCAACGATATCGCAGGCCTTACCTTTGAGGCGGAAATGGCCGACGTCGTGGCCGATTCCCATGCCGGTCTGGTAGTCATGCACACCCGGGGGCGACCTCTCACCATGCAGCATGACACCTCCTACGAAGAGGTGGTGGCTGAGGTCTCTGCCGGACTCGCCGCGTCGCTGCAGCAGGCCCTCTCTTCCGGAATAACCGCGGAGCAGATCGTGCTGGATCCGGGTATCGGCTTCGGCAAGGAGCGCACGGGTAATCTGGAGCTGCTCCGTCATCTGCGTGAGCTGCTTCAGCTGGGGAGACCTCTTCTGGTGGGGAGTTCCCGCAAGGGGTTCACCGCAACGGCGGCGGGACGAACCGTCCGGAGTCGACTCTTTACCACTGCCGCCACCGTGGCTCTGGCCGTTGCCAACGGGGCCACACTGCTTCGTGTTCATGACGTTGCCGCCATGCGTGACGTGGCGGATATGGCGTGGGAGATCGCCGGCTGACGTACCGGATGTTCGTTTTCCGTTCGGAGGAGTCGGTCTCCGGCGTTGACAACAGGGGGAGGGATGGGCGCGATTCTGGAGAGCTTCCGGTGGACCGATCTGCTGGATATGGTGCTGGTCGCACTGCTCATTCACCGGGCAAGTTCTCTCCTGAGAAACGCGTTGGCCCTGCGCCTCCTGCTGGCGCTGAATGCCCTCCTCCTCCTTGCCGTTATTTCCCGTTTGTTCGGTCTTGCCACACTCCAGTGGCTGTTGAACTCGCTCCTCGGTTCTGCGGTGGTCATCGTGGTCGTCATCTTCCACACCGATATCCGCCGGGCGATCCTCACCTTTGGTAGGGTCCTGAGCTCAACGCCCCAGCAGAGCAGTGACGTGGCCGAGGTGATCGATGCCATCGGCGCTGCCGCTGCTTCCCTGGCTGCCCGTAACATCGGCTCTCTCATTGTACTGGAGCGTCAGATGGGGCTTGGCCCGTTCATCGAGGTGGGGACCGAGATCGACGCCAAGGTCACCAGCGAACTGCTGACCTCCATCTTTCTCCCCTATTCTCCCATACATGACGGCGCCGTGATCATCAAGCGGGGGAAGCTGACCCTGGCGGGCTGTTTTCTCCCTCTGACCCGGAACCCGGGGATCAGCAAGAATCTGGGGACCCGCCATCGGGCCGCCATCGGACTCACCGAGTTGGTGGATGCCGTGGTGGTGGTCGTCTCCGAGGAGACCGGCGCCATTTCAGTCGTCACCGGCGGAAGAATCACCAGAGACATCGATCTGGCGGAGCTGAGGAAGTTTCTGGGGCGTTCCCTTGAGCCGTCTCCGGAGCGTGCCGGCCATGCCTGAACGAAACGGCACCTCCCTCATGGTGAAACTTCTTTCGGGGGTTCTGGCCCTGACCTTCTGGCTCTTTGTCACCTGGGAGCGGAGTGTGGAGCGTCCGGTTTCCGTTCCGGTGCGCCTTCATAACCGGGCTGTGGGGATGACGTCATCCGGTGCCCCTCCCTTTGTGGAGGCTGTCATATCCGGTCCATGGCTCACCGTTACCCTGCTGAAACCGGAGGAGCTCACCCTTGATCTGGATCTTTCAGGAGCCGGTGAAGGGGTCACGGCGTTTCCCGCTCTGGAGCAACAGCTCGGGTTGCCCCAGGGGGTCAGGGTAACCAGGATTCTCCCCGCCCGAATTGAACTCCGGCTGGTGAAGTCGAGACAGTGATTTTTTAAATACTCGCAAGGAGCTCTAGTTATGAAAAAACTCTTCGGCACTGACGGCGTTCGCGGTGTGGCCAATGTCCATCCCATGACAACGGAAATGGCCATGCAGATCGGCCGGGCTGCCGCCTATGTCTTCAAGGGGAGCCCACGCCGGCACCGGATCGTCATCGGCAAGGATACCCGTCTTTCCGGCTATATGATCGAAAACGCCCTTTCCGCCGGTATCTGTTCCATGGGGGTTGATGTGCTCCTGGTGGGGCCGCTCCCCACTCCGGGGATCGCCTATATCACCGCCTCCATGAGGGCCGATGCCGGGGTGGTCATCTCCGCCTCGCACAACCCTTTTCAGGACAACGGGATCAAATTTTTCTTTCGTGACGGTTTCAAGCTCCCCGACGATGTGGAGTTGAAGATCGAAGAGCTCATCGAATCGGGGCGGATCGATTCGCTCCGCCCCACCGCCACGGAGGTAGGGCGTGCGTCACGTATCGACGACGCCATCGGTCGCTATATCGTCTTCCTCAAGAGTACCTTTCCCAAGGAGCTCGACCTCACCGGCCTCCGGATCGTGGTGGACTGCGCCAACGGCGCCGCCTACAAGGTGGCTCCGGCGGTATTGCGGGAACTGGGGGCCGAGGTCATTGCCGTGGGGGTGGAGCCGGACGGCACCAACATCAACGCCGGTTGCGGCTCACTCTATCCCCAGGTCATCCGGGAAAAGGTGCGGGAGCTGCGGGCAGACATCGGCATCGCCCTGGATGGGGACGCCGACCGGGTGATTGTCTGTGACGAATTCGGCCGGGAGGTGGATGGCGATCAGATCATGGCCATCTGCGCCCTGGATATGATCTCGCAGAATAAGCTTAATCATAATACCCTGGTGGCCACGGTCATGAGCAACATGGGGCTGGATATTGCCATGCGTAACGGGGGGGGGCATGTGGTCAAGACCGCCGTGGGGGATCGCTACGTGGTGGAGGAGATGCGCAGGGGAGGTTATAACCTGGGTGGCGAGCAATCGGGGCATATGATTTTCCTTGACCACAACACCACCGGCGACGGGACCCTCTCCGCCCTGCAACTCCTGGCGGTCATGCTCCGCACCGGCAAGCCGCTCTCCGAGCTGGCCCAATGCATGGTGCCGCTCCCCCAGGTGCTCCTCAATGTCCGGGTTGCCGAAAGAAAGGATATCATGACCATCCCGGAGATCCGGCAGCGGGTGCAGGAGATTGAAGCTCTCCTGGGTGACCAGGGGCGGATTCTTATCCGCTACTCCGGCACCGAGCCGCTCCTGCGGGTCATGATCGAAGGGAAAGATACCAAGGAGATCACCCTCTGGGCCAAGGAGATTATCACTCTGGTTGATCGGCACCTGGGCGAGAGGGGGAACTGATGGCGAATCTGGGAGTCAATATCGATCATGTGGCCACCGTCCGGCAGGCCCGTGGCGGGATGGAGCCTGACCCGGTGGCAGCGGCGATCCTGGCGGAGTTGGGGGGGGCCGACGGCATCACCATCCACCTGCGGGAAGATCGGCGTCACATCCAGGATCGGGATCTGCGCCTGCTGCGCCAGACGGTGAAGACGAAACTGAACCTGGAGATGGCGGCCACCGACGAGATGGTCCGGATCGCCTTGGAGGTGAAGCCGGAGATCTGCACCCTGGTCCCGGAGAAGCGTCAGGAACTGACCACCGAAGGGGGGTTAGATGTCCGGTTCAATCTGGAGCTCATCTCCCAGGCGGTGGATCGGCTTCAGGATGGCGGCATCCTCGTCAGTCTCTTCATCGATCCGGACCCTGACCAGATCAAGGCTGCCAACAAGGTTGACGCCAACTGTATCGAGATCCATACCGGCGCCTTTGCCGAGGCCCGGGAGTGGGTGCTGCAGGAGCAGGAGTTGCTGAAAATCGGCAATGCCGTGAGGCTGGCCAAGAAGCTGGGGATGGGGGTCAATGCCGGCCATGGGCTTTCCTATGGCAACATCAAGAAGGTGGCAGCCATCGGCGGCATCGAGGAGTTCAATATCGGCCACTCTATCATCTCCCGGGCCCTGCTGGTGGGGCTGGAGCGGGCGGTGCGGGAGATGGTGGAGCTGATCAAGTACGCGTAAATGGCAGGTTGAGGTTGAGGTGGAGCACGGTCCACTCTATAGCGCAGGAGAGTTCATATGATTATCGTCATCCTTGCCGGCGGCTCCGGCACCCGGTTCTGGCCCCTGTCGCGTCTCCGTCATCCCAAACAGCTCATGTCGGTGCTGGGGGGGAAGTCCATGCTCCAGCGGACCGTGGAGCGGGTCCTGCCGCTGAAGCCGGAGCGGATCGTGGTTATCACCAACCGGCTACAGGCCCAGGAGAGCGCGGCCCAACTGGCCTATATCACGGAGCTCCCCGTGGAGGTCATCGCCGAACCGGTGGGGCGTAACACCGCTCCGGCAGTGGGGTTGGCGGCCCGGCTGGCCCTCTCCCCGGAAACGGTTCTGGCTGTGCTCCCGGCCGATCATGTCATCCCTGACCAGGAAGAGTTCTGCGCCGTACTCCGCCGGGGCGCCGTCGCCGCAGGGGAGGGGAGGCTGGTGACCCTGGGGATCACTCCCACCCGCCCCGAGACCGGGTACGGGTATATCGAGGTGGCTCCCGGTTCCTGCGGGGATGGCCCCTTTCCAGTCTCGCGTTTTGTGGAAAAGCCCGACCTGGAGCGGGCTCAACAGTTTCTGGCCGCCGGTAATTTTTATTGGAACAGCGGGATGTTTCTCTGGCGCGCCGACGTCATCCTGGAGGAGCTCAACCGGCATCTTCCCGAGCTCTCCGCCGCTCTGGCCGACCTGGAACTCCGGGACGGCGGGATTGCTCAAGAGGGGCTGGAGGCGTTCTATGCGGCGGTGAAGGGGGAATCCATCGACGTTGGGGTCATGGAAAAGTCCGACCGGGTCACCATGATCCCGGCCTCCTTCGGCTGGAGCGACGTGGGGAGCTGGAGTGCCCTCCCCGAGGTGGTGGAGGGGGACGACAACGGCAATGTCATCATCAACGCTGCCGGTACGGTTCTCACCGACGCCCAAGGGTGTCTCGCCTATGGCGGCGGCAAGATGGTAGCGCTCCTGGGGGTGAAAGATCTCATCGTAGTGGAGACCCCTGACGCCCTGCTGATCTGCCCCCGTGACCGGGCACAGGAGGTCAAGGGGATCGTGGGGGAACTGGAGCTGCGCGGCCTCAAGGAGTATCTCTAATAACGGAGAAAGGGTGGCCTACATGTTCGGATTTTCCCCCGCCGACTGGATTTTTACCGTTTTCATCATGTGTGTCGTTTTCGGTTGTGTTGCCGCCAGCGACATGAGGAAAAAGAAGTGACGGTGCGCCGTGACCGATGACCAGGGTTGTGACCGGGAGCAGGAGCGACGCCCCCTGGGGCTGAACCTCCTCACCGGACTCTACGCCTTTTTCTTCCTGGTGACCTTCTCCACCGTGGGGCACCCCTTCCCCTTCATGGGACGGGTCTACACCGGGAGCGTGGCGCAGACGCTGGTCTTTATGGACAGTCTGATCTCCCTCTACCTGGTCATCGGCCTAGTGAAACGGCAGTGCCTGACCTGGTTTTTCCTCATGGGGTATAATCTCCTGGAGATCGGCAACACCGTCGTCAACCTTATTGCCATCACCCCTGCGGAACTGGAACGGTTCGTGGGGGAGAGGGTCGATGGCCAGGGGGTGCTGCTCAATAACCTCATCGTGGTGTTGCTGATCCTGCTGCTGACCCAGTTCATCCATCGTCACAAGGGGTACTTTACCAACCGGCGTCTGCTGCTGTTCTGAGGAGAATGAATGTCGTTTTTCCATAAGGGAGGTAACGGGGGGACTGGGGTGGCGGCTCCTGTTGACCTCACGGAAACCCGTGGCGTGGGGATCAGGATCGAGGCGCTGAACAAGCGGTACGGAGCGAATCATGTCCTGAAGGATCTGACTCTGGAGATCCGGGCGGGGGAGACCTTTTCCATCATCGGCCCCTCGGGGACCGGAAAGAGCGTGCTCCTCAAGCTCATCGTCAGGCTGGATGTCCCTGACAGCGGCCAGATCTACATCGACGATCGCCCCCTCTTCGCCGCTGACGGGACCGTGGTGGACGCCGACTGGTTTCGTTGCAGCATGGTCTTCCAGTCATCGGCCCTGTTCAACTCGCTCACCGTGGGGGAGAATGTGGGGCTCTGGCTCCGGGACAAGCGGATCTGTCCGGAGCAGAGCATCAGGCGGATCGTAGCCGAGAAACTGGCGCTGGTTGGGTTGGAAGGGAAGGAAGGACTGAAGAGTTCGGAGCTTTCCGGGGGGATGAAAAAGCGGGTGGCCATCGCCCGCTCCCTGGCCATGAACCCCGACCTGATCCTCTATGACGAGCCCACCGCGGAACTGGACCCGGTGAACGCCGATGAACTGGCCAATACCATCATCGCGTTGCGCCGTACCTCCAAAAACAGCACGGTCATCGTGACCCACGATCTGAACTTTGCGCTGTTCCTCTCCGACCGGATTGCCATGATTCATGACGGCAGGATCGTGGAGGTGGGGACCCCGGCCCAGCTGAAGGCCAGCACTAATCCGGTGGTGCGCAACTTCATCTATACAACGACCAAGGGGATCAAGGACTCCTGAACAAGAGCGGCTTCCCCGCGATGACGAGGTAGTGATGGGCAAGATCCTGATTGTGGATGATGATGAGGCGTTTCTCGGAATCCTTTGCGGTTACATACATGAGTACTACCCGCTCCTGGACGTGGAGACCTGCACCAGCCCCATCAAGGCGCTGGGGGCGCTCCGTGGCCCCTTGTCGCTCTTGCTCATCGATCTGGAGATGCCCAACCTGGATGGGATGAAGCTCTTCCAGTATGCCCGGGAGTGCGGCATCGACAAAAACCGGATCGTCATCCTCTCGGGCCGGGACGCCGACTATCTGCACGAGCAGTTTCCCATGGGGACCTGTCTGGCGGTCCTCAACAAGTACGAGGCCAAGCAGAAGGCGGTTCTCCAGATGATCTTCAATTCCCTCAGCAAAAAAGCGGCGGCAGAGCCGTAACCATCGGGAGGCGGTAATGGCCGTCATCAAACGGATATCCCTCATCTTTTATCAACAGAACCATCTCCGCCCCGACTGGCGGGTCGAGTTGACCTCTCCCGAGTACCGGCGGTTCTTCAGCGATATGACCGAGGAGCTGGAGGGGTGCGGCGTTCTTCTCTCTCTGGCCGATAATCCGGAATTCACCATAGATATCAACAGTTATGGCGACCTGCTCAATGCGGTGAGGATTACCTCTTTGGATGACGGTTTTGCCAACATCTGTCTCGGGCATGTCATCGGCAAGAGTCCCAACCTGAACTTGGCCGAGGACATCCGGCGTGCGGTGAACCGGATCGCCTTTGCGCCGGAGACCGTCCCCCCCGAAGATCATAACCGCAAGGTCTGTCACAACTGCGGCTGCGGTTGCTGATGGCTCCATCATGCCTTCCATAAAGCTGATCATCGAGTATGACGGCACCGCCTATTGCGGTTGGCAGTCCCAGCCCAACGGTCTGACCATTCAGGAGGTTCTGGAGGGGGGGCTCCTGAAGCTCCTGGGAGAACCGGTACGCCTTCGCTCCTCGGGACGGACCGATGCCGGGGTCCATGCCCGGGGGATGGTTGCCGTCTTCACCACCACCCGCTCCCTGCCGGCGGCGGCTTACAGTCACGGCCTCAATAACCTGATCCCTCCTGATATCGCCATCCAATCGGCCCAAGAGGTTCCTGATTCCTTCAATCCCCGGGCCGACGCCCGGGGTAAACTCTACCGCTATACCATCCTCAACAGTCCCGTCCGTTCCCCGCTCCGCCGCTTCACCTCCTGGTTGATCAAGGAAGAGCTGAACCTTGCCGCAATGAGAGAGGCGGCCGGCGCATTCATCGGCGAGCATGATTTCCGGGCCTTTCAGGCGGCGAACTGCGCGGCGAAGAGCACGCAGCGCACCATTACCGGTCTGGATATCACCGCCACTCCGGACGGTTTCATCAGTATCGACGTCCGGGGTACCGGTTTTTTACGGAACATGGTGCGGATCATGGTGGGAACACTGGTGGCGGTGGGAAGAGGAAGGATGGAGCCGGGGATAGTCGTTCAGCTTCTGGCTCAGGGGGACCGGTCATGTTCCGGCGCCACGGCCCCGCCACAGGGGTTGTGTCTGGTGGAGGTCTATTATTAGGCGGGTGAAGGGTTAAAGATGGAAGTAAGTATGTCTTGAAGGAGACCTCGGAGGTAGTTTACCCCATCCGAGGTCTCTTTTTGTCTAACCGGCTACTTCTTGAAAAATTCCGGGAAATAGAACAGTGCCGTCGGGTAGTACTTCTTGACTATCCGGTTATACGTGCCGTCTTTTTTTATCTTCTTGAAGAATTCATTGAATGCCTCCCGCAGTTTGGGGGAATCCTTGGGAAAGGCAACACCCATTTCCTGTTTCATTGAGGTGGGGCCGATGATTTTGATCTTGCCGGGCCATTTTTCCAGGCCGATGAGGGCGTCGGGAACATCCAGGATAGTCAGTTCCGCCTTGTTGTTTACCAGAGCCGGAGCCAGTTCGTTGAGGTTGCCGTCGAAGATTATCACCTCCGCACCGGTGGCGTCCAGCTTGTTCCCTGCGGGATCAAGGCAGGTCTTGGGGAGCGCCAGGAGCTGTTTCCCCTTGAGCAGGGAGCGGGTGGTGGCGATGTCCTTGTCAAGATTCTTGGCGGACTTGATCGGTTTCATTGTGGAGTCGGCCCGGGCTACCAGCCAGATCTGGCTGGGAAAGGTCGGCACCGAAAAATTTACGGCCTTCTGCCGCCAGGGGAGGATGGTAAAGCCGTTGGCAATGAGATCACCTTTCACCGGAACGGCTTCGCCGAATTCCACGTCGCTCCCTGTGGCTTTGACCTTCTTGCCGATGAGATCTTCCACTACGGTCCCCCAGTCGGACTTTACGTATTCATACTTGACCCCCAGCTGTTTGGCGAAGAGTTTGATGATTTCCACATCCATGCCGTCCCCGGAACCGCTGACGAAGTTGGCGTAGGGAACGCCGATATGACGCAGGACACCGGCTTTCTTTACTTCGGCCAGGTCGCCGGCAAAGACGGTGATGCTTCCCAGGGTGAACGTGGCGAACAACAGCGTGATGAAACTGCGAGTAACGGTTTTCAGATTCATGCGGATCTCCTTTGTAGTTATCGGAACGACCGTATTTTATAGCCCAAGCAACGGAACGTCAATGCATTCGTTAAAACCTCGAACCTCGAACCTCGAACCTCGAACCTATAACCTATAACCTTGTTTGCGGTTGCGGCGTCCGGAAAGCTGTGATATAAAGGCAAAAGCCTTGATCCCATGGAGATGTCGATGGATCTCATTGATTCAATTATCAGAAATGCCCTTCGGGAAGATATTTATACCGGAGATATCACGACTCGATCGGTCATCCCGCAGCCGCGTCCGGCTCAGGCCCGTCTCATCGCCAAGGAAGAATTCATCCTTGCGGGGTGTGAGGTCGCGGCCCGGGTTTTTACCATGCTGGACCCTCAGACGAACTACTCATCCCGGTTCACAGATGGCGCTCTCTGCTCACCGGGTGACCTTATCGGGGAAATTTCCGGCCTTGACGCCGTTATCCTGCAGGGAGAGCGGGTCGCCCTGAACCTGCTCCAGCGGATGAGCGGCATCGCCACGCTCACGTCGCGCTATGTGGCGGCGGTGGCGGGAACCGGGGCGAGGATCGTGGATACCCGGAAAACCACTCCAGGCCTGCGGGTTCTGGAAAAATATGCGGTGACGGTGGGGGGTGGTGGGAACCACCGGGCAGGACTCTATGACGCCGTCCTGATCAAGGAAAACCATATCACTGCCGCCGGCGGAATTACCGCGGCGGTGACCCGTTCCCGGGCCGTAATTCCTCATACCATGAAGATCGAGGTGGAGACGGAAAACCTGGCCGAAGTGGCCGAGGCAGTGGCCTGCGGCGCTGATATCATCATGCTGGACAATATGGATCTGGCCGCCATGCGGGAAGCGGTGGCGCTCATCGCCGGACGTTCCCTGGTGGAGGCTTCCGGCGGGGTCAATCTGGATACCGTGCGGGGCATTGCCGAGACCGGGGTCGATCTGATCTCCGTGGGGGCGTTGACCCACTCGGCCCGGGCCTGCGACATCTCCCTGCTGCTGGGGGGGGCGTGAAGGCTGGCGCCGGGCAACGGCTGGAATCCCTTTCCGGCGACATCGACCGGCTTCTCCTTGCCTCTTTCCTGAACTCCGGGGGGGAGTTCCTCTCCGGGGAGGATCTCAGCGCCACTGCCGGGGTCTCCCGCACCACTGTCTGGAAACGGATCGAGTCTCTGAGAGAGCATGGCTTTCTCTTCCAGTCGGTCCCTTCCCGGGGGTATCGTCTCCTCTCCCTCCCTGATTTTCTTCATCCTGCGGCCGTTGCCGCAGGGATGACCACCAAACGGCTGGGGGGGACTCTGGTTACCTACCGGGAAACCGGTTCCACCAATGCCGCCATAGCCCGTCTGGGGGAAGAGGGGGCTGCGGAAGGGACGGTGGTGCTTGCCGAGTCCCAGTTCCAAGGGAAGGGGCGGATGGGGAGAGTCTGGGCCTCGCCTCCGGGAGTCAATCTCTACGCTTCCGTGCTGCTCCGTCCTCCCATCATCCCCCTTGACGCTCCTCAGCTCACCTTTCTCTCCGTGGTGGCTGTGGCGCGGACCATCAGCTCCTGTACCCCCCTCACCCCCGTCATCAAATGGCCCAATGATATTCTCATCAACGGCAGGAAGGTGGCGGGGCTGCTCAATGAGATGACTGCTGAAACGGACCGGGTTGCCACCGTGGTTCTCGGTTTCGGGGTGAATCTGAACATGACTCAAGAGCAGTTCCCTGCTGAGCTGCGCCACCCTGCCGGCTCCCTCTTTCTGGAGAGTGGGGAGCTCATTGACCGGATCGCCTTTACCCGGCGGTTGCTGGAAGAGCTGGATGAGCTCTACGGGAAGTATCTGAACGGCGGGTATGGCGCCATCAGGGAAGAGTGGATCTCTCTCTGCGGCGTCATCAATCGCCGGGTACGGATCGAGGATGGTTCAGCCCTCTCCCGGGAAGGGGTGGCGGTGGGGATCGACGAAAACGGGGCGCTTCTCCTGCAACGGGACGACGGTCGGGTGGAATCCGTTTATACCGGTGATGTCTCCCTCTGCGGTTAAACCCGCACAGAGACAGATCTTAAAGATTATGAAAAAGCGAAAACATTTTCACCGCAAAGACGCAAAGAACGCAAAGAAAGCGCAGAGAAAAACCTCTTTTTTGAGGTGAACCAAAAAAATCGGGTTTCGCTGTTCCTCTCGGGTTTCTTCGCGTACTTTGCGTCTTTGCGGTTCAAAAATTTTGGTTGTTATTTATGAGATCGGGATTATCCGTATGCTGCTGGTCATAGACGTGGGTAACACCAATATCGTCCTGGGAATCTACGACGGAGAGCATCTGGAGCGGGAGTGGCGGATCGCCACCGACAAGGGGAAGACCCCTGACGAATACGGCATTCTGGTGAATGCCCTCTTCACCCTCTCGGGGCGCCGTTTCACCGATATCACCGCCATCATCATCTCTTCGGTGGTCCCCACCATGACCGGGGTGCTGGAGCGACTGGCCCGGCAGTTTTTTGACCTGAAACCGTACGTCGTCGGGCCGGGGATCAGGACCGGGATGGTGATCCAGTACGACAACCCACGGGAGGTGGGGGCCGACCGGATCGTCAACGCCGTGGCGGGATACGAGAAATACCGCTGTGCGCTCATCATCGTCGACTTCGGTACCGCCACCACCTTCGACTATGTGAACAAGAAGGGGGAGTACTGCGGCGGGGCCATTGCCCCGGGACTGGCCATCTCCATGGAGGCCCTCTTCCAGAAGGCGAGCAAGCTTCCCCGGGTGGAGGTGGTGAAACCCCCCTGCGTGATTGCCCGGAATACGGTGAACTCCATGCAGGCCGGCATTGTCTTCGGCTACGTCGGTCTCGTGGACGGGATCGTGACCCGGATGAAAGCCGAAGGTAAGGAGAGCCCCACGGTCATCGCCACCGGCGGTCTGGCGGCGCTCATCGCCCCCGAGTCAAAGACCATCGAGGCGGTGGAAGAGTATCTGACATTGGAAGGGCTCCGGATTCTCTACGAACGTAACAAACAGATAGAAACAGGTTAAGGTTAAGAGCCTGTTTTGCTCAACCTCAACCTCAACCTTAACCTTAAAGGGGGGTTTTATGGGAAAGTATGAGACGGCAAAGATCAGGAACCTGGGGATCGTGGCTCACGGCGGTGCGGGAAAGACCTCGCTGACGGAGTCCATTCTCTTTACCACCGGCATGATCGATCGGCTGGGGCGGGTTGATGACGGCACCTCTACCATGGACTTCGAGCCGGAAGAGATCAAACGAAAGATCTCCATTACGTCGGCCCTGGACCACTGTAACTGGAATGATCACTCCATCCATATCGTCGATACCCCCGGTTACGGCAACTTCATCGCCGACACCCGCGCCTGCCTGCGGGCCCTGGACGGCGCGGTGGTCATCCTCTCCGCCATCTCCGGGGTGAAGGCGCAGACAGAAGAGATCTGGAGCTGGGCCAACGAGTTCGAGATCCCCCGTATCGCCTTCGTCAACAAGCTGGACCGGGAGCGGGCCAACTTTCTGAGAGCCATCGACGACATGGAAAAGGCTCTGGGGGCCCGGGGTGTTGCCGTGCAGATGCCGCTGGGGATCGAGGAGAGCTTCGAAGGGGTCATTGATCTGGTCCGGATGAAGGCCCTCCGTTATGTCACGGATCAGTCCGGTTCCTTCACCGAAGGGGAGATCCCGGCGCAATATCTGGATGAGGCCCGGCGACTCCGGGAGATGATGGTGGAGACCGTGGCCGAGGCCTATGATGCTCTCACCGAAAAATATCTGGAGAGTGGGGAGTTGACCGAAGAGGAGATCCTGGACGGACTCCGCGTGGGGACCATGCGCAACACCTTTACCCCGGTTCTCTGCGGCTCCGCCACCCGGAACATCGGCGCTTCCCAGTTGCTGGACGCCGTCTGTGCCTATCTCCCTTCACCCTTGGACCGGACCTCGGCTGTGGGGACCAACCCCAAGAACGGCCAGGTCATCGAGCGCTCCCCTGCCGAGACCGAACCCTTCTCGGCCCTGGTCTTCAAGACCACCTCCGATCCCTACACCGGCAAGATCACCATTTTCCGGATCTATTCCGGGGTGCTCAACTCCGATTCCACTATTTACAACTCCACTAAGGAGTGTCAGGAGCGGATCGGCCAGATCTTCGAGCTTGAAGGGAAGAAACAGAAGCCGATCAAGCAGGCGGTGGCCGGCGACATCGTGGCGGTGTCAAAACTCAAGGAGACCGTCACCGGCGATACCCTCTGCGACGAGGTCAAGCCGATCATCTATGAACCGGCAAAGCAGCTCCTCCCGGTGATCTCCTATGCCATCGAGCCCAAGACCAAGGCCGATGAGGACAAGATTCACAGCGCCCTCCACCGGATGATCGAGGAGGAGCCGACCCTGGAATCCCATCGTGACAGCCAGACCAAGGAGATGATCATCTCCGGCATGGGGCAGGTTCACCTGGAGGTCATCGTTGAGAAGCTGAAACGGAAGTTCGGGGTGGAGGTGTTGCTCAAGACCCCCCGGGTTCCTTACCTGGAGACCATTCGCGGCAACGCCAAGGTCCAGGGTAAATACAAGAAACAGTCCGGCGGACGGGGTCAGTTCGGCGACTGCACCATCGAGATGTCGCCTGCCGGGCGGGGGGAAGGGTACGTCTTCGAAGACAAGATTGTCGGCGGCGTCATCCCCCGGCAGTACATCCCCGCGGTGGACAAGGGTATTCTGGAAGCATCCCATGAGGGGTTCCTGGCCGGTTATCAGGTGGTGGATTTCAAGGTCGCGCTGGTCTACGGTTCCTTCCATACGGTGGATTCCTCGGAAATGGCCTTCAAGGTGGCCGGCTCCATGGCCTTCAAGAAGGCCATGGAACTCTGCAAGCCGGTCCTGCTGGAGCCGATCATGACCATGAAGGTCACCGTTCCCGATGAGAACATGGGGGATGTCATCGGCGATCTCAACTCCCGGCGGGGGAAGGTGGTGGGGGTGGAGCCCAAGGCCAACTCCCAGATCATTCGGACCGTGGTCCCCATGTCCGAGGTGCTTGCCTATTCCAACGACCTCAAGTCCATGACCAGCGACCGGGGGCTGTTCAGCATGGAGTTCTCCCATTACGAAGAGGTTCCCAGTCACATGGCGCAGAAGGTCATTGCCGAGGCCGCTGCCGAGAAGGCCGCCAAAGGGTAGAAATGAGGTAGAGTCAACCTCCCTCACGGTTCCCCTGAAGAGGGGACGAAACGTGGGGGAGAAACCGGCAGATGGGGATCAAGGAATGATGTTATGAGAACTCTGAGGCAACTGGAAAAGGAGAGGCTGGAGAAACCCCAGCAGGATGGTTTTCTCGGGGGGTGGCGGAAGATGCTCCTCGTGGCGTTCCTGGCTGTTGTGGGACTCTTCGGCTATCTCTATTATTTCACGGGGCTGATCCGGAGTCATGGGGAGCCGCACCATGCCGCCGTGGCGCCGCTGCGAAAATCCCTACCCCATAAAGCTCTTCCCATGGCCGCGGCCTCAACGTCGGTACGTCCGGTGGCCTCCGATATCCCCCTCACTCCGTCGCTCGTGAAGCCCGGCGAACCGACACACAAGGGGGACCAGACTCTTCCCGGTAAAGCGGCTCAGGAGATGAAGCCGGGGGGGGGGACGCCTTTGGTTGCGAAAAAGTCTCTCCCCGAAGCGCCGAGGCCGGCGGTTACCGCGCCGCTTCCTGTTGTGGGGGCTACGAAACCGGCCCCCTTCCCGTTCCCGGCAACGAAAGCCACGGTGAAGAGTGCCCAGGCTCCCCCGGTCGGAGTGAAGCCGCAATCGCAGAAGGCCGCCGCTCCCGCAATCGTTCCCGTAAAGCCGGTTGCCACCTCGGCCCCTGCGGTGGGGGGCAGCAAGAAACGTTACGCCCTCCGCTGCGGCCCCTTTGCCGGAGAACGTGAGTTGGCATCTGCTCGCGCCCTCCTGAAAAAGGGGGGACTGGAGTCGAAGGTCTCACCCGGTCCCAAGCGGCCGACTCGCATGTATCGACTGCATGTGGCCGAGTTCAAGGATGCAGCGGCGGCCGCTGCCGAGAGAAAAAAACTGCTGGAGGCGGCGCCTGACGCCTTCGTCCTCCCCCATGGTGCCGTTTATGAACTGATTGCCGGTTCGTACCACGAAGAGGGGGGAGGAAAGCTGGAACAGGAGCGGCTCTCTGCATGGGGGGTCACCGTCGAGCTGACACAGGTCGTCACCCCGGTGGCGACCAGACAGCTTACCGCCGGCTCATTCCCTACGCACGAAGCCGCGGCTCTCCCGGCCGAGCGGTTGAAGAACGCGGGGATCTCCTGCACTATCGTCCAGCGCCGGTGAAATTGACGTAATCGCATCCCGAAAGGAAATAGTCTATGGCTCTGTTCAATCATGTCATCAGAGAAGCGAATGCGAAGATCGTCTACTTCGGTCCCGGTTGTTCCGGCAAGGAGAGTTCGATCACCCATATTTACCGGAAGCTGATCCCTGATTTTCGCAGCTCCATCAAGGCGTTGGCTTTGCAGGGTAACCGGATGCTCTTTTACGACTTCTGCCCTGCCGACAACATGGTGGAGGGGTATGTCGTCAGGTTCCATCTCTATACGGTAGTCGGAGAGGTTCTCAGTCCATCCACCTGGAAAATGGCGCTGAAGGGGGTCGATGGTCTGGTCTTCGTGGCCGATTCCGATCCCAGCCGGCAGCAGGAGAACCTTGATGCTCTCGATGAGCTGCAGGGGCTCCTCGTCAGCCAAGGGTCCGGTATCGATCAGATTCCTTTGGTGATGCAGTATAATCGACGAGATATTCCTGACGCCGTGGCGCTGGATGAGTTGCAGCGGACTCTCAACCGGGACAACGTCCCGGGGTTCCCCACGGTGGCGGCCACCGGCGAAGGGGTGAACTTCCCCCTCTCCTGTCTCACCAGGATGGTTCTGGCGAACATCAGGGAGAAGCTTGAGGTTCAAGCTCAGGCAGAGATCAAGGCGGAGGAAGAGGTAAAGGTAGAGGAAATCCCGGAACCCTCTGTTGAGATCGAGGCTGCGGCAGAGGAACAGATTGAGGCTGAGGTTGAGGCTGAGGCTGCGGCGGAATTTCCCCCCATGGTTGACGCTGGAGAGGCGGTGGAGCCGGAGGCCACGGCTGAGGCTGAGGTCGAGGTAAAGGAAGAGACAGAAGAAGAGGAACAGCCGGAGCCGGAGGCGCCCTTTTGGAGCGAGGCCGAGGAAGAGAATCAGGTTGAGGTTGAGGAGGCGGTGGCGCCGGAGTCCACGGCTGAGGAGCAGGCCCTGGCTGAGGTGGCGCCGGAAGCGCCCTATTGGAGCGAGGCCGGGGCGGAGCCGGAGCGACGCGAAGAGGTGGTACCTGCGGAATTGGTCCCTCTGGTGGGGAAGGAGATCAACCTGGAGCTCTCCGGAAGGGGAGAGCTGGATGGGGGGAGGCTGACAATTCCCGTTACGGTTACCACCGGGATAGAACGTCGGGAATTCCTGCTGATCATCTCTCTTGATGCTGTTGTACCGCCTGAAGAATGAATTAAACGGATCAACTGAACTGAAAGCCGTTCTCAGCGCGTCGTTGCGGTGAGAGCGGCTTTCATGTTTTTTGCAGGACTCTTCAGAGGTGATGTCATGCCGCAGTATGAGGAACCGCTTTTTCGCCCGCCGTCAGAGGCCCGATCACTCATTTTCCAGATCACCATCGGTTGCTCCCAGAATCACTGCACCTTCTGCGGAATGTACAAGGGAAAACAGTTCCGGCTGAAGCCGGTGGCAGAGGTGCTGGCGGAGATCGCTGCCATCCCGGAGCGCTATCGTGGTGGTGTTGACCGGGTTTTTCTGGCCGACGGCGACGCCTTGGTCTATCCCTTTGAGGGGCTTTGCTCCATCCTGGACGCTTTGATAACCACCTTTCCCGCCTTGAACCGGGTGGGGGCCTATGCCTCTCCACGGAGTCTTACCACCAAGAGCGGTGAGGAGTTGATCACGCTCCGGGAGAAACGGCTCCGGATGCTTTACCTGGGGCTGGAGTCGGGAGATGATGAGATGCTGCGGACCATTAACAAGGGGTTCGACAGCGACACCATGGCGCAACTGGCTCTCAAGGCCAGGTGGGCAGGGATGAAGCTTTCGGTGACCGCCATCCTCGGTCTGGCGGGGAAGGGGCGGAGTCGGGAGCATGCCCGCGCCACCGCCGCCTGGGTCAACCGGGTGAATCCGGAATACTTCTCCCTCCTCACCCTGTTCCGACGCCACAACGATGATTTTATTCGGGGGGTTATCCCGTGCAGCCACCGGGAGTTGCTCCAGGAGGTGCGGGAGATGGTGGCGTTGCTCTCTCCGGCCCGGACGATCCTCCGCTCCAACCATGTCTCCAATTTTCTCAATCTGGCGGGGAGCTATCCCAAGGACCGGGAGCGGATTATTTCCCAGGTGGATGCGGCCATGAAAGAAGCGGAGCGGATACCCGGTTTCCTGGATGAGGTGCCGGAGTACGGGGAAGAGTATTACTGATCCACCGATTACACCGAGAGCAGAGAGTGTTACTGATCCGCAGATTTTACAGATTACACGGAGAATAGCGTGAGCAAACAGATCTACGTCATCGGCCACCGCAACCCTGATACCGACTCCATCGCGTCGGCCATCGCCTATGCGGAGTTGAAAAAGAAGCTGGGGTCCCCCAAGGTTTGCGCCGCCATGGCGGGGACCCCCAATCCCCAGACCCGCTCCATCCTGGAACGGCTGGGGATCGCCCCCCCACTCTATCTGGCCGATGTGCACCCCAAGGTCCGGGACGTCATCAAACGGCAGCCGGTTACCGCGGCGGCGACTCTGTCGCTGAAGGAGGCGCTGGAGCTGTTCCATCGGCACAACGTCCGGGTTCTTCCGGTGGTGGACGGAGAGAATGCCCCCTTGGGGATCGTCACTCTCCTGCGGCTGTCGGAAAAATATCTGTTGGCCGGCACGGATCGGATGCGGGGGGTGGATACCTCCCTCCGTTCCCTGGCTGCCTGTTTGGGGGCGACCTTCGTTACCGGTGAGTCGGATGACGGAATCGAACACCTCCATCTCTTCATCGGCGCCATGCGGGAGGAGTCGTTCACCAGTCGGATCGAAGGGTATGACCCGACCTCTCTGCTGGTCATGACCGGGGACCGCCGCACCATTCAGCAGGCGGCAATTCAGAAGGGGGTGAGGCTTCTCGTGGTGACGGGGGGGCGAGAGGTCGATGGTGACCTGCAAGAGCTGGCCCGGAAGAACGGGGTCACGCTTCTCTCCACACCCCACGATACGGCAACCGCCGCCTCCCTGACCAGGCTTTCCACGCCGCTGACGGAGTTCGTTGAGGCGCGGTATGAACAGGTGGGGGTGGCCGAACCGCTGGAACATCTGCGCCTCAAGCTCCTTCATTCGGGAGAGCCGGCGGTGATCGTCCTGGAGGAAGACGGCACCGTGGCCGGGGTCGCCACCAAGTCGTCACTCCTGGCGCCGCTTCCCTACGCCCTGATCCTGGTGGATCACAACGAGTTGGCCCAGGCGGTGCCGGGGGCCGAGTCGGTGGAGATTCTGGAGGTCGTCGATCATCACAAACTGGGGAATCCTCCCACGAATCAGCCGATCACCTTCATGGTTGCTCCGGTGGGGAGCACCTGCACCATTGTGGCCTCCCTCTACCGGGAAGGGGGGATTGAGCCGGAGCCACGTATCGCGGCGCTCCTCCTGGCTGGAATAGTTACCGATACGGTGATCCTCAAATCCCCCACCACCACCCGCCGGGATCGGGAACTGGCGATCTGGCTGGAGGAACGGGCCGGGTTGGATCATGCCCGGTTCGGCCGGGAGATCTTCTCCTCCTGCAGCGGTTTTTCCGCCTATGAATCTGTTGAAACGGCCATACGGGCCGATTTCAAGCAGTTCACCGCCGGCGATACGCTCTTTGGTATCGGGCAGGTGGAGGTGGTCGGTTTCGATGAGTTTTACGAGATCAGGGAGAGCCTGCGTGAGGCTCTGAAACGGGTGAAGGAGGAGGAGCGACTGGCCATGGCGGGGCTCATGGTGACCGATATCTACAGTGAAACGACCCTCTTTCTCGTGGAGGGGAAAAACGAATTGGCCCATGTCATGGGGTATTCCCAGATCGAGCCGCATCTCTATGAATTGAAGGGGGTCATGTCCCGTAAGAAGCAGATGGTCCCCCATCTGTTGAAGGTCCTGGGGGTTCTTTGACCGGTGAGGCTTCCCGGTTCTTGACATTTAACGGTTAGTATAGTTAACTCCTCATTCCCTTCGGGATGACCACATTGAAACGGAGCATTTAAATTATGAAAATTTTACGCTATGCCCTGACGGGAGCACTATTACTTGCCACTCTCACTGCCTGCGGCAGCGGTAGCACATCCTCCTCCACCTGGCCGCTATCGAATCAGTCCCCCGGTGCCTCCTATGTCCAGAGCATCGCCTTTCGCAATCATACTACCATGGCGTGGGGGAATAATGGGTACGGCCAACTGGGTAACTCAAGCTCCGGCAACAGCCTGACGCCGGTTGCGGTAGCAGACCTTCCCCGGGTGGCCGGGATCGTGACCGGGGGGACACACTCGCTGGCCTTCAAGAACCTGAGCGGGGTCTGGGCCTGGGGAAATAACGGCTATGGACAACTGGGGAATGGAACGACGACGGCGTCCTATAAACCGGCAAAGGTTTTCAAAAACAATACCAGCGCCCACACCTACCTGGACGGGGTGACGGCCGTGGCTGCAGGGGGGAATCACAGCCTTGCCCTGGATGCCACGGGAACCGTCTGGTCGTGGGGGGGGAATACCTGGAGCCAGTTGGGGAATGACGCTCCTACCGGCTACAACATGACGGCTCTCCCCGTACTGACCAGTGCCAGCAGCGGCAAGGTTTTTACCGCGGTCAAGATTTCCGCCGGTGGCGGGTTCAACCTTACCCTGGACGCCTCTCCTGGGCGCGTCTGGGCCTGGGGGAACAATGCCTCGGGGCAACTGGGAGACGGAACCATCGTAACGAGAAATTTCCCGGTTTTGGTGGGAACCCTCTCTTCGGCCACCGCCATTGCTGCCGGCGGGAGTCACAGCCTTGCTCTCTTGAGTGATGGTACGGTTGTCTCCTGGGGATACAACAAGTACGGCCAGTTGGGTAATAAATCTACGGTTGATGCGTTATTTCCGGTGCCGGTGGTGGATGCCAACAATATCCCCCTGAGCGGAGTGGTCGCCATTGCCGCCGGGTTGGATCATTCTCTGGCACTGGATGTCAACGGGAAAGTCTGGGGGTGGGGCTACAACGTGTATGGCCAACTGGGGCAGGGGACGACCACTGACAGCAATGTGGCCGTACCCATAACGATACCTGGCCTTCCGTTTATCGACAGAATCCTCGCCATCGGCTACCATTCCCTGGCCTTTTCCGGGGGAAAGGGGTGGTCCTGGGGAGACAATACCTATGGTCAGGTGGGAAACAATTCCACTACCAACGTTCTTGCTCCGGTGCCTATTAGCGGGTACCCGTAGCCTTCCCCCTTTTCCCTTGACTGCCTCCGGGGAACAGGTTATCTTCCTCGATTACTGATTTTAAGCCTGAAAGGTCCGACTCACCCATGGAAGAGCTACATGAACTGACGCTGCAGCGCCGCCGTAAGGTTAACAAGATGTGGGAAGAGGGGATTAATCCCTACCCCAATGACTTTACCCCCCGTCATACTTCGGCGGATCTCCTGGCCGCCTATGGCGAAACTACCGAAATCCCCGAGAACGCCGAGAGCTTCGTGGTGGCCGGCAGGATCATGGCCCGCCGCTCCTTCGGCAAGGCCGCCTTTATTCAGCTGCAGGACCGCAAGGGGCGGATGCAGCTCTATGTGAAGAAAGACGTGGTGGGGGAGGAGTGCTTCGCCCTCTTCGAGTCCTTCGACCTGGGGGATATCGTCGGGGCCGAGGGGTGGCCGTTTCGCACCAAGACCGGCGAGCTTTCACTTCATGTGACCGCCATCAGGCTGCTCACCAAGTCCTTTCAGCCGCTTCCGGAAAAGTTTCACGGTCTCACCGATGTGGAGACTCGTTACCGCCAGCGGTATGTGGATCTCATCGTCAACCCGGAATCCCGCGACGTCTTTCTGAAACGCTCCCGGATCATCACCCTCATCCGTGACTTTATGGTGAAAAACGACTTCCTGGAAGTCGAGACTCCCATGATGCAGCAGATCCCCGGCGGCGCCACGGCGCGTCCCTTTACCACCCATCACAATGCCTTGGACATGGATCTCTACCTCCGGATCGCCCCCGAGCTCTATCTCAAGCGGCTGGTGGTGGGGGGATTCGACCGGGTTTTCGAGATTAATCGCAACTTTCGCAACGAAGGGATCTCCATCCGGCACAATCCGGAATTCACCATGATGGAGTTCTACCGGGCCTACGCCACCTATGAAGATCTCATAACTTATACGGAAGAGCTCCTTTGTCATGTGGCGCAAGAGCTCCTGGGAAGCCTGGAGTTCACCTGTCAGGGAGAGGCCATCACGTTCCAGCGCCCCTGGAAACGGCTCACCGTGAAAGAGGCGGTGGTGGCGTACGGCGATATCGACCGGAAGAGCCTGGAGGACCGGGATTTGCTCTACGCCTATGCCCAGAAGATCGGTCTGGGGCTCCCCGAGAGCATAAGCTACGGCAGGCTCCTCATGGAGGTGTTCGAGGAGGTGGCCGAGACGAAGCTGATTCAGCCCACCTTCATCACGGCCTATCCCACCGAGGTTTCTCCGTTGTCACGGAAAAACGATAACGATCCCGAGATCGTGGACCGGTTCGAGCTGTACATTGCCGGTCGTGAGCTGGCCAACGCCTTTTCGGAACTCAACGATCCGGTGGACCAGAAGGAGCGGTTTCTCGCTCAGGTCGCCCTGAAGAACAAGGGGGACGAAGAGGCCCACTACATGGACGAGGATTATATCCGGGCATTGGAGTACGGCATGCCCCCCACCGCCGGCGAGGGGATCGGGATCGATCGTCTGGTCATGCTCCTCACCGACTCCCCGTCCATCCGCGACGTCATCCTCTTCCCGCAGTTGAGGAAGGAAAAATAGCCGGGACCAGGGACCGGTGATCAGGGACCGGTTGTAACTCGGTCCCCAATCCCCAGTCCCCGGTCCCCAAGGTTCTCCATGTCCTACGAGCTGTTCGTTGCCTTGCGCTATCTGCGGCCCAAGCGGAGATCCGCCTTTATCTCCATCATCACCTTCATCTCCACCTCCGGCGTGGCGTTGGGGGTCATGGCCCTCATTATCGTTCTGGCGGTGATGACCGGGTTTGAGGAGGATCTGAAGGATAAGATCCTGGGGACCAATGCCCATATCGTGGTGCTGAAGAGCAGCGGGACCATGGACGATTACCGGGGGGTGATGGAGCAGTTGCAGGGGATACCCGGCGTGACCGCTTCGACGCCGTTCATCTACAGTCAGGTGATGCTCTCCAGCGGCAAGAACGTCTCCGGGGTGGTCCTGCGAGGGATGGAACCCAAGAGCGACGCCGGGGTGACGAATTTTCAGAAATCCCTGGTGGAGGGGAAACTGGCGGGACTGGAACCGGGCAAGGGGGAGTACGGCCCCGAACCGGGGATCATCATCGGTAAGGAACTTGCGAAGAATTTGAACCTGGGGGTGGGAGACAAGGTAAGCGTCATTTCCCCCCTGGGGACTCTGACCCCCTTGGGGATGATCCCCAAGATGAAACCGTTCCGGGTGGTGGCGCTCTTCAACACGGGGATGTTCGAGTACGATTCGACCCTAGCCTATGTGGGGCTCAACGAGGCGCAGAGTTTCCTCTCCCTGGGTGATGCGGTCACCGGCATCCAACTGAGAGTCGCCGATGTCTACGGGACCGGTGCCATCTCCAAGGAGATCAACAGGGTCCTTGGTTACCCCTATTATGCCCGGGACTGGATGCAGATGAACAAGAACATCCTCTTTGCCCTGAAGACCGAGAAGATGGTTATGTTCATCATTCTGACACTCATCGTCCTGGTGGCGGCCTTCGGCATCGCCTCTACCCTCTTCATGGTGGTGATGGAGAAGAGTAAGGACATCGCCATCATCAAGTCCATGGGGGGAACGGGGCTTTCCGTCATGAAGATCTTTGTCTTGGAAGGGGTTGTGGTGGGGGTGATCGGCACGTTCTTCGGCGTCCTTGGGGGACTTCTTATTGCCATGAATCTGGAGACCATCGTAACCGTCATCCAGAATCTCACCGGGATGCAGTTCTTCAGCAAGGATGTCTATTATCTGGACCATTTCCCGTCACGGGTGATCCCGGGGGACGTGGCGCTCATCTCCGTCACGGCGATCCTGATCTCCTTTGTGGCCACGCTTTATCCTTCATGGCAGGCGTCTCGACTCCCGCCGGCCCAGGCGCTGCGCTATGAGTAATCTCCTCGAACTCCGTGACCTCCGGAAATCCTACGGTGCCGGCGAGGGGCGGGTGGAAGTTCTCAAGGGGATCACCATGGATGTGGCCGCCGGAGAGACCATCGCCCTGGTGGGAGCCTCGGGAGCAGGGAAGAGCACGCTTCTCCATATCATGGGAACTCTGGATCTCCCCACAGGAGGAACCCTCTCCTTCCAAGGGGAGGATATCTTTCGCCGGAGTGAGGCGGACCTGGCAACCTTCAGAAACCGTACCATCGGTTTCGTCTTTCAGTTTCACCATCTCCTCCCCGAGTTTACCGCCCTGGAGAACGTGATGATGCCGGGACTCATCAACCGGCGCAAGCGGCGTGAGGTGGAACCGATGGCTGAGGAGCTGCTGCGGAGGGTGGGGCTGGGGCAGCGCCTGACCCACCGACCGACGGAGCTTTCCGGCGGCGAGCAGCAGCGGGTGGCCATTGCCCGGGCACTCCTCCTCTCCCCCCCCCTGCTCCTGGCCGATGAACCCACCGGCAATCTGGACCGAAAGAGTAGCGACGGGGTCCATGATGTCCTCCGTCAACTCCACGACGAGCTGGGATTGACTCTCATTATCGTAACGCACAACGAGCGGTTTGCCGCCAGTATGGGAAAGATTGTTCAGCTAGAAGACGGGCGGATATCCTGATGCCATATCATGTACAGCGTAGAGGTGAGGTTGTGGTGAGGTTCCTTCCGGTACTGCGAGGTGGCGCGGCCCTGCTGTCGCTGCTCCTTCTTCTCTGGGGTGGGGATGTGGCCCAGGGTGGGACGGAGCCGACGGTCATGGAGGTGGTTGTGCTCGGCGCCACCAGGGTGGAGCCGGCCGCGATCCTCAACGTGGTCACCACCAGGAAAGGGGAGACGCTGGAGGCGGCTCGCATTGACGCCGATGTCCGCGCCATCTATCGTCTGGGGTTTTTTCAGGACGTGAACGCCGCCACGGAGAGTGTCACCGGCGGGGTCAAGCTCCTCTTCAACGTGCAGGAAAAGCCCTTCGTCCGGGAGATAGAGCTCAAGGGGAACAAGGAGCTCACAACGGACAAGCTGAAAGAGGTTCTGGCAATAAAGAGCGGAACGGTCTATACCCCCCGTGACGTGAGTCTCAGCGTGAAGAAGATCAAGAAGCTGTACGCCGATGACGGCTATTATCTGGCGGAGGTGACCACCGCCACTGCGCAGCTGGGGGGCACCGACCTGAAGGTGATCTTCACCATCAAGGAGGGAGAGAAGATCTATATCACCGATATCTCCTTCACCGGCGCCAAGGTCTATACGGCAAAACAGCTGAAGAAGGTGATGGAGACCAAGGAAAAGTGGTTTCTCTCCTGGCTCACCGGTGCCGGGACCTACAAGGAAGAAGCTCTCAAGAATGACGTCAACCTCATTGCCGATCACTATATGAACAACGGTTACGCCAATGTGAAGGTGGGAGAACCTAAGATCAGGCTTCTGGACGACAAGAGCGGTCTTGTGGTGACCATCGGGATCACCGAGGGGGATCAGTTCCGCACCGGAACCCTGAGTTTCAAGGGGGACCAGCCCGATGATCTGTCCGCTCTCAAGGGGAAACTCCAGATCATCTCGGGTGAGATCTTCAGCCGTTCCAAACTCCGCAGCGATGTCTTTATCCTTACCGACTCCTTCGGCGACAAGGGGTACGCCTTTGCCAATATCACTCCGCTGACCAAGGTGAACGCCGCCAATAAGACCATCGACCTCACCTTTGACATGGAAAAGGGGGAGAAGGTCTATATCGACCGGATCAACATTTCCGGCAACGGCAAGACCCGGGACAAGGTGATCCGGCGCGAGATGCGGCTGTTCGAAGGGGAGCTTTCCAGCGGTACCGGCCTCAAGAGGAGCAAGCAAAACCTGATGAATCTTGGTTTTTTCGAGGAAGCAAACCTCTCCACCACCGCCGGCAGTGACGAAAAAAAGATGAACATCAACGTCGAGGTCAAGGAAAAACCCACCGGCACCTTCAGTTTCGGCGCCGGCTACAGTTCGGTGGACGGGATTGTGGGGCAAGGGTCGGTTTCCCAGTCCAACTTCCTGGGGCTCGGGCTGAAGGCCAACCTTGCCGCTTCCCTTGGCGGGCGTTCCCAGACGTACAACATCGGCGTTACCGACCCCTATTTCATGGATACCCGCTGGACCCTGGGGGGAGATCTCTACCGGACGCAGAGGGACTGGACCAATTACAGCCAGAGAGATACCGGCGGTGATATCAAGGGGGGGTATGCTCTCACCGATGACCTGAGCACGTACTGGCTTTACAAACTGGTGAAGACCGAGATCTACGGCATCCTGGACCAGACACTCCTGACCTCCGGGCAACTGGTTCCCAATACCACCACCAGTTCCATCATGGGGAGCATCACCCTTAACTCCACCGACTATCGTCCCGATCCCACCAAGGGACTGACTGCTTCGGCATCTGCGGAATTTGCCGGGCTTGGGGGAACAACTCGCTATCTCCGTTACACCGGTGAGGCCAAATACTACCAACCGCTTTTCTGGAACGTGGTCGGTTCCGTGAAGGGGTTGCTGGGGTACATGCAGAGCATCGGGCGGGAGATCTATCAGCAGGACAGATTCTTTGTGGGGGGGATCAATACCGTCCGGGGGTATGATACCCGCTCCGTATCTCCCACGACCCCTCTGGGACAGAACGACCCGATTACAGGGGTCTGGTCCTCCACCGGCACCAACTATCTGGGAGGTGTCAAGGAGGGGGTATTTAATGCTGAGACCACCTTCCCCCTGGTGAAAGAGGCCGGGCTCAAGGGGGTTATCTTCTATGATGCCGGGTACGCCTGGGGGCAGACCCCCGATGGGAAGGATCAGCCGTTCTTCTCACGTTTTCTCACCAGTTACGGCGGTGGTGTCCGTTGGCTCTCTCCCATGGGGCCGCTCCGGCTGGAATACGGCATTCCTCTCAATCCCCGCACCGGGATCGATAAAGCCAGCGGCAAGCTGGAGTTTTCCATGGGGGGCTTTTTTTAAAAACTGTTGAATCGTTGTCAGGCTGTTGAATTGTTGAATCGTGGAAATGTTTAATCGATTCAACAACTCAACAACTCAACGATTCAACATCTTAACAATTCAACAACTCAACGATTCAACATTTCAACATTTCAACAAGTTATCAATCAACACATAAGGAGAAAGAGAATCATGAAGCGAATCGTTACCATGAGCATGACTGTCCTGCTGACCTTGGCTCTGGCTGCCGGTATCTGCTCGGCCGAGGTGAAGTTCGGTTATGTGGATGTGCAGAAGGCCCTGAACCTTTCCGATGCCGGCAAGGAGGCCAAGGAACAGCTCTCCGGCAAGGTGAAGAGATACCAGGATGAGATCAACGCCAAGCAGGAGGAGCTGAAGAAGCTCAAGGATGAACTGGAGCGCCAGGGGGTAATCCTTTCCGAGAGCAAAAAGTCGGAAAAGGAGAAGGATTATTCGGCCAAGCTGAAGGATTTCCAACGCTTCACCAAGGATGCACAGGACGAGTTGCAGGGGAGAGATGAGGAACTCACCAAGAAGATTTTGGAATCCTTTGAAAAAGTGGTGCAGGAGTACGGGCGTAAGAACGGCTATACCATGATCTTCGCCCGCACCGGGAGTGACGGGATCATCTTCTTCGATGACACGATCGATCTCACCGACCTCTTGGTGAAGCAGTTCAACGGATCGCGAAAGAAGTAGTCTTTTTTATGAGGTGTCACGTGGAAAAAACTCTCAGTGAGCTTGCAGAGTATCTCGGTGGTGAGCTCAGGGGTGACCCTGCGCTCCTGGTTTCCGGAGTCGCCGGATTGGACGAGGCCCAAGAGTGTCATATCTCCTTTCTCGCCAATCCCAAGTACGCCGCCAAGGTGGCAACCACGGCGGCCGGGGCGGTGCTCCTTCCTCCCGGAGCCCAGAGCCACGACAAGAACGCCATCTTTCTGGCCAATCCGTATCTCGGCTTTGCCAAGCTGGTCACGCTCTTTTATGTCCGTCCCCCCCAGGTTAAGGGGATCATGCCGGGGGCCTTTGTGGGAACCGGGGTTTCACTGGGTGCGGACGTCACGGTCTATCCCGGCGCCTTTGTGGGGGATGGGGTTAGACTGGGGGACCGGGTGGTCCTCTTTCCGGGAGTGGCCGTGTACGAGGGGGCGCAGATCGGCTCCGATACGGTGCTTCATGCCAATGTGAGTGTACGGGAACGGTGCCGCATCGGCAGCGGGGTAACCATCCATAACGGGACGGTGGTGGGGAGCGACGGCTTCGGCTATGCCTTGGACGGTGCCGGTCACTACAAGATCCCCCAGGTGGGGATCGTCGTCATCGAGGACGAGGTGGAGATCGGAGCCAACTGCACCATCGATCGGGCCGCTCTGGGGGTCACGCTCATTTGTCGGGGAGCCAAGATCGATAATCTGGTGCAGATAGCACACAACTGCGTCATCGGCGCCCATAGTGTCATCGTCTCTCAGGTGGGGGTTTCCGGGAGTACGAAGCTGGGGGAGTACGTGACCCTTGGCGGTCAGGTGGGGGTGGCCGGACATCTGGAGATCGGGGATCGGGTCATGGTGGGGGCCAAGTCGGGGATTCACAGCGACATCCCCGCCGGCCAGGTCTACTCGGGCTATCCCGCCATGCCGCACAAACAGTGGCTCAAGGCTGCCATGATTGCGCCCAAAATACCGGAAATGCGCAAGAGTATCATGGATCTGGAAAAACGGCTCAAGGAACTGGAAGCAAGGCTTCCGGTGTCAAAGGAGGATTGATATGGAGAATAAACTGGAAACCGTCATGGATATCGGTCAGGTCATGAGTATCCTGCCGCATCGTTACCCCTTCCTTCTGGTAGACCGGGTGGTGGAGCATGAGCCTGGGGTCAGGATCGTGGGGCTGAAAAACGTTACCATCAACGAGCCGTTTTTCCCGGGGCACTTTCCCGGCCATCCCATCATGCCGGGAGTACTCATCATCGAGGGGATGGCCCAGGTTGGGGGAATTCTGGCCTATCTGGCCTCCAGTGACGAGGTCCGGAAGAAGGTCTGTTACTTCGCCTCCATCGATAACGCCAAGTTCCGCAAACCGGTTCGCCCCGGGGATCAGTTGCTCATCGAGATGACCGCCATCGCCTGCAAGCGGGGGATCTGGGTTTTTCACGGCAAGGCCACCGTTGACGGCAAGGTGGCGGCCGAGGCGGATCTGAAGGCAACCTTCGCGGCCATGGACCGGCAGTAAAAACGGGGATTGGGGACTGGGGACCGGTAAAAACAACTGGGCTCTGAGATCGATACCTCCCGGTTTTACTGCTTTTGGTCTGAATGCCGGTTAATTAGCGAGTGACTGCTACTACTTTAACGTGGTTTATACCAATCCCCAATCCCTGGTCCCGGCTTTTGAAAGGAGTTTCTATGATACATTCGACAGCAGTGATCTATCCCGGTGCTGAGTTGGCCGCAGATGTGAAGATCGGCCCCTTTGCCGTTATCGGACCCCACGTGAAGATCGGCAGAGGGACCAGCGTCGGTCCCCATGCGGTGGTGGAGGGGTGGACCGAGATCGGCGAAGATAACCGGATCTTCCAGATGGCGTCCGTGGGGGCCATCCCCCAGGATCTGAAGTATAACGGGGAAGAGACCAGGCTTCGCATCGGGAACCGGAACACCATTCGTGAATTCGCCACCCTTCATCTGGGGACCGTGACCGGCGACGGTGAGACCACGGTGGGGGATGACAACCTTTTCATGGCCTATTCCCATGTTGCCCATGACTGCCATGTGGCGAACGGGGTGGTCATGGCCAACTGCGCCACCCTGGCCGGCCATGTTACCGTGGAGGAGTACTCCATCATCGGCGGACTCTGCGCCATTCATCAGTTTGCCCGTATCGGCTGCCACTCCATGATCGGCGGCGGTACCATGGTGGGGCATGACGTTCCCCCCTACACCATCGCCGCCACCGAAGAGAAACGGGACGCCACCCTGCGGGGGCTCAACCTCATCGGCCTCAAGCGGCGGGGGGTCAAAGATGAATCCATCAGCGAGCTGAAGAAGGCCTATCGCCTGCTGACCTCTGATCTGAAGCTGAAAGAGGCGTTGCTCCGGATGAAGTCCGAAGTTCAGCCGCTCCCCGAAGTTGTCAGGTTCATTCAGTTCATCGAAACCGCCCAGCGTGGGATCTGCCGTTGATCCCCAGATCATTCATGCCATTCCCTTTGTCCTGCTGTAGGGGCACGGCGCGCCGTGCCCCTACGCGTATGAACCCGGGAAGAACGGACGGTGTCGCCTCATGACGCCGAATCCGCAGATTATGATCGTGGCCGGAGAGGCCTCCGGCGACAAGTACGGTGCCTGGCTCACCGCTGAGATTCGTAACCGTCTTCCCCTGGCGCGATTCTTCGGCATGGGGGGGGCTCTCATGCGGGGGGAGGGGGTGGAAACCCTGGTTAACGCCGACGACATGGCGGTATTCGGTCTGGTGGAGATTCTGGCTCATGCCGGAACCATCCGACAGGCTTATGTTCTGCTCAAAAAGCAGTTCAAGACACGTCGTCCCGACCTCCTCATACTCATCGATTATCAGGAGTTCAACCAACTCCTGGCGGCGGCGGCCAAAAAAGCCGGGATCAGGGTGCTCTTTTATATCAGTCCCCAGGTCTGGGCCTGGCGGCCCGGCCGGGTGAAGAAGATGGCGCGCATCGTGGATCATATGGCGGTGCTCTTCCCCTTCGAGGTCCCCCTTTATGAGCGGGCCGGGGTGCCGGTGACCTTCGTGGGGCACCCGCTGCTGGATATCGTGGCGCCGACCATGACCCGGGACGAGGCGTTTCTCCGCTTCGGTGTCGACCCTTCCCGGCCGGTGGTGGGGCTCTTTCCGGGGAGTCGCCGCAGCGAGCTGAAGAATCTCTTCCAGACTATTCTCGATTCCGCCCGGCTCCTGAAGGAGCGGTATCCGGATATTCAGTTTGTGCTCCCCCTGGCGCCAAGCTTCAAACGGGAGGATCTGGCCCTTTCCATCCAGGCCGCCGGCCTGGAGGTTGCCATCATCCAGGGTTTGACTTACGATGTCATGCAGCTCTGCGACGCGGTCATCACCGTCTCCGGCACGGTGACCCTGGAGCTGGCGCTCATGACGGTACCCATGGTGATCATCTACCGGGTCTCCCCGGTTACGTATGCCATCGGCAGACGGCTGGTGAAGATCGACCATGCGGGGATCTGCAATATCGTGGCCGGAGAGCGATTGGTGAAGGAATTAATTCAGGACGAGGCGCAGCCTGCGGCCATTGCCTCTGAAATCGGCGCTATCCTCGATGATTCGGCGTACCGGGAGGCTATCCGGCTAAAACTGGCCGGGGTCAAGGGGAAGCTGGGGAGTGGTGGCTGTTCCGCCCGTCTGGCCAAGGTGGCCGTGGAAATGCTGGA
>CAIUWK010000009.1 GCA_903902855.1 uncultured Geobacter sp. | reverse complement strand
GATAGATGAGACTGTTCCCCACCTGGCTGGCGGCACAGCCGATGGGTGAGTGCTGGATGAGCACGGCATCGCGCACCTGTCCTGCCTGAAATTCCACCATCTGCTCACTGCAGCATGAACACTGGGTAAACGGTCCGGTTGACTCACAGAGCTTCCGCTTATTCTCTCCGCAGCCGCTGCTGCAACTCTTGCGGGAGTATTCCGACTGGTCGGACAGCTCCGAGGCGCTTCCGTCCCAGGCGATGATCGTCCCCAGACGCTGTTCACGGTTTGCAACTACCGGTGTATTGAGATTGATTGCCATTATATTCTCCTTCTCTCCGCCCGATGTTACGCGGTGCCGCTGACGACGGTGGTGTAGATCTTTTCCAGCAGGGCGATGGCGCCGCGATACCCCACGTTGGTGCGGGAGAGGACCAGCTCATAGGATGCCGGAAAGCCTACCTCCACAATGGCCCCCCGCATCTCCTTAGCCAGATCACGCTCCCAGGTCGTCCCCAGGATGATGGGGGGTTTCTGCCCGAAATCGGTCTGCCGGATAAGCGTATGGATGCGATGACTGTCCTCTTCGAATGCCACGTCGGTCTCCACATCGGAGGCGATGGTCCGGAACTCCCGGCGAATCGCCTCGCGGTACTCCTCCGGCGGATTCTCGGTGATGAACTGCCCTCCGGGCATGAGCCCCAGATCGTTGATCAGGAACCTGGTCAGGGCCAGATTGTAGGCGCTCTCCGCCACGACCACGAACTTGGCGGGCATCCCCCAGAAGTATTCGGAGTAAAATTCCCCGAACCCCTCCAGATAGTGGTAATAGGTGAGCTCTTCCTTCCGGATGAACTCCTCGGCCACGGCAGGATCTATTCCCGCGAATGTAACGACCTTGCGCAGAAACAAGCTGGTTTCGTCTGCCCCGATGGGGATGGTCGGTATATGGAGAAACGGCTGGCCGTACTTGCTCTCCAGGTGATGCGCAGTCTGGAGTCCCAGCCAGGGGGAGAGCACCAGGTTGAACTGGGCTTGGGGAATCCTCTTCCATTCGGCGATCCCCTCCGACTCGTGACCGAACAGGATATTAACCTTTAGCCCTCCTCCCTCCAGAATCCGCTTGATTTCCGACAAATCCCCCTGCCAGAAGGTAGTGTGGTAGGGGAGCATCGACCAGACATTGACGACGCCGGGAGTTCTCTCGCCGGCATAATCCCCCACATACTGGTCGATGATCGCCCTCGTTATCAGTTCATGGCCGGTAAAGTTGGTCCCCTTGAACCCTCCGGTCTCGGCAAGTACGATGGGAACCCCATCAGCCTGGAACTCCCGCACCACTGAACCCACATCATCCCCCACCAGATCGGGAATGCAGCCGGTTACCACCACGAACAGCTCGGCATCCAGGATCTTCAGAGACGCCCGGATCAGTTCCCGTAGCCGATTTTCGCCGCCGAACACCACCTCGCTCTCGGAGATGTTGGTGCTGGGAACCACGGCACCGCCGCCGTATCCCCCACCCTGGAACCCGTTGCACATGGCCAGACTCCCGAACTGCTTCTCGGCGCAACCGGGGCCACAGTGGGTAATGGGAATGACCCAGGGGATGGCCGAAGCGGAGTGCATGGCGCCGATGGCGCAAACGTAGCGGACCTGCTGGATGGAGTTGGTTTTCGGCCCCAGCGGGGGAAAGGTCCGCCCCTCAGTTACGGTAGTTTCAGTATGTTGCATATCAATCTCCTTTCACCAGCAGGAACGGATCCCCCTGATCCAGCCACCATTTCTTGTAGGGGAGCGTTACGTGGGCCGCCAGATCCTCATGGAATTTCTTGTGGGAGAGGATCTCCAGGATCGTCTCCCCCAGATTAATGATCCCCTGATAGCCAAGGGCGTGATGCTCATCCCCCAGCGGCGCCGCCGGGATTCCAAGGCGCGAGGCCAGCGGGGCCAGCCCGTTGTGTCGGATGATGATGAAGTCCGGCTTCACCCGCTGGAGCAGACCATAGAACTGATACTGCTGGCGGTTGCTGACGCTGAACGACGGGACATCCCCGTAATTGTCCACCAGATGGGCCAGGGTGTCCTGGCGCGGGTCCTCGCTGTCGTAAATGGGGTCATGATGAAAGACCAGAGAGCCGTCCACCTCCACCCCCAGCTCCCGCAATACGGCAATGATGCCGTGGGCATAGGCGGAACCGGTGGAGACGAACCCCTTCTTCCCCTTGAGCAGTTCACGCAGTTCGGCGATACGTGGGGCGACCCGGGCATGCTCCTTGGCGATGTACGCTTCCGCCAACTCTTCCCGGTGGGTCACCTTGGCCAGCTCCCTCAGCCAGGCATCGGTGCCGGGAAAACCGTAGGGCTGCGGCGCCTTGACCTCCGGCACGCCGAATTCCTGTTCCAGACCGGCCGCCAGATAGGAGGAGAGGGTATGGCAGAAGCCGACGGTGGCGGCGGCCTCGGACATCTGGGCCAGATCTTCCACCGTGGCCAGATCCACCACGAAATTCACCCGCAGGTTCAACTCTTTGAACATGGGGGTAAAGACGTCGGTCCCCCAGAGGTTGATGACGTTCACCAGATCTTCCTGCTTGACGGGATTCTTCCGGACGATCTGCCGCATGATGCCGTGCTGGGTGGAGTCGAAGCCGGTGCTCCAGTGCTTGGACATGAACCCTTCACAGTGCAGCGGGATGACCGGTATCCCCAGTTCCTCCTCCATCTTCCGGGCGGAGCCGTCCACGTCATCGCCGATGATCCCCGTGGCGCAGGAGGTGGCGATGAAGATCGCCTTGGGATGATGCCGTTCCCAGGCGTCCCGGAT
>CAIUWK010000008.1 GCA_903902855.1 uncultured Geobacter sp. | reverse complement strand
CCTTCACCACGCCGGGAACCACCCCCGCAGTCGGGACCGCGTCACAGAACGTGACCTTCACCCCGACGGATACGACCAACTACAGCGCCGTCAGTGGAACGATCAGCGTGACCGTAAACAAGGCCATCCCCACGGTGACCACTTGGCCCACCGCCTCGGCCATTAGCTACGGCCAGACCCTGGCCTCGTCCTCACTCAGCGGCGGGTCATCAACCCCGGCGGGGAGCTTCGCCTTCACCACCCCGACCACGGCGCCCAACGCCGGTACCGCCAGCCAGAACGTCACCTTCACCCCCACCGACAGCGTCAACTATACCGTCGTCTCCGGCAGCGCTGGCGTGACGGTGAATAAGGGCACACCGACTGTTTCCGTCTGGCCCTTCGCAACGGCCATTACCTACGGCCAAACCCTGGCCTCGTCCTCCCTCAGCAGCGGATCATCTACCCCGGCGGGGAGCTTCGCCTTCACTACCCCGGCCACGGCGCCCAACGCCGGTACCGCCAGCCAGAACGTCACCTTCACCCCCACCGACAACGCCAACTACGCCATCGTCTCCGGGAGTGCCGGCGTGACGGTGAATAAGGCCACGCCGTCCCCGACCCTGACGGTAACGAATACGCCGTCCTATGACGGCTCCGCCAAGACGGCCACCATCTTCACCTCCGGTCCAGTCCCCGGGGCCACCTCCAACATCAAATACAACACCCTCCCCTCCGCTCCTTTCAACGCCGGTCTCTATGCCGTCACGGCGGACTTTGTCCCGACGGATTCCGCCAACTACAACAGCCTCGCCAACGTGACAGCCGGCAACTTCACCATAGCCAAGGCCGTACCGACCTTGGCGGTGACCAATTCACCCCTTACCTATAACGGTTCCGCAAAGAGCGCCACCGTCTCCGGTAATGTCTCCGGCGCCGTCACCGGCCTCAAGTACAACGGCTCCCCAACGCAACCGATCAACGCCGGCAGCTATTCCGTCACGGCGAACTTTACCCCGGCCGACGGCACCAACTACAGCCCGCTCACCAACGCCCCAGCCGGCTTCTTCGTCATCGCCAAGGTCATGCCGACCCTGTCGGTCACCAATTCGCCGGTCACCTTTGACGGCGCCGGCCACGCGGCCCAGGTCACCGGTTCCGTAGCCGGCAGCGTCAGCAACATCCTCACCGGCGGCGCGGCGACCCAAAGCGCCGTGGGGACCTATGCCGTCACGGCGAACTTCATCCCCACCGACAGCACCAATTACAACTCTCTCACCGGAACCCCGACAGGAAGCTTCGCCATCCTGGCCCCCAGCAGCGTGAGTGTCACGCTGCAGACCCTGCCGGCCGGACTCCTGATAACCGTTGACGGCGGGACCGCGCATACCGCTCCCTATACCTTCACGGCAACACCGGGAAGCAGTCACGTCATCGCCACGACCTCTCCCCAAGGAACCGTGGGAACACGCTACCTCTTCACCGCCTGGTCCGACGCCAAGGACATGAGCCACTCCATCATTGCCCCGAACAGTGGGAGCGCCACCTACTCGGCCACCTTCGCCACCGAGTACCAATTGACCACGGCGGTTTCACCCGTGGGGAGCGGCACAGTCATGCCCGCCACCAACGGCTGGTATGCCGCGGGATCGTCTCCCAGCATCATCGCCTCGGCCGGGAGCGGTTTCGGCTTCTCCTCCTGGAGCGGACCGGCAGCAAACTATGTCAGCAGCGCCACCTACGTCACCATGAACGGTCCCGTCACCGTCACGGCTAACATGAATGCCTTGATGACGACGCTCAACGCCGCCATCGGCGTCAAGAGCGGCGTCATCGGAGCTACCCGGACCTGGCCCATCACCCTTACCCCCAGCGCGGGGGCTTCCGCCGCGACGGTACAGATCACCGGCTTGACGATCTCCTCCAGCGGGACCTGCAAGCCGGTGGTAACCAGCACCTTCCCCATCAACCTGGGTGACATCGCCGTCAGCGGTTCGGCCACCGGAAATGTCACCGTCAACTTCAGCAGTTGCGCCGCAGCCAAGCAAAAAACGATCACGTTCAACGTCACCATCGGCTATAGCAGCAACAATGGCGCCTCCACCGGGTCAACCAGTCTCACCGGCGTGTCGCAGTAAAACAGGTGAATGGTGAATAAAAACTGTAAAAGATGAAAAGCATTATCGTAGGGGCACGGCGCGCCGTGCCCCTACCAACCAATGGATTCACCAGATTACACGGAGGAATCAATGAAACGTATCCTTATCTCCGGGCTCATGGCCATCCTGTTGGCAGCGACACCGGCGGTCGCCAGCGTCAAGTCCTTCACCTTCAACTTTGCCGGTAACGGCGCCACGGCCAAAGGGACCATCGACTTCGAAATGACCCTATTGACCAATCCGGGGCGTAACCTCTTCGACAGCAGCGGCGCCGACATCTACTCGGCCTATGGAACGAACATCCCGGGGCTCGTCACGGCGCTCTCCGTCACCGTGCTCGGCTCCAGTAACGTCAGCGGTAATGGAACCTTTCACCTCAACGACTTCGACGGAGTGCTCTTCGACACCTCTCTGGCGGGTGTGAACCTGAATCAGCAGCTTGTAGGTCAGAGCCTGGCCAATGTGGGTCCCGCCGGCGAAACCTGGCAGTGGGGCACGCTTCAGACGATAACCGGCTCCGACCCCGTCCGCTCCTATACGGGGGATTTTCAGCTCTTTTCCCCACTTACCAGCAACGCACCCGCCGGGAGCAACCCGTTCGAGATTACTACCCTGGGAGGTGAACCCATGTTGCTGACCTCCTTCGAGGCCGTCGCCGCCGTCCCCGAACCGGCCACCTGGCTCCTGATTTCTCTGGGGTTAGGCGGCCTGGCGCTGCTCCGCCGGCGGCGGAAGGGCTAGCGCGTTCATGGGTGGAGACGAGAAGAACTTTTCGTTTCCACCCCGAACCGCATGCACAAAAACCTCCGAGGTAGCCGCTACCTCGGAGGTTTTCTGCATACATTCAATCCGACACGTATCAAATCGATCTCTCACAAAGGCACGAAGGCACAATGAAAGCCTAAGAGTTGGACATTTACTTTGGTTATTCTGAAATCTTTCAATTTTTTCTATTTGGTTTTCTTCGTGCCTTTGTGCCTTCGTGTGAGTGAATCAGGTAAAATCAGGTTCACAACAACTTGACTTTTTCTGTTACATTAGCTTTAATTCTCATCCAGGAAAGGTCCGCCCCATGACTCTTCGTAAACGTATCCAGATACTTCTGGCTTTTCTGGTGGGGGTACCGCTCCTCATCCTCCTCGTAGAGAGTTACCAGGCCGGACGCAAGACCCTGCTAACCCAGATGAAACAGGAGGCGCTGCAGACCGCCCGACTGGAAACCGCCGAAATGGACCTGACCTTCGATCCCCCCCGCCTCATTGCTGAAGGGGTCATCCGCGCCCTGGAAAACGAACCGCTCCCCACCCCCGACGCTATCCGGAAACTACTCCGCCGCACCCTCCACGAATCACCTGACATCTACGGGATCACCCTCTCCCTGGACCCTGCCCTGACCCCCCTGAAGCGGTTCGCTCCCTACGCCTACCGACGCAAAGGGGTGGAAACGGAGATCACACTCCCCTACGACTATCTGCAGCGGGAGTGGTACCAGCTTCCCCTGCGCAGCGGCCATGGGAGGTGGATCAAACCGTACTACGGAGAGGGGGGGGAGGCACTGATGGTGAGCTACGTGGCCCCTCTCCGATGGAACGGTCGCGTGGTGGGAATGGTGGCGGTGGACCTGGAGCTGAACAACTTGGTGCACCGACTTCATTTTTTAAAGCCGGGGGGTGACGGCACGGTCTATCTGGTCAACAAGGCGGGGAAGATCCTCGCCCATCCAAGGTTGAAGGCCCTTGCCGATCTGCCGGGGAACCAGGGGCTGGGGGAGCTGGCGGCGGTCATGGCGCACCATGGCCTGGATACCGTGAAGATGATGGACCCGGTGAGCCACCAAAGCTCCTGGATTGTGGAATCCCCCATCCGCTCCCTTTCCTCGGAGCGAGGAGGGGACGACTGGTCGCTCATCGTCAGCTGGCCCCTGGATAATCGGTTGGCTCCGCTGACAGGGATGGGGCGACGGATGCTGGTCCTCTATCTCTTCCTGGGTGGCGCCGCCCTCTGGTTTCTCAACCGAACCTTTGAAGACAACATTTCCCGCCCTCTGCGCAACCTGGCTGAACAGGCCCGGCGTTTTGCCGCAGGGGATTTCAGCCGGCCCGTGGTGACGCGGGGAGACGCCCTGGAGTTGCAGGAACTGGCTACGGCCCTCACCACCCTGGGAGCCTCCCTGAAGAAAAACAGCACGACTCACCCCGGAGAAGAGGATACGCCATGAACCTTGCCATGCTGCTGCTGGGCCCGGGAAACCTGAACCGAAGCCGCTGGTACCTCACCGCACTGGGACTCATCCTCTGTGCCGTCGGACTCTTCATCGTCATCGACGCCTCGGATACGGTCACCCTGATCTCCCTTGAGGCCTTCGGTTGGGTCATGGTCGTCATGGGGCTGGCCAAACTGGCCTTTTCCATCCTCGCCGGAGGAGGGGGGATGCCTTCGTTCTTCGGGGTCCAAGGGCTCGTCTTCATCATCCTGGGGATCGCCATCGCCGACTTTCCCCAGCAATCGGAAAACGCCGTCCCCTGGCTCTTCGGTCTGGCCCTGCTGCTGAACGGCTTATACCAGCTCCTCTCCGCTCTCATCATCCGCTATCCCAACTGGGGGTGGTTTCTGGCCAGCGGGATCGGGCATCTGATTTTCGGCGGGGTTCTCTTTTTGGAATGGAAGGAGTCCGTCACCTGGGTGGTGCCGCTTTTCCTGGGAGGTGGGATGATCCTCATCGGTCTGACCACGCTCCGGACGGCGCTCCGGCTGGGGCGCTACCTTCGGGGGAAGGACGAGAGCGATACGGAGCTGGCCATTCGCTATTTTCTCGATTTCCATGTGGCCGGCCGATTCCGGGAGCGGTATCTGACCGCTCCCGTGCCCCCCGTGGAGGTCAATGAAGAACACGGCGACCTGCTGGTGCATATCTGGACCCCGGTCACCGTGGCCGGGGTGGAGCGGAATCCTACTCTGGTCAACCGGTACGTCATGGCCAGGGACGACGACGGCAAATGCACCGTGGGGCACTCAGCCCTGGAGATGAATCCCGATATCTACATCAGCCACTGCGACAACGATCCCATCGCCTTCGAGATGGCCAATGACGAGGTCCTGGGGGTGTTGCGGAGCAAGGAGGTGCCGGGAATCTTCCTCTCCTCCTTTGAGGAGGAGATCAAGAGCTACGTGATGCCCTCGGCAACCATCAGGTTCCGCAATTTCAACGAGGCTCAACTCCGCACCTTCTGGGCGCTCTACCGCAAAGTTACGGCGTATAACTTTACCAACCGGAACTGTTCCGTGGCTGTTGCCATGGCCCTGGAAGCGGCCCTCATGGGAAGCCTGGACACCGGCCGCCGATTCAGGACACTCCTCTATCTCCTGACGAACAAAGACCTCTGGGTGGCACATTTCATCCGGTGGAAGGCACGGGAGATGGTCTGGACTCCGGGGATGATGCTGGATTACGCCGTGGCGCTCCAGCGGGTGGTGGAGGAATGATCGCTACTCCCCCCAGCCGTCCGGAGTCGTTCACCGACCATCTCTATGACATCGGCTTTTTTCTGGTGGAAGCCTTCGCCTCCCTGGAGGTAACCGCCGTCATCGTGGCCAACAGCCGGATCACCGAAAGCCTGGGGCTCCCTGAGGAACTCTCCAGCTACATTATCAACAGCTACCTTTACCCGCTCTTCGCGGTCATGCTGCTGATCCTCCTCCTCTCCCGGCAACTGAGCCGGACCTTTAATCCACTCCGTTTTTTCCTGGTCGGACTCGTCATGTTCGCAGCTGGAAACCTCATATGCTTTTCGGCCCCCACGCCGTTCCGGTTCTTTACCGGACGGGGGATCATGGGGGTAGGGGGGGCCATCTCCTTTGCCGGCCAACTCTGGACCCTCACCTTCTACCACCGGCATCGGATCACCCGTACCCTGATCTGGGGTGAGGCGGGAGCGGCCCTGGGGGTCGTGGCCGGCCCCATCGTGGGGGCACTTTTCGCCCAGTTCTCCCCGGAGGGATGGCGGGATTTCTTTCTGCTCAATGCCGGACTGGGTCTGGCCACGGCTTTCTTTGCCTGGCTGGGTCTCCGGCAACGCCAGGATACGGCGGTGCAGCCCACCACAGTTCTGGGTGAAGAGCGGCAGGGGAGAAGGGTCGTCCGGATCATGACCGGCTGGCAGGTGGTGGTCTCCATCCTCATCGTCGGTTCGGAGTATCTCTTCTCCGATTATCTTCAGGCCAAGGTGGGAAAGAGTCCGCTGTTCGTGGGGGGGATGACCGTCCTGGCTTCGGTGGGGGCGATCTTGGGGAGTGTCTGGGCGGCCCGGCTGGAAGGACGGATGGAGCGGGTTCCTTCACTGGCTGCGGCAGCACTCTTTGTCTCATTGGGAGGGCTGGCCCTCTGCCTCGCTTCCGGTTTCTTCCTCATGGCGGGTATTCCCATCTTCGCCTCCGGGCTCTGCATGGGGCTGGCCAGCGTGACCATCTACGCCTCCATCGTCCAGGCTTCATCCACGGCGCAATTCCTTCCCCGCTCCATGGTCTATCTCATGGGGATGCAGATCGGCAACGCCTTGGGGGTCCAGGCGGTGGGGCTATCGGAATGGTGGCATTTGGGAGTAGTGACCACGGCAGCCCTGGTGGCTGTAATTCCGCTGACTATCGCCATGGGAACCATTTGCTACGCCCGCAGCTCCCGTACCGTTGCCTGACGCCGCTCTCCACCACAACCCTTACCATGAAAGGAGATACCATGTTTAGAACATCCCGAATTCTCCCCACACTCCGTCTGGCGTCAGCATCCCTGGCGCTCTGCCTTCTCTTCAGCTCGTCCCAGGCCCTGGCGGAGCCTGTTGATACCGCACAACCCGAAGCAGCGGGGCTCTCCCTGGCGATAACCCCCTTCCATCAGTTCGACGCAGCACTGAACAGCGGAGGGAGTCTGGAGATCTCTCGGCTCTTTGTTGATGTCAACGGGCACAAGGGGTTGAGCGAACAGCTTGAGGCAGGATTTCATTTCGCCTACGATTACACCCAGTATCATTTTTCCGGTCCGGTGACCTTCCTGGGAGGAAACTCCTGGGACAAGATACACCGTCTGGAACTGGGGGGGAGTGTCGGTTATGACCTGACACCGGAGTGGAGCCTGTTCATCGCCCCCTCCCTGCAGCTCTCCCGGGCCGAAGATGCCGGGTGGGGAAATGCTCTGGCGTACGGCGGTATCATCTCCCTCAGCAAGGATCTCAGCAAGGAGCTGACCCTGGGTCTGGGATTCGGCGCCTTCAACGACCTGGAGGAGCTGAACTTCTTCCCCATGATCGTGATCAACTGGAAGATTACCGACCGGCTCCTCCTGGCCAACCCATTCCACCCTGGCCCCACAGGTCCGGCAGGGCTGGAGCTGGCCTACCGGATGGATGACGGCTGGGACTTGGGGGTCGGCACCGCTTACCGCTCAAACCGTTTCCGTCTCGCGGGAGATGACGCCATCGCCAAATCCAACTCCATTCCTGCCTGGCTGCGCCTCAGCCGGAACATGTCGAAAAAGTTCAATTTTGATTGTTACGCCGGGGCCATGCTGGGTGGACAGATGAGTATTGACGACCGTAACGGTAACCGGATTACCTCCGCCTCACTGAATCCGGCTCCTTTCCTGGCAGTGGTATTCTCTGCCAAGTTCTGATTAATATGCGGAGCGCTCTCAGGGCTCATCCGGCGTCAGCCGCTCAACCGTAGAGCAAGGAGTCTCTCCCAACAATTATCACACCATTTTACTTTTACTATTTATTGCCGAATAGAAGTATGATATCGTTTTGCACCTTATTATTTCACCTTTGCTTTTTATTATTAAAATCAAATCTTGACCGGTTAGAGCTGCAGCTCTTCTTGTGAAACCGGCGGAGGTTCGAGCAATGCGTGTCTCCTTACGACTCAAAATGCCGCGGGAATCGATTTTAAAAGGTGAGGGGGAATACGATCCGGACACCGGAGAAGTTGTGTTCTGCGCCCATACCGCCACTGAGACGGACAGGCGCCTACGCCGCAGTGTCAGCGGATCATTACAGACTCTGGAGGCCGTAGCAGTCATTGAAGGAAAAGAGCTCCCCCTCACCTATAAGGATGATCGTTGGTTCGCTCACAAATATGACTTCCGCGGAAAATTGCAACCGCTACGGTGGCAAGTCCCCCCCCCCGCGCCCCGCTGGGAAAGCCCCCTTTTCCTCAACAACCCCGATAGACCTAAGGAAACAGTTAAAAAGCGAAGGCCGGTCATCAGGTTCATAGGAATCCTGAAGATATGGAATATGCTGAAATAAGCCGCTTCGTGAATCAGACCGCCTGCAGAAGTTGGCATTTGAGATAATCCGTTTCCGGCGCCGCCAGCAGTACCGGATGATCGGGAGAGGGAAAGCCGGTGGCAACCAGGCGCATGCTTCTCCCCGCCTGACGAGCGGCAGAGGCGAGCAGCTCGCGAAACGGCTCCCGTCCCAGGTGATAGGAACAGGAGCAGGTGACGAGATAGCCGCCATCATCCAGCAACTCCATGGCCCGCCGGTTGACGGTGATATACCCTTTCAGCGCCTCATTCAGCATCTTCTTGCTCTTCACGAAGGCGGGGGGATCAAGGACCACCACCCCGAACCGTTTTCCTTCGTCCTTCAGACTCCTGAGCCGGGCAAAGGCGTCCACCGCCTCAAACCTTGCCCGATCAGCCAGACCGTTCAACTCCGCCTGCCGCCGCGCCAACCCCACCGCTTTTTCCGATATATCAATCCCCAGCACCGACTTGGCGCCGAAGGAGGCGGCGTGCAGCGCCCAACTCCCGGAGTAGCAGAAGAGATCGAGAACACTCTTCCCCTGGCAGCGCCCTTGCAACAGAAGATGGTTGTTTCGCTGATCCAGAAAGTGGCCGGTTTTCTGCCCCCCCAGGAGATCCACCAAGAGCCGGATTCCATGTTCGGTCACCTCCACCGTCTCCGGGATGGAGCCGGAGATTATTTCGACCTTTTCCTCCAGACCCTCCAGCGACCTGACCGCCACGTCGTTGCGCGCCACGATCCCCTTGGGGTGGAACAACTCCGTCAGCGCCGCCACGATGGCGTTACGACGATACTCCATCCCGGCGGAGAGCAGCTGGATGGAGAGGTAATCCCCATATTTATCCACCACGAGTCCCGGCAGAAAATCCGCCTCGCCATAGACCACCCGATAGTCATTCTCACCGGGGCAGACCAACTGCCGGTAGTTGTTAGCCTGACGGATCCGCTGAACAAAAAAGTCGGTGCCGTCGATATCCTCCCGACGCCGGGAGAGAACGCGGACGGCGATGAGCGAGCGGGAGTTGTAGTAGCCGGTCCCCAGAAAAGCACCACCGGCGTCGAACAGCTCCGCGGCGCAACCAGGCTGACCCTCCCCCGCAATCTCCTTGATCTCGTTGCTGAAGACCCAGGGGTGTCCCTCCCGCAGTCGCCGCTCCTCACCCTTCTTCAAACTGATACGTAGCATTCGTTCTCCTTGCAAAATTTCAAAAAAAGGTAAAAAAAGCGGCTTCCAAATTCAGCTCCTGCCCGACGTTCTCGGACCACGGAAAGGGTTAGCCTTAACCGGGAGACTGACCGCCTCACAAGCCGGATTTGGGCCGATTCCGGCGATTCGGCCATTTTTCGCTCAAACGGTCCGAATCACCACCAGGCTCCGCTCATCCCCCGAGGCGGGGAGACGGAACCGGACCACCTCACTGACCACGAGACCTCGCTCCTCAAAAAAAGGAGCAGCCTCCAGCGCCTCATCCCCGCCGCTCTTTCCTTTCATGGCGATGATGACTCCGCCAAGGGCCAGGAGCGGTCGGGCCAGAGAAACGAACTCCGGCAGGGAGGAGAACGCCCGGGAGAGGACCACGTCGAAGCCGTTGCCATGACTCCCGGCAAGAGCTTCACCCCGGGCATGGAGAGCTTCCAGGTTGGTGAGTCCCAGGAGCCTGGCCGCATGACGCTGGAAATGGATCTTCTTCAGGGTCGCGTCCACGGAGGTAAGCTTCAGGTCCGGGCGCGCCAGGGCCAGTGGGATTGCGGGAAATCCCCCTCCCGACCCCAGGTCCAGACAGCGCGCCCCCTGGGAAAGATGTGGCACAACCGTCAAGGAGTCCAGAAGATGCTTGATGACGATCCCCCGCTCGGTGGAGATGGCGGTGAGATTGATCTTCCGGTTCCACTTCCTCAGTTCCATCATGAAGAGGAGCATTCGGTCAACAGACGACGGCGAAAGGGTCACCCCCAGTTCCCGGGCCCCGGATTCCAGCAACTCGCGCAGAGGGAGGCTCATACGCCACCTCGCGCCTTGAGGGTCAGGGAGATCACGGCAATGGCCGCCGGTGTCATCCCCGGTATCCGCGCCGCCTGTCCCAAGGTCCCCGGCCGGTGCCGGATCAGCTTCTCCCGAACCTCCCCGGTGAGCCCGGCAATTGCCTCATAATCGAACTCTGCGGGGAGTTGAGTCCCCTCCATCCTGCGGCTCCGCTCAATCTCCACTTGCTGCCTCTCTATATAGCCACGATATTTTACCTGAATCTCCGCCTGTTCACGCACCGCTCGCTCTACTCCGGCAAAGGCCGGATCGATGCGGGCAAGATCTTCGTAGGTTACCTCCGGCCGCCGGAGCAGCTCCTCGAAGGTCACCCCGTTCTGCAGATCATGCATGCCATAGGTTTCCCTGGTTGTCTCGTCCATCTCCGAGGGGAGGATCTTCGTGGTTTTCAGCCTCGCCAGCTCCATCCCGATCCGCTCCTGCTTCCAGAGAAATCTGCCGTACTCTTCTTCCGCCAGCAATCCCACCCGGAAGCCATGCTCCCGCAGCCGGAGATCGGCATTATCTTCACGCAGCAGCAGACGGTACTCGGCCCGGGAGGTAAACATCCGGTACGGCTCCGCTGTCCCCAGGGTGACCAGATCGTCGATCATTACCCCGATATACGCTTCCTCCCGCCCCAGGATCAGCGGCTCTCTCCCCTTGGTCCTGAGAGCCGCGTTGATCCCCGCCATGAGCCCCTGTCCTGCCGCCTCTTCGTACCCCGAGGTGCCGTTGATCTGGCCGGCGTGGTAAAGATTGGCAATCAGCTTGGTCTCCAGGGAGGCGTGAACCTGAATCGGATCCACGTAGTCATACTCGATGGCATAGGCCGGGCGCATGATCTCCACCCGCTCCAGCCCCATGATGCTCCGGTAAAAGGGTATCTGCACCTCCAGCGGGAGTGAGGTGGAGAGCCCTGACGGGTAGACCTCCACCGTGTCGCTCCCTTCCGGCTCAATGAATGTCTGATGCCGCGTCTTCTCCGGGAACCTGACCACCTTGTCTTCGATGGAGGGACAGTAGCGTGGCCCCACCCCCTGAATAATCCCGCTGTACAGGGGGGATCGATCCAGACCGGAACGGATGATGTCATGACTCCGCTCGTTGGTGTAGGCGATGTGACAGGGGAGCTGCGGCCGGTCGATCCGCTCCGTGGAAAAGGAGAAGGGGATGGGCGGGTCATCGCCGTACTGGGGTTCCAGCTTCTCAAAGTCGATGCTGCTTCCGTCCAGGCGGGCCGGAGTACCGGTCTTCAGTCGCCCCACCCGGAATCCCAGCTCCCGGAGCTGATCCGAGAGCCCCACCGAGGGGAGATCGCCGGCTCGCCCACCGGGGTAATTCACCAATCCCACATGGATCAGCCCCCGCATGAAGGTTCCGGTGGTGATGATCACGGTGCTGCCGGAGTATCTCATCCCCACCCTGCTCTCAACGCCGGTCACCCTCCCCTCTTCCACCACCAGCGCCGTCACCTCCCCCTGTTTCAGGTCCAGGTTGGCCTGGCGCTCCAGGACTTGCTTCATCCGGAGCCGGTACTGCTGCTTGTCCGCCTGGGCCCGGGAGGCGCGCACTGCCGGCCCTTTCCGGGTATTGAGAATCCGGAACTGAATCCCGGTGGCATCGATGTTTTTTCCCATCTCTCCACCCAAGGCGTCGATCTCCCGCACTAGGTGCCCCTTGGCCAGCCCCCCGATGGCCGGGTTGCACGACATCAGGGCCACGGCATCCAGGTTGATGGTGAACAGGAGCGTCGAGCATCCCATACGGGCAGCGGCCAGGGCCGCCTCGCACCCCGCATGCCCTGCCCCCACCACGATGACGTCATACTGTTTTTCGTAACAATACATGATAGATCCGTAGTTGTTCCACGTGGAACATGGTGTGTTTTCCGCCGTTACGCCTTGACAAGCACTAAGTTCCAAGGAAAAGGTTCTGTAAAAATAGTTGAGACAAAAGTTGCACGTTACTGCTGATATGCCGGGAAAAGCCATATTGTACGGTCGGATAGCTCACTGTTCCACGTGGAACAAAATCTATCCGGCACAAAGCGCCTTGACCTGCCGCCCGACTTCCCCCGTCTGTGCCTGAGCATACATATCCAGAGCCGTTTCCAGATAATCCAAAGTCAACCGCACCGCAGGGACAGTCGGCGTGGCGGCGGTCGCATTGATTGTCAGGTTTCCCGCCGGGAGGAGCAGACCGGACGGTCCCAAGTTTCGCCGAAGCAGTATATCACTATGGGAGACTAAATCGCCAGCTATCTGCACCAGATCGTACCCCGGCAGATCATATTCGGCCAGGTTTCGGAGCAGTTCCGCCAGGATCTTTGCCGGATACCAGACAGGCGCCAGCTCGACTATGGGAAATGACCGCTCCAGACCATGGAGGTAGCGCTCCAACTCCAGCGCCACCTGAGCATCCTGCACCTCTCTCAACCCCCGGGAATCCTTTGGCCGCTTCCGGGCGGCGTGCTCTCCGGAGCGATACGCCTTCAGCTGGGTCAGGAGGTTGAGTCCATCGTCCGTGCCATAGCCGATCTCCTCCAAGGGGGTCAGCGGCACACAGGTGGAGCCGGTATCATTCATGGCCACCAGAATAAAATCCTCTTTGGCGATGACCACCAACGGACCGCAGAGACCAAGCAGATAGAGAACACCTTTCATGGTTGATCATTCCTTTCCGGGACGTAACACTTCAGCTCATTCCAAGCGCGCCACTATCGTAACCCCTCCTGTCCTCCCCTTAACCCAATGGGAGGGACGTGCTAAGGGAATGCCGAAGAAAACATTCCCCCTCTTGAGACAAGAGGGGGTCAGGGGGAGTTATGATAACCGAATTGACGAGGACCTGAATAGTTACTTCAGTGCTACCATCTCTGCTTTATGCCTTCCGGAGTTGCAGTACGTTCTTCCTGGGCAAAGGTCCGGGCCTCCTCCTCTATCAGGTCGAGTCGTTTCCGTAGCGGCACGAGCCCCTGCCGGTACGGGACAAACAGCTCCCGAAGATATGATTTGGTCGCCGTGGCGAGACCGGCATAGCAGGCCACCCGCGAGGCCAGATGCTCCCGACGGATGACTGCGGCTTTACCGGCAATCTCCTCATGGATAACCCGCCGCAGTTCCGCTATGTTGCTCCCCTCTTCCTGTTTTCGATCACTCGTGGCCAACCCTTTCAGCGCCTCCTTGGCGGAAAGTGGAATGAACCGTTCAGTAACCGCGCCGCAATGTTTGCGCAATACCGCCATGACCTGCTCCATCTCTTCCTTGTGGCGTTTCCGGTCATCCCTGAAACCGTCCACCGTATCGATCTTGTTGACGATGCCGTAAACCTTGCACCCCCGGCTCCTGATGGTGTCCAGATACTTCAGTTCACTCCTGGCCGCCGGTTTGTTGGCGGAAAAGACCCAGAACACCACTTCGACCTCGCTGAGGTACGCCAGGGTAGTTCTCTCATGCTCTTCGATCTTGGAATTGAGACCTGGAGTGTCGATGATGGAAATGGTCTTGAGAGGGGGATAGTCCACCTGGACGTTAACCACGGAAACCTGCTGACGCAGCAACGCAATGATAATTGACAGGTTAAGTTGAGATGAGACGTGGTGAGTGTTCAAACATGTAATGTCGTATTATCACTATCAGCAATCAGGACATGAGGCCGTACGAACGGGCGATGTCATCATTCATGACCATTACTGACAGTGCAGACAAAGCCCATGTTTTGACTGTTGGATGCAATACTTTCGTGAGTGCATCTTGCAAGGGAGGAAGCCACTCTGCCTTGTGACCCTTG
>CAIUWK010000007.1 GCA_903902855.1 uncultured Geobacter sp. | reverse complement strand
GGACTGCTCGATAATAAAGCGCTTCATAATTCACCTGCCGGGTGAGTATTTTATGGTAGCACCATATCATAATTATCAAAGAACTTCAGCAAGTTACAGCAGATAGAAACGATTTTTTGGACTTACCGTCACGGAGTCAGGGAAAGAAAGTATGTTGACAACCATTTTGCTCCTTATCATTGAAACCTGAGGGGACGCTGGTAACATGTGTAACATTATAATGTGGAGAAGTTCTTGACCTACGCTGAAGGAGGTGGGTCCACTGTACTCGTCAAGCTCGGCTGGACATCCCTGTGCGCCCGAGGGGGACGTATTCACTTGATCACGTACTCAGGAGACCGGAGGGGACGACGGAGTCGATTTGGTCTAGGCAATCCATCTTCGGTTGAACTCATCAACTTGAATTATGATCATCGGGCGACGATATCCCGGTTCAGATGCCACCGGATCAGGCAGGTCTACCCCGTGAGCTCACTCCACCTCCCGCAGGAAGCGGAGGGATTTTAACTCCTTGCCCACATGGGCCATTATGAGGTTGTCTAAAATTGTTCCGGCATCGGCCAGCTCCTCCGGCGAAAAGGAGATCGTTCCGAACCTTCCGGTGGAGAGACAGGAGCGGAGGAGGGGGGGGACGGTGGGTCTGACAGCGATTCCCGCGCCGGCGCAGTTGCGACAGGTGACGGCATGGGCAGAGGGGTGGAAGGTGAGCGGTTTCGTCCCGTCAAAGGGGGAGTCGCAGACGGGGCACTGCCCCAGTTCCGGTCGATAACCCAAGATGTTCAGGAGGTTGATTTCGAAGAAGCGGCGGTCGGCGGGGGAGGGGGGGGAGCTGTCCAGTCGCTCCAGCCAGGCGCAGAGGAGACGGTAGTAGCGAAGGTTGGGCATTCCGTCGGGGAGGAGGATGTCGGTGAGCTCGCAGGCGTACGCGGCATGGGCGACCTTGGTGATATCCTCCCGGATGTGGGAGGAGAGGCTGACGATGCTAGCCTCTTCCAGGCGGGAGAGCCCTTCCCGGATACGGAGGGTAAGGGTGAGCCGAGCAAAAAGATCCAGGGCGCCGCCGAACCGCTTTCGGCTCTTCCGGGCATTTGGAGCGATTCCCCGGAGTTTTCCCTGCTCCCGGGTGAAGAGGGTAGCGATGACGTCCGCTTCCCGGTACTCCATGACCTTGAGTACGACCGCTTCAACATTACTGCTTCGCATGGCTTATGCGTCACCCATCGACGTAATCCTTGCCCGAGATCCCCAGCTTCTTGATGAGCGCCTGGAAGTTGGGACGAAGCATCCCGGTCTCCTCGGCGGCCCGGGTGATGTTGCCGTGGTTCCGTTCCAGGGCTGCGATGACGAAAGCCTTCTCCACCTCCTCCAGAGCCTTCTCCCGGATCAGGCGCTTGGCCTCCTTTAGCTCCTCCAGGTTGGCGGGAGCGAGGTTTTCCTGGGAGTGGGGTGGAGCTTTCAGGACGCAGGCGTGTCCCAGTTCCAGATCCTCCACCTGGATCAGGTTCCCCTCGGCCAGGACCACCGCCCGTTCGATAATGTTTTCCACCTCGCGGACGTTGCCGGGAAAGGCATAGTTTTCCAGAAAGCTCTTCGCCTCGGCGGAGAGACCGTGCAGCTCCCGCCCCATGGAGGTGGCGAACTTCTGGAGGAAGTGGGTGATGAGAAGCGGCAGATCCCCCTTCCGCTCCCGCAGCGGCGGGAGGTCGATGGGGATGATATTCAAGCGGAAGACCAGATCCTCCCGGAACTTACCCTCTTCCACCAGGGTCCGGAGGTTCTTGTTGGTGGCGGCCACCAGGCGGATGTCGATCTTCACCGACTGGGTTCCGCCGATGGGGGTGATCTCCCGCTCCTGAAGGACCCGGAGGAGTTTTGCCTGGGTGGTGAGGGAGATGTTGGCCACCTCATCCAGGAAGAGGGTGCCGCCATCGGCTACCTTGAACAAGCCGGTCTTGGTCTGAATGGCGCCGGTGAAGGAGCCCTTGATATGGCCGAAGAGCTCGCTCTCCAGGAGGTTTTCCGCCAGGGAGGTGCAGTCCACGGCCACGAAAGGGTTGTCCCGACGGGGACTGTTGCGATGGATGGCCCGGGCCACCACCTCCTTGCCGGTGCCGCTCTCTCCGGTAATGAGGACGGTGCTGTCCGTGGGGGCCACCTGCAGGATGCGCCGGTAGATCTTCTGCATCTCCTTGCTTTCGCCAACGAAGAGGTCGAAGCCGTGGTGTTCCTTCAGTTCTTTTTTGAGAAGGAGATTTTCGGTGAGGACCTCTTTTTGCGCCAGTGCCTTGGCGACCTTCTCGGTGAGCTGATCCGGGGTAAACGGCTTGGCAATGTAATCGAAGGCGCCGTTTTTCATCGCCTCCACGGCGGTGTCCACCGTGGAATAGCCGGTGATGATGATGACCGGCACCTCGGGCTGGAGAACCTTGATTGCCTTGAGAACCTCGATGCCGTTCATCCCCGGCATCTTCAGATCGGTGACGACCAAGTCGAAGTCCGTCTCCTGTATCATGGCCAGGGCAGCGCGGCCCCCGGAGCTGGTGGCGACCTCCATGCCGCTACGCTCCAGTATCCGTTTTACCCCTTCGCGGATGACCGCTTCATCATCCACCACCAGAATCTTGCTTCGTTCCATTGACTACCTCGTTGATAGGGGAAACCCGTTCCCTGGCGGATTCGAAGGGAGCAGGACGTACGATGAAATTCCGCCATTCTATACCACTTTCAGGTGGATGGTATATGCAATATTGTCTGAAGAGCGGTGTATGTTGAAAATATACAGGATCAAGGGGGTGGCTGCACAGGATAACCATAACGACAGACCACCACCTCCGGTTAAAATGGACCGGATATTGCATTAAAGGAAGACGCCATGAAAACGAACGTCACAACCGTACTCTCCCTCCTCCTGGGGATGGCCTCCACCACGTGGGGCGAGGTGGATAGTTTTGAAGAAAATAGTGGGCTTTGTAGCTGGATTTTCTTTGGTTTTTGCGCCCTGATCGTTATTTCCCCGTTGTTGCCCGCCATCATGATGATGACCGGAATGGCCAAGGGAGCCGCAAAGAGCGCGAAAACTCCGGAGGTAAAGGCAGCCAAATAGCCGGTGATTACGCGGCAAAGCCGGTGAGGACGGTTCTCTCCGGCAGTCAGACGAAGGAGGGAAGGGTGCATTATACACGAGTTGTTGTCCCGATTTTCGCCGTCCTGCTGACCGTGACATCCGCTGGATTGTTTCCCGCGGATGTTGCTGCTCAGGATCGGTGTCTCGAATGTCACGGCAGTCGGAGCGTCATTAGCAGCGCAAAGGGGTATCTCTATATCGACCCCCGGAAATTCGCAGCCACGACCCACTCCCGTATCGGCTGCTCCTCATGCCATGATTCCGTCTCCCCCCGGCATCCGGCGGATGGTCTGCGCCCGTCGCGAGCCTCCTGCAAGGAGTGCCACCTCCCCGTGGTGCAGGAGTATCTCAGCGGCATCCATGCCGAGAAGGCTGTCTGCTCCGATTGCCATAATCCCCATACTGTCCGCCCCGCAGAGGTGGTGTCCGGCGCAGACATGAATACCCAGTGCGCCCGCTGCCATGATAATGCCAAAACCATCAAGAGTCATGCCGCCTGGCTCCCCCAGGCGGAACTGCACATCACGGCCCTCCCCTGCATCACCTGCCACACCGGATCGGAACAGTACGTCATTAATCTGTATATTCAGACCCGCCACGGCGATAAACCCCAGCACGGTTATACCCCGGCCAGCTATGACGAACTGGCGCGACTGGCGCCCGTGGGCTCTCCGGTTGCCAGGGTGGTGGACGCCAACGGTGACGGAACCGTTTCCCTGGAAGAGCTCAAGAGCTTCCACCGTAACGCCACCACCCGGGGGATGCGTCTCTGGGGGATGATGATGCCGGAAAAGATCACCCACACGTATCAGATCCTGAAGAATCGGTGGGATTGCACCTTCTGTCACGCCTCGGGCTCCAGGGCACTCCAGACCAGTTATGTGGCGATCCCGGACAAGGATGGGAGATCCATCCGGATGCCGGTGGAGAAGGGGGCGGTCCTGGATCTTCTCTACGGGACCCCGGATTTTTATATGATGGGAACGTCGCGGAGTTCGGCCCTCAGCATCATCGGGCTCGCCATCGTGGCCTGCGGAGCCATGGTGCCGTTGTTCCACGGTACGCTCCGGTTTCTGACCCGGAAGAACAGAAAGGATACCCACCATGGCGCAGCATAATAAGATCTATCTCAATCCCACGCCGGTCCGGATCTGGCACTGGCTCAACGCCCTGGGGATCGTCACCCTGACCCTCACCGGGATTCAGATCCGTTGGCCCGAGTTTATGAACATCTTCGGCACCTACAAGGCGGCTATCAGTCTTCATAACACCGCCGGGATCGTGGTCTCCGCCTCCTATATCCTCTGGATTATCTACTACATCTTCGTTACCGGCACTCTTCTGAAGATCTACGTTCCCACAGCGGAGGATCTGAAGCACGGCCTCTTCCGGCAGGCGATCTTCTATTTTTTCTTCTACTTCTTCGGCAAGCCCAACCCCCATACGCCGACCCCGGATAACAAGTTTAATCCTCTACAGAAGGTGACCTACCTGATGATCATGCTCCTCCTCCTGCCGCTGGTCATTTTTTCCGGGTTTCTCATCATGAACATCGGTCCCTTGCGCGAGGTCATCATCACCATGGGGGGACTCAAGCTCCTGGATGGATTCCACTACCTCATCGCCTGCTGTTTCACGGCGTTCCTGTTCATTCACGTCTACCTGGCAACTCTGGGGCATACCCCCTTCGCCCATACCAAGAGCATGTGGACCGGATGGGAAGAAGAGGAGGAGAAATAATGCGATTTCACCTGATCTGCGTCATGGTGGCGCTGGCGGCAGGGGTGTCTGCCCCGGTATCGGCCCTTGATCTCCGGGATGTCACCTTCAAGACGAAAGAGCTCGGCAAGGTTTTTTTCAGTCATAACAACCACATCAAGAAGGGAAAACAGAAGAGTGACTGCCGGGCCTGCCACGACAAGATCTTCGACATCAAGTATCCGGTTCGGCATACCATGGCCGATATGGCGCAGGGGAAGTCCTGCGGCGCCTGTCATGACGGCAAGAGCGCCTTTGCCCTGGCCGACTGTCTCAAATGCCATCCGGTAAGAAATCTGAGCATCCCGGTGAAGGAGACCGGACCGGTGGCATTCACCCACCAGGAACATGCCGCCCGTCAGCCATGCAGTGCCTGTCACCCCGCTCTCTTCGTCGCGGGGAAAAACCGCCCCAAGGGGATGGCGGCCATGGAGAAGAGGGAATCGTGCGGCGCCTGTCACGATGGCGCCAAGGCCTTTGCCGTGGCGGAGTGTGCCAAATGTCACACCGTCACGGATATGACCTTCAAGGTCAGGGAGACCGGGCCGGTCACCTTCACCCATAAGGCCCATGCCGGGCGTCAGGCGTGTCATGATTGTCACCCGAAGATCTATGAGTATATCAAGGGGCGGCATGTGGGGATGGCTGCCATGGGAAAAGGGAGATCGTGCGGAGCCTGCCATAACGGTAAGGGAGCCTTTGCCGTGGCCGATTGCGCCAAATGCCACCCGGTGAAGGAGTTGACCTTCCCGGCGAAGGAGCTCTCACCGGCGCGGTTCAGTCACCAGAGCCATCTGGCCAAAGCCGGCTGCGGCGTCTGCCATCCCCGGCTCTACCCCCTGAAACGGGGGAAGCCGGTGGGGATGGCGGCCATGGAGAAGGGTAAATCATGCGGCGCCTGCCATAACGGCAGGACGGCCTTTCCGGTGACGGCAAGCTGCGGCTTTTGCCACTAAAGGGATGCGATAAAGGAGGAAGAAATGGGAATGTCACTGAGTGGCAGGGCCATCGTTCCGGTAACCATCACGGTAACCGGATTCGTGGTGATCTGCTGCCTGCTCCTCTATCAGGCGATCAAACAGGATATGACCCAGGACACCGTACGCCATGAGACCGCCCTGGCCCAGACCGTGGTTCGCTCCACTCGATACGCCATGCTCAAGGCCGATCGGGAGACGGTACAGAATATCGTCACCACCGTCGGTTCCCAGCAGGATGTGGAGCAGGTCCGGATCTTCAACAAGCGCGGGGTCATCATGTTCTCTTCCCATTCGGGAGAGCTCAATCGCCAAGTGGATCGGAACAGCGAGGGGTGTATTGCCTGTCATGCCGGGGCGACCCCGGTGGCCACTATGGGGAGCATGCAGCAGGCACGCCGTTATCGTAATGAAAGGGGGGAAACCGTCCTTGCCATAACTGCCCCCATCTATAACGAACCGGATTGCTTCAACGCCACCTGTCATGTTCACCCTGCCACCCAGAAGGTCCTCGGCACTTTGGATATCGGCCTCTCCCAGAAGAGTCTTCAGGCCACTCTGGCCACCCTCCGGAGCCGGATGGCGCTCTTCAGCGTTATGATTCTTCTGCTCACCGTGGCCGGAGTCTCGGCTATTCTGCGGCGCAGTCTCTTTCTGCCGGTACAGCGGCTGGAATCTTTTGCCCTGCAGCTTGCCGCCGGTCACCGGGATATCCCGCAGCCTGACCTCAATGGTGAACTGGAGACCATCGGTCGGACTCTCCAGGAGCTTGCGGATTCATCCGGTAAAGATGCCGGTAAAAATTCTCGAACATGAAGATGCCCATCGGGAAGTCCATAACCGAACCGCTCCATGACGCCCCACTTCCCGAGACGCAGGAAGGAAACGAGCAGGCGCGCCGGGCGGCAACGGGGCGGGTCAGGGAGTTTCAGCGGCGCTCTCTCCGGGGGGTCTGGTATCTCACCCTCTTCCTGGGGATAAGTCTTGTAGCCCAGCAGTTGGGGAGCCATCTCCCCGATTTTCCCCCTTCCGTCAGGCAACTCCTGGGCGCCCCTCCTTCGGCCAAAATGATCAGCGGTCTCCTCATTGTCTACAGTTTTTCCGCCCTGATACTGATTCTGGGGAGGATGACCACCGGGACCGGCGCCTTTTCCGGCCTCTCCCACGTGGGGTATCTGTTGGTGTTTTACGCCTTCTATCACGTCGCCCATGCCCTGGATGACAACTTCTATGCGGTGCTGGCGGCCGGGATTACCATCCTGTCGCTGGAATCCTATCATATCTGGACTTGGCATCAGGAGCGGATCAGGCAGGAGAAACAGTATATCGTCCGCCTGGACCGGATGCGGGAGTGGAAGAGGGGGTGAAAGGGATGAGGGACAGAAAACTGTTGACACTCAATCCGGTATCCTTATAATTCCCCACTGTCGCGGCATATCGTGGTTATGGCGTGATACTTTACGATTGAGCAGACGCTGGGGGAGTTTCGGCTGAGAGTCCTGATGAGAGGACGACCCCTTGAACCTGATCCGGGTAATTCCGGCGGAGGGAAGCGCGACGGATGACACGAGAGTGAAGCCGCTTCAGCGGCTTTTTTTTGTGGTGAAACAGGAGAATTACATGGAAATTCAGATCAACGGTGAAGCGCACTCTGTCGAACCGATGACCGTCAGGGAGTTGCTTCGCTCTCTCGACCTTGATCCTGCCCGGTTGGCAGTGGAGCGGAATCGGGATATCGTCCCCAAAGGGGAATATGAGACCGTGCAACTTCAGCATGGGGACAAGTTGGAAATTGTCCGGTTCGTGGGGGGCGGGGGAGGTTGTACCCCCTTCGTAACCCCTCCTGTCCTCCCCTTAACGTAAGGGGAGGAACGCGCTAAGGCAATGTCACATCATATGCGCGCCCCCTCTTATAGATAAGAGGGGGATGGGGGGAGTTATGAAAGGGGTGATGGAGATTATCCCTGAGGCGGGGAATCACAAGGAGATGGAAATGGCAAATGATAACCTGGTAATTGCTGGGCGTGAATTCAGTTCCCGGTTGATGGTGGGGACCGGCAAGTATGCGACTTTTGAGCAGATGGCCCGAGCCATCGAGCTTTCCGGGGCGGAAATCGTCACCGTGGCGGTCCGGCGGGTGAACATTCTCGACCGGAGCAAGGAGTCACTGCTGGATCATCTTGATCTGAAGAAGTATACCCTGCTCCCCAATACCGCCGGTTGTTACACGGCGGATGACGCCGTCCGGACCTGCCGCCTGGCCCGGGAGGCAGGGCTCTCCGACTTCGTGAAACTGGAGGTGCTGGCCGATGAGAAGACCCTCTTCCCGGATAACGAGGAACTCCTGAAGGCTGCAGCCATCTTGGTGAAGGAGGGGTTCACGGTCCTTCCCTACACCACAGACGATCCGGTCACCTGTCGCAAGCTGGAAGCGCTGGGGTGCGCGGCGGTGATGCCTCTGGGCGCCCCCATCGGGAGCGGTCTCGGCATCCGGAACCCTTCCAATATCCGGATCATCCTGGAGACGGTAAAGGTGCCGGTCATCGTGGATGCCGGGGTGGGGACCGCATCGGATGCGGCCATTGCCATGGAACTGGGGTGTCATGGAGTCCTCATGAACACCGCGATCGCCGGCGCCGGGGATCCTCTGGCCATGGCCGAGGCGATGAACCTGGCCGTTCGGGCCGGTCGGTTGGCCTATCTGGCCGGCCGGATTCCCAGAAAACTCTACGCCACGGCGTCCAGCCCCATCGACGGGGTCATCGAGTGATTTCACGCAGTGCGAACCCCGTTGACTTCGACCTCTACCTCATTACCGACCAAGGGGCCACCTCCGGTCGTAATCTCCTGACGGTGGTGGAAGAGGCGTTGTCCGGCGGGGTCCGGGGGGTACAGCTTCGGGAAAAGTCGTTATCCGGCAGGGAGTGCCTTGAACTGGCCCGGGAGCTGCGCCGTCTGACAACCCGGTATGGCGCCCGGCTCATCATCAACGACCGGGCCGACATCGCCCTGGCCGTGGGCGCCGACGGTATGCACCTTCCCGAGGCCGGGCTTCCCGTTACCGTTGCCAGAGAACTGCTGGGATCGACACGGCTCATTGGTGCCTCCTGTCATTCTGTGGCATCCGCCGGGGCAGCGGAGCAGGAAGGGGTCGACTTCATCACCTTCGGTCCGGTCTGGTCCACCCCCTCCAAGGCCCTCTATGGCGCCCCGGTGGGGGTCGGTCCCCTGCTCCAGGTGACCCGCTCTCTAACCATCCCGGTATTCGCCCTGGGGGGGGTGACCCGGGAGCGGCTCCCGGAACTGCTGTTGTCCGGCGTCCGCCATGTTGCCCTCATCTCCGCTATTCTTACTGCCCCGGCGCCACGTAGGGAGGCGCAAGCCTTTACCGCGCTTCTGGCGGGAGGCGCCTGAACCACGTGACCACACTCCTCTTTCCCACAATTCTTAACCCCGACCTCCGGTTTCACTCCTACGGAACCTGGCTCCGCCGTCGTTTCGGCTGCCGGGTGAGCAAGGTCAACGTGGACGCCGGTTTCACCTGCCCCAACCGGGACGGGAGCAAGGGGGTCGGCGGCTGCATCTACTGCGACAACAGCAGCTTCTCTCCGCCGGGGACCCAGCCAATAGTCAGCATCGAGCAGCAGATGGCCGAAGGGATGGCCTATCACCGGACCCGGCTGGGAAGTGAAAAGTTCATCGTCTATTTTCAAAAATTTACCAACACCTACGGCTCGGTGGCGACCCTGGCCGACCTGTACGGCCGCGTCCTCGACCATCCCCAGGTCCTGGGGATCTCGGTGGGGACCCGGCCGGATGCACTTTCCGACGAGGCCATCGACCTCCTGACGGAATTGGCCCGTGACCGGTATGTCTGTGTGGAGTTGGGGCTTCAGTCCATGGACGATGAAATCCTTACCCGGATCAACCGGGGGCATACCCTGGACGAATACCTCTCTGCCGTGGAGCGGCTCACCGGTCGGGGAATCGCCCTCTGCACCCACCTCATCTACGGTTTTCCCGGAGAAACCCGTAATGATTTTCTCAAGAGTGCCGAGTTGATGGCGTCGCTCCCCATGGATTCGGTAAAGGTGCATCAACTCCATGTGGTGCGTGGGACTCGGCTGGCCGAGCTATACCATCGGGGTGAATTCACCCCTCTGACCCATGACGAATATGTGGAGGGGGTCTGCGACTTCCTGGAGCGGTTGCCGTCCAGCATCGCCATTCAGAGGCTCTACGGCTCGGCCCCCCTGGCGATCCGGGTGGCGCCCAACTGGAATCTGAAAAACAATCGGATGTGGTATACGGTGGTGAACGAACTGAAACGGCGGAATAGTTGGCAAGGGTGTCTGGTGGACCAAGCTATTTAACAGGGATGGACAGGATATTCAGGATAAAAACGTTTTTTAAGGTTCAACTAAACGGTTCGTGTCCGGTTTTGACGTGGATCCGCAGTTATCCTGTTCATCCTGTAAAATGATTATGAGGGGGGAACGTATGAAAACGGCGTCTATCACGGGGAGCAGTGCGGAGTATCCCCTCGGCAAGATCGTTTGTCTTGCCCGAAATTATGTGGATCATATCCGGGAGTTGGGGAACGAGACCCCGGCACAGCCGGTGCTGTTCATGAAACCGGCCACGGCGGTGATCTTCGACGGCGATACCATCCGGATCCCTTCCTTTTCCCGGGAGTGCCACTACGAGGTGGAGTTGGCGCTGCTTATCGGCAGGGGGGGAAAGAATATCCCGGAGGAAGCGGCCCTGGATCATCTGGCCGGGTACGGGGTGGCGCTGGACATGACCCTGCGGGATGTTCAGAACGAGCTGAAGAAGAAGGGACTCCCCTGGGAGATCGCCAAGGGGTTCGACACCTCGTGCCCTCTCTCCGTATTTGTCCCTGCGGAAGCCGTAGCCGATCCCCAGGAGCTGAGGCTCCGGCTGGAGATCAACGGAGAACTCCGTCAGGACGGCACCACGGACCATATGATCCACCCGGTCCGGCGGATCGTGAGCCACGTCTCGTCACTCTTCACCCTGGAACCGGGAGATGTCATCCTCACCGGAACCCCGGCCGGGGTCGGTCCGGTCTGTTCCGGAGATAAGCTTCGGGCGGAGCTGGTGGGGTTGGCGATGCTGGAGGTCACGGTGGAATAGAAAAGGCTTACAGGGCTGAACAGGATGGACAGGATCAAAAGAGATGGACAGGATAGAGCTTTAAGGATGAACAATAACGAATTGTTTCGAAGGTTTTTTCCTGTCAATCCTGTATATCCCTGTTAACTGCCTTGTCCTTGTTTCGTGTGCTGAGTGCCACGTTGATCCCGTCCAGGCAGTATCCGGGTACGGCGAAGGAGCCGAAGCCGGTTCCCGGTACCGGCGACTCCACCGGCATTCCGTGAAAGTCCGAGCCGCCGGTTACCACCAGACCACGTTTTTTAGCCTGCCCAAGGAAAAAATCGATCTCCGGCAGGGAGGCGCTGGGGGTATAGACCTCGATACCGTCCAGCCCCATGGCACAGTACTCGTCCAGCAGGCGGTCCCACCGGCTCAGATCACTGGTGGCCAGGAGCGGATGGGCCATGACCGCAACTCCGCCGGAATCATGCACCAGCCTGATTGCCTGGTCCAGAGGGAAGAACCGTTTGGGAATGTTGCAGGGGATGAGGTAGCGTTGAAAGGCGTCTTCCATGCTCCGGGCATATCCCTTTGCCACCAGGGCCCGCGCCAGGTGGGGACGCCCGACGGTATCCCCGGTCCTCTCCTGAATTTCATGGAAATCAATGGCGCTCCTCCGGTCTCTTCGAAGGCGATCGTTGATTCGGTCGAGTATCCGGTGGTTCCGTTCCCGGCGGAACTCACGAAAGAGGGTAAGCTCTTCCCGAAGTTGAGCGTTGTGGTGGTCCAGGCCGTACCCCAGGAGGTGGATATCCTGAAAAGATTTCCACATGCTGGAGAGTTCGATCCCTGGCACTACCTTCACTCCCCACGTTTGTCCCGCTGCCGCCGCCTCGTCGATCCCCGCAACACTGTCATGATCGCAGAGGGAAATGGCGCCCAGCCCGACGTTCCTGGCCATGGAGACGAGTTCCGCCGGAGAACTGAGCCCGTCGGAGCAGGTGCTGTGCAGATGGAGGTCAATGGTGCGCTCTTGGTCGTCTGATGGTAACATATCGGCTTCTCGCAATATTTTGCCATGAAGGGTGGCGGCGCAACAATACCAGCCGTTCAGGCAGAGTGCAAACAAAATTCGCTGGAGAGGACCCTCTTGCCTCGGTCACCGGATACTTATGGAAAATTTACTTGAGTGGGCCATCTTGCCCCGGCTATCGGTTATCTATGATTACTTTTGCGGTGAGTGAGGAAAAGAACAGATGGCTGCGGGAACGGATGGCGGAGCTTGCCGTCAGCGAGGCCGAGCTGGAGGAGCGATTCATCCGGTCATCGGGCGCCGGCGGCCAGCATGTGAACAAGAGTTCAACCTGTGTCTACCTGAAGCATCGTCCCACCGGTCTGGACGTCAAATGTATGGCACATCGGAGCCAGTCTCTTAACCGTTTTCTGGCCCGGCGGGAGCTGCTGGAGAAGGTCGCCGCATTACGGGGGGAGGCAACCCCGCGCAGTGACCGGCAGCTGCGGATCAGGAAACAGAAGGCAAAACAACGTAAGCGAACGGCGCTGAAACTGGGAGCGCCCACCGGAGAAGAGCATGATCAGGAGTGAGACCCTCCGTATTCTGGAGTTTCATCGGGTTCTGGCGGTCATAGCCGGCTACGCCCATAGCGATATCTCCCGTGAGGCGGTCACAACACTTCACCCGCTGGCAGAGCGCGACGGGATCGAGGCACGCTTCGGCCGGGTGGGCGAACTCCGGATGCTTACCCGGAGCCGTGCCTCACTACGCTTCGATTCTTTCCCGAACATCATGCCGATTCTGGACGAGGTCAGACCTCTTGGGGCCGCGCCTCCCCCGGTGATCCTGGCGGCTCTCATCCCGGTTCTCTCCCTCCTCTCCCGCATCGTGCGACAACTGGGTTCCCGAAGTGACGTCCCTTTTCTTCATGAGATTGCCGGAGAGCTCACCGGATTTCCGGAACTCCTGGACGAATTGCAAATCTCTCTGGACGAGGAGGGAAACATTCTCGACGGGGCCTCCCGGCTTCTTGCCGACCTCCGTTCCCGCAAACGGGGGATGACGATCCGGATCCGCCGCCGGTTGGAGGAGATCGTCAGGGAAAAGGAGCAGGCGATCTTTCTCCAGGACGACTTCATCACCCAGCGTCGGGGGAGGTGGGTGATCCCGGTACGGATGGATTCCAAGGGGCAGATCCCCGGCGTGGTGCACGATGTCTCCAATTCCGGCGAAACCGCCTTCATGGAGCCGTTGGAGATCATCGCCCTCTCCAATGAACTGGAGAATCTGGTTGCAGAAGAAAAGGGGGAGGAGATCCGGATCGTCAAGGCTCTGGCCTCCTGGGTCCGGCAGGAGAGCATCCCCCTTGCCGCTGAATTTGAAGTACTGGTTCTGCTGGATCTACTTAATGCCATTGCCCTCTATGGGGATGCCGTGGACGGAGAGAATCCGGTACTGGTTGACGAACCGTGTCTGGAGATCATTCATGGGCGGCACCCGCTCCTCCTCCTTCGCAAGGGGGAAGAGCGGATCGGGGAGGTGGTCCCCCTGGAGTGTCGCCTGGGTGGAGAACATCCGGTCATGGTCATCACCGGCCCCAACGCCGGGGGAAAGACCATCGCCCTCAAGACCGTCGGGCTCCTCCTGGCCTGCGTCCTCACCGGGATACCTGTCCCGGCTGACCCTTCTTCACGGTTTCCTCTCTTATCCGGACTCATGGCCGATATCGGCGATGAACAGTCACTGGAACAGAACCTCTCAACTTTTTCTGCACATATCTCCACCGTAGCTCGGATCATCGGGGAGGTGGATAGCCGGAGCCTGGTCCTGCTGGATGAATTGGGGACCGGAACCGAGCCGGTTCAGGGGGGAGCCATCGGCTGCGGTGTCCTGAAAGAGTTGTACGAGCAAGGGGCCCTGGTTCTCGCCACGACCCACCTCACGGAGATCGTCGGGTTTGTCCATCGCTCCCCGGGGATGGTCAATGCCTCCATGGAGTACGATCGGGAACAGCTCATCCCCCTTTACCGGCTGAAGAGCGGCGAACCGGGGCAGTCCCACGCCCTGGATATCGCCCGACGGTACGGCCTTCCCCAAAGGATCATCGACTTCGCCCAAGGGATGGCCGGACGGATGGATTCGGAGTTTCATCAGATCCTTGCTGACCTCAAGGGGGAGCGCCGGAGGTTCGAGGAGCTCACGGAGCAGCTTTGGCAACGGGAGGCAGAGCTATCCGGACGGGAACGTCTGACGGAAGAGCGGCTGACGTCCCTGGAGCGGGAGTCGCTGGAACGGCGGGAGCGTGGGGTGAAGGAGAGCCGGGAGCTGGTGGACAAGGCACGGCGGGAGGTCAACGCCATCCTGGAGCTGGCCCGTCGGGATCAACGGCAGGAGGCGCGCCGGGAGTTGGAGCGAGTGAACCGGGAGGTTGCCGGCCAGTCGCGAATCCTCCTTCCCGAACGGCAGATCCCGCTGGAAGAGATACGGGAAGGGGCCACGGTTTTCGTCACCTCCCTGGGGTATGATGCCCTGGTACTCTCCGTGGATCTCAAGCAGGGGCGGGCACGGGTGCGGGCCGGAAATCTGGAGTTCGAGACGCCGCTCACCGCCGTGGCTCTTAAGGCAGGGAAAAAGGCGCTGCAGCATCAGGGGCGCCGCAGGGTGGAGCCAATGGAGGGGGAGCCGTTGACCAAGCTGACCCTTGTGGGTGATCGAGTGGAAGAGGCTCTTGCCCGACTTGATACCTTTCTCGATCGGGCTTCACTGGGGGACGTGGGGGAGGTCATGATCGTCCATGGCGTCGGCGCCGGGGTATTGCGCTCGGCGGTGCGTGAGTATCTCTCCCGTCATCCTCTCGTGGCGGAGCATCGGCGGGGGGAGAAGCATGAAGGGGGAGACGGGGTGACGGTGGTGATGTTGTGATGAATGTCGTCCCTACTGAGTTGCCATGTAATCTCCATTCATACGGTGCCAGGCAGAGTGCTGACTCCTCTGGGTGGAAACTAATAAGAAAGAGGTTGACGGGGAGAAAAGGAGAGTGGTATAAACCGGGACCATTTTGAGAGCGCAGAAGAAAGCAGCAAGGCGTTTGAGAAATAACGAGCCGGACGAAAAAAGAAGTTGACAGGGCGGCGCAGAAGAGGTAGTTTGCGGATCCCGTCAAGGGAAACAGAAAGAACGCAGTGCCGCTGAGAAAAAAAGATTCACGACGCAAAAAAAGAAGTTGACACGGCGACACAGTTTGAGTAT
>CAIUWK010000006.1 GCA_903902855.1 uncultured Geobacter sp. | reverse complement strand
GACGGCCACCTCACGCCGCTGGATATTCCCCCCTTGACCAATGTGGAGACCCGCCAGCTCTGCTACAGCGTGCTCACCGACGCCCAGAAACAGCGATTCGAAGAGCAGAACGAACTGGATCTCTCCTTCGGGGTGAAGGGGCTGTCACGCTTCAGGGGGAACATCTTCGTGCAGCGAGGGTCGGTGGTGGGGGCCTTCCGGGTGATCCCCTACAAGATTCTCACCTTCGAGGAGCTGGGACTCCCCCCCGTGGTGCGGGATTTCGTGGCCAAACCCCGGGGGCTCATCCTGGTCACCGGACCCACGGGGAGCGGCAAGACGACCACCCTCGCCTCCATCATCGACAAGATCAACACCGATCGTCACGACCATATCGTCACCATCGAGGACCCTATCGAGTACCTCCACGCCAACAAGGGGTGTGTGGTGAACCAGCGGGAGGTGGGGGCGGATACCCACAACTTCAAGAACGCCCTCAAGTACGTCCTGCGCCAGGACCCGGATGTGATCCTCATCGGGGAGATGCGGGATCTGGAAACCATCGAGTCGGCTATGACCCTGGCCGAGACCGGTCATCTGGTTTTCGCCACCCTCCATACTAACTCCTGCGCCCAGACCATCAACCGGATTATCGACGTCTTCCCCCCTTATCAGCAGTCACAGATCCGGGCGCAGCTCTCCTTCGTGCTGGAAGGGGTCTTTTCCCAGATGCTGATTCCCAAGGCGTCGGGATCGGGGCGGGCTCTGGCCCTGGAGATCATGGTCCCCAACCCGGCCATCCGGAACCTGATCCGGGAGGACAAGGTCCACCAGATCTATTCCCAGATGCAGGTGGGGCAGGACAAGTTCGGCATGGTGACCATGAACCAGTCACTCTTCTCGCTGATCCAGCGTGGGGTCATCAGGCCCGATGACGCTCTTCTCCGCTCATCGGAGCCGGATGAACTGAGGCAGATGATGTCCATGGGACGCTCCGCCGGGGCCATGCCCCGTCATATGTCACGATAGAGAACCAGTTGCCGACTGTTTTGGAGGAGAGAGGCCATGGCCAGATATAGTTGGGAAGCCAGAAGCAGGACCGGGTCCCAGCAGAAAGGGGCCATGGAGGGGGCCAACAAGGGGGTGGTGGAGGCACAGCTGAAGAAGTTGGGTTTTTCCGCCATTTCCATCAAGGAGGCGAGGGGGGGCGGCTTCAAGATTCCCGGCATGGGGGTGAAAAAGGTCGAGACCAAGGAGGTGGTCATCTTTACCCGCCAGTTCGCCACCATGATCGATTCGGGGCTCCCCCTGGTCCACTGTCTGGATATCCTCTCCAGCCAGCAGGAGAACAAGACGTTCAAGGAGGTGCTCTTCAGGGTCAAGGAGAGCGTGGAGAGCGGCTCCACCTTTGCCGATGCCCTGAGCAAACATCCCAAGGTTTTTGATCAGCTCTACGTGAACCTGGTCTCCGCCGGCGAGGTAGGGGGGATTCTGGACACCATCCTCAACCGGCTGGCCGCCTACATCGAAAAGGCGATGAAGCTGAAGAAACAGATCAAGGGGGCCATGGTCTATCCCGCCACGGTCATGTCCATTGCCGTGGTGGTGGTGGGGGTGATCCTGGTCTTCGTTATTCCGACCTTTGCCAGGATGTTCGAAGAGTTCGGCGGCGAGCTCCCCGGACCCACCAAGATCGTCATCGCCATGAGCAACTTCATCGTCAGGTATCTTGTCGTGATCATCGGGCTCATCTTCGCCGCCATCGCCGGGTTCAAGCGGTATTACGCCACCAAGAGCGGCCGATACCAGATCGACCGGCTGGCCCTCAAGGCCCCGGTCATCGGGCCTCTTATCCGGAAGGTCTCCGTGGCCAAGTTCACCCGGACCCTGGGGACCATGGTCTCCAGCGGGGTCCCCATCATGGACGGTCTGGAGATCGTAGCCAAGACCGCCGGGAACAAGATCGTGGAGGAGGCGATCTACTCGGTGCGCCAGGCGATCTCCGAAGGGAAGACCATCGCCGAACCGCTGGCCGAGTGCGGGGTCTTTCCCCCCATGGTGGTGCAGATGATCGCCGTGGGGGAGGCCACCGGGGCCATGGACACCATGCTGAACAAGATCGCCGACTTCTACGACGATGAGGTTGACACGGCGGTGGGGGCCATGACCGCCATGCTGGAGCCGCTGCTCATGGTCTTCCTGGGGACCGTGGTGGGGGGGCTGGTGGTTGCCATGTATCTCCCGATCTTCAAGATTGCCGGTACGGTGGGGGGGTAG
>CAIUWK010000005.1 GCA_903902855.1 uncultured Geobacter sp. | reverse complement strand
GTCGAAGTCGGCGTGGTCGATGGCTGCCAGCGCTTCCATGGCGTCTTTTGCCAGGGAGACCGTATATCCTTTATAGGAGAGAAACGCTTGGATAAATTCCCGACATTTGGCATCATCGTCCACGACCAGAATTTTTTTAGCGAGCATGACTGCTGTCCCTCCCAAGCGTGACAATGAGCGTGATTCCTGTCCGGATAGATCCTGTCTGAAAAAAAATGCGCCTGGTCGATTTTTTTACTAAAGTATTTCCCAAGGGTGCCGATATGAATAGAGAAGAGCTGTAGTGCAACATTTTTTCGTTGATGCAACAACTATACGCGAGAAAAAGGTAGTTGACCATACCGTATACAATATGTTTTATCTCGTGTGTTTTGTATTATTATTTTTTGAATGTTTAGCGAAAACAGAGCCTCCCTCCTGTTTCAAAACTCCAGGTATTGAAAGCTTGAACCGTTACCCTTTCCCTCGGGGGAGTTCTCCTGCAGAGGATTCCGCAGCAGTAAAGGTAGAACAAAATCTGCGCTCTCCTTGAGTGACGATCCGGAGGGGGCATGTTAATAAATGCCTTGACAAAGGACCAGGAATGAGTCGATAAAGAGAATGAACATTCATTCTGAAGAGGGGATACCATGGAGCGAGGCGACAAGCGGGAAGCGGTGATGCGGGCGGCACTGGAGCTTGTGGGTGAACATGGTTTCCACGGCTCACCCATGGCGATGATCGCCGGTCGGGCCGGGGTGGCGGCCGGAACGATCTACCGCTATTTCGAGAGCAAGGATGTCCTCATCAGGGAGACCTATGGTTGTCTGGAAGAACAGCTCATGGTTTCGGTGAAGGCGGAGTATCCTCAAGGGGGACCGATTCGTGAACGGTACCTGCATGTCTGCCAAGGACTCTTCAACTACTTTCTCGCCTCTCCCCTGGAATTCCGATTTATCGAGCAATTTCATAATTCCCCCTATGGAGTGGCCTGTCGCCGGGATAAAATTCTCGGCAAGAAGGAGAAGGATATCATCACCGAACTCTTTGAGGAGGGGATGGAGCAACAGATCCTCAAAGAACTACCGCTGCCGGTTTTTTTTGCCCTGACCTTCGGTCCCCTGGTGAATCTCTGCCGAGACCACATTCTCCAGTTCATCGTGTTGGACCAACCGCTCATTATCCGGACCGTGGAGGCTTGTTGGGATGCGGTCAAGCGGTAAGCAGCAAATAAGTAGGGCAACCGTTTATTTCCCCTGATAGAGACAATCGGAACAAACAGTCATTCCAAAAATCGTTGAGGTGTCTATGCAAACCAGAATCAGAGTTTCGTTGATGATCGTAGCAGGGATAGCGGCAACCGGGCTGTTTCTCGCCGGATGCGGCAATGCCAAAAATGCCGGGCAAAAACCCGCAGCAGGCCCACCGGAGGTGGGAGTGGTGACGGTGAAGCCCCAGCGGGTGGCCCTGACAACAGAACTGCCGGGTCGTACGGTGGCTCACCTCATTGCCGAGGTGCGGCCGCAGGTCAACGGCATCATCCGGAAGCGACTCTTCACCGAAGGGGCCGACGTGAAGGCCGGTCAGCTGCTGTATCAGATCGATCCCGCCACCTACCAGGCGGCCTATGCCAGCGCCAGGGCGGTACAGGCCAGGGCCGAGGCGACCCTGGGGAGCGTGAGTCTCAAGGCGCAACGGTATCGTGACCTGGTGAACGGCAAGGGGGTGAGTCAGCAGGAGAACGATGACGCCCAGGCCGCTCTCAAGCAGGCCGAAGCCGATCTGGCCGCTGCCGCTGCGGCGGTGGAAACCGCCCGGATCAACCTGGCCTATACGTCCCTCACCGCCCCCATCGCCGGTCGCATCGGACGCTCCACCGTGACCGACGGGGCACTGGTGACGGCCAATCAGGCCGCGGCACTGGCCACCATCCAGCAACTGAGCAGCATCTATGTGGATGTCACCCAATCCAGCTCCGAGCTGCTCCGGTTGAAACGTAACCTGGCGGGTGGAGTGCTCACCAGCGGCGCCGACAAGGCAAGGGTCAAGCTCCTGCTGGAGGACGGCACCCCCTATCCTTTGCCGGGGACGCTGAAGTTTTCGGAGGTCACCGTGGATTCCAGCACCGGCTCCATCACCCTGCGGGCACTTTTCCCGAACCCGAAACAGATCCTGCTGCCGGGAATGTTCGTCCGCGCCCTCCTGGAAGAAGGAATCAACTCGCAGGCGATTCTGATTCCCCAGCGGGGTGTCAGCCGTAACCCGGCCGGCAACGCCATGGTGATGGTGGTGGGAGCCGGGGAGAAGGTGGAACCGCGAATCATCAAGGTGGAGCGGACCGTTGGTGACAGCTGGCTGGTGAGCGACGGGGTGAAACCGGGGGATCGGATCATCCTGGAAGGGATCCAGAAGGCTCGGCCGGGGACCCAGGTCAAGGCCGTACCCTTCGAAGCCAAGCCGGCAGCGGCAGCGAAAAAATAATCAGACCGATTCGACCGCGGTCGGATGCTGTTCAAGGAGCCTTTTCATGCCTCGTTTTTTCATCAATCGCCCGATTTTCGCCTGGGTGATCGCCATCATGGTTATGCTGGCCGGATTGCTGGCGATCAAGACCCTGCCGGTCTCCCAGTATCCCCCCATCGCCCCCCCCCAGATCACCATCAACGCCATGTATCAGGGGGCGTCGGCCCAGACGGTGCAGGATACCGTCACCCAGGTCATCGAGCAGAAGCTCAACGGGATCGATAACCTGATCTATATGTCGTCCACCAGCGATTCGGCCGGGGCCGTGGCCATCAACCTGACCTTCAAGGCCGGCACCGACCCGAACATCGCCCAGGTGCAGACGCAGAACAAGTTGCAGCTGGCCACGCCGCTTCTCCCCCAGATCGTGCAGAAGCAGGGGATTCAGGTGGTCAAATCCACCAAAAACTTCCTGCTCATAATCGGCCTCGTCTCTGAGGACGGCTCCATGGACCGGCCGGCGCTGACCGATTACATGGTGGCCAACATTCAGGACATCATCAGCAGGACGGAAGGGGTGGGGGAGGTAACGGTCTTCGGCTCCCAGAATGCCATGCGGATCTGGCTGAATCCGTCCAAGCTGAACAACTACCGGCTGACGACCAACGATGTCATCGCGGCGCTGCAGGCACAGAACGCCCAGGTCTCGGCGGGCCAGTTCGGTGGAAACCCGGCGCCGCCGGGACAACAGCTGAACGCCACCATCACGGCCCGCACCCTGCTCCAGACCCCGGAGGAGTTCGACGCCATCATTCTCCGGACCAATCCGGACGGTTCCACGGTCAGGCTGAAGGATGTTGCCGACTGTAAGATCGGCACGGAGAATTACGACGTCGAGGCGCGCTACAAGGGGAAACCCATGGGGGGGATGGCGCTGCGGCTGGCGGCCGGAGCCAATGCCCTGGAGACTGCCGACCGGGTGAAAGCCAAGATGGCGGAGCTCTCCAAATATTTCCCCCAGGGGATGAAGGTGGTCTACCCCTACGACACCACCCCCTTTGTGAAGATCTCCATCGAAGAGGTCGTTCACACCTTGATCGAGGCGGTCTTTCTCGTCTTTATCATCATGTTCCTCTTCCTGCAAAACCTCCGCGCCACCCTGATTCCCACCATTGCCGTGCCGGTGGTGCTCCTGGGGACCATGGGGGTGCTCTCCGTGGCCGGCTTCTCCATCAATACCCTGACCATGTTCGCCCTGGTCATCGTCATCGGCCTGCTGGTGGATGACGCCATCGTGGTGGTGGAGAACGTGGAACGGATCATGTCCGAGGAGGGACTCTCCCCCCGTGAGGCGACCATCAAGTCCATGGGGCAGATCACCAGCGCCCTCTGGGGGATCGCCACGGTGCTGACGGCGGTCTTTCTCCCCATGGCCTTCTTCGGCGGCTCCACCGGGGTCATCTATCGCCAGTTCTCCATCACCATCATCTCCGCCATGATCCTCTCGGTGCTGGTGGCCATGATCCTCACCCCGGCCCTCTGCGCCACCCTGCTCAAGCCGGTGGGAAAAGGACATCATTCCGGCGATTCGGGGTGGTTCACCTGGTTCTTTCGCTGGTTCAACAAGGTATTCGAATACTGTCGGGACAAGTATGAACGGATCGTCGGCCGCTCCTTCGGCAAGCCGGTGCGTTACCTGGTGGTGTACGGCGCCATTGTTGCGGCCATGGTCTTCTTTTTCCTGCGGCTCCCCACCGCCTTCCTCCCGGACGAGGATCAGGGATTCATCATCTGCCAGGTTCAGCTCCCTGCCGGCGCCACCCAGGAGCGGACCATCAAGGTGATCGAGCAGCTTGAACACCATTTTCTGGAAAATGAGAAAAAGAGTGTGGAAGCGATCATCACCGTGGCCGGCTTCAGCTTTGCCGGCCGGGGGCAGAATATGGGGCTTGCCTTTGTCAGGCTCAAGGATTGGAAGCTGCGCCAGACTCCGGATCTGAAGGCGCCGGCCGTTGCCGGTCGGGCCATGGGAGCCTTTTCCAAGATCAAGGACGGTATGGCCTTTGCCTTTTCACCCCCCGCGGTGGTGGAGCTGGGACAGGCCAACGGCTTTGACCTGATGCTGCAGGATCGTGGCGGTATCGGTCATGAGAAGTTGATGGAGGCGCGCAATCAGCTCCTGGGGATGGCCATGAAAAATCCCAAGCTCATCGCGGTCCGCCCCAACGGTCAGGATGATTCTCCCCAGTTCAAGCTGGACATCGATGACGTGCGGGCCGGGGCGCTGGGGGTCTCGCTCTCCACGGTGAACGACGTCCTCGGCACCGCCTGGGGGAGCTCCTACGTCAACGACTTCATCCAGAACGGCCGGGTGAAGAAGGTCTATCTTCAGTCTGACGCCAAGTACCGGATGCTCCCCAACGATATCGATAACTGGTACGTGCGCAACGCTAAGGGGGATATGGTCCCCTTCTCCTCCTTTGCCACGGCTCATTGGCAGTACGGCTCCCCCCGGCTGGAGCGGTACAACGGGATTCCCTCGGTGGAAATCATGGGGCAGGCAGGACCCGGGGTGAGTACCGGCGAAGCCATGGCTGAAATGGAGAAGATGGCGGATCAGCTGCCGCCGGGTATCGGGTACGAATGGACCGGTCTCTCCTATGAAGAGAAGAAGGCCGGGGCCCAGGCGCCGGCGCTGTACGCCATCTCGCTCCTGGTGGTGTTTCTCTCCGTGGCGGCGCTGTATGAGAGCTGGACCATCCCCTTTGTCAACCTGCTCATGCTGCCGCTGGGGCTGGTGGGGGCGGTGACGGCAGTCACCCTGCGGATACTCCCCAACGATGTCTATCTGCAGATCGGACTCCTCACGACCATCGGTCTCTCCACCAAGAACGCCATCCTGATCATCCAGTTCATCAAGGAGCAGATGCATCAGGGGCATGAACTGGTGGAGGCGACCCTGTCGGCGGTGAGGATCCGGCTTCGTCCGGTCATCATGACCTCGCTGGCGTTCTTCTTCGGCACCCTGCCGCTGGCGCTGACCAAGGGGGCCGGAGCCGCGGCCCAGAACGCCATCGGCACCGCCGTTACCGGGGGACTCCTCTCGGCAACCTTCATCGATCTTCTCTTTATCCCTTTCTTCTTTGTGCTGATCTCAAAACTCTTTGCCAAGAAGAGCCGGAAACCGGCTGCCGAACCTGCTTCGGAGGTGACACCATGAAGCCGTATAAAACAGTTCACCACGGAGACACGGAGACACGGAGAAAAACCCCGATAACTAATCACAGGGAAAAACAGGATGCACTGGATACGATTTTGATGAAAAAATCAGCGGATCTGACAAGATCCTGGTCATCCTGTATATCCCTGTTAAAGAGCCGTGTCTCCGTGTCTCCGTGTCTCCGTGGTTCACATGCCTTGAGTGCCATGGGTGCAGTTCTCTTGCTGGCCGGTTGCTCCACCATGGCTCCCACCTATACCCGGCCTGCGGCGCCGGTGGCCGTTGCCTGGCCCACCGGTCCCGCCTACCAGACGGCAGTCGCCCCTTCGGAGCAGAAGCCGGTGGCCGATATTCCCTGGCAGGAGTACTTTGTGGAGCCGCAGTTGCGGCAGCTCATCGCCCTGGCCCTGGAGAACAACCGGGATCTGCGGGTCGCCCTCCTGAACATCCGGCGCTCCCAGGCCCAGTTTCAGATCAGGCGCTCCGATCTCTTCCCCAAGGTCGATGCCAACGCCTCCGGAACCTTTCAGCGTCTGGCCCAGGATTTCTCCGGGACCGGTGTCCCGCTGAATATCCATCAGTACAATGTGGGGCTGGGGATCAGCTCCTATGAGCTGGACCTCTTCGGCCGGGTGCAAAGCCTCAAGGATCAGGCACTGGAGCAGTATCTCGCCACAGAACAGGCCCGTCGTTCGGTTCAGATCACCCTGGTCTCCCAAGTATCCTTCAGCTGGCTCACCTTGGCCGCCGACCGGGAACGTCTGCAGGTGGCCCGGGATACCCTGGCGAGCCAGCAGGAATATTACCGGATCATCAAGCTCCGCTCCGAAGCGGGGATTGCCTCCGCCCTGGATCTCAATGAGGCCCAGACTCAGGTGGATGGGGCGCGGGTGGATATCGCCCGCTATGCGGCGCTGGTGGCCCAGGATGAGAATGCGCTTGCTCTCGTGGTCGGTTCGCCGGTTCTCCCTGCTCTTCTCCCCTCAACCCTCACCGGGACCCTTACCCCTCTCAAGGGGATGACACCAGGCCTTCCCTCCACCGTTCTGCTCCGCCGTCCCGACATCCTCCAGGCCGAAAACCTTCTGAGGGGGGCCAGCGCCAACATCGGTGCGGCCCGGGCCGCCTTCTTCCCCCGCATCACCCTGGTCTCCACCATCGGTGTGGGGAGCAACGAGCTGGGGGGACTCTTCAGCTCCGGCTCCTTTGTCTGGAAGGTGGCGCCGCAGATAACTCTCCCTATCTTCGACGGGGGGAGCAACAAGGCCAACCTGACGGTTGCCCAGGTTGATCGGGACATCGCCGTGGCCCAGTACGAGAAGGCGATTCAGAGCGCCTTCCGGGAGGTGGCCGACGCCCTGGCCCAGCAGGGGACCATCGACGAGCAGGTGGCGGCGCAGCAGTCCCTCACCGACGCCCTCACCGCCAGTCACCGTCTCTCCTTGGCCCGCTACGACAAGGGGGTGGACAGCTACCTGTCGGTGCTGATCTTCCAGCGTTCCCTGTACGCGGCCCGGCAAAACCTCATCGGTACCCGCTTGGCCCGCCTTAACAATCAGGTGACCCTCTACAAGGTGCTGGGAGGAGGGGGGGAATAGCGGCGCCCCCCATGGTCTGCGGCAGAATCCGGAGTCTGGCGGCCATCTCCCCGTGTAGGAGAACATAAGATGGATCTGGTAATGATCAGAGACATGCTGGTGGCTGAACTGGGACGGTTGAAGTTCTCACCGCCGGTTGCCCATGTCTACAACCCGTTGATTTATGCCGGAAAGCAGCATGAACGCTACCTGACTCGTTACGGGAGGGGGCAAAAAGAGGCGCTGTTCCTCGGTATGAATCCGGGTCCCTGGGGGATGGCCCAGACCGGAGTCCCCTTCGGTGAGGTGGGAATGGTGCGGGAGTGGCTCGGCATCGACGGAGAGGTGGGGAAACCGGAAGGGGAGCACCCCCGTAAGCCGGTGGAAGGATTTTCCTGCCGGCGGAGCGAGGTGAGCGGCCGTCGGCTCTGGGGGCTGTTTCGTTCCCGATGGGTGGACCCGGAGCGCTTCTTTGCCCGTTTCTTCGTGCTCAACTACTGTCCGCTGCTCTTCCTGGATGGCGACGGCCGTAACTTCACCCCGGACAAGCTGAAGCGGAGTGAACGAGAGCCCTTGCTCGCCATCTGTGACGAGGCCTTGCGCCGGTCAGTGGCTGTGCTGACTCCTGCCCGGATCATCGGTATCGGGGGGTTCGCCGCCACACGGGCCGAGACAGCCCTCACCGGTCACGCTGTTACGGTGGGACGAATTCTTCACCCCAGTCCGGCCAGCCCCGCAGCCAACCGGAACTGGGAGGAAAAGGTGCTGCTGCAGCTGAGAGAGCTGGGCATCCATCTGCAACTTCCCCCCTGACCGGTAACTCCCGTGGAGGAACCGGTTAATGCCCTGCCGCGCGTCCCCACAACTCCTTCAGACGTCGGTCCCGGCCGCAACTGGCGCGATAATAGCCGTACCGGAGGGGATTTTTTTTGTAGTACTGTTGGTGGTACTCTTCGGCGAGATAGAACTCGCCGGCCGGGACAACCTGGGTGACGATGGGGCCGGCAAACGGTTTGTTCTTTTCCAGCGTGGCCTTGGCGTTGAGAGCCAGAGCCTGCTGTTCCGGAGAGTGAAAAAAGATCGCCGAGCGGTACTGATGCCCCGTGTCGCAGAACTGCCGCTCATCCGCCGTGGGATCGATGTTGTGCCAGAAGATATCCAGGAGTTTGGCATAGCCGATCTTCGTCGGGTCGTAGACGATCTGTACCGCCTCCGCGTGTCCGGTCCCCCCTGCCGACACCTGTTCATAGCTGGGGTTTTTCACCCGGCCGCCGGTGTAGCCGGCGGTGACCGAGAGCACACCAGGGAGCTTGTCAAAGGGGGGCTCCATGCACCAGAAGCAGCCACCGGCAAAGGTCGCTGTTTCTCTCTTCCCCCCGCTCCTCTCACCCGCTTTTGTCTCGGCCGCCACGGCATCGCCCCCCACACAGAGCAGGATCATGGCAGCTATCAGGATCAGTAATCTGTACATGCTTTCACCTCTTATTCCGCGGGGATGAACTGTAGCGCCGCGGAGTTCAGGCAGTACCGCAGACCGGTGGGTTTGGGGCCGTCAGCGAAAACGTGGCCCAGATGCCCGCCGCAGCGGGGGCAGAGCACCTCTGTCCGCCGCGTGAAGAGGGAGTTGTCCTCACTGGTCCGGATGTTCTCCGGGGCGATGGGGGCCGTGAAGCTGGGCCAGCCGGTCCCGGAGTCGAATTTGGCCTGGGAACGGAACAGCTCCAGGCTGCAACCGGCGCAACGGTAGATCCCCTGCCGGTGGTTGTCCCAGCTGTCACCGGAAAATGCCCGCTCGGTTCCCTTCTCTCTGAGGACGTGAAACTGCTGATCCGTCAGGCTCTTGCGCCACTCCTCGGTGCTCTTGACGACTGTGTCCATCATGATGTACCCCCCTTTTCCCGTTGAATAGACTTTGATCTGTGCCGCGGCGCTCACCGGTTTTTGCTGAAAACCGTTGCCGCAGGCCATGACCCCGGTGACTGCCACCGCCACCGGCAGAAACTTCGCTATACTCTTGAGCAATCTCACTGCCTGCCTCCTCTCCCCATGCTCTTCTTCCTCTTCACCCCATCTCCCGCTGTTCGGGTTGAAGTATACCTGAATTTACCGGTGGGGGTATATCGTCTTTTTTAACGTGTATCTTCAAAGAATTTGCGTATAATCGCAGTGACCGGTTGCCGGAGTTCTACCCTTGGGAGGGATGAGTATGGCCATCAACAGTATGAATGCGGTTTTCCTGGAGGTCATCGAGTGGTTTGACGAGAGCGGCGAAGAGCTGGTTCATCGCATCCCCCAGGAAGGTTCCGCCGAGATCAAGTTCGGCGCTCAGCTCATCGTCCGGGAGAGCCAGCGGGCGATCTTCTTCAGGGACGGCCAGGCAGCCGACCTTTTCGGCCCCGGACGGCACACCCTTGCCACCAGCAACCTTCCCCTTCTTACTAAACTGCTGGCCCTCCCCTGGGGCTTTACCTCCCCCTTCCGGGTGGAGCTCTGCTTCATCAACATGAAGAGCTTCACCTCCCTCAAGTGGGGGACCACCGAACCGGTGGCGTTCCGGGATCAAGAGTTGGGGATGATCCGGCTTCGGGCATTCGGCAATTACACCTTCCGGATCATGGACCCGCTCCTCCTGGTGAACAACCTGGTGGGGACCCGGGGACTCTTCACCACGGCGGAGATCGAGGAGTATCTGAGAAATGTCACGGTTTCCCGGCTCAACGACCTCCTGGGGGAGAGCCTGGAGACGATCCTCCAGCTTCCGGCACGCTACGATGAGATCGCCCTGGCACTGAAGGGGCGTTTGGCGGAAGATTGCCACAAGTACGGCATGGAACTCATCGACCTCTATATCAACGCTATCACTCCACCGCCGGAGGTGCAGAAAACCATTGACGAGCGAAGCTCCCTCAACGCCATCGGCAACGACATGGATCGATATGTGAGATACAAGGCCGCCGTCAGCATGGAGAAGGCGGCCGGCGGCAGCGGCGGGGGAGAGGCGGCGGCAGGAATGGGGATGGGAGTGGGAGCGGGTCTGGGGATGATGATCCCCGGCATGATCGCCGCCAAGGGACGGGACACCGGGTCATCGGCGGCAGCTTGCCCGGAGTGTCGCCTCCCCCTGCCGGCGGATGCCCGTTTCTGCCCCGGTTGCGGCAAAGAAATCGCCACCCTCCGCTGTCCCTCCTGCGGGGGAGCTGCTCCCCGTGGTGCCCGATTCTGCCCACTCTGCGGAAAACAGCTTCCCTCCGGGACTCTCTGCTCCGGCTGTGCTGCTCCTCTGGCTGCCGGGAGCCGCTTCTGTGCCGTCTGCGGCGCTCCGGCCGGAGGATAAGCCGTGCAGGTGGCATGCCCCCACTGCGGCGCACCGGAAACGGCGCTCACCGAGAGTCGGTTTTACCGCTGCGACTACTGCGGCTCCTCCTACGTCCTCCAGGGGGAGCAGGGTATCCGGCAGTATGTCTGCTCTCACCGGCGGGATGACCGTCTTGCCTGGAGCGCCCTGGCCGATCACCTGGAGCGGAATCGGGTGGAGAGCTCTCCGGAGAAGGGGGGGGTGGAGTTCCTGCTGATCCCCTTCTGGTGCTTCACCCTGGAGAGTGGTGTCACTCGGATGATCCCGGCGATCCCGCCACTCGTCCCGGAGGTTGCGACGGTGACCCTTCCCGGTGTCGACCTCCAATTCCCTCTTTCCGGTGAAGAGGTTGCCCCACCGGAAATCCCCCTGGCGCATGCCGAGCAGGGGGTTGCCGGCGCCATCACCCGGCGCTTCCTCGTTCACCTCCCCCTCTATCTCCTCTCCTATACGTCACAGGGGGCTCCCTTCCAGGCGTTGGTCTCCGGCATGGATCGTAAAGTCTATGCCGGAACCCTTCCTCCCGGAATAATGATCGTGATTCCCCGTGGCCATCTCCTCATGGTGGGGCTCTACATCCTAGTTCTCGTGATGGAGGCTCTGGCCATTCGCCCACCGGAGTGGCGGGGAGTGGCCTTTCTCCTCACCGCTCTGGCCGCCTGGCCCCTGGGTTACGCCATTCTCAGGAGGGAGTGCTGATGGCGGCGGCGGAGTTCGGCGGCATCGGCTGCCCCCAGTGCGGCGGCCCCCTGAATTTCCGGGAAGGTTCCCTGACAACGCTCTGCGGCGCCTGCCGGACAGCCCTGGCGGTAACCGGCAGTGCCGGTATCACCCGCTACTACCTGGAGGAGACGCTGGATCTGGCCGGTGCCCGGAGTGCGGCCCGACGCTTTCTTGCCACGGCCGGTGTTGATGACGCCGTGGCGAGCCGGCTTCGCTTCCAGGGGGGGGAGCTCTGTTTTCTCCCCTTCTGGCGACTGCGGGGTATAGCCGTGGGGTGGCGGTGGCTGGAGCGGGAGACGGTCATAGAGGAGGAGTATCTTGATGAGCAGGGGATGACCCGTCGGCGTGAGCAGAAGGGATTGCCGGAGCAGCAGAGCGAGATCCTGGCACTGCCGGTGGAGTACAGCTCTCCGGCCTGCGACCTCTCTCCCTACGGTTTGGCCGGCATCGCCACGGTCAGTTCGGTCCTGGCGCTGAAAGGGGTCTCCTTTGAGCGACTGGCCCGGCGGGGAATCGTCTTCGACCCCACCAAGGAGGCGGAGCAGATCCGTCGGGAGGCCATGGGGCTGCTGCGGGAGCGCTCCCTCCCCAAAGAAACCGTGCGTCATGAAGAGCGGCTGGAGCTCTCCGGCGAACAGTTGGCGCTGATCTATTACCCGGTCTGGAAGCTGGGATTTCTCCGGGATGAGCGGCTCTATCCGGTTATGGTGGACGCCGTTAACGGCCGACTCCTCAAGGGGAGGTTTCCCGGCCGGGCAACGGTCCGGCTCGCCTCGCCTCTGGCCACGGTGACACTCCTGCTCTTTGCCTTTTCCTTGCAGGTGACCGCGGGTATCGTCCTGACCGCTCTCTTCCTGGGGTGGCTGGCCTCTCGTGGGGAGGTTTCATCGGCAGGGATCGCCCGCCATTTTTTTCTCCTGGTCGTTCCGGGAAAGGAGGTGGAGCATGGCTAGGGAACCGGATCTCCGGGTCATTCCGCTCATCTGTCCTGACTGCGGCGCACGACTCCCCGCAGAGGAGGGGAGCGTCATCTTTCCCTGCGGGGAGTGTGCTCTCCTCTGGGAGCCCCGTGAGGAGGCGCTGGTCCGGCGGGAACTCCGGCTCTTGGCGGGAGAGGGGAGCGTCCATGTCAGCTTCTGGCTTTTTCCCTTCCGGGTAACCACAGCGGGGGGTGAGGTCACGACGCTCGGGGAGTACCGAAGATTGACGGGAAACAGCAACCGCCTTGAGCCGGAGCGTCAGGGGATGCCGCCGCTTCTCTTCATCCCTGCGGTTGCCGGGATGCCCCCCCATCTTCTGCTCCGGGCCGGACGACTCCTGACGCTTCGATCACCGGTGCTGACGAGCAGAAGGGGCTTTCCTTCCCGACTCATGGCCATCGGGAGAGGGGAGCGGGATGCCGCACTCATGGCACAGACCATTCTCCTGGCCACCCTGGGTCCGGAGCGATTACGGAATCTCTCCTTTCTCCGGTCGGTGAAGGTTACGGTGGGGGAAGGGGGGCTCTGTGCCATCCCCTTCCTGGAACGGGGGGAGCGGCTGCTTCATGGGGAGTGGTCGCTGGAGATCTGAGAGGCGGTGAATGGTGAAACGTGAATAGGTGAATGGTGAATCGTGAATGGTGAATCGTAGGGGCGAGGCTTGCCTCGCCCGAACTTGCCCGAACCCGGAGATGGAAAAGGAGACGATCATGGTGGATTTGCTGGAGAAGATGATGCTGTCGGGGCTGGGGGCGCTGGCCCTCTCCAAAACCAGAGGAGAGGAGTTGCTGGCGGAGTTGCGGGAAAAGTACCGCCTCAGCGAGGATGAAGGGAGGGTGCTGCTGGAGAAACTCCAGGGGATGGCCCAGCAGGGGAAGAATACTCTTGCCGACTCCGCGGAGAACGAAGTCAAAAAAGCCATACGGGCCGCGGGAATGGTGACCAGGGAGGAGTACGAACTCCTGGAACAGCGGGTGGCCGGGCTGGAGCTACGGCTCTCGGCCCTTGCGGAGGTGGATGATCCGGAGGAGTAGCGCTTACTCCTCTTCCGGCAGCGGCAGGATGACCGTAAAGGTTGTCCCGTGCCCCACGCTGCTCTCCACCCCGATCTTGCCGCCATGATGGGCGATGATGCCGAAGGAGACCGACAGACCCAGGCCGGTCCCCTTTTGATCCTTGGTGGTGAAAAACGGGTCGAAGATCTTGACGAGATGCTCTTCCGGGATGCCGCAACCGGTATCCCGGATGGAGGCGAAGAGCGAGGCGCCGCCGGGGAGCAGGTCGATGGTGATGACCAACTCCCCGTTGCCGGTCATGGCCTGGCCGGCATTGAGGAGGAGATTGATGAAGACCTGCTCGATCTGATTATGATCGGCCATCACCTGAGGGAGGCCGGCAGCATAGCGTTTGGTGATAACGATGTCGTGGAAGAGAGTCTGATGCACCACGAGATTGAGAGCCTCTTCCATGACCCCTTCCAGAGCCAGCGGCTTCTTCTGCAGAGGAGTCTCCCGGGAGAAGTCCAGGAGCCCCTTGACGATGGAGGCGCAACGCTGGGTCTCCCGGACGATGGTCTCCAGGTCCGGCTTGAGCTCCGGGTCCAGTTTCGGATCGCTGGAGATGAGCGACGCGTAGACCAGGATGCCGGTGAGGGGGTTGTTGATCTCATGGGCGATACCGGCCACCAGCTCCCCCTGGGAGGCGAGTTTTTCCGAGCGGATGAGTTGGGCCTGCATCTGTTTCAGTTCCCGGGTCCGTTCCTCCACCTTAACCTCAAGGGTGTGCCCCCACTCCTCCAGCTCTCCCCGGGCCTGCCGGAGAGTGACGGTCATGGCGTTGAAAGAGTGGGCCAGATCCCCCAGTTCATCCCCCGACTGCACGGCCACGCTGCTCTCCAGGTCACCTTCGGCGATCTTCTCAGTATGGGCCAGCAACTGGCGTAGCGGCATAATGACCACTCTTACCATGAAGAAGGTGAGGCAGAGAGCCAGGAGAGCCAGAAGGATGAACGTGTAGAGGATGATCTTGTTCCGGTACTCGGTAAGTTGGGCGTTCATGGCGTCCAGGGAGACGATGACGTCCAGGACCCCCAGGATGCGGGCTGAGGAGGGGTGGAAGTGGCAGGCGGCTGCCGAGCATTTGGGCTCATTATAGATCCCCTTGGCCATCCCCAGAACCTCCGCACCGTTTTCGGCGGTGAAAATCCGGCTCCGGTGCATGGACGAGGTATGCAGGAGCGGCTTGGAGCCGGTATGGCACATGTTGCAGGCCGCGGCCTTCTTGTCCACCAGGGTGCCGATTTCGCCTTTTTTCGTGGAAAAGACGATTCTTCCGTCCTTGGAGATCATCCTGATTCGGACAATCCCTTTCTGACTCCCTGCCTCGCTGATCATCTGAAAGGCCCGGGGGAGATCATTATCCAGCATCTGATAATGGGTGGTCCGGACAATGGTCTCGCTGAGATTATCCACGCTGGTGACGGTCTCCTCCAGGAGTAGCCGCTTCAGGTTGCCGATATTAAGCCAGGTAAAACAGGCCATGGACACTACGAGGATGACCCCGGTGGCGAGGGTCAGCTTGGAGATCAGATTGAACCGCATGGCGCGGACTCCTTTTTTCGGAGGGTTGAGTCATCGCGAATAGATGTAGCAGCAGCATGGGGGAGTGTCAATTCATTCCGCAGCCATCATCGGTCTCTATTAAATTTCTTGCGCTCTATGCTCTCCTGGATGTATACAATACGATCGTTTGATATATCTGTCCCAGTCAGCTGAGAGTGGAGTAACCATGGATCGAATCATAGATATTACCGAGCTTGCCCTGCGGGACGCCCACCAGAGTCTGATTGCCACCCGGTTGGGGATCGACGACATGGTCGGCGCCTGTGCGGATCTGGATGAGGCGGGCTACTGGTCGCTGGAGTGCTGGGGTGGGGCCACCTACGACTCCTGCATCCGCTACCTGAACGAGGATCCGTGGGAGCGGCTCCGTACCTTCAAGCAGCTCATGCCTAAGACTCCGCTGCAGATGTTGCTGCGGGGGCAGAATCTCCTGGGTTATCGCCACTATCAGGATGAGGTGGTGGAGCGGTTCTGTCATAAGTCCGCGGAGAACGGCATAGACGTCTTCCGGATCTTCGACGCCCTCAACGACCTGCGTAATATCGAGACCTCGGTGCGGGCCGTGAAAAAGGCCGGCGGCCATGCCCAAGGGACCATCTCCTATACGGTCAGCCCCATTCATACCACCGCGCTCTTTGTGGATCAGGCCCGAAGACTCCAGGATATGGGGATCGACTCCCTCTGTATCAAGGACATGGCCGCTCTCATCAAACCCCAGGCAGCCTTTGACCTGGTAACCGGGATCAAGGAGGCCTGCGGCCCGGAGTTGCGGGTTCATCTGCACGTGCATGCCACCACCGGCGTCACCCTGGTCAGCCTGATGAAGGCGGTTGAGGCGGGGGTTGATTGCGTGGATACCGCCATCAGTTCCATGAGCCTTGGACCGGGGCATAACCCCACGGAGAGCTTCATTGAGATGTTGGAGGGGACGGGGTTCGGCAGCAGGGTGAATCTGGAGCGGGTCCTGCGGGTGAAGAACCATTTCATGGCCATGCTGGGGCGTTACAGCGAGTTCCTCTCCCAGGTAACCGGCGTGGAGACGGAGATCTTCAAGAGCCAGATCCCCGGCGGGATGCTCTCCAACATGGAGAGCCAGCTCAAGCAGCAGGGGGCCGGTGACCGGATGAAAGAGGTGCTGGAAGAGATCCCCCTGGTCCGCAAGGACACCGGGTATGTGCCTCTGGTTACCCCCAGCAGCCAGATCGTCGGCACCCAGGCGGTACTCAATGTCCTCATGGGGCGCTACAAGGTTCTCACCGGCGAATTTGCCGACCTCATGCTCGGCTACTACGGCGCCGTACCCGGCGAAAAAAATCCGGACGTAGTGAAAATGGCCCACGACCATGCCCGGAAGGAGCCGATTACCTGCCGACCGGCGGACCTCCTCCGGCCGGAGTGGGACAAGCTCCGGGCCGAGGCCCTGGCGCTCACCGGCTGTAACGGCACGGACGAAGATGTCCTGAGTTATGCCATGTTCCCCCAGGTGGCCCCGAAATTCTTTGCGGGACGCCACGAAGGACCGCGCAACCTGGGGAAAGATCCGGTCACCGGGGAGTCGGAAACCCAGCCGGTGGAAGGTCATCAGGGAGCCATTACCGGCCCCATCACCTACTCGGTCACCGTCAGCGGTCGCCAGCACAAGGTGACGGTGGCGCCGTACCAGTAACCCTTCGATTCCGCTCAGGAACCGAATTCAAGAGTAGGCAGTGCAACGCATATAAGGCGGTTAGCGATGAATATAGACGAGATAGTACAGGAGTTGAACCAGCGGAAGGAAGAGTTGCTGTTAGGGGGGGGGCAGGATCGGCTGGATCGGCAGCACGATTCGGGAAGTCTCAGCGCCCGGGAGCGGGTGGGAGCCCTCCTTGATCAGGACAGTTTTCAGGAGGCGGGGCTCTTTGCCAAACATCGCTGTTCTCTCTTCGGCATGGCGGATAAGGAGATGCCGGCTGAGGGGGTGGTCACCGGCGGTGGCACCGTCAACGGCAGGCTGGTGCATCTTGCCAGCCAGGACTTCACCGTGGGTGGGGGAGCGGCCGGCGAGGTCCATTGCGCCAAGATCGTACAGGTGATGCAGGCGTCACTGAAGACCGGTTCTCCTTTCGTCTTCATCAACGACTCGGGGGGGGCCCGGATTCAGGAAGGGATCGACAGTCTCTCCGGCTACGGCAAGGTCTTCCACCAGAACGTCATGCTCTCCGGGGTGGTGCCGCAGATCTCTCTCATCTGCGGACCCTGCGCAGGGGGGGCGGTCTACAGCCCGGCCCTCACCGACTTCATAATCCAGACCCGGGCGGCCCGGATGTTCATCACCGGCCCTGCGGTCATCAAGGCGGTGACCGGCGAAGAGGTGACCGCGGAGGAGCTGGGAGGTCCGGCGACCCAGATGAATATCTCGGGGGTGGTTCATTTCATTGCCGAGGACGATCTGGACGCCATCAACATCTGCAAGCGGCTTCTCTCCTTTCTTCCCACCAACAACCTGGAGGATCCTCCCCAGTGGGAGGCGGACGAGGTCATCCTTCCGGACAAGCGGCTTAACTCCGTGGTTCCCCTGGACCCGAAACAGAGCTACGACGTTCGGGAGGTCATCGGCCATGTTATGGATAAGGGGGACTTCATGGAGGTGCAGCCCTCCTTCGCCCCCAACATCGTCATCGGTTTTGCCCGACTCCAGGGGCGACCGGTGGGTATCGTGGCTAACCAGCCCTGTGTCATGGCCGGGGTGCTTGACATCAACGCTTCGGACAAGGCCGCCCGTTTCATCCGTTTCTGCAATGCCTTCAATATCCCGCTCATCACCTTTGTGGATGTTCCCGGCTTTCTCCCCGGAGTTCAGCAGGAGTACGGCGGAATTATTCGCCATGGCGCCAAGATGCTCTTTGCCTACTCCGCCGCCACCGTTCCCAAACTCACGGTGGTCCTCCGGAAGGCCTATGGTGGCGCTTACCTGGCCATGTGCGGCAAGGATCTGGACGCCGATCGGGTCATCTCCTGGCCCATGGCGGAGATCGCGGTCATGGGAGCCGAAGGGGCCGTGGACGTCATCTTCAGAAACGAGATCAAGAGTGCTGACGATCCCAAGGGGCGCCGGCAGGAACTTATCCGGGAGTACCGGGAAACCTTTGCCACCCCCTACGCCGCGGCTGCTCGTTTCCAGGTGGATGACATCATCGAGCCTGCGGAAACGCGCCGCTATCTGGCCATGGCACTGGACATACTTCACTCCAAACGGGAATTCAGGCCCCAGAAGAAACATGGTCTGATACCCCTGTAACGCTGTAACCATGGGAGAAACCATGTCTGAGTCGGAAATAACCCCGGAACTTTTGATTGTCATGTCGGCAGCCATCGCCGCATATCTGGGAAAAAACGTCCGGATTCGCCGGGCCCGTTTCATTAACGATCAGGGGCAGAGCGCCTGGTCCCAGCTGGGGCGCGTTTCCATCCAGTCGTCCCACACCTTCAGCACCACCAAATAGTTGAAAGGAGTCGTGCCGTGCAGTTGACCCTGACCATAGACGGGAAAAAATATGTGGTAGATGTGGAAGTGGTGGAAGGAGAGGAACTCCGTATGCCGGCTTCGTTCCCGGAGCCGACCTCCACCATCCAGTCGAAGCCGGTCATGGTTTCGCCACTTCAACCCGCGGCGGTGACCCCCGTTGCGGACGGTCTCGCCGACGACAAGGTCTGCCGCAGCCCCATTGCCGGGGTCGTGCAGCGGGTAAACGTCCAGGTGGGACAGAAACTTCAGGTCGACGACCTGCTGGTCGTTCTGGAGGCCATGAAGATGGAGACCAATATCACCGCCCATACGGCGGGTATTGTAAAGAAGATCCTGGCTACGCCGGGAGAGGCGGTAAAAAGCGGCCAGGCCCTCATCGAATTCCAGTGAGCCTGTTGCCGGAAATTCAGACCAAGGAGATGTAACCATGCTGCAAACATTGATCTTTCATCAGGAAATAGTATCGGATGCCGCACTTGACCAGCTTCAGGCAAACCTTCCCGGGATAGTCGCAGGGGTCCTTCAGGTACCCGGCGGGAACATGGCGCTGCTTGAGGCCGAGCAGATCTCTTTGCACTTCATTGCGGCCAGTCGTCGCGACGTGGGAAAGAATCTCCATATCCTTATCTATGCGGGGCTCAACGAACCGCGTCAGAGAGACAGGACAAACCGAGCCAACAAGATCAAGGAGGAGATCGGAGCCTTGATCGGCGGTGAATACACCATTGACGTTCGCATCTACCTTCAATACATCGGAGCAGCCGAAGACATGGCCGTTCCTCAGGATGAGCCGGTAGCAGAGGAATAGAAGTAAAGAGGGGGCCAGGGTTATGGTCAAGGTCGGGGATATGCCAACACCTCAACTTAGACCTTAACCCTGCCTCTCCCCCCAGGGGAGCTGATCCTGGCCGTGACAAGAGTAGAGTGATAATGAGTCCGCAGCAGATCGAAAAAAGAAGTTGACAGGGCGGCGCAGAAGAGGTAGTTTGCGGATCCCGTCAAGGGAAACAGAAAGAACGCAGTGCCGCTGAGAAAAAAAGATTCACGACGCAAAAAAAGAAGTTGACACGGCGACACAGTTTGAGTAT
>CAIUWK010000004.1 GCA_903902855.1 uncultured Geobacter sp. | reverse complement strand
TCTTCCCCCTTCATCAGCATGTCCGCCTTGCAGATGGCGTAAGCTTTTTCGTTCAACTCCTGGCCGTAAAGGTAAACTTCCAGGCCGGAGTTGACGCCGGCCAGCAGGTACTCCTTGGCGATGGTGAGCATGCCGCCGGTGCCGCAGGCGGGGTCGTAGATCCCCACCAGACTTTCCTTGGCCAGCTTTGCCCGGTCCGGCTCAAACATCAGCTTGACCATCAGCCGGATGATATCGCGTGGGGTGTAAAACTGACCGGCGGCGTCGTTGCTGGCTTCCTTGAACTTTCGGATAAGGTATTCGAAGATGGTTCCCATGCCATGGTTGTCCACGTTCTCCGGCGAGAGGTCGATATCGGAGAATGATTGGGTAATCTTCAGCGCCAGCCGCTTTCGGTGCAGGGTTTCGTAGATAGGACTCAGTCCTTTCTCGATGCCGCCGGAGAAGTTGTAGAGGATATCCTTGACGTTGGTGGAAAAGCCGTCCAGGTAGGCGCCGAAGTTCTGGGCAAGATCGGCTGGTCGTTTGATCAACTCATCCAGGGAATATTCGGAGGTGTTGTAGAACCGCTGACCGGCGGCCTTCATCAACAGCTTGTCTCGTGTCTGCGTCGGGGCGCTCTTGTACTTCTCACCCGCGTCACGCACCACCTGCCGGGTAGGAAGCAGTACGCAGTCGAGACGCCGCAACAGGGTGAAGGGGAGGATGACGTCTTCATAATCCTTGGCGTCGTAATCATCCTTGATAAGGTCGGCAATCTTCCAGAGAAACTCAGCTATTTCCGAATGGTTTTGCATGGGTTTTTTATGTCCGAATAGTTGTTCCGCGGCTGCGGGGATTGTGTGGACTGACCTGTTAATGAATAGATAAATTAATACAATCTGTTTTTATAGCACCATCAAGATGTTGTCAATTTATATGTAATTCTATGATGTCATATGATCCCACGTTGCAGACAACCACCGGCCCGGAACAGCTGGAACTCCTGGAAGTTTTACCGTGTTCCTGTGGCCGATTAATATTACCCGCTATTTTACAGTATGTTACTCCCTGTCCAGGCTCTTCAGCATTCGCAGATATTCTTTCTGGCTTTCCCAGACACAACAGGTGATGAAGTTGAAAAACGGTTTGTCGTTCCCCTTGTTGGAATCCCGCAAGGCAGAGATATAGTCCCCCCGGATAATTGGGGGAATGATGGTGATGGGGAATCCTGCCTGCAGCAGTGCAAGATTCATCAGCAACCGCGCCGTTCTGCCATTGCCGTCAATGAACGGGTGGATAGTCACCAGATTCAGGTGCAGCATGGCGGCATATTCTATCGGATGAAGCTGCCGCAGTGAAGGAAACCTGCCGATAAACTCCTGCATGGCAGGCGGAATTTCAGTTGGAGTCGGCGGGGTGAAGTCGGTTCCGGTGATAATGACGTTGCGCTCCCGGTACTTCCCGGCGGAATCAGTGTCAATTCGGTAATAGAATAATCGGTGCAATCCGAGAATATCGTTTTCCGTGATTTCCCGGCTCTCCGCCAGTTTGTAGAGCAGGTCGAAAGCGTCACTATGACCGATAGCCTCAAAATGGTCTTTGAGAGGTTTCCCGCCGATAGTGATTCCGTCTTCCAGAACCGCCTTGGTTTCGCTCTCGGTAAGGCTGTTCCCTTCAAGGGCGTTACTGGAGTAGGTCAAGCCGATGCGATAATACTCCTTCAGTTGCATGACTTCATAGGCATCGAGCGGTCGGTGTGCTCGTATAATCTCCTGGAGTTTGTCGTTGTCGGCCAGACGATTTTCGTAGTTCATGTTCTCCTCCATGAAAAGCTCCCCGGCTTTTAACTGAATGCTATCTCAAACCGTTCCTGAGGGGTATCGAACAGCACCTCCTTCGGATTGAATGCTTCCGGTTCGAACAGCCCCCCTTTCATGGAATCAGCCCACTCCTTCATCTCTTCATATTCTGCATGCTCAGGGTCGGACAAAACTTCCAATAGATTTTCATACCCCCAGGGGCCACCACAATCTTCAGGAGGACTGTTTCTCTTTCCTCCAATACAACGTGGATATGTTACCCCCTCCTCGGCAGGAAGAACTTTTTCCAGCTTTATCGTATGATGCCAGTCGTCTCCAAAATCGTAGATGTACAGAAAGGATGGTTCCGTTATGCTGATAAACTTGGATAGCTTATGTTTCCATCCGGGGAGAACTTTATAGGGGGCCATAAAATCGTCCATGTCGTCATCATCGTTGGGAATACCGATAAAGATCTTTTTGCCGCTGAGATCTTTGATGTGAAACTCGTGCAGGTGATAATCCTGCCACCCCATGGCATCCTGTATTGCAACATGCAGATCCCAGAAGGTATAACTGTTCGAGACCGGTATCTTTCGCCAGATAGGGGTTTTGGTATCTTTGAGGGTAATTTTGAATTGATAGAGTTGCTTCCTGGGGGCCATGGGTCACCTCGTAAAGGATGGATGCGTCTTTCTCGATCAGTTTGTCGTGAACGTCTGGTCAGTGGCCGATGATCTTCTGCGGCTTCCCTTCGGCGCCGATGCCGTGGTGGATCCCTATCTGCTTGCCATCAGACTGACCCTTGGTGTAGGCCTCTCCGTTGATGTAACTCTTTCGGCTCCTTACACTCCTCAGTTCGCCGAATTCGTGCATGGCCTGTCGGATCAATCCTTCTTTTACCACCACCAGTGCTCCGGTGGTTATGGGAGTTTCCACTTTTTGTGCTCGCAAGCGGGTAATGATTGTTGATACCGCCCCCAGATAATAGGATTGCCGATGTAACTCCCGGTGGCGGTTTGCCATGGTTGCAGTGACATGCTGTTTCATGTAACAGCTGCAGAGCTTTCTCACCGTCCTGTCGAGATAGGCAAAGGTGTAGAGTGCAATCTGAACGTCTGCACCGACGCCGATGAATGACATTTTACCGGTGGCGGGATGGTGAACTGCCTGACAGTCGAAAGCGGTACTGACGCCGGCACTCAGATGACGCAACCATTTAGGCAGGGTTTTCGATATGTTCATCTCCACCGTGTCGGCCTTGTCCGGTTTATGGGCGGCTTCGATATCAACCATTGCCAGATTATGTTCCGACAACAGGCGTTGAGCATGGGATGCGGCAAGGGCCGCTTCGTGTTCATTGCTGGAGTTGGCAAGGGCCAACAGCTTTTTGATTTTTTCTATGATCGGGCTCTTGTTGTTCATCCTCATTTCCTTTCGGGAGGTCATCCGGTGAGAGTTCCGAAGGAGTATACAAAACTATTCAGCTGTTGGGTGCGGTTTTTTGCGGCCCTATCTGCTGAGTCGTTGCGAGTTTTTGTAAAAAGCAGCTGAACTCCTCAAGTTTATTCTTCAGCGGTCGATATGATCTTGATAAGGGGAGATTTAATGTTGTCAGGAATCAGCGATATCTCGTCCATGCGGGCATTGGCTGCGTATGGTGTCAATCAGGTTGACTCTGTCAGGGCCTCCGGTTCCACTGCCATGCCTGAGGTCAAAGGGAGCGCCATGCCGCGCATATCAGATACGGTGGATATATCTGATAAAGCGTTTGATCTGCTTCTTACTCCCGGTAACTACAGGCCCAATGTCAAGGCTTCTCCACTGGAGGAGCAGATGAAGAAAACCATAATTAATTTGACTGCTTGACTCTGAGCGCACTCCTGCCCTCCTTACCTCGCGGTACAATCCCGGACAAGGTGTACTACATGAACAACATGCTCTCCTCCACGGTCGCCGCTCTTGCGGTACTCTCTTTCGTTGGTGTTGTCTGCGCCACAGAGATGCTCCCTGCACATGGGGCACCTATTGCTCCTCCCTCTGTTTCATCTTCGGCAATATCTCACGCGCCGGGTACCGCTCCTCTTCCCCCACGTAATCCTGTCCCCACGGCAACTCCCGGTCCTGGCGCAGCGTCACCCCCTGCGCAGGTTGCAGCTGAGGTAAAGAAAGAAAAAAACGGAGTCGTCAGAAATAAATCAAAAGCACACAAGCCCAGGAAAGCGAAAAAAACCGGGAAACTCTCCAGGACCGCCAAAGCAAAAAAATCAGAACAGGCCAAGAAATCACAAAAAGTAAAAAAAGCCAGGAAAACTGATAAGGCTAAAAAAACAGTAAAGGCTGTGAAGGCGAATAAAAGCGGCAAGTCGTTAAAAAAAGGCAAAATCAACAAAACCGGTAAAGCCGCCAGGGTAAGCAATGCTAAAAAAGCCGGTACATCAAACAAGGCACACAAGAAGGGTAAGGTTCTGAAAACCAAAAAGAGACAGCTAAAGAAAACCGGTGCCGCGTCACCCGTAACTCTTTCAGGGAACTGATTTTTATCAGATTCTCCCGGTTAACCCCATCGAGTCATTTCTCTTTGCCTGACCTCCCCGACCAGCGTCGATCCCATTCAATAGATTCGTTCCGTACTCCCGCGGACCGCGCCTGGAGCGCCCCGTTGCCCAGCAGTGCCAGGGGGGCAGGGCATCAAATGAATTGACAGGATAGATTCAAATAATGTAAGTTTTTTGTTTCGTTTACGGATCTTCCGGAACGTGGGAGATATGGAAAACGCCCTGACCATCGATGTGGAAGAGTGGTATCATCTCTGCGGTCCCGAGACGCTACCGGAAGTTTCGGGAAGAGTCCGCCGGGTTCTGAATAATACCCGGCAGATCCTGGCACTTCTGGATGAAGCAGGCATCAAGGGAACATTTTTTCTGCTCGGTTGCGTGGCGGAAGAAGAGCCCTCTCTGGCGCCGCTTATTGCGGGCGCAGGGCATGAAATTGCCTCCCACGGCTGGTCTCACCGGCTGGTTACGACCCTGGAGCCCGAGGAGTTCCGCAAAGAGTTGCGGCGTACCGGTGACCTCCTTGAAGCTCAGACCGGCAGACGCCCCATCGGTTTCCGTGCACCCCAGTGGTCTCTGGGAGCAGCCACCCCCTGGGCCTTCCGGATACTTCTGGAAGAGGGGTATCGGTACGACTCCAGCCTTACTCCGCTCCCTTTTGTGGGGAACCGGCGCGGATTGCGGGTACCCCATGAGATCGCCGGAGGCCTGCTGGAATTTCCACCACTGGTCACGCCGTTTCCCGGCATTAACCTCCCCACCGGTGGCGGGTGGGGGTTTCGGTTCTTTCCGCGCTCCCTTGTGACCGGGAGCATCAGGAGGCTGAACCAAGGTGGTTCTCCGGCGGTCCTTTTTATTCACCCTCGGGAGATGGAGCCGGATGGCCCCAGGGTGAAGCTCACCCCCTTCAGGGAGTTTATCGTCTACGGTCCCCGCCGTTCGGTGGCGGAGCGATTGAAGCCGCTCCTGTCGTGCTATCGTTTCACAACTCTGGAGCGTCTGACTGATCTGTGGGATACTGCATCATCATCCCGGCATACAATGCCTCTTCAACCCTTTACGCCGTAGCGGCAGAGGCGCTTCGCTGTGGGGCGCCGCTCTTGGTGGTGGATGACGGCTCCACCGACGCCACCGCCCAATCGGTGGCAGGGCTTCCGGTGAACCTGATCCGCCATGACCGGAATCGGGGGAAAGGGTGCGCTCTCAGGAGCGGCTTTGACTGGATGCTCCTGCACGGCTTCACGGGGGGAGTTACCCTGGACGCCGATGGTCAGCATGACCCCTCGGCCATTGCGCTCCTGGCCGCCACAGCCCGCCGGGACGAGGTGGACATCCTCATTGCCTCCCGTTCGGTCCAGTTTCACCAGATGGCGGGATTACGGAGCTGGTGGAACCAGTTCGGTGTCTGGTGCATGAGGAAAAAGACCGGCTTCGAGATCACCGACAGCCAGTCCGGTTTTCGCTACTACTCTTCCCGGCTCCTCCGGGATTTGGAGTTGGACGCTGTGGGGTACGATCTGGAGATGGAAATCCTCATGAAAGCCTGGCGTGGCGGCTTTCGCATCGCCTCCCTGCCGGTGGCGGCCCTGGTGGCTGACGGCCGTTCCACCAGCCATTTCCGCCCGGTGCGGGACACCTGGAATATCTGCATGACGTTTCTGCGGTACTATTGAGAGAGTGTAATCACTCAGGTTGAAGGCTGAAGACTATTAGGAAAATCTCTGCAAGATCAATAAAGGCGACTTATACGAGATGGGGTTAACCTTCAGCCTTCAGTCTTCAGCCTCAATACCTGAGTAGTTACGAGAGTGTGACCCCATGCTGCAAAGCCTGAAAAATTATTCCACTGAAAAGATCGTTTCCCTTCTCCTTTCCCTGGCGGGCTCCTGTTCCACGGAAAACCTGGCCAGGATGACCCATCTCATGGAGCTGATTCCCCGCAAGGAGTCCTATAAGGAAAAGATCCGGTGGATACGGCGACTCATCCGGGAAAACCACCCTGCCATGGAATTCCCCCGACGGATACTGCGGGACGTGCACCCCAACCAGCGGGACAAATGGATCACCAACCTGACGGTGAACCACCTCCTCTCCGGCACCAACAAGCGCAAGGCCTGGCAGGAGCGGGAGGGATACTACCCCCCTTCCACTGTGGTCATCAGCCTGACTATGAAGTGCAACCTCTCCTGCTATGGTTGCTACGCCGGCGACTACGAGAAGGGGCTGGAGTTGACCAACGATGAGGTGGATTCCATCCTCACCCAGATGAAGGAGATGGGGGTCTATTTTGCGGTCATCTCCGGGGGGGAGCCGTTCTTCAAGAAAGATCTCTTCGACATCTTCCGGAAACATTCGGACATGGCCTTCCTGGTCTTCACCCACGGCGGGCTCATCGACGAGCAGGTGGTGGAGCAACTGAAAGAGGTGGGGAATGTCATGCCCGCCTTTTCGCTGGAAGGGTACGAGGCGGAAACCGATGAGCGGCGTGGTGCCGGGCATTTTCAGAAGGTGATGCGGGCCATGGACCTCCTTCGGGAGGGGGGGCTCACTTACTGCGGCTCCTTCACCCAGACCAGCAGGAACAATCATATCATCACCGACGGCCGGTACATGGACTTTCTCCTGGAGAAGGGGGTCTATGCCCTCTGGCTCTTCACGTATGTGCCGGTGGGGCGGGAGCCTGACCTGGAGCTTATGGCGACTCCGGAGCAGCGGGATCTGCTCCGGAGTCGCATAGCCGAATTCCGTGAAACCAAGCCGATGCTCTTCGTGGATTTCTGGAATGACGGACCTCTCATCAGCGGCTGCATCGCCGGGGGGCGCAAGTATTTCCATATCAACGCCAACGGCGACATCGAGCCCTGCGTCTTCTGCCACATGGCGGTGGACAACATCCGTAAGACCACGCTGAAGGAGGCGCTGCGCTCACCCCTGTTCACCCGGATTCGGGAAAAGCAGGGAGACAACGACAATCTCCTCCGTCCCTGCATGCTCATCGATCATCCCGAAAACGGCCGGGAATTTCTCGGCATGGAGGGGGTCTATCCCACCCACGGCGGCGCCGAAGCGCTTTTCACCGACCTGGCGCCGCAGATGGATGAGTACGCCCGACAATATGGCGAGATCGCCGATGAGGTCTGGAAGGAGGGGGGCAGCCGCACCTCACGCCCATGACCCTTTACAACGGTCTGAGCCTGTTTTTTATTAATTTGTTTACTCTCCTGATGCCGCGGCGGCTCTTCCCCTTCTTCGCTCTCCTCACCGGGTGGCTGGTTTACCTCTTCGTCCCCATGCAGCGGCGGGGGATGCGGGAGAACCTCCGGACCGTTACCGGGCAACGGCATGTGGAGCGGCTCGTCTTGAGCGCTTTTTACAAGTACTCCCGGAACTGGACCGACGTCATGCTGATGATCCGGTTGCGGGGAGACAAGCTCTTCGCCCTCATCGGCCACCGCTCCGACAGCCACCCCCTGGATGAGGCCCTGGCCGCCGGCACCGGGGCCATCCTGGTTTCACCCCACCTGGGGAACTGGGAACTGGGGGGGCTGGGGCTGGCCGAAATGGGGTACAAGCTCAACGTCATGACCTTCCGGGAACCCGATGAAGCGGTAAACGATCTGCGGGAGAAAGTCCGGGGGGAGCGGGGAATCGGCATCATCTACGTGGACCGGAGCGACAGTTCTCCCCTGGCGATCATCGAGGCGGTGAACGCTTTGCGGCGTAACGAGATCGTGGTTCTCCTGGGGGAGCGTGACGGCTCGTCACATTCCCTCACTCTGGAGTTCTTCGGCCGTCCCACGGATATTCCGGTGGGGGCCGCCTACCTGGCCCTGGCCAGCGGCGCGCCGGTGATCCCGGTCTTTGTCCCGCTGGAAGGGGAGAGGTACTCCACCTACATGGAGGAGCCGATCTATTTTGCGGGAAAACATGGAGAACATGCCGCCGTCATCCGGGAGGGGACTCAACGGCTCCTCCGGGTTTTTGAACAGTACATCCGGCGCTATCCTGACCAGTGGTACAATTTTTTCCCCTACTGGCGCAACTAACCTTCATCCAAAGGAATTGCCATGTCTGAAGAACTTATAGAACCGGTCAAGCAGCTCATCATCGACGCCCTTCGCATCGAGGGGATGACCTCGGCTGACATCGACACCGACGCCCCGCTCTTCGGGGAAGGTCTTGGTCTGGACTCCATCGACGCCCTGCAGCTGGTGGTGGCCATGGAAAAAGAGTATGGAGTGGTGGTCCCTGATGCCGCCACCGGGAGCAAAGTCTTCCAGTCCGTCCGGACCATGGCCGCGCATATCGCGGAAAACAGAAAATGAGAATTCTCTTTGTCGCCCCCGGCTGGCCCAAGGGGCGGCTCTGGGGAGAACTCGGATTCAAGTTCCCCTCCCTCTCTCTGGCGGCCTTGGCTGCGGTGACCCCCGATAGTTTCGAGATCGCACTTTGGGACGAAAACATCGAGAAATCGGCGCCGACCGGACCGGTTGACCTGGTGGCCATCACCGCCATGACCCCCCAGGCGCCCCGGGCCTATGCCATCGCCGACTCCTTTCGGGCTCGGGGGATTCCGGTGGTCATGGGGGGGTTCCATGCCAGCGTCCTTCCGGATGAGGCGTTGCATCATGTGGCTGCGGTGGTGGTGGGGGAGGGGGAGACGGTCTGGCCCCGACTGCTGAACGACTTCCGGCAGGGGAAGCTGGCGCCGCTTTACCGGGCCGACTCCCTGGTGGCCATGGCCGACATCCCCACTGCGCGCCGCACCCTCTTCGCGGGGAAACGATACCTCTTTACCAATACCCTCCAGACCACCCGCGGCTGCCCCTTTGAGTGTGAATTCTGTTCGGTTACCGCCTTCTACGGTCGGAAATACCGGACCCGTCCGGTGGCGAATGTCCTGGCCGAGCTGACGGAACTCCGGAAGAGGAACTCCTTCGCCTTTTTCGTGGATGACAATCTGGTGGCCAACCGGGCCTATGCCCTGGAACTCTTCGCCGGGATGAAGGGGATGGGGTTCAAATGGCTCTCCCACGCCCCCATCGACACCGGTCGGGACCCGGAACTCCTCCGGGCAGCCGGGGAGTCCGGTTGCATCGGCCTGTTCGTCGGCTTCGAGTCCCTGAACCAGGAGACGCTGGCGGCCATGGGGAAGGTGACCAACCGGGCCACCTCCTACCTGGACGACGCCAGGGCGTTTCGTGATCACGGCATCGGTATCCTCGGCTCCTTTGTGCTCGGCTGCGACGGAGATACCCCCGAAATTTTCCCCCGGATCCTCCGTTTCTGCGAGGAGGCGCGGCTGGAGTCGGCCATCTTCCCCATCCTCACCCCCTATCCCGGGACCGCGGTGCGCCGGAGGCTGGAGGAAGAGGGGCGGATCGTCTCCAACGCCTGGGAGGATTACGACATGGGGCACGTCACGTTCCAGCCCAGGGGGATGACCGCCAAGGAGTTGCAGGAAGGGCATGATTTTCTCAATCGCTCCTTCTACTCCTTCGGCTCCATGTACCGGAGGATCTTCAAGGCCCACCGGTCGGTGCAGGTCTTTGCCCCCATGAATTTCGGTTTCCGGAGCGCCATCCGGCGGACAGATAAGGTTTTTACATGAAATGTTTCATGCTCCCCGGCCAGCCGCTCTTCCGCTCTCCACGGCTCCCCCAGGATGATGATTGGCAACAGATCGTTGCGCTCTGCCGGAGCCATGCCCTGTTCGATCCGGAGAGCGGGGAGTGGTTTGCCCCGGACGGCACGGATAATGTGGCTCTCCAGATCTACGGCGTGGCCATGAGCCTTTACGGGGCGCGCCTCCTGAAAAAGAGTGGTGTGACGCCGGGAATCGTTGCCGAGCACAGCATGGGGATCTACCCGGCTCTGGCCCTTTGCGGCTCTTTGCCGGAGGAGGCGGCTCTGGAGATTACCAGCAGAGGGGGGCGAGTCATGGCCAGGATGGGGATCTCCCGGCGGTACGGCCTGGGTTGCGTGGTGGGATTGACACTGGAGCCGCTGCTTGCCTTGGCGAAAAACCACGGGGTCTATCTGGCCAATCAGAACACCGATCGTCATTTTCTCCTCTCCGGTGAAGAGCTCGCCATGGAAGCTGCCATGGCAGAGGCCCTGCTCGCCGGCGCCTTTTCCGCCAGAACCTTTCCCTGCGATGCCCCGCTCCATACCCCTCTTCTGGGAGAGATGGAGCGGGAACTGAGGGAAATTTTCTCCGACTACCGCTATCGCGACCCCGTGGTACCGCTCATGAACCATATTGACCAGAGCTGTCTCAGCGGCGGCGACCTGGCCGAATTCATGTACCGGGAACTTCTCCTCCCCGTTCAGTGGGAAGGGACGTACCGGGCGCTCCGGGGAGCGGGCGCCACCCTTTTTCTGGAAGTGGGAGGGGGAGATTCTCTGAAGAAATACAACCGCTGGATCGACAGCCAATTTAAAGGGAACGACTCGCCATGACCTGGTTTGAAACTCCTCTTACGGTCCGCTTCAACGAGGTGGATGCCTATCAGGTTGCCTGGCACGGACACTATGTTGCCTGGATGGAGGTGGGGCGCAACGACCTGGCCGGACGGTTCGAGCTCAACGCCCAACAGATCGGTGATGCCGGCTACCGGGCGCCGGTGGTGAATCTTGAACTGAAGTACAAACGGCCGGCCCGGTTCAACGAGGAGCTGCTCATCGGGACCACCGTCCGTCGCACCGAAACCGCCACCCTGGAGTTCCTTTGCCGGATCATCGGCGCCGACGGCTCGGTCATCGCCACCGGCCGCACCGTTCATGTCCTCACCGATGAGCAGGGGACCCTCCTCTACCAGCTTCCTCCGCTCATCGCCCGACGTCTGGAGCGGATGTTCGCCTCTCTGGAGGGGGAATGAGACTCCTCCTGGTCTCGGCCAACCGGGAGCGATCACCCTACCCGGTCTTCCCCATCGGGTTGGCCTACCTGGCCGGCCCCCTGGCCCGTGCGGGTCACGAGCTGGAGCTCATGGATCTCTGTTTCGCACGGGAACCGGCTCAGGAGCTGGCCGAGGCCTTGGCCCGCTGCCGTCCCGCTGCCATCCTCATCTCCCTGCGTAACGTGGATAACGTCACCTGGCCCGGCTCACGCTCCTATCTGGCAGGAATCCGGGAGACCGTGGCCGTCTGTTCGGGTGTCGCGCCGATCATCCTGGGAGGTTCCGGCTTCTCTCTCATGCCGGCGGAGCTGTTGGACTCCCTGGGTGGCGATATGGGGGTAGTGGGGGAGGGGGAAGAGATCATTATCCCGCTTCTGGAGCTGTTGGAACAGGGAAAAACTCCTGCCGGGCTCCCCGGAGTCCTGATGAGAGGGGATACCTCCTGGCTCTCGCCTCTCCCGGTGAAAAATATCGGGCAGCCGGATCGGACACTCTTTCCCCTCTCCCGCTACTGCCGCGAGGGGGGGATGGCCAATGTGCAGACCAAGCGGGGGTGCCCCTTCGGCTGCGTCTACTGCACCTATCCTCTCCTGGAAGGGAGCCGGATCAGGCTCCGCCCCGTGGAGCAGGTTATCGCCGAGATCCGGGAGCTGACGGAACTTCACGGTGTTGAGTACCTCTATTTTGTGGACGATATCTTCAACTTTCCTCCCGAGTATGCGCTGGAGCTCTGCCTGGCCATGATTCAGTCAGGGGTCAAGGTCAACTGGACCGCCTTCATCAATCCCCAGTTCGTCACCCCCCGGCTTATGGATGCCATGGTTACGGCCGGCTGTGATGCGGTGGAGTACGGCAGCGATTCGGGATCACCGGCCATGCTCCGCTCCCTGGGGAAATCGTTCACCGTGGAGCAGATCAGAAGCGCCTCCGCGCTCTGTCATGAACGGGGGGTGGATTTCGCCCACTACATCCTCTTCGGCGGACCGGGTGAGACGGTGGCCACCATTGACGAGACCTTCGCCCTCATGGACGAGCTGGACCCCACCGCGGTCATCGCCATGACCGGCATCCGGATCTTCCCCGGCACCTCACTGTACAGCCAAGCCATAGAGGACGGGATCATCGGGGGGGATGCGCCGCTGTTGGAGCCGACCTTCTACATCTCGCCGCTCCTGGGGGACTCCCTGGCCGACCTGGTGACTGAGCGGGCTCTGGCCCGGCGCAACTGGGTGGTCCCCGGCCTGGAGATCAACATGAGCGACGCCATGCTGGAGGCGCTCCGTACCTTTGCGGTGCGCGGCCCCCTCTGGAAACTGATGAAGCGGCTGGGACGAAGCAGGGTCCGCCCCATGGCGAGCTAACAACTCAACAATTCAACAGTTCAACATAACTTTATTTTTGCCGTATTTGCATGTATCGAGGTGCGCATGGAATTTGCAGACAAGATCGTCGTGGTGACCGGCGGGACAAGAGGTATCGGACGGGCCATCTCCCTCCATTTTGCCCGCGAAGGAGCAAGGGTCTTTGCCGCCTATCGGGAGAACGTGGAGGCTGCTGCGTCCCTGGAAAACGAGGCGACCGCTCTCCCCGGCACTATCACCTCCCTTCAGGCGGACGTGGGGAGCTCGGCAGGGGCTGTGGCTCTCATCGACGCGGCGGCCCGCGAAACGGGGGGGGTCGATGTCCTGGTGAACAATGCCGGAATCATCCGGGACTGCTATCTGGCCATGATGTCCCAGGACGACTGGGATGAGGTGCTCCGCAACAATCTGAACCCCCTGTTCCACTGCTGCAAGTGGGGGGTGCGGAAGATGATCGGCAGAAAAGGGTGCGCCATCGTCAACCTCTCCTCCGTCTCGGCTCTCACCGGCGCCGCCGGCCAGACCAACTATGCCGCCTCCAAGGGGGGGATCATCAGCTTCACCAAGTCCCTGGCCCGGGAGGTCGGCCCCATGGGGATCAGGGTGAACGCCGTGGCCCCCGGTCTTATCAAGACGGAGATGGTGGAGGGGATGAAGCCCGACCAGGTGAAAAAGATCATCGCCGGGAGCAGCATGGGGCGGCTGGGTGAGCCGGAAGAGGTGGCCCAGGCGGTGGCTTTTCTCGCCTCCTCCCGGGCCTCCTATATCAACGGCCACTGTCTCGTGGTGGATGGCGGTATCGTCTGACCTCGAAAAACAGTTTGTCTCCCTAGGCCGTAACAGGTAGAATGGCCTTCCCCATACTAGTACTCCGTCCTGCTTAAAGCTTCGGATACAGTCTCTTAAGTTTGATTCTGGCTTTGTCAGTTGTGAACTGCCAGTCAATATTTTTAATTTGGTTGTTCCTGGCTGTTTGCCAGGCGTCAACTTCGCTTCGTATGGT
>CAIUWK010000003.1 GCA_903902855.1 uncultured Geobacter sp. | reverse complement strand
GGTGGGGGGGAAGGTGACCATCACCGGGACAAATCTGGGGAACGCTGCCGTGACCTTTAACGGCATTGCCGCCACGGTGGTCACGAATAGCGCCACATCCCTCTCCGTCACGGTCCCCGCGGGGGCAACCACCGGCCCTCTCAACGTCACCACGGTGGCGGGGACGGTAACCTCTGTCGGCAGCTACACTCTTCTCCCGCCGGTGCCCACGGTGTCGGCCCTGTCGCCCGCCTCAGGGGTCGCCGGAAGCAGGGTGACCATTACCGGAACCAGCTTCATCAATGTCACCGCGGTGAAGTTCAATACCACCACTGCCACGACCTTCACCCTGGAGTCACCCACCCGGATCACTGCCACGGTCCCGGTAGGGGCGACCACGGGGAGAGTCGGCGTCACCACCCTCAGCGGCACAGGGACCAGCGCTGCCAACTTCACTCTTGTCGGAGTCCCCACGATCACCAGCTTCACCCCGTTAACCGGAATGGTGGGGGGGAAGGTGACCATCACCGGGACCAACTTGGGGAGTGCGACGGCAGTGACCTTTAACGGCATCGTTGCCATGGTGGTGACGAACACGACCAGGTTGATTTCCGTCATGGTCCCCATGGGGGCGACTACCGGCCCCATCAGAATAACCACAGTAGGAGGGACGGCAACCTCGGCGGGTACGTTTACGGTTACCCCCTGAAGTCCGACGACGATGAGTTCCCGGCATAGTGGGGTGATGGAAGCGGGAAGTGTTGCATGGTGGGCAGGTGCGGCCGGATGTGCTACAGTGTCGCCGTGTTATAGAGGAATAGCCACTGAGAGGAGATACCATGAATCTTGACGAACTGTTTCAACAGGAAGGGCTGGGGGTGATGGCCACCGCCGGAGTGGACGGCACGGTGAATACCGCGGTGTACGCCCGGCCGCACCGGGGTGAAAAGGGGGAGTTGGTCTGGGGGATGACCGAGGGGAAAACCTGGCAGAACCTCCGGGAGAATCCCTACGCGTCATTTCTCTTCAAGTCCGAGGGAAGAGGATGGTCCGGGGCGCGGCTCAAACTGAAATTGACGGGAATCCGGGAATTGGGTGAACTTCTGGAGCTCATCCGGCAGGAGACGGTCCGTGTGGTCTCTTGTCAGGCGGCGGAGGCGGTCTGTCATGCCGGTTATTTTTCGGTGGAAGAGGTGCGGCCGCTGATCTGAGGCCGGGTGCTATATGAAACGGCGTGACGAAAAACAGAGGTTCTTCGTCACGCCGATCGATTCTAAGATTTCTATCTCATAACTTCTCTATCACCGTTCGCCACAAAACATACTCATTCGTCATTCAGATGCCGGAGACGTTTCAGTAAGAATAACGAACCCCTAGCAGTACATTGTTGGTAGTGTAACTTAATTTATTTACATTTAAGTTGAAATCACTAGTTCCCATGTACCTGTAGTTTATATCGATAGTAACATTTCTTTTTATATCAAAACCTAATCCGGCACCAAATTCATAGGAGAACTTAGTATCTCGCTCTTTATTGTTATTATTGTCTACCATTGCAGTAGCTAAGCCAGCTCCCAGTAGGATGTATGGTTTTACAGGAGATTGCAGAGGAGGGACCAGATGAGCGTTTAGCATATAGTTTATCAACTGTATGGTGCCACTGACCGGTGCCGAGTCTATTTGTGAAATAGATGCTCTACGGTAATCAACATTAACCTCAAGACGAAGTAGTTCAAAGTCAAGGCCTATTGCGCCGCCAGTTACTAAGCCCGGGTCATACGACACTTTACTGTTTGAATTTAGATCGCTGTCATTTGCTGCAATAGCGCCAGCATGTAAATCAAAATAAGGTCTCACGTCAAGAGCGTATGATTTGCTTACTGTAATAAGTAGTAATAGTACCGATGCCGTTGCCAGTATCTTTTTCATTGAGAAGCTCCTTGTTTGACTCACCTGTGCTTATCCCCCAAATAATGATTTATTGAACACCTTTCGGATCTCTTTTTCATCCGACCATTCAAGGACGCCGGTCCGGAGGTTTTTGAGATTCATGGTGAACTTATAGTACACATCAGTCACGCTGCCTGCCTTTTGACGGATTTCAGAAAAATTCGCTGTCAGTAAAAAATCTGCACCTGCTTGACCCCCAAAATTGACAGCACTTTTCTTGTCTACAAGGCCACTGTCTTGTTGTGTTTTTATCTCTTCGATGGCAGCACTGTCGGTTGTTCTATCGATGAAGCGAAATTTACCTGACCTTATCAGCTTGGTACGGACCGTATCTGTGATTGATTCAGTATCAATATGCTGCATGGTTTTGTTCTTGACTCTGTCTACCGATATGACAGGACGTTTCTGGGCGGTAAGTTCAATAATTGGCGGGAAGGTTATTAACGAATCAACCAATGACGCTGCTATTTGCTGGAGGTCTGACGACCCGAATTCGGTGGACATCGGTTTTGCCGATCCTGCATCACCGTACTGTACGTTCGGCACGGTGGCACAACCGGAAAGCGTAAGCGTCAACAGTGCGGTTAGTAGAAAAGTTTTTTGTTTGCTGGATGTTTTCATTAGTTGCCTCGTTTCATGTGGGTTAGTTCGTATTTACTTCATCGGGGTCTCGAAGGTTCAACTTGAATTCTCTGGCTCGCGGGTCCGGTGCTACGCCCTGAATAGTCCTGGTTTCTTTACCATAAATGAGGAACGGTTTCCATGATTGGTTAGAATTTATCTCAAACCCCTGAACGTCCAGCCAATCAAAGCGATACTGTAGAGCTACGGTATCTCTGCTTTTCGATCGCAAGGAGAGTTGGACCTTTAACATATTACCTGTAAAAGCGCTCTTAATGTCAGTGATTTCGATGTCACTAGCGAGGGATCGGTTGTTCACAATTATTGATTTATTGAGTTCTGTCTGACCATCTCCGGGAATTACCTTGGCAATTGCCTCGATACCGCTCGTTGATGCACATCCGGCGAAACTCAATGCAATCAAAGCTAATAGTATGAGATGCTTTAACTTTAGAATGCTCATATCGATGCTCCTGTTACGGTTGATGTTATCCACGTGTCAAGCGCTTTGCACTCGTATTCATGGAAGGCCTTGTGGAAAAGTGATGCCGGGCGTTTACCATTTTACGGGTTTGTCGCTGGAACCTGGAGTCGTATTATTATCACTGATTGTGAGTAGTCTTTGCCGCGACGTTCGAACAATACACCCCTTGGCTATTCCAAAGTCGTCATCACTGATGGTGGCAGTACTCTGTTTTTTATCTGTCCTGATAATGGTTGCCTTGCCAACGGAGACTTCTTCGCGGAACATCTCGCCGGTATCGTCATCTTTAACCTCCTTAGTTGCGAAAATTTCCAGGAGGTCGCCATTTTGGAAGCCCGCTTCGAGGCCTCTGTTGATTGTGACATTTTTGCCGGTTATGGCCAGGACTTTAGCCGGTCTTAACAGAGCCACAAGTTCCTGTGAAAGTTTCTGAGCGGCTTCTTTTGCCAGTTCGACGACGACTTGATTACCCGTCTGACCTTGGCGGGTTGATACTGACTCGGTCCTGTTCAATTGCACGCTTGGTGAGTCCGGGAGCAGTTTGCCGGTAGTGGTCTCGACGACTTGTACGATTACGGACAGGAAGAGTTTCCTTTCTATTGCGGTTCGTCCGATGGCCGTTTGTTCAATGGTTTCAGTCAGATCATCGAATCCGTCAACCTGTGGAAGAAACGCGAATTTTGCTCCGGCCATCTTTCCCGCCTGGGCTGCATTCTTGTCATTTGGGTCAACTGTAACTGCAGCAAAGCCTTGCTCCAGTTCAAGATCACCTTTACGTTTTCTTTCAACGAGTTGAAAGACCCGTGTTGCATTCAGGGCTGATATGAATTGGCTATCCAATGACTGGAGGATGCTTTTTAGTTCCGTGAGACGTCCCATTTTGGCGGCACTCTCCGTAACCGATGACTGAACTTGTAACTGGCCGATGTAGATAGTGTCTTGTTGGCCTTGACTCAGACCCGCAGCGAAAATCATGTTCGGAAAGAGTGAGGCTGTTATGACGATAAACAAAAATGATTTGTAACTTGTAACCAATAACTGCATGATGGTTTCCTCTTTATTGTCAGTGAATGATGTTGGTTATGGGTGCACCCTGATACCTGATATAACTCTTCTCAAGCATCTTTTTCTCTCCTTCGGCGAGCTTCTTGGTAACATCCATTTCAGTTTTGAATCTTTCAAGGGTAGTATACTGCCTTATCCCTTCATCTGACAGTTCGAGAGTAATGTTAAATGTCTGGTCCGGGATAATGTTTACACTTCTTTCCCAGTTTGTAAGCCATTCCTTCGTTATTCTCAGCTGGTGGATTCCGGGAGAAGCCCTGAATTTACCTGGTGTAGAACCAATAACGACGCCGTCCAACTCCACGTTGGCACCCTTGATATTGCTTTTTACTGTAAAGTTGACGCCATTTGGCACAATTACCTTGATGCTCCGGATGTTCTGAATCTTATCGACAATATTTTCCGCAATCTTGATCGCAGCTGCTTCTATGAGTCGGGGATGGATATCAGTTGTAATAATTGAAATATTTTGTCCCACGGCAATCCTCTCCGAGGCCATTACGACGTCTCCATATACCGAACTACCTTGACCTCCATCAAGAACTTTTACTGTTAATTGCAGGTTGAAAATAGTGGTTTGGTTATTGGTGCCGTAAGCTGTCCCCTCACCCTTGAACGTGCGCACTTCTGTCCCCAAGGAATTAATCGTAGCCATGATGACGTAGTTGACGTGCAGCATCTGTGCAATGCGCAGGGCAGAACCACTGCTCAATGCGTCATCCAATCTAGTGTCGCTCTTGCCGGTTAGCAATAATTGTTCGAAAGCTTTGATCGTCATCACATTTGTTTTGTTTCTTTCCGGACTCTCGCTGAACTTGGCCATTACGTCCCGACGGTCGATAATGGAAAACCCTTTTTCAGTCAAACGGGCGGCCAACTGATTTGTTAGTGACTCTATCTGACCATTAAGCTCGGCTCCAGCCTGGTTCTGTACAAAAATAACCGCCTTTGGTGGAGATTGATTTAACGCTGTTTCTGCTGCGAATGAAAACAACGGAACTATAAAGAGAAGTGTGGTCAGGATAAATATATAGGTCAAATTTTTCATGGTATGTCCTAATTACTGGAAGCGATTGATTGTCGTGTGAAATTTGTAGTGGACGTGTAAAATTGATTTCCTGTTTTTATGACATGGAAAACGGTTTTGCTGTTTTCTGCGATTTCTATGTCAGCAAATCCTTGACTGCCGTCGGTTTGTTGGAACATTATTTTATGAACTCCTGCTGAAAGAGATGTTCGCAAAATCTGAGCATTGGACGGAAGAGTCAGCCAGCTTCTTTGATCGGCATTTTCCGTCGCAAAGTTGAGGACACTCATGCCAATTGTGCCCAAGTCGCCGAATGCCTTCTTCGCTGCGACGTTGGAAGTACCTTTGAGTGCAGCTCTGATAATTTGTCTGATAGCCATGGCTGGTATCTTTTCTTTAAGTGCTTTAACCGCAAGGACATGAATGTCACAAATAGGCTCGGTCGGCCCAATCAGATTGTTTTGTTCGTATACCTGTAGCGCTGCCGGTGTGTTCCACTTACCTCGATAAATAGGAAACGCGATAGTGACCAATCCCACCGAAGGGATGGGAATGGGGATTTTTATCTCTTGTTTCTGGGGTGCAAAACCGTCTTCAAAAAGGACGAGCAGTTCTCCACCACTGGAACTGTTTGATTTCTTAAGTGGACCCACCTGGAATCTATTTCTGAGAGCGTCCAGATCCTCAGACATATTCAGGGACTCTGCAAGCCTCAGAACATCCTTCTGAACATAATTGTTTTCCGGATAAATCTCCAGGGCTTTTTTGTAATCAATGTACGCATCATTGGGTTGATTGATCAGTTCATAGATGAAGCCGGAGAGATAGAAGGTGTAGGCATTCTGAAATGAGTTTTTTACCTTCCCTGCGATTTCATCCATCTCTGCGTATTTGCTTTCGATCGCGGATTGGTTGTTCACGTCCACCTTTTTTTCTTCTACCTGTTTTTGGGCGTTTTCAACATCTTTCGCGAAACGTTTCAACGCTTCTTCCTGCTCCATGTTGGCCCGACGTACTTCGACGCCTGCCCCCTCAAGGTCTTTTTGTTTTAGGTAGTTAAGCGATTGATAATGATGAAGTAATACTCGCTCGTAGCCATCTCCTATGTACGAAATAACATTGTCGTTTGTTAATACTGCGCCTACGTTCTCAGCGATGGACGAAGCGCTAATGGTAGCTTTTTGATCGTTTTCTCTGATTTTATCTATTGAAGCGGTGAAATCACGCATGCTGACATCAAGGTATCCTGTAAGCTGAGCAATACGTCCTCTTTCCATATTATATAGGATAATATCGCTTCCTTTACATTCACTTATAAGGCATTGGTTGAAATCTATGGGTGTATGAGTAGCCAGGCTGTTCAATATAGGATTTATTTTTTTCGGATATGATGTAAACATTGTTCCTGAACATCCGCCAAGAAATATGCTTGTGATCATAATTGGTAAAATAACATGAAGTTTTATTTGTTTTAGTATACGTGATGATCTGTTGTGATATTTGTTAGATAACATTTTGGCCTCCATTTAAAGTTTTTTGATAATAAAGTTCAGGTTAAGTTGGTTGCTACTTGCATGCTGATATTAGGGTTAATGGCAATCATGGGATTATATTCACTTCTTGTTGTCCTCCTTTGTCTGCCGAGATGTCCGTCATTGCCGTATTTGTGAACAGAATTAGTCTAAGCAATATATGTACCAATGGTCTTACCCGTATTGAAGTGAAATATGTAGTGATTACGGTGTCTGGATAGAAGAAATTGATGCTGAATTTAGTCAATTTTTGAGCGATGTTAATAAATTTAACATCGTAGACGAAATCCAAGTTGCTAATAAATAAAGAATACTTCTGGTGTGTTAATTTTATTAACAATTTACCTGTCTTGTATGTAGCTGAAAAGCAACGTTTTTTTTTAAATGTTAATTTTATTAACATTTCAGGATGATTTTTTTTAGGGCGCTAGGTCGTATAAGGGGGTGGGGATAAATCATCTGATGATTTTTTGCATTAGATATATTTAAAAGCTGTGTTGCGCGGGAATACTAGTAAGGAGCAGTCACGAATCTTGACGAACTGTTTCAACAGGAAGGGCTGGGGGTGATGGCCACCGCCGGAGCGGACGGCACGGTGAATACCGCGGTGTACGCCCGGCCGCACCGGGGTGAAAAGGGGGAGTTGGTCTGGGGGATGACCGAGGGGAAAACCTGGCAGAACCTCCGGGAGAATCCCCACGCGTCATTTCTCTTCAAGTCCGAGGGAAGAGGATGGTCCGGGGCGCGGCTCAAACTGAAATTGACGGGAATCCGGGAATCGGGTGAACTTCTGGAGCTCATCCGGCAGGAGACGGTCCGTGTGGTCTCTTGTCAGGCGGCGGAGGCGGTCTGTCATGCCGGTTATTTTTCGGTGGAAGAGGTGCGGCCGCTGATCTGAGGCAGGGGATGTTACAGGAGTGACTTGAGCCGGACTCGGGATTCCAGGATGAAGGTGACCGGACCGTCGTTGACGAGGCTTACCTTCATGGTTGCCTGAAAGATGCCGGTGGCCACCGGGATACCGAGATTTTTGACCGCCTGCACGAACTGTTCGTAGAGGCGGTTCGCCTCCTCGGGAGGGGCCGCGGTGTCGAAGGAGGGCCGCCGCCCCTTGGCGCAGTTCCCTGCCAGGGTGAACTGGGAAACTGCCAGGAGTTCCCCCTTAATCTCCGCCAGCGACCGGTTCATCTTTCCTTCCTCGTCCTCGAAGATCCGTAACGTCACGATCTTCTCCGCCAGCCGCTCTGCGTCCCGTTGCTCATCCCCCTTTTCCACCCCAAGCAGCACCAGGATGCCCGGACCGATGGTCCCCACTACCTGGTCTGCAACCTCCACCGAGGCGGAGGTCACCCGCTGAATGACCCCCTTCACATCCCCACCCAGAGGAAGGCGACCGCCCCTTCGGTGAGTCCCCATCCCAGAGAGAGGAGTGTGACAGCGACGCAGAGAGCGGCGATGAACTGGTGGCGCGCATTCTCCGGTTGCCGTTCACGGTAGCGCAGGACGAAGGCTGTCGCTACCCCGCCGGCGATCCCGCCGGCGTGTCCCCAGTTGTTGATGCCGGGAAAGATGAAACCGAACAGGGCGAGGCTGATGATCCACCCCATGACCTCCCGGGAGACCGCCTCTCCCCAGCTCCCCCCGCGGCTTTTCCCGTAATAGAGAAGCGCCCCGATGAGGCCGCAGACCGGGGCCGAAGCGCCGATGGTGATGGGGACTCCGGCCAGCACCGAGAGGATAAACCCGGCAAGGCCGCCAAAACAGTAGATGGTGATGGTTCGAGAGGTCCCGTATTCACGAGCCGTCACGGGAAAAAGCTGGTAGACGGCTATCATGTTGAACAGGATATGCATGACCCCGCCGTGGAGATAACCGGCATTGATCAGCGACCAGATCCGTCCCAGCTGGAGCACCGGGACCGTTCCGGTGGCGCCCAGGGTGAGGAGGCTTTCCTGGTCGGGGGTCAGTGAGCCGAACATCCCCTGGGTCGCTCCCGGTAGCCCCTGATTGAGCAACAGCGAGATCAGATACATCCCCACGTTGATGGATATGATTGTTTTCAGGGCTAATTGGGGATTGTCGCCGTTGAGAAGGCCGAAGCCGCGTCGCCACCAGGCGCCTGGGTGGCTTGCGCCGCACCATGGGCAGGCGGTCTCGTTACGGCTGATGAGTCGGCGGCAGGTGGGGCAGAGGATGGTCTGGCGGATGGTTGCCATGGTGGTGTCCCTCATGCGAAGGTGATGATGGCGTGACGTTGAGACGGCGCCTCATGGTAATGGAGATCAGCCCTCGGTGCAAGGGAAAGGTTGGTTACGAGGCCGCCGTCGTTGACTTGCCCCCGTCGATCTGCTACAAGAACGGCGCTCATCATTTCTTTCCCAACGGGGTTTTATGGAGTCGTTTTTTCTCAAACTTTCGATCATGCTGGCGCCGGGGCTCATGGCTATCACCTGCCATGAGGTCTCCCACGGCTATGTGGCCAACCGGCTTGGCGACGGCACGGCCCGTTCTCTGGGGCGCCTGACCCTCAATCCTCTCAAGCATCTGGACATCATCGGGACCATCATGGTGTTCGTGGTCGGTATCGGCTGGGCCAAGCCGGTGCCGGTTAATTTCAGTAATCTGCACAACCCCAAGCGGGACATGATCTGGGTGGCGGCGGCGGGACCGATTACCAATTTCACCCTGGCGATCCTGTCGGCCCTGGCTTTGCGTGGAGGAGTTCTCCTGGCCGATTCCATGAAGCTCTCCCCCCTGACGGAGACGGTGCTTTTCCCTATCCTCCTCATGCTGGCTTTTTCGGTTTACATTAACTTGCTCCTGGCCATTTTCAATCTCATCCCGGTCCCCCCTCTGGATGGCGGACGAGTGGCGGTGGGGCTCCTGCCGGTCAAGCCGGCGCTGCTACTGGCGCGACTGGAACCGTTCGGCATGATTGTCATCGTCGCGTTGGTCTTTTTCACCAATGTCTTCTCCATGATCCTCCAGCCGCTTCTCTCCCGGGGGATCGATCTGCTGGCCGGACCGAATACCCAGTGGGTCTTCGAGTTGCTCATGACTAAGGTCATGAGCCGGTAAAGTAAGCAGGACATTCCCAACGTGTCGTACCTATCATCAGTTTTTTTTCACAGGGCTTGCCGAGAGGCGAACCCTGTTTGGTATGATACTTCTGAAGTAGTGTTGCACTAATTTGGCCGCTCCTCCGGGGGCGGTTTTCTCGTTATTAGAACTGAAATTTTAGCTTGTACGGCAACGGAGACAAGGTTACTCTAGGGTGACATTAGAAATCATGGAGCGCACCATTACTTGAATAATGAAGCGAACGGCTATTTATTTGACAACTCCCTCTATAGTGTCAAATTGGAGAGCTTTGAGGGGCCGCTGGATCTCCTCTTGCACCTCATCCGGAAGAATGAGCTGAACATCTACGATATTCCCATCGCCGATATCACCCGGCAGTATCTGGAGTATATCCGCCTCATGGAGGAGCTGAACCTGGAGGTGGCGGGGGAATTCCTCGTCATGGCCTCCACCCTGCTCCAGATCAAGTCCCGGCTTCTTCTCCCCACGGCCACGGACGAGGAGGGGAACGAGGAAGAGGAAGATCCCCGGGCCGAACTGGTCCGGCGGCTCCTGGAGTATCAACGGTACAAGGCTGCGTCGCTCCTCCTGGGGGAGCGGGACCTTCTGGGGAGGGAGACCTTTGCTCGGAAGTTCGATCCCCCTGATCTGGTGGAGCTGGCCCCCGAAGAGGGGCCCCTGGAGTTGGAGCTGTTCCAGCTTATCGACGCCTTTCGGCAACTCCTGGCAAAGATGCCGGAGGCGGCCATCCACCAGGTGGCGGCGGATAGCATGAGCATTGCCGACCGGATCACCCAGGTCCTGGCCTTCATCATGGAGCGGGAGACGGCGTTGTTCGACGAGCTGTTTGACGAACGGTTCGATCGGGAATTCCTGGTGGTGACCTTTCTGGCGATCCTGGAACTCTGCAAGCTTCGGATGATCAACATCGTCCAGGATGAGCGGTACGGCTCCATCCTGCTTACGCCGGCGGTGACTGATGAACCGGCCGATCCGGAGGGAGAGCTCCCCCATGCCTGACCTGAAGCCTATTCTGGAGAGTCTTATCTTTGTCTCCGACGCTCCTCTTTCCTTGGATCGGCTTTGTCTCCTCCTGGAAGAGTACGAGCGGAGCGATATCCGCGCAGCCCTCATGGAGCTCACCGCAGATTACCGATTGCGTGGCGGGGCCGTCATCCTGGCGGAGGTTGGTGGGGGATACCAGCTTCGCACCCTGCCGGAGTACGCCGACTATCTCAAGCGGTTCACCAAGAGCAGGCCCCCCAAGTTCAGTCAATCGGCCCTGGAGACTCTGGCCATTGTCGCCTACCGCCAGCCCATAACCCGGGCCGAAATCGAATATCTCCGGGGGGTGGACTGCGGCGGGGTGCTCAAGAACTGTCTGGATAAACGGCTGGTCCGGATTTTAGGAAAGAAGGATGTCCCCGGCAGGCCGCTCATCTACGGGACGACGAAGGAATTTCTGGAGATGTTCAGTCTCAGGGATCTGGCAAGCCTTCCCACCCTGAAAGAGGTCCAGCAGCTGGGAGAGCTTGCGCTGGATGACGGGCAGCAGGAGCTGCCGCTGGGAGAGGGTGAAACGTAGGGGCGCGGCTTGCTGCGCCCGTGTCGGCGAAGAAGAGAGAACGAGTAGACGTCTTTAACATTCGGAGGTGTCAGCCATGACCGGGAAGAGTGAACGGAGCGTGAGGCATATCTTTTACGCGGCGCACAGCGGGGTGGAACTTCAGCCGGGGGTGAAGCAGGGGAACTCCCATGGCCATGAAGAGAGTGAAGGGAGGGTCCAGTTCCGCTTCTTCCTCCTCACGCCCCCCGGCGCCACCGGCAAGACGACCCAGATTCGCTTCATGAGTGAGCCTCCCGAGGCCTACGACCTGGCCTGGGCCATGGATCTGCTGTTGAATAGTACGGTTTCTCCCCAGGAGTACGAAGCAGGTCACTTCAAGGTGAAGAGCAGCGGTGGGAAATCCAGCGTTGCCTACCGGCTCCCCCCCCACGTCTACGAATCCCCCGGCGGCAAGGTACAGACCGAGGTGGGGGTCGAATCCTACTGGAACGCCACCGGTGACCGGAAATTCGCCATCTTCGTCAGTCGGGGAAATGACTTCATCAACGTGCCGATCACCCGCGCCGGTTTCCGCTTTGCCGCCGCCTTTCTCCGGCACCTGGCCCTGGCCCAGTGCTGGGTGGAGCGGTCGGAAGGGTAGGGTAACGGCCCCCCCCTGACCGGAAACCTGCGCCGAAAGAGCCCATGGACCATCTGTTCGATACCCTCCATATCATGATCGTCCTGCTTGCCGTCATCGTGGCGGTGGGGTCGGCGGGGCATGCCCTGCTGAGAAAGAGTGACCCCCGGTCGGCGCTGGTCTGGGTGGTCATCTGTCTGACGCTTCCCGTGGCCGGAGCGCTTTTCTATTGGAGCCTGGGGGCTAACCGGATACACCGGCGGACCCACAAGTGGCGTCAGAGCGGGCGCCGTCTGGGGAGTGGCGAACTTACCCCCCGCAACGGCAGCAGTGCCGCCCAGGAGTTGCCGCTACCGGCGCGGCACCTGGAAGCGCTTCGCACCCTCTCCGATCGGGTGACTCATGGCCTGCTGTTGGCCGGCAACGGAGTTTCGTTCCTGTGCAACGGCGAAGAGGCGTATCCCGCCATGCTGGCCGCCATTACCGGCGCCCGGGAATCGGTGCATCTCAGCACCTATATCTTCGATAATGACGGGACCGGCAGGGCATTTGCCGAGGCCCTCAAGGAGGCTGACCGGCGTGGCGTCAGCGTGCGGGTAGTGATCGATTGTTTGGGGGAAAAGTACTCTTTCCCCAGCGCCGTGGCACTCTTCAAGGGATCCGGGGTGCAGGTGGGGCGTTTTTTGCCGCTCATACGGGGGATCTACGTCAACCTGCGCAATCACCGGAAGCTGCTGCTCATTGACGGCTCCCTGGCCTTTACCGGCGGGATGAACATCAGCGATCGACACCTGGTGGAGAGGGCATCACGACCGGTGGTGGATCTTCACTTCCGCGTGACCGGACCGGTGGTGGCGGACCTGCAGAAGAGTTTTCTGGAGGACTGGTATTTCACCACCGGGGAGTTGATCGATGCCCCTGCCTGCTTCCCGGAGCTTGTTCCCGGCGGGAGTTCTCTGGTGCGGGGGATTGCCGACGGTCCCGACCGGGAGTACCGGAAGCTGCAGTGGATCATTAACGGGGCGCTCTCCTGTGCCCGGGAGCGGGTGGAGATCATGACCCCGTATCTCATCCCCGACAGGTCGCTGATCTCCTCCCTGGCCACCGCAGCCCTGCGCGGGGTTGAGGTCACCCTCATCCTGCCGCAGTGCAACAATCTCCCCTTTGTCCATTGGGCCAACCGGGCCTTTCTCCCTGAACTTCTTCAGTTCGGTATCAGGGTTTTCTACCATCCTCCCCCCTTTGTTCATACCAAGCTCTTTCTGGTGGATGGGGTCTGGGCTCTCATCGGCTCCGCCAATCTGGACCCCCGCAGCCTTCACCTGAATTTTGAGCTTAACCTGGAACTGTACGACCCCCGGTTTTGCGCGGAGCTGGAGGTTCATTTTCTGGAGGCCCTGGCCCGGTCCCGAAGGGTTCACGCCGCCGAGCTTGCCGGACGGTCGCTGCCGGAAAAACTTTGGGACAGCGGAGCAAAATTGTTCTCCCCCTATCTCTGATGGCGTCAGGCCGCTTTCTTTTCCCGTTTGTCTATGATACGTTACCAGCCGTGACTACCTATCGATCCACCATCATTCCCCGTGCCGACCATCCGATTTCTCGCCGCAATCTCAGCGATAACGCGGTTCGCGCGCTCTACCGCCTGCGGGACAACGGTTTTCTGGCCTTTGCCGTGGGCGGTTGCGTCCGAGATCTGTTGCTGGGACGTGAGCCCAAAGATTTCGATCTGGCCACCAACGCTACCCCCACGCAACTCAAAAAACTCTTCCGCAATTGCCGGCTCGTGGGGCGGCGGTTTCGGTTGGCCCACCTCCATTACCGCGAAGAAATCATCGAGGTGGCCACCTTCCGTTCGGCGGCAACCGGCGAGGATGAGCCGGTTGACCTGACCGCGGGGAGCGGCAGGGTCAACCGCATCGTGAAGGATGACGGCGGGATGATTCTCAGGGATAACCTCTTCGGTACCCCTGAAGAGGACGCCCGACGGCGTGATTTCACCGTCAACGCCCTCTGCTATAATATCGCCGATTTCTCCATCATCGATTACGTGGGGGGGCTTGAGGACCTGGACCGGGGGATTATCCGGACCATCGGCGACCCGGCGGTACGTTTCGTGGAGGATCCGGTGAGGATGCTCCGGGCCATCCGCTTCGCCGCACTGCTGGGGTTCGAGATCGAAGCGGAAAACTGGGGCACCCTTGTCCAGTTGAGCCACCACTGCGCCAACGCCGCGCCACCGCGTCTTTATGAAGAGATGCTCAAGCTTTTTCTCTCCGGAGAAGGAGAGCGCTGTTACCAGTTGCTCCGGCGAAGCGGTGTCTTTGCCGCACTCTTTCCCGCCGTCAACTCCTGGCTGGAGACCGAGACGGAGGTCTTCCCCCATGTGCGGTTCGGCCGAGCGCTGGAGCTCATCGACGCCCGGATTGCCGCCGGGGAATCGTTCTCTCCCTCGCTTCTATTGACGCTTCTTTTCCGGGAGTACCTGGACGAGCAGGCCGCGACATGCCGAAAGGGGGGAGTCTCCCCCCAGGATGCTTTGGACATGGCCGTGGCGCGGTTTGTGGAAGAGTTGGCCCCCACGGTCCTGATTCCCAACAAGGTTGTCCTGGGGATGCGTGGGATTCTCGCCGGTCAACGCCGTTTTGCCGTAACCCCCGGCCGTCGCCCCCTCTCCTTCATCACCCGGCCCGGTTTTGAGGAAACCTTCCGCTGTCTCCAGCTGATGGCGGAGAGTCCTGAAGAGAAGACACTTCATCTCTGGTGGGAGCGGTATCTTGCAGCCAACCCTCCCCCCCCTCCCGTTGAAGGGGAGAATGAAACCGCCTCACCCGATGCCGAACCACCCCGGCGCAAGCGTCGGAACCGGCATCGCCGTCGGCGCTCCCCCGCCACGGAAGGTTCGCTCACGTGAGAGCCCCCCCGGACAATAACATCTGGCCCGAACCGCTCCGGTCGTTTGCCCACATCAAGCTCTTTCTCACGAGCCTCTGCACGGTATTGGCGCTCTTCGTGGCGGCCATCTTCGTGCTCCTCTACTGGCGCAACGACGACCTGATTCGTCTCCGGATGCACGAGCAGGCGGTAACCTATCACGACCTGATCATGCACACCAAGAACTGGAACTTCGACTACGGAGGGGTTTATGTTCTGAAGCGCTCCAAGGTGGAATCCAATGTCTACTTGCGGCGTCTTGGTATCAATCCCGACGTGACGGCGATGAATGGTTCCACGTTCACCATGCGCAACCACGCCATCATGATCAACGAGATCTCCCGGATGAGCGAGATGAAGGAGGGGGCCAAATTCAGGATCACGAGCCTTCACCCCATTGACCCGGAGAACGCCCCTGACCCCTTTGAAAAGCAGGCACTGGAGAAGTTTGAGCGCCGCATGGGAGAATTTTCCCGAATAGAATACCCCCTTGGCAAGCCTCCCATCTTCCGGTATCTGACGCCACTGATGGCCGACAAGAGCTGCCTTGAGTGTCACAAGACCCAGGGGTACAAGGTCGGAAGTATTGTGGGTGCGGTGAGCATCGCTCTCCCGGTGGAGGGGATACTCCGTGAGGCGCAAATCAGTAAAGTCCTCCTCATTATCGCCGCAGTCATGACCCTGGGGATGCTCATCGGTATCAGCTATTTCCTTACCTGGCGTCTGGTGAAAAAGCTCGACTCGGTACAGCGACGCTATACCACCCTCATCTCCACCGACGAACTGACCCGCTTGCGCAACCGGCGCTATGTGATGCGTCGGCTTGAGGAAGAGTGCGAACGGGCCGATCGTATGGAGAACCCGCTCAGCCTCCTGCTTATTGATGTGGATCATTTCAAACTGGTCAATGATACCTTCGGTCACCCCTTCGGTGATCAGGTGTTGAGGCGAGCCTCCGCCCGAATGAAGGAGGGACTGCGCCGCTATGATATCCTGGGGAGGATCGGTGGGGAAGAGTTCCTCATCATCTCTCCCGGTGCCACTGTTGAGGACGCAATGGCCCTTGCCGAACGGATTCGGAGTCAGATCGCCGCTATGAAGGTTATTGAAGGTGACCGGGAGTGCTCCATCACGGTGAGCATCGGCGTCACCTCTATGAACGCCTTGGAGATGACCCCTGATCTCCTCATGCGTAAGGCGGATGTCGCCCTCTATCAGGCCAAGGAGCAGGGGCGTGACCGGGTCATTTACGGATAGTCAGATCAATGGATAATGGACAGTGGACAATTGATAATGGATGGCGGGCGAATGTCCATTGTCAATTATCAATTATCCATTATCCATTGCCTACAGCGAGGTGTATTGATGAAGCGTCAGCTGTTTTCTCTTTCCGCCAGTATCGGCGAGACCCCGCTGGTGGAACTGCGGGTTATCAACCCCAATCCGCGAGTCAGGATTTTGGCCAAGCTGGAGGGAAACAATACCGGCGGGGCGGTGAAGGACCGGCCCGCTCTCTATATGATCACCAAGGCCGAGGAGTCCGGGGAACTGACCCCTGACAAGACGATTCTGGAGCCGACCTCCGGTAATACCGGCATTGCCCTGGCCATGCTGGGGGCGGCCAAGGGGTACCGGGTCAAGCTGGTCATGCCTGCCTGCGTCAGCATGGAGCGGCGTAGCGTGCTGGAGGCCTACGGTGCCCAGGTGGTCCTGTCGCCGGGGGAGGAGGCCACCGACGGCGCCATCCGTCTGGCCCACCGGATTCTTGCGGAGGAGCCGGGGCGGTACTACATGCCCAATCAGTATGAAAATCCCAACAACGTCCTTGCCCATTACGAGACCACCGGTCCGGAGATCCTCCGGCAGACCGGGGGGGAACTCGACGCCTTTGTGGCGGGGATGGGGACCGGCGGCACTCTCATGGGGGTGAGTCGTTTCATGCGGGAACGGCAACCGGGGGTGACCATCGTCGGCGTGGAGCCGCGGTTGGGGCACAAGGTTCAGGGGCTCAAGAATATGAAAGAGGCCATCGTGCCGGGGATCTACCGTCCGGAAGCCCTGGACCGGAAGCTTACCGTTCAGGACGAAGATGCCTTCGAGACCGCCCGGATGCTGGCGGTTCAGGAGGGGATCTTTGTGGGGATGTCCAGCGGCGCGGCCGTGGCCGGAGCCATGGTGATCGCCCGGGAGATGAACCGTGGCACGGTGGTGGTCCTGCTTCCCGACCGGGGGGACCGTTACCTCAGTACCGCCCTTTTCCGCTCCGTCTGCGCCTGCTGCCCGCCGTAGTTCACGATGTCATGGGGGAGGGGCATCCTCATCTCTCCGTTCACTCTCCAAACAAAGGTGATTTCATACGGACCACATCTCCCTGCTGGATTCTTTTCAGGAACGGGTCGGCACCTGGAACTGATGGCAAATTGCGTATCAGGCAACAATTCATTCCGGAGGTGATAGTTATGACGTACCGATTTTTCACACTCGCCCTGCTGCCGGTCATCTGCTCCGCAGCGCTCTCCGGATGCGCCCACCGGGATATTCACCGTTCCTCTTCTTCGGCGCCCCTCGCCAAGGTAATCGAAACCACCAAAGACTCGACGATGACCACCCGGAAAGCGCCTCTTACCTTGCCGGCCTCGGTGGCTATTCTGTTTGCCCCACCGGAACAGCGGGGCGGCACATATGTTCCAGCTACCACCCTCCGTCAGGCGGCCGAAAAGCTCAAGCACCAGCTCGTCGCCAACCCCAAGTATATCAAGTCAGTGACCGTGGTTGCCGGTGACGATATCAAGGAGAAGATATCTCTGGAACAGATTCGGGCGCTCTACGGCACAGACATTGCCATACTTCTCTCGTACCAGCAGGACCAGAGAAGCAGCCAGAGTGGCGCCGCCGGATTCATGGACATTACCATTATCGGCGCCTTCACTATTCCCGGTGTCGAAACGATGACGACCAGTATCGTTGATGGCAAGGTGATCCATATCCCGAGCAGCGCCATACTGTTCATGGCTAGCGGCACGGATGAAAGATCGGTTCACTCGACAACCTATACCGAAAGTAGTACGGCAATGGAGGAGTCAATCAATGGCGTTCATGCGGCGACTGCCAACTTCGGGACCGCTCTCACCGCGGCCCTGAGCAAATTCGACAACTACGATTTTTCGCAGGCAGTATCCATTTCGGTGCTGACCACGGGGAGTGCCGCGGATACCGCCAAGGACAAACCTGCGAATGACTATTGGAAAAAAGTGGACAGCTACAAATCAACCGGCGGCGGAGCCTTCGGCCTCCTGCCGCTGCTCATGGCTCTTGCCCTCTGCGGCGTTGTCTGGCGCATCAAATGATCATCGCCCTTGGCATGGTCCTCTTGGCGGCCGTGGCGACTGCCTCCGCCGAACTCAGTAGCCTCCTGTCGATGGATGCCTCGCAGGTGCTCTCGGGAGAGGTATGGCGTCTTATTAGCGGTCATGTCACTCACCTGACCTGGCGTCACTACCTCTGGGATGCCCCGGTATTCGTCCTGCTGTTTACGGTCTATGAAAGAAAAGACGGCGCCATGCCGGCGACCATGCTGGCGCTCTGCTCAAGCGTTGCGGTTTCTTTGACCGTTGTCATGGCCGGGGCACACCAGGTTTACGGGGGTCTCTCCGGATTGTCATCTGCCGCGCTCTCCGCCATCCTCACATCCCTGATAGTGCAACGTCAGCAGCGTCTCGTTGCCTGTGGCATCGGTCTGGCGTTCGGCGCCTATCTGCTCTTCTCGGATGGCGGCATCAGCGGCGTACGGATAGCCGGAGAAGCTCATGCGGCTGGAGCCGTCACCGGAATGATTTTTGCGGTGACGCTCCACTGTCTGCGGTACCAACGGTCCCGAACCGTCGAACCCCTCCTCGAAAACGGCCTGAAATCCTGAAAGTCATCGGGGAGTGTTCCCTTACTGATTCAGCTGACTCTCTCTGGAATACCCCTCCCCATTATTCCTCTCTTGCCGTAATTTTCGTAAATTTTTATTGAGTTTTCAGAAACATCTTGATAGATTAAACCACAATTTTAAATATTTGTTGTTCTATTGTTTTGTATAGAAATAGCACTGTTGTTGTATTTTGTTAGGGTTGGAAAATTTACAATTATATATTTGGTTGGTTGCTGCAGGGTAAAAACAGCTTCCCGGCCTGTCCTTTACCCATGGAGTGTTTAGATGGCGCTATCAGTCGCAGAGCAAAGAGAACTTCAGAGCGCCAAATCCATCCTTGAAAACCCGGGACTTGCGGCCAGGGTCAGCGATCTTGTGGGTGCTCCTCTCGAAAAGGGGTTGAAAAAATTGCCGGGAGCGGTGAGCGCAAAGGTCATGGGTATGGCGCAGAAGTCCATCGAGACGGCGCTGGACGTTGCACTCCTGACCATGGACAAGGACGAGCGGTTGTCGCCATCGAACTGGTGGCACAAGCTTGCGGTGGCGGCAACGGGCGCCGCCGGCGGCGCATTCGGCCTGCCTGCCCTGGCGATAGAGCTTCCGGTATCGACCACGATCATGCTTCGCTCCATTGCGGATATTGCGCGGAGCGAGGGAGAAGATTTGCGCTCTCCCGATGCAAAGCTGCAATGCATTCAGGTTCTGGCATTCGGTGGTCGAGCCAAGAGTGATGATGGGGCCGAATCCGCATATTTCGCGGCACGGGCCGCCCTTGCCAAGGCGGTTTCGGAAGCCGCGACGCATATGGCAAAGGCGGGGTTATCGCAGAGCGGGGCGCCCACAATCGTCAGATTTATTGCCGAAGTCGCATCCCGGTATTCGCTTGTCGTCTCGGAGAAGATGATAGCGCAAGCGGTGCCGTTGGTGGGCGCGTTCGGCGGCGCGGCAATCAACGCCTTATTCATCGATCATTTCCAGGAGATGGGGCGAGGGCATTTCGTGGTGCGGAGGCTGGAGCGGTTGCATGGGCAGGAAGAGGTCCGGCTGTTATATGAAGGATTGTAATCTGGTAACTACTCCGGCTGAAGGCCGAAGAGTATCATGGAAACCACTACAAGGTTGATAAAGGTGACCCATACGAGACGGGTTTAACCTTCAGCCTTCAGCCTTAATACCTGAGTTACGTATATAAGTTTCTCAAAGTGGGCAGTGGTTTCCGGAGGGCACGGATATGAACAAACCCGGGTGTGGGTATGAATCAGCCACGGGGACGAAAAGTGTCGGATAAGAAGACGTGAAGGGTGGAAATGGCGGGGTCGGTTTTTTGTCGGAGTGTTATTGAAATAGATTACGACATAGTTTATATTTCAAAATGTAAACTTTTGACAAGGGGGAGTCTATGAACGCCACTGCAAAAGAATTGCGCTTTCATGCGAAGGAACTGCTGAACACCGTCACCAGGGGTGAAGAGGTTGTAATCACGTATCGCGGAAAACCATGCGCAAGGCTCATTCCCTTCTCCGATGGGATGAAAACGTCGGGACATAACGAATTATTCGGTATTTGGAAGGACGACGAAGCTACGCAGGATGTTGAAGGGTATGTTCGGAATCTACGAAAAGGAAGGTTTTGATGCTTGTCGATACCGATATGCTGATATGGTACATGCGTGGCAATGAAAAGGCGCGTGACATCATTGAAAAGATGGGTAGTTTTTCTCTGTCTGTTGTCACCTATATGGAGCTGGTCCAGGGGATGAAAAACAAGCGCGAACTGAACTGCCTCCGGCAAGCATTACGTGGCTGGAACGCCGGAATTATCTATCTTTCGGAGGAGATATCCGCCAAAGCGATGTTTTACGTCGAACAGCACTATTTGAGCCACTCTCTTGAATTAGCCGACGCATTGATTGGTGCAACGGCAATCGTCCATGGCGTCCCTCTGTTGACTGGGAATGAAAAGCATTACAAAGTTCTGGGCGATCTCGAATTACTGAAGTTTACATCTTAGATGTCAAATAATGTCAGAGGAGGAACAGAGATGGCCATAGCAGCCAAGATTCAGGCATGTATCGAGGGCTCTTCCTGGATCAGAAAGATGTTTGAAGAGGGGGGGCGACTCCGGGAGATCCACGGGGCCGAGAATGTCTTCGATTTCACCCTGGGGAACCCCAATGTGGAGCCTCCCCGGAAATTTGATGAGGAGCTCCTGGCCATCGCCCGCACCGTTCCCCCCGGTATCCACCGCTACATGAATAACGCCGGATATGACGACTGCCGCGCCGCCGTGGCGGAGCTTTTGGCGGAGAAGTCGGGGCTGGACGTTACCGGGGCCCAGATCATGATGACCTGCGGGGCGGCAGGCGCCCTCAATGTGGCACTCAAGACCATGCTCAATCCCGGTGAGGAGGTCATCATCCTCTCCCCCTATTTTGTGGAGTACAAGTTCTATATAGACAATCATGGCGGGGTCCCGGTGGTGGTTCCTACCAATCCGGATACCTTCCAGCTGGATATCCCGGCCATCGAAAAGGCGATCACTCCCAGGACGCGGGGGCTCATCATCTGCTCTCCCAATAATCCCACCGGGGTCGTCTATCCTGCGGAGAGCCTCCGGGATCTGGGGCTCATGATCCAGAGGAAAGAGCGGGAACTGGAAAAGCAGATCTACGTCATCTCCGATGAGCCCTACGCCCGGATCGCCTATGACGGCATCACGGTCCCCAACATCTTTCCCCATGTGGAAAATTCCCTCATCGTCACCTCCCACAGCAAGGACCTGGCCCTCCCCGGCGAACGGATCGGCTATCTGGCCGTCAATCCCCGGATGACCCACGTGGAGCTCTTCATGGAGGGGGCGATCTTCTGTAACCGGACCCTGGGTTTCGTCAATGCCCCGGCCCTCATGCAACGTCTGGTGGCTCGACTCCAGCGGGAATCGGTGGACATCGCCGCCTATCAGGAGAAGCGGGATATCCTCTATCACTATCTCACGGAGATGGGGTTCAGCATGGTCCGCCCCGACGGCGCCTTCTACCTTTTCCCCAAATCACCCTTCAGCGATGACGTGGAATTCGTCAGGATGGCCCAGAAACACCAGATACTCCTGGTCCCCGGCGCCGGCTTCGGGGCTCCCGGCTATTTCAGGATTGCCTACTGCGTGGACAAGGCGATGATCGAGCGAAGTCTCCCCGCCTGGCGGGCAGTAGCCAGGGAAGCGGGGCTGAAATAGAGTCCACCCCACAAAAAACGGCAGCCAGAGGGGTCTCCCCACTGTCTGCCGTTTCACCGTAAACATCGCACAGCAAGCCGTGCCCCTACGATTTACCCTTCACTTTCTCCTGCTTTTCAGCTCCAACTCCTGTTCCAGTGTCTTCAGCTTCTCGATATTCAGGTGCATCTCTTTGTTCTCTCTGTTGAGGGAGAGATTGGAATCCTTGAGCGTCTTGATCTGGCGCCGAGCCTTACCCAGGGAGAGTTCTGTCTGCCAGCGGCTTAACAGGATGTCGTTCAGTGGGGTCGCCTGCACGGCCCAGATGCTTCCCGGATAGTCATGGATGAGCCGCTCCAGGATCTGTCGGGTCTGGGGATAGCCGCCGGCTTCGTTTTCGCTTTTCAGGGTAAGGAGACCCTGGCGAAACAGCGCCTCGTCGGTTACACCGGGGAGACTCTTCTCGGTGCCGATCCTTTGCAGCAGGTCACGGGCGGCTTCGTCCTTGCCTGTCTGGATCAGCTCCCGGGCCCGGGACAGGTGCGCAGTCAGGCTCTTGGGAGGAAGCGGCGCGGTTACGGTTGCCGAAGGCTTCCGGGGACTCTCCCCCCCTTGGCCGAAAACCGTCTTGAGGGTCGAACAGCCGCCGGAAGCCAGGGCGAGGAGCATGAGTATGAAAGGCAAGATTCGGTTCACAAGTCACCGTCGATGAATGAAATAGTTGCGGGGGGCGACATTTGCCTGTCACCGTCGATGAATGAAGTAGTTGCGGAGGGCGACATTTGTCCGTCACCGTCGATGAATGAAGTAGTTGCTGCCGGGGGCGACCTTTACCTGGTCCTTGATCTCGGCTGCGGCTCGGGCGATGTCGGCGGCAGAGGCGTAGTCCCCCTTACGGCAGTCCAAGACCGCGATGGAGATGGTCATGATGGGGAATTCCCGGGGAACCCCGTACCGGTCCACGCCGCTGATGGAGCCGACGGCCAGGTCTTCCTCGCTGTAATACCCCTTGATCCCCTGGGTGAATTCACGGATGACCGTGTCGCAGATGGCGGTAATCTGTTCGGACCCGATGATCATGACAAAATCGTCGCCGCCGATATGGCCGACAAAGTCATTTTCGTCACCATGTCCCTTCACCGCGTTATAGATGATCTCGCCGGTCATCTTGATGATATCGCTGGCCGGGACATAGCCGTACCGGTCATTGTAGGACTTGAAATTGTCCAGGTCCACATAGCAGAGGGCAAAAGGCTCTCCCCCCTTGAGCCGTCGGTTCAACGACCGTTCGATGGCGATATTGCCGGGAAGTCGGGTGAGGGGACTGGCATCCAGGCTCACCTCCTCCAGGAGTTTCAGCTTGGCCGCCATGCTGCTGAAATCCCTGGCCAGTTCACCGAACTCGTCGGAGGGGGGGATCTGGGGATCGAAGTCGAAATCCCCTTCGGCGATCCGGTGGGTTGCCCTCTTCAGTTTTTTGATGCTGCGATAGATATTGAAAGAGAAGAAACCGGCCACACTGATGGCGAACAGGAACCCGGCAAAAGAGAGGAACAGGGTGAGGCGGACAGTTTTGATCCGTTGCCGGTCGGCATCGGCCATTTTTTCGGCAAGCAACTGCTTTCGCTCGTCGATGATGCGGTCCAGCACTGCCAGGGTCCGGTCGGCGGCTTTGGTCATCAACTTCGGGTCGATTGTCCCTCCGTCGAAGAGAGTCATAGCCCCATTGCGGAAGTCGCGGTAATGACGGGACGCCTCCGGAATTCGCTGGTCCGGGGCGCTCCCCTTGAGCCGGTCAAGGGATGTCTGAAACTCCTGCTCGTGGTTCTTGAATAGGGACTTGAATTCCGAGCCGTTGAGGATGACGAACTTGCGGACGTATCCCTCCTGGGCAAGGAGCAGGTCACGCATCTTCCCCACCGTGGTGATGGCCACCAGGTCGTTGGAGACGATGGAGTCGGTGACCCGGTTGAGGGCGTAGAGCCCCATGATGGCGTTGCCCAGTGCGGCGACGGTGAAGACGGTCATGGCAGCATAGCTCAGGATGAGCTTCTGGACCAGGGTGGCCCGTTTCAGAAGGGACATGAACTTCGCTCCCCTGCAGATTTTCCATTATGTCAACATGTCATCATAATGAAGCAGGGGGTGACAGTCAATGAGTATATGGCGGGTGGGTTGTCGAGGGTATTCACAAGCGCGGTCCCTAAGCGCGGTGGAATGGCGAAAAGGGGAGGGTGGAGGTCAGCGACGAGGCGGTTTCTCCAGTTCCGTGAGATACTTTCGGAAGCGGTGCGGGAGGTGCTGTTGCTGGAGACGAAGATTAGCCCGTTCCGGGATGGCGATTGCGGCAAAATATCCTCGCCAGATCGTTGACCATGCCTTCTCGTCTGCCGACAGGGGGGGAACTCCCTGGGCGTCGAACCGGGTGAGGCGCCACTCCTGTTTGTTCCAGGCCACCGCCAGACTCCGTCTCCGGTCATGGATGAGCCAGTTCATGTCGGAACAGCGGGCCGCGAAGTGCGGGGCGATGAGTTCCAGCACCTGGTAGGCCGGTTCCACCAGCGCATACCACTGCCCCCCTGCGGTTTCCTGAAAGCGGATGATCCCCATAAGCCGGTGCGCCTCCTGTCCCACGGAATTGGCCAGCCGGTGGACCGGCCCTACGGCGGGGTGAGCCAGAAACCGGTCACACTTCACTCCCGTTGTTCGTCCGAAGCTGAGATAGCGCCAGAGAAGGAGTTCCACCCCCGGCGCTTCGGAGAGAAAGGCCTGCCAGAGGAGCCGACAGCTGTCGGGAGAGATCCGGGAGGCGATGGCTGCCAGCATCTTTTCCCCCCGGTTTTCGTCGCTTGCCACGGAGATGATGGTACGGAACAGGTCGTTCTGGAGCGGTTCAGCGGAGATGATCTCCTCCGGTTCTTCCCCTTGGGAGAGGAGGGCCGCGCAGAGGGTGAGAAAGCCGGTGAAGCTGCCGTCATAGCGCCAGATGGCCATCAGAGTTCTCCCGTCAGGGCGCTGAGGTCACTGTCATTCGTGGGGAAGAGGGAAAGCTGTTCCGGGCCGGACCGTTTTTTCTTTTCGGGGAGAAGGAGCGCCTTCAGCCGTTCCGAAGAAAGATCAGCCTCCCCGGAGGTCATGCCGTCGGCGGTGAGAAAATAGCGGGCTCGTTTCATCACCACCCCCAGCCGCGCCAGCTCCTCCAGCCGAAGGCGCTGTACCCGGCGGCTCCGGACGATCCGCTTTGCCGAACGGACCCCGATCCCCGGGACCCGTAGCAGCACTTCGTACTCCGCCCGATTTACCTCAACGGGGAAGAGCTGTCGGTGGCGCAGGGCCCACCCGGTCTTGGGGTCCAGCTCCGGGTCCAGGTTCGGCGCATCTGCTTCCAGCAGTTCGTATGCCGTGAAGCCGTAGAAGCGGAGGAGCCAGTCGGCCTGGTAGAGGCGGTGTTCCCGAAGGAGAAGCGGCAGAGAGTTCAGGGCCGGGAGCCGTGTATCGCCGGTTACCGGAACGTAGGCGGAGTAGTAGACCCTTTTAAGCCCCATCCGCTGGTAGAGCTGTTCCGAGATGGTCATGATCCGGAGATCGCTCTCCGGGGAGGCACCGATGATCACCTGGGTGCTCTGGCCGGCCGGGACGAAGGGGGGGGCGCGTCGCCCCTCGTCCCGGCGGGCGGTGATGAGCCCGCTGACCTGACGCATGGGAAGAAGAATCGCCTCCCGGCTCTTGTCGGGCGCCAGCAGGGCCAGACTCTCCCTGGTGGGGAGCTCAAGGTTGATGCTCACCCGGTCCACCAGCCGACCGGCCCGTTCCACCAGGAGCGGATCAGCCCCCGGCACCAGTTTCAGGTGGATGTAGCCGTTGAACCGGTGCTCCTCCCGGAGCTTGCGCACCGTCTCGATGAGGAGCTCCATGGTGTAGTCGGGAGTCCGGACCACGCCGGTGCTGAGAAATAGTCCTTCGATGTAGTTGCGGCGGTAGAAATTGATGGTGAGCTCCGCCACCTCGTCAGGCGTCAGGGCCACGCGGCGGATGTCGTTGCTCCGGCGATTGAGGCAGTAGGCGCAGTCGTAGATGCAGTGATTGGTCAGAAGGATCTTCAGCAGTGAGACGCAGCGGCCGTCCGCCGACCAGCTGTGGCAGATGCCGCTGGCGGCGGCGTTGCCGATGCCCCCTTTCCGGTTGCTCCGGCTGCTGCCGCTGGAGGAGCAGGAGACGTCATAGCGGGCGCTCTCGGTAAGTATTCTGATCTTCTCATCCAGCGTCAGGGGTTCCATGGTCGTTTCTCCCGGGGAGGAGTCTAACAGGTATGTGTGACGGAATACGTCGTAAATTATTCTGCGGTTTAGAGTTCTCTTGCCGGATTGTAAACCTGAATGCGCTATCGGTTGACAATCCTGCCCCCCTATGATACTCACCTCTTACGGGAGGATCAACCATGAAACAGTGGATTGCGGAAGTAGCGGACAGGGTCATCGCGGGGGATGGGGTGACGGAGGCGGAGGCTCAGAGGCTGATCGGGGCCACCGGCTCGGACATCTTCGCCCTGTTTCTGGGGGCGACCCGGATCAGGGAACAATTTCTGGGGAGCGGGGTCCATCTCTGCGCCATCATCAACGCCAAGTCGGGGCACTGTCCCGAGAACTGTGCCTTCTGCGCCCAGTCGGCCCACTTCGATACCGGTGTCCCCACCTATCCCTTGGTGGACGAGGAGCGGATCGTGGCTGAGGCCAGGAGTGCCCAGGAGAGCGGCTCCACCTGCTACGGCATCGTCACCAGCGGCACCACGGTGCAGGGGGATGAGGTGGCGCTCCTCTGCGGGGCGCTCCGGCGGATCCGCCAGGAGACCGCCATTGCCCCGGCCTGTTCCCTGGGAATCATCAGTGAGGAGACGGCCCGCGCCCTGAAAGAGGCGGGCATGGCCACCTACCATCACAACCTGGAGACGGCTCGAAGCTTCTTTCCCAATATCTGCACCACCCACGACTATGACGATGACATTGCCACCATTAAAGCAGTGAAACAGGCGGGGCTGAGGGTCTGCTCCGGCGGGATCTTCGGCCTTGGTGAGTCCCAGGACCAGCGGGTGGAGTTGGCCTTCACGCTGCGGGAGTTGGAGGTGGAGTCGATTCCCCTGAATTTTCTCAACCCGATCCCCGGCACCCCTCTGGAAGGGGCCGAGCTCATCACCCCGCTGGAGTGCCTCAAAGCCATCGCCCTGTTCCGCTTCGTCAACCCAACCCGGCAGATCTCCGTCTGCGGCGGGCGGGAGAAAAACTTGCGGGATCTCCAGTCCTGGATCTTCTTTGCCGGGGCCAGCGGGACCATGACCGGCAACTACCTCACCACCACGGGACGCTCCAGTGAGGAGGATTGGCGGATGCTGGCCGACCTGGAAATGACCGTCACCACCTGCTGCGGAGATGGGGCATGAGTCGCGGCATCTTTATCACCGGCACGGATACGGATGTGGGGAAGAGCATCGTTGGCGCGGTCATCGCCCGGCTGGCAGTGCTGTCCGGCTTGAAAACCGGGGTCATGAAGCCGGTCACCAGCGGTTGCTCCCTGCGGGATGGGGTCCGGGTTTCCGCTGACGCCGAGCTCCTGGCCTATGGCGCGGGAATCGAAACGCTTCCCCCCCAGGCCACTCCCTACCTCCTCACCGCTCCTTTGGCCCCTTCAGTGGCGGCGGACAAGGAGGGGGTCCGCATCAACCTGGAGCGGATTGGCGCCGACTACGAGACCCTGGCTGCCGACCATGACTTCATGGTGGTGGAGGGGGCGGGCGGGCTCATGGCCCCCCTGGCGGGTGGACTCCTGGTGGCGGACCTGATCCTCCGGCTGGGGCTGCCGGTCATCGTGGTGGCCCGGCCCGGTCTCGGGACCGTGAATCATACCCTGCTCACCTGTCTGGCGGCCCGGCAGATGGGGATCACCGTGACCGGAGTCATCATCTCCGGTTATCCCGACGACCCGGATGAGGCGGAGGAGTCGGCGCCTCATCTCATCGGTTCACTCTCCGGGGCGCCGCTTCTGGGGGTATTTCCTCTCATTCACGTTGTCGACCATCGTCATCTGGTGGATGCCGTTATTGACCGGATTGCCACGGAACCGTTGACAACCCTCTTGAGAAAGGAGCTTGGCCTTGTCTGACCGGACGAAACAGCTGCAGGATCTGGACCGGCGTTATGTCTGGCACCCCTTCACCCAGATGAGTGACTGGGAGGCGGAGCCCCCCATCGTCATCGAGCGGGGAGAGGGCTCCTGGCTGATCGACACCGACGGGAACCGCTATCTGGACGGGGTCGCCTCCATGTGGACCAATGTCCACGGCCACTGCCGAAAAGAGTTGAACGAGGCGCTGCAGGCCCAGGTGGATAAGCTGGAACATTCCACCCTCCTGGGGCTGGCCGGGGAACAGTCCATCCTCCTGGCGGAGCAGCTCGTAGCCATTACCCCGGAAGGAATGGACAAGGTCTTCTACTCGGATAACGGCTCCACCGCGGTGGAGGTTGGGCTGAAGATGGCCTTTCAGTACCAGCAGCATCGGGGGGCCGTGAACCGGAAGAAATTCATCACCTTCCGCCACGCCTACCATGGCGATACCCTGGGGGCGGTGAGCGTGGGGGGGATCGATGCCTATCACGAGATCTTCCGGCCGCTTCTCTTTACCACTATTCAGGCACCGGCCCCCTACTGCTATCGCTGCGAAATGGGGGAGAACGATCCGGCCACCTGCGGCATGAGCTGCCTGAAGGAACTGGGGCGGCTCATGGCGGAGCATGGTCATGAAGTGGCAGGGGTGGTCATGGAGCCGCTGGTCCAGGGAGCCGGCGGGATGATTGTTCACCCCGCCGGATTCCTCAAGGGGGTACGAGATCTCTGTAATATTCACGGGATACTCCTCATTCTCGACGAGGTGGCCACCGGTTTCGGTCGGACCGGCAGCATGTTCGCCTGCCAACGGGAAGGGGTAACCCCCGACATCATGGCGCTTTCCAAGGGGATCACCGCCGGCTACCTCCCCCTGGCCGCCACCATGACTACCCGGGCGGTCTACGACGCCTTTCTGGGGCAGTACCGGGAACTGAAGAGTTTCTTCCACGGCCACACCTTTACCGGCAATCCCCTGGCCTGCGCCGTGGCCCTGGCCAGCCTGGAACTGTTCAAGAAGGACAACCTGCTGGTTAATCTGGCAGCGAAGATTGCTTATCTGGAAGAGCGCCTGGTCGGGATGTCGCAGCTCTCCCATGTGGGGAATGTCCGCTCCTGCGGCATGGTGGGGGGAATCGAGTTGGTCCGGGAGAGGTCGACCCGGGAGGCGTACCCCTGGGAAGAGAAGGTGGGGGTGCAGGTCTGTCAAGAGGCGCGGCGTCACGGACTGTTTCTCCGGCCGTTGGGGAATATCATCGTCATCTTTCCGCCGCTGGCCATCACCCCTGACGAATTGACGTTTCTCTGTGACGTGGTTGAAGCGGCCATCCGGACGGTGACGGAAGGGTAGCCCTGGAAAAAGCAGTCCACCACTGAGACACGGAGACACGGAGGATAATCTTGACAATTTATCCGTGCCTCCGTGGTTCAATAGCCGTTTTCAGGGTACTCTGTCGTGAGTTGATTCGTATTGTTATTGCCATCACTTCCTCTGCTTATCTTTCGTAACTTCGCTTTACCTTAACGATCTATACAATGCCAATCCCGTTAATCGGGGAATGATAAGGCGAGAAGAAGCTGACGGTAAATCGCGATCGCGTGCAAAGCGTGTAAAGCTGTTGACCCTTCTCCACCTCTGGGAGTATAGTATCCAGTTTTCAGGACAGATCCTTCAGAGGCGGATTGCATGACGACAGACACAGGGAAACGGGTTCCGCCCCAGAGTATCGAGGCCGAGATGTCGGTCCTCGGCGGGATTCTCCTGGAGAACGAGGCGATTAACCAGGTTCTGGAACTTCTGGTCGTGGAGGATTTCTACCGGGAGCCCCATCGGAAGATCTTCAAGGCGATGCTGGAGTTGAGCGAACTCCGGGAGCCGTGCGATTTCATCACCCTCACCATGATGCTGAAGAAGCGGGGTGATCTGGATGAGGCGGGGGGGGGAGCCTATCTGGCGACCCTGGTGGACTACGTCCCCACTGCCGCCAATATTGCCTACTACGCCAAGATCGTTAAGGAGAAATCCATTGCCCGGAGGCTCATCAACGCCTCCACCGACATCATCACCCAGGGGTACGATGAACGGACCGACCTGACGGAGCTTCTGGACCGGGCCCAGCGGGTGGTTCTTGAAATATCAGAAAACCAGATGAAGCGTGCCTTTTACGAGATCAAGGCGCTCCTCAAGGATACCTTCAAGTCGCTGGAGGAGCTCTCCGAACGACAGAATCATATCACCGGCGTGGAGAGCGGCTTTGCGGATCTGGACAAGATGACCGCCGGCTTCCAGCGGGGTGACCTCATCATCATCGCCGGTCGCCCCTCCATGGGGAAGACCGCCTTTGCCCTTAATATAGCCCAATATGCCGCGATCCATGCGGAGAAACCGGTGTCGGTGGCGGTCTTCTCCCTGGAGATGAGCAAGGAGCAGCTGGCCATGCGGCTCCTCTGTTCCGAATCGCGCATCGACGCCTCCCGGATGCGTACCGGCAACCTGGCCGACGGGGACTGGAGCAAGCTCACCAAGGGGGCCGAGTCCCTTTCCAGCGGCAAGATTTTCATCGACGACACCCCCGCCATCACCTCCACGGAGATGCGGGCCAAGGTGCGCCGCCTCAAGGCCGAACATGGGGTGGGGATGGTGGTGGTGGACTACCTTCAACTCATGAGAGGTGGAGACCGGATCGAATCCCGGCAACAGGAGATCTCCGAGATCTCCCGTTCCCTCAAGGCGTTGGCCAAGGAGCTGAGCATCCCGGTGGTCGCCCTTTCCCAGCTTAACCGGAGTCTGGAGAGTCGCACCGACAAACGCCCCATGATGAGCGACCTGCGGGAGTCGGGAGCCATCGAGCAGGACGCCGACGTCATCGCCTTTGTCTACCGCGAGGCGGTCTACTGCGAGGATTGCCGCAAGAGGGACAACTCCTGTACCCTGGGGCATGAGCGGGATGCGGAGGTCATTATCGGCAAACAGCGTAATGGCCCCATCGGCACGGTGCAGATGATCTTCTGCGGTGAGTACACCAAGTTTGAAAACCGGGCACGGGATGAATATTGATAATTCAGTGAATAGTGAATAGTGAATGGTGAATGGTGAAAAAGCCTTTGACCTTTTCACCATTCACCATTCACGCTTCACCTTTCACATTTCTTACGAGGAGAGAACAATGACCGAATATACACCCATGAAAAACCTCCCTGCTGCACCCGGCTACAAGAAGGGGGATCTGTTTGTCCTCTTCGGAGAGCTGTTCGGCAGGGGATATGCCAACGGCATCGTTGATGAGGCCCGTCGCGCCGGGATGACCGTGGTGGGGGCAACCGTGGGGCGTCGTGACAACGGCGGGGAACTGCGCCCCCTCACCCCCCAGGAACTGGCCGAGGCGGAGGCGAATCTGGGGGGGAAGATCATCAATGTCCCCCTTGAGGCCGGGTTCGATCTGGAACCGGCCGACGATGGGATTTCTCCGGTGGAGCGGCTGAAGGGGATCAAGCCCGACGATTGGGAGACGGTGCGGTTCGGCGAGGAGATCCTTCAACAGTCGCGGCGGCGTGGAATCGAGCGGTTGCGGACCAATATGGAACAGTTCATTGCGGAGCTGACCCCGCTGATTCCGGCGGAGGGGTCGCTCCTCTTCGCGCACACCATGGCCGGCGGGATACCCCGTGCACGGTTCTTCATGCCGCTGCTCAACCGGATCTTCAAGGGGACGGGTGATAAATTTCTCCCTTCGGAGCCTTTCTGGAACTCGGATCTGGGGCGACTCTGTCAACTCAATTTCAATGAAGTGACCGGCAATACCTTCGGCGGACTCCTGGAAAGCACGGCAGCCATTCGCGCCGGGGTCGAGGCACGGGGTGGGGCGGTGCGGTACGTGGCCTATGGCTACCACGGCTGCGGTGTGCTCCTGGGTGGGGAGTATGTCTGGCAGAGCTATACCCCCTATGTTCAGGGGGAGGCCAAGATGCTGCTGGAGGATATCGCCGTGGAGGCAACCCGTAACGGGATCAGTGCCGCGGTCTATAACTGCCCGGAGATTCAGACCAACTCCAGCGCCCTCTTTCTGGGAGTGGAGTTGTCCCTCTACCCGTTCCTGGCGGCCCTGGAGCGTGAGGGGGGTGGTCCGGTGGCGGAGCAGGCACGACGGGATTGTGCGGCGCTTCTCAAGGAGGGGGGAAGCCTTGAGCTGATGCTGGCACGGGCCGACGACTATCTTGCCTCACCGCTCATGGCCGGGTTCATGGATTTTGCCGCTTGGCCCCAGCACAACGTGAAGGAGCAGATGGCGTTTATGCTGGAGCGGTCCCAGGAACTCATGGCCATGAGCGCCGATCAGAAACGGGTGGTCTGCGCCGAACTCTCCCGGCTCGTCTTTCAGGGGGTGGGGCGGCTCATGTTCGACGACTCCTGGGCTCCCCAGGGACCGGTACTCTGGCTCAATCATGATATTATCGCCCGACGGCTCCTCTCCTGAATCGGGATAGTTCTTCCTGAATTCTCTTGAGATTTGTCGCATTATTCTGCATTATATCCGGCTATGTAACCGGGGGTTCATCGTTTGGCCCTGGCGGTACTTAAGTGCGGCTTGAATTCAAAGGGTTTTTACGAATAAACAGCTCAGGGTGACTATTCTGGGTATTACAAGGAGGAAGAGACAAGATGCAACAGTTTGATGTGAGCAAGGATATCTGGGCGCTGATCGTAATGAACGCCCAGGTGGATTATTGTGACGAAGAAAAGGGATCGCGAGTTGTTAAGGGGGTTGCAGGAGATCTCTCCATGGCGGAGGTGACCGATAATATTGCGTCGTTGATCGCCAAACCGTTCAGGAGAATCGTTGTTTCCAACGACATTCATCCTCGGCGTCCCGATCATATGGAGCATGTGGAGCAGAGCCTCTCCGGCGAAAAGAGTCACTGCATTGAGCGGACTCCGGGCGCACATCTGATTCCCAAGATAGAGCAGGCGCTGGTGGGAAAATCGTCACGACCGGTACGTAAGGGGGAGCATCCCAGCCTGATCTGCAACTCCATCGGCACCAGCCCGGAGTTCAGCACCCATGTCTCCACCCTCCGGAGTCTCAATGTGAAGCACGTGGTTGTCTGCGGCTTTCCGTTCTCCTCCGCGGTGGCCATGACGGCCATCGAGCACATCAATCAGGAGTTCGAGCATGTGTACATCGTCATGGACGCCACCCGCAGCGATGCAGCGCCCAACCGGAGCCCGGAGAATATGAAGCAGGCCGTTGAACTTCTGGGAGTTGAACTGGTTACGGTGAAGGATTTCAAGTAACCGTCATTGATAGATGAAGAAAACGCCCCGTCTCCGGTATCCGGAAGCGGGGCGTTGTCATTTTCCTCATTGACAACGTAGGGGCACGGCGCGCCGTGCCCCTACACAAAATCACGCCAGCACGACGAGGAGGTCTTCCTTCTCCACATTTTCCCCTTCCTTGAACTTCACCTCGGCGATGACGCTGTCTTCCTTGGCCTTGATGTTGGTCTCCATCTTCATGGCCTCGGTGACCATGAGGACATCCCCCCCTCTCACTGCATCACCGGCCTTCACGTTAACCTTGAGCACCTTTCCCGGCATGGGAGCCCCCAGATGCTTGGCGTTCCCCTTTTCCGCCTTTTCTCGCTCTTTCTCATCGGTGGCGGCGGAGTGGTCTCGCACGTTGACGGAGCGGGCGTTACCGTTGAGTTCGAAGTAGACCTGCCGGGTGCCGTCGGCCTGGACCTTGCCGATGGCGTTGAGTTTGATGATGAGGGTCTTCCCCGGCTCGATGTCCAAGGAGGTCTCCTGCCCCGGCTCCAGGCCGTAGAAGAAGATGGGGGTGGGGATGACCGAGGTGTCGGAATAGAGCTGGCGGTGCAGGTCCAACTCCGGATAGACGTGGGGATAGAGGATATAGGAGATGAGTGCCTTGTCGTCGATCTTGTGCCCCACCTTCTCTTCCAGCTTTTCCCGTTCCACCTCGAATTCCACCGGCTCCAGCAGCTCTCCCGGACGGCAGGTGATGGGTTGCTCACCTTTCAGGATGATCTTCTGCAGCTCCTCCGGCCACCCCTGGTAGGGTTGTCCCAGCATCCCCTTGAACATCCCCACCACCGACTCGGGAAAGGTCAGCTCCTCCCCCTGGGTAAAGACATCCTCGGGCTGGAGATTGTTTTTCATGAGGAATATGGCCATATCACCCACGACCTTGGATGAGGGGGTGACCTTGACGATGTCGCCGAACAGGAGGTTGACCTTGTGGTACATCTCCTTGCACTCCTCCCAACGGTCCAGAAGACCCAACCCTGCCACCTGGGGTTTGTAGTTGGAGTACTGACCGCCGGGGATCTCGTGGTGATAGACCTCGGCTGTGCCGGATTTGAGTCCCGATTCGAAGGGGGCGTAGTAGTCGCGTACTGTCTCCCAGTAGTTTGCGAGACTCTGGAGCCCTGCGGCGTTGACCATGGGATCGCGCTCTGTCCCCTCCATGGCCGCCACCAGGGCGTTCAGGTTTGGTTGGGCCGTGAGCCCGGAGAGGGAGGAGAGGGCAGCGTCCACGATGTCCACTCCGGCCTCGGCGGCCTTCATGAGCATGGCGCTCCCGTTGGAGGAGGTGTCATGGGTGTGAAGGTGGATGGGGATGCCGATGTTTTCCTTCAGCGCCTTCACCAGCTTGTAGGCTGCCTCGGGTTTAAGGAGGCCGGCCATGTCCTTGATGGCCAGGATGTGCGCCCCCATCTGCTCCAACTCCTTGGCCATGTTCACGTAGTAATTCAGCGGGTACTTGTCCCGCCGGGGGTCGGTGATATCCCCGGTATAGCAGATGGCAGCTTCGCAGATCTTGCCGCTCTTTCTCACCGCATCCATGGCCACGGCCATCCCCTTGGTCCAGTTCAGGGAGTCGAAGATCCGGAAGATGTCGATCCCCGAGTTGGCCGCCTCTTCAACAAACTTTTCCACCACGTTGTCGGGGTAGTTGGTGTACCCCACGGCGTTGCTCCCCCGGAGAAGCATCTGAAAGAGGATGTTGGGAATCGCCTCGGAGAGCTTGTGGAGCCGTTGCCAGGGGTCTTCCTTGAGGAAACGCATGGAGACGTCGAAGGTGGCCCCCCCCCAGCACTCCAGGGAGAAGAGTTCCGCCCCCAGGTAGGAGGTGGGCTCGGCGATCTTGAGGATGTCGTGGGTCCTGACCCTGGTGGCCAGGTTGGACTGGTGGGCGTCCCGCATGGTGGTGTCGGTGAGGAGGAGCTTCTTCTGCTCCAGTATCCATTTGGAGAGCCCCTCCGCTCCCAGCATCATAAGGAGGTCGCGGCTCCCCGCTGGACGGGACTTGGTGAAGTCCACCTCGGGAACCCGTGCCTCAATGAGATCCGCCGACTTGAGCGGCTTTACGATTCCCGGTGAGCCGTTGACGATAACATCACCCAGGAACTTGAGTACCTTGCTGGCGCGGTCTTTTTTCTCGCGAAACTGGAGCAGTTCCGGGTGTTTGTCGATGAAGGAGGTGTCGCATTTGCCGTTGATGAACACGGGGTGGGTGATGACGTTTTCCAGAAAACCGATATTGGTCTTGACCCCGCGAATCCGGAACTCCTGGAGCGCCCGGTGCATGACGTGGGCCGCAGCCGGGAAGGTGAGCCCCCAGGCGCTGATCTTCACCAGGAGCGAGTCGTAGTGGGGGGTGATCTTGGCGCCGTTGAAGGCATTTCCCGCGTCCAGCCGAACGCCGAAACCGGCTGCGGAGCGATAGGTGGTGAGCGTGCCGAAATCCGGCGCGAAGTTGTTGGCCGGGTCTTCGGTGGTGACCCGGCACTGGATGGAGTAGCCGCGGATGTCGATGGCACTCTGGGAGGGGATGTTGATCTCCGGATCGGAGAGTTTATGCCCTTGGGCCACCAGGATCTGGCTCTGCACCAGATTGCGGCCGGTGATCATCTCGGTGACGGTATGCTCCACCTGTATCCGGGGGTTCATCTCGATGAAGTACCACTGCCCTTCCTTGTCCAGGAGAAATTCCACGGTGCCGGCGTTGCGGTACTTCACCTGGCCGGCGATCTTGAGGGCCGCGTCGCAGAGCTCTTCCCGCTGGAGTTGGGAGATGGAGAGGGACGGCGCAAACTCCACCACTTTCTGGTGGCGGCGCTGGATGGAGCAGTCCCTGTCATAGAAGTGCACCAGATTGCCGTGGTTGTCTCCCAGGATCTGCACTTCGATATGCTTGGGATTCTCCAGGTACCGCTCCAGGAAGACCGCCGCGTCGCCGAAGGCCGCCTTGGCCTCGCTGGCGGCGGCTACCAGCCCTTCCAGCAGCTCCTTCTTGTTCTGGGCCACCCGCATCCCTCGCCCGCCGCCGCCGGCCGCTGCCTTGACGATGATGGGGTAGCCATGCTCCTTGGCAAAGATGAGAGCGTCCTCTTCCTTCTCGATGGGATCCTCGGTGCCGGGAACCGTCCTGACTCCGGCCGCAGTCGCCACCTTACGGGCCGCCACCTTGTCACCCAGGGCCCGCTGCATCTCTGCGGTGGGGCCGATGAAGACGATACCGGCTGCCTCGCATTTTTCCGCAAATTCGGCGTTCTCCGAGAGGAAGCCGTATCCGGGGTGAATGGCGTCAACATCGGCCTTCAGCGCCAGGGCGATAATTTCGTCGATCCCCAGATAGGCGTCGATGGGGGCTTTCCCCTTGCCGATGAGGTAGGCCTCGTCTGCCTTGTAACGGTGGAGGGAGAGCTTGTCTTCCTCGGAATAGATGGCCACCGTGCCGATTCCCAGCTCGGTACAGGCGCGGAAGATCCTGATGGCGATCTCTCCCCGGTTGGCTGCCATGACTTTTCTGAATTCCTGATGTTTCATTCCGTACCTCCGGTTTTTTCGTCTGAATAAAACAATTTATAATCTGTGTAAAATTTTCGTGCGACTAAAAAAATCTAGTAAATTTGAATAATTAAGGCAGGTGGCGTCCGTCGGCATATGAAACCAGAATATCCGTAAACTGTCAACTGCAAATATTTGTTCTATTGTGTAGAACGAACTGTGCTCGTTCCCCTGAAGAGGATCCGGAGGACAGATCATGATCGGAAGTGGAGGGGAGTTGTTTTGTTGCGGTTTGATGGCGTTGCGGGTTGACAACTAGCTGTTTTCCGGTGGTCGTCAATATTCATGTTTAGGGGAATATTGGCGTAACTATCTGTAATTGATTAGTTATTGTCATGCATGGCGAGGTTTTTGTCGCTCTGTCCACAGTTGCTGTGGAAAAGTTCTTGATAACTGCGGTAAAAGGGTAGCAAGGTGCCGTGAGACAGGAGTCGGTAGCGTTTTGCCCAATCTTTAGGCAATCTTCTCGGACTTTGTGAGGTCTTGGTCCACTGCTCAGTGAATTGCACTGTTTAAGGTTAATTACTTGACGTTCAGCGTAGGTCCCCGTATAGTGAAATTCATTTTCAGAATGAGGGCGGCATGAAGTTGGTCAAGAAAAAGATATTTCAAGATTTTATCGCAGCGAGGGGGCTCAAGTCGACACGCCAGCGGGATGTTATCCTGGAGGCATTTCTCGACTCTGACCGTCATCTGAGTATCGAGGAGTTGTATCTCCATCTCAGGGGGGGGAATCCTACCATCGGTTACGTCACGGTCTACCGGACGCTCAAGCTGTTTGCCGAATCGGGGATAGCCCGGGAATTTCAGTTCGGCGACGGACAGACCCGTTACGAGCATGTGGTCAAAGGTGAGCACCACGATCATCTCGTCTGTGTTCGGTGCGGCGCCATCTCCGAGTTCTCCAATGACGCCATCGAAGCCATTCAGGACGAGATAGCGACCTCTCACGGATTTCACATTCAGTATCACAAGATGGAGCTCTACGGAGTCTGCGCGGCCTGTGCCGCAGAAGCTGTTGAAGCGTTGTAATAATAAGCTGTTGAATCGTTGAACTGGTTAAACGCTTCAACGATTCAACGAGTTACACACGATTCATCGATTCAACGCTTCAACAATTCAACGATTCAACAATCTAGCAGGGAGATTCATGTCCTGGTTCAGAAAGCGGCAAGATACAGCAGAGAGTTCGGCCGGGGCCGTGGTTCGGCGGAAGGTGGCCCTGGTGGGGAACCCCAATGTGGGGAAGAGTGTTCTTTTCAATGCCCTTACCGGTGCCTATGTCACCGTTTCCAATTATCCGGGCACCTCCGTGGAGGTCTCTCGGGGGAGTGCGCAGCTTGGGGATGAAACCTTCGAGATCTGCGATACTCCCGGCATGTACAGCCTCCTCCCCATTACCGAGGAAGAGCGGGTGGCCCGGGAGATTCTCCTCACCGAGGCTCCGGATCTGGTGATCCATGTCTTGGACGCCCGCAATCTGGAGCGGATGCTGGCCATGACGCTGCAGTTGATGGAGGCCGACCTCCCGGTGATCCTGGTGGTCAACATCATGGATGAGGCCGAGAGGATGGGACTCACTATCGATATCCCGCTGCTCCGGCAACGATTGGGTATTCCGGTCATCGCCGCGGCCACTGCCCGGAACCGGGGGGTGGCCGAGATTCGGGAGGCGATTCTCACCTACGACGGCAGACGTCATGTTCCTTTCGGCTATGGCCGCCGGATGGAACAGAACATCGCTGCCGTTGCCGGGGAACTCAGAGGAAGCTATCGGCTTTCGGTCAAGGCCTTGGCACTCCTGCTGCTCCAGCGCGATGAAGAGGTGGAGGCCCTGGTTCGGACAACGGAAGGGGAGGGGGCTTCCCGTATCGAGAGCCTGGTGAAGGAGAAAACCTTTGAACGGCGGGAGTCGTTCCACCTGGAACTTTCCATGGAACGGAAGGAGATCGTCCATGGGCTTCTTGAGGGGGTCATCACGCTTCCTGACAAGCGTCGGGAGACTTTTGCCTCCCGTCTCTCCCGTCTCACCGTCCGTCCTCTCACCGGAGTCCCTATTCTGCTGGTAGTCCTCTACTTCGGACTCTATCAGTTCGTGGGAAAATTTGGTGCCGGAACACTGGTTGACCTCATCGAGAAACAACTCTTCGAGGCATGGCTCAACCCCTGGATCATTGACCTTGCAGGGAGAGTGATCCCCTGGGAGGTGATACGGGAACTCTTCGTGGGGGAATACGGGATCATCACCCTGGGATTTCGCTACGCAGTGGGGATCATCCTTCCCATTGTCGCCACTTTTTTCATCTTCTTTTCGCTCCTGGAAGACAGCGGCTACTTCCCTCGGCTGGCCCTCCTGGTGGACCGTCTCTTCAAGAAGATTGGTCTGACAGGGAGGGCCGTCATCCCCATCGTACTCGGTTTCGGCTGTGACACCATGGCCACCATGGTGACCCGGACCCTGGAGACTGTGCGGGAGCGGATCATCGCCACACTTCTTCTGGCGCTGGCCATCCCCTGTTCGGCCCAGCTGGGAGTCATTCTGGCGCTCCTCTCCAAGACGCCGGGGGCGCTCCTAGTCTGGAGCGTGTGTCTCCTTCTCATCTTTGTGGTCATCGGATTTCTGGCCGCACGGGTGCTGCCGGGAGAGACGCCGCTCTTCTACATGGAACTTCCCCCCATGCGGCTCCCCCAGTTTCGTAACGTCCTGACCAAAACCTATACCCGGATGCAGTGGTACTTCATGGAGATTCTGCCGCTCTTTATCCTGGCGTCGGTACTTCTCTGGCTGGGGAAGATCACCCATTTCTTCGAAAAACTCATTGGCTGGATGACCCCGGTCATGGCCTCCATCGGTCTCCCCAAGGAGACTGCCGTAGCGTTCATCTTCGGCTTCTTCCGTCGGGATTACGGCGCCGCCGGGCTCTATGACCTTCAGACCAAGGGGCTCATGTCTCCCCGGCAGCTTACCGTGGCGGCGGTGACCTTGACCCTCTTTGTACCCTGTATCGCTCAATTCCTCATCATGAAGAAGGAACGAGGAACCTCGGTGGCCGTGGGTATTGGGGTTTTCGTCTCACTCCTCGCCTATGGTTCCGGCTGGCTCCTCAACGAGTTCCTCCTGGCCACCGGTCTCTTGGCATGACGTGCGGCTTCTGCGGACTTGAATTCCGTGAAGAAGAGGGGATTCGGGGGTGCGCGAATTGTCCGGTCTCCTGCGGCAAGAATATGATAAAGTGTCCCCGCTGCAATTACGAAAATCCGCCGGAACCGGAACTGCTCAAGAAGATCCGGAAGGTGCTTAAAAAACTGTGATAGGTGAATGGTGAAAGGTGAATGGTGAAGAGATGTTTTCACAATTCACCATTCACCATTCACTATTCGCAAGACAGGAGCTATACATGAAACTCTCTGAAAAGGCTGAAGAAATTCTGGAAGCGCTCTGGATCGCCGTGGAGGAGAAGGGGCGGGCGTACCTGGAAATTGACAGCGTCGGCATCGCCGGGGATGATCCCGCCTATGCCGAACTGACCGAAGTCGCCTTCATCGAGGTGAAAAACGGTTGTGTCTACTTTCGACCGGAGGGAAGGACCGAGGGGCGCCAGACCATCCGCCGGCACCGCCTGGCCGAGCGACTTATGATGGATGTCCTCAATATCAGGGGGGAGGATGGTGACCGGAAGGCGTGCCAATTCGAGCATCTGCTCAATGAAGGAGTCGATACCAAGGTCTGCACCATGTTGAACCATCCCACCACCTGTCCCCATGGCAAGCATATCCCCAGAGGTGACTGCTGTATCGAGGCGGAGCGCCTGGGGGATATGGGGGTGGTCCCGCTTACGGAGTTGAAAAGCAATCAAGAGGGTGAAATCGCCTATATTCAGACGGAGGACAGCAAGAAGATGCAGAAGTTGATGGCCATGGGGGTGTTACCGGGTAACCGGATTCTTCTTATGCAGACATTTCCCTCGTACATCTTCCGGGTCGGTTTTTCCGAATTTGCCATCGATACCCAGATGGCGCGGGAGATATTTGTCCGCCGATAACTCTCAAAAGGGGGGATGCCCTGCCTTATAATTGGGCGGATGTGGCGGACTCTGCTTTTTTGTTGCGCAATCACAGGGGCGCACGGTCATCTGGTTTGTCCCTGTGTTGCTAACATATTGAAATTCAAGCCTCATTTTTGTTTAATAAGTTGGCAGACAAATTGCTAGAGTTTCAGCAGTGCGTTGAGTGGTACGGTTTATGCCTTGCTTTTTCCCCTTAGGCTCTCTATAATTCGCTATTTTGAAACCACCAAGGAGGTGAGAATCTTGAAAAAAGTCGACGCTATAATCAAGCCGTTCAAGCTGGATGAGGTCAAGGAAGCGCTTAACGAGATCGGGATTCAGGGGATCACCGTCAGCGAGGTTAAAGGTTTCGGCCGCCAGAAGGGGCACACTGAACTGTACCGCGGCGCCGAATATGTGGTCGATTTCATACCGAAGATCAAGCTGGAAATCATCGTCCGTGACGACATCGTCGCCAAGGTTGTGGAGACCATCGAGCAGGCCGCCAAAACCGGCAGGATCGGCGACGGCAAGATTTTTGTCTCACCGGTGGACGAGGTCGTAAGGATCAGAACCGGCGAACGGGGCGATGACGCACTGTAACAAGAGTATTGCGTAGCAATCATACAACACACCACTTTGTTAAAGGAGAGAAGAGAAATGACCCCACAACAGGTACTTGAGTTTGCCAAAGAGAATGGCGCACTGATGGTTGATTACAAGTTCATGGACTTTATCGGTACATGGCAGCATGTCTCCGTCCCCATGAGCGAGTTCAGCGAAGAGACCTTCGAGGAAGGGCAGGGTTTTGACGGCTCCTCCATCCGCGGTTGGCAGCCGATTCATGCTTCCGACATGATCCTTCTGCCTGATCCCACTACCGCCAAAATAGACCCGTTCATCGCCGTACCGACTCTCTCCCTGATCTGCGATATTTTCGATCCGATCACCAAGGAAGATTACAGCCGCGATCCGCGCAACATCGCCCGCAAGGCCGAGGCGTACCTCAAGTCCACCGGCATCGGCGACACCGCTTACTTCGGTCCGGAAGCCGAGTTCTTCATCTTTGACGAAGTCCGCTACGATTCCAGCGCCAATCAGGCTTTCTACATGGTGGATTCTTCCGAAGGGGCCTGGAACACCGGCCGCGAAGAGTTCCCCAACCTGGGATACAAACCGCGCCACAAGGAAGGGTATTTCCCCTGTTCCCCCGTGGATTCCCAGAACGACCTGCGTAACGAGATGGTGTTGGAGCTGCAGAAGGTCGGTATCCGCGTGGAGTGTCAGCATCACGAAGTCGCCACCGGCGGCCAGGCCGAAATCGACATGCGCTTCTCGTCGCTGGTTGACATGGCCGATCAGCTGCAGTGGTTCAAGTATGTCATCAAGAACGTGGCCAACCGTAACGGCAAGACCGCAACCTTCATGCCCAAGCCGCTTTACGGCGACAACGGCTCCGGGATGCACTGCCATCAGTCCATCTGGAAGGACGGCCAGAACCTGTTTGCCGGCGACGGCTACGGCGGGCTCTCCAAGATGGCTCTCTGGTACATCGGCGGGATTATCAAGCACGCCAAGGCTCTCTGCGCCATCACCAACCCCACCACCAACAGCTACAAGCGTCTGGTGCCCGGGTTCGAAGCTCCGGTGAACATGGCTTATTCCAGCCGGAACCGTTCCGCATCGCTCCGTATTCCCATGATGTCCTCCAATCCCAAGGCCAAGCGGGTCGAGTACCGGACTCCGGACCCCTCCTGCAACGGCTATCTGGCCTTTGCCGCCATGCTCATGGCCGGCCTGGATGGTGTTGAGAACAAGATCGATCCGGGGCAGCCGCTGGATAAGGATATCTACGGTCTCTCTCCGGAAGAGCTCAAGGACATCCCGTCAGCTCCGGGAACCCTGGAAGAGGCGCTGCAGGCCCTCAAAGACGATCATGAGTTCCTCCTCAAAGGGGACGTCTTCACGCCCGACGTCATCGAGAAATGGATCGAGTACAAGATGGAAGCCGAAGTCAACCCGGTCCGGATGCGTCCGGTTCCCCTGGAATTTGCCCTCTACTTTGATATCTAGGCCTCACCAGACATCCACAGTACAACAAAACGGCGGGAGCGATCCCGCCGTTTTGTATTTTTCAGAGTGAGTATCGCCTCCCCCTTTCATCCCGCAGATCCCCTCATCCCCAACCTCAAATACACTTGGGTGCAAATTGGTTTCTTGTAATAATTGTAGTTGTTACGCAGCCACTCCCGTGCATAGCAGCTAATTCATGTTTTGAACCGGATTTGGCGCCGACATAGAGCAACTTTTCTGGTCTGGCCGGGTTCTCTCCTGTTTTGGTACGTTGGGAGGTCAAAAAAGCACGCATGGAGTTGGATTT
>CAIUWK010000002.1 GCA_903902855.1 uncultured Geobacter sp. | reverse complement strand
CTGTGCCATAGAAACGAACCGTGGCCGTCCGATCTTCTTCAACCAGGGCAATATCGATGGAATCTTTGTGAACATCCAGGCCAACAAATATGCTAACATTCTTCATGACTCGCCTCCTTGGTTATGGCTCTGCGCCGTGGGATTGATTCCGACAGCGTAACCCACGTTTGCAAGGGGCGAGTCCTTTTTTTTCAACTGGCAGACATTATGTCTAGAACATGGAACTTTTGTTTGAAATAGAACAGCAGTACTGCACTAAAGCTAAATAATAAACGGTTTTTTTTACTGTAAGTGAAACTTTCGCTGTGTAGTAAAAAAATGTTTTATCTTAGCAGGTAACTATGCTACATTCCTCATCGTCGTTAACCCGGCTCCTAGCCGAACTCCGGAAATTGCCGGGAGTCGGGGAGCGGACCGCGTTGCGACTCGCCTTTCATCTGCTGAAATCCCCTGAACACGCAGTGGCTCTGTCCGAAACTCTGCGGGATGTTGTCCAGCGGGTGGGATTTTGTTCCACCTGTTTCGGGATTACCGAAGATGACCCCTGCGCCATTTGTACCGGTTCCCGTGACCGGGGCAAGATCTGTGTAGTCGAGGAGCCGCAGGACCTTATGGCCGTGGAGCGAAGTCGCGCCTTTCACGGTCTTTATCATGTCCTGCATGGGGCACTATCCCCCATGAACGGCGTCACCCCCGGCGACCTTCGGGTCTCGGAGCTGCTTAACCGGCTTCGGGGAAGCGAGGTGACCGAGGTGGTCATTGCCACCAACTTCTCTGTTGAGGGGGAGGCGACGGCACTCTACCTGACCCGGCTCATCAAGCCCCTGGGTATCCGAACTACCCGCCTCGCCCATGGCATACCCATGGGGAGCGATCTGGAATACGTGGATTCCGCCACGGTCCAGAGGGCGCTGGAAGGGCGTAACGATGTGTGAATAGATTCCTACGCAGAGCATACCCAACCTAAATGGAGGAACGCATGAGCAGAAAAATGGTAACCATTGATGGCAACACCGCCGCAGCCCACGTGGCCCACGCCACCAACGAGGTGATCGCCATCTATCCCATCACGCCGTCATCGGTCATGGGGGAGATCTCCGACATCAAGAGTTCCATGGGGGAGAAGAACATCTGGGGTTCGGTTCCCAGCGTGGTGGAGTTGCAGTCCGAAGGGGGCGCCGCCGGCGCGGTCCACGGGGCGCTTCAGGCAGGCGCCTTGACCACGACCTTCACCGCCAGTCAGGGACTGCTCCTGATGATTCCCAACATGTTCAAGATCGCCGGTGAGCTGACCCCCACGGTCTTCCATGTCTCGGCCCGTGCCATCGCAGCCCAGGCCCTTTCCATCTTCGGCGACCATTCCGACGTCATGTCGTGCCGCTCCACAGGTTGGGCCATGCTCGCCTCCAATAATGCTCAGGAGGCCATGGATTTCGCCCTCATCTCCCAGTCGGCGACGCTCAGGAGCCGGGTACCGTTCCTCCACTTCTTTGACGGCTTCCGGACCTCCCACGAAGTCCTCAAGGTGGAAGAGCTGACCTACGACGACATGCGCGCCATGCTTGACGACGATCTCATCGCCGCTCACAAGGCGCGGGGACTCTCCCCGGATCATCCGGTCATGCGCGGCACCGCCCAAAATCCTGATGTCTACTTCCAGGGGCGCGAGACGGTCAACCCATTCTACCCTGCCTGCATCACCATCGTGGAAGAGGAGATGAAGAAGTTCGCGGGGATCACCGGCCGTGAATACAAGCTGGTGGATTACGTGGGTGCTCCCGACGCCGACAAGGTGATCATCATCATGGGTTCCGGGGCCGACACCGTGCACGAGACCGTGGAGCATATGATTGCCCGTGGCGAGAAGGTCGGCGTGGTGAAGATCCACCTCTATCGCCCCTTCCCGCTGGACGCCTTCATTGCCGCACTCCCCAAGACGGTGAAGAAGATGGCTGTCCTGGACCGGACCAAAGAGCCGGGCGCCTTGGGGGAGCCGCTCTACCTGGATATCCGCACCGCCATCGGCGAGGCCATGGCCGACAAAAAGTTCGAATTCAAGGGGTATCCCCTCATCGTGGGGGGGCGCTACGGCCTCGGCTCCAAGGAGTTCACCCCGGCTCAGGTTGTGGCTACCTTCGCCAACCTGGACGCAGTTTCTCCTAAGAATCACTTCGTGGTGGGGATTGTTGAAGACGTCACCAACTGTAGCCTGGAGATCGACCCCACCTACTTCAACCCCATGAACGGCATCTATCAGGCCATGTTCTACGGGCTCGGTTCCGACGGCACCGTGGGGGCCAACAAGAACTCCATCAAGATCATCGGCGAGCTCACCGACAACAATGCCCAGGCCTACTTCGTCTACGACTCCAAGAAGGCAGGCTCCATGACCACCTCGCACCTGAGGTTCGGCAAGGAGTATATCCGCGCCCCCTATCTGGTGCAGGAAGCCGACTTCGTTGCCTGTCACAACTTCTCCTTCCTGGAGAAATACGACCTCCTCTCCAAGGCCAAGATCGGCGCCACCTTTCTCCTCAACTCCGCCTTTGACGCCACAGAGGTCTGGGACAAGATCCCTTGTGAGGTGCAGCAGCAGATCATCGAGAAGAAGCTCAAGTTTTTCGTCATAGATGGTGTCAAGCTGGGGAACGAGATCGGTCTCGGCTCCCGCATCAACGTGATCATGCAGACCGCCTTCTTCAAGATCTCCAACATCATCCCGCTGGAAACCGCCGTGGCGGAGATCAAGGGAGCCATCAAGAAGAGCTATGGCAAGGCCGGCGAGAAGGTCGTGGAGATGAACTACCGGGCCGTGGACGCCGGGCTGAATAACATCTCCCAGGTCGCGGTTCCGGAGGCGGTTTCCAGCCTCATCAACAAGCCGCCGGTGGTCAGCGCCAGCGCTCCTCAATTCGTCCAGGAGACCAGCGCACCCATCATCGCCGGGTTGGGGGATGACCTCCCCGTCTCCAAGATGCCGGTGGACGGGACCTTCCCCACCGCCACCTCCCAGTACGAGAAGCGCAACATCGCCAATGACATCCCTGTGTGGGACGAGGCGCTCTGCATCCAGTGCGGCATCTGTTCCTTCGTCTGCCCCCACGCCGTCGTCCGGATGAAGGCCTACGATGAAGCCGACCTGGCCGGGGCTCCTGCCTCCTTCAAGTCCACCGATTGCAAGATCCCCGAGATGAAGGGGAAGAAGTTCACCATCCAGATCGCTGCCGAAGATTGTACCGGTTGCGGCGCCTGCGCCTACAACTGCCCGGCCAAGGACAAGGCCAACCCCAGCCACAAGGCTCTGGATATGCATTTCCAGCCTCCCTTGCGTGTTCAGGAATCGGCCAACTGGGAGTTCTTCCTCACCATCCCGGACGTGGACTCCACCAAGGTCAAACTGGAATCGCTCCGGAGCAACCAGCTGGTCCGGCCGCTCTTCGAGTTCTCCGGCGCCTGCGCCGGTTGCGGAGAGACTCCGTACCTCAAACTCCTGACCCAGCTCTTCGGGGATCGGGCGCTCATCGCCAACGCCACCGGCTGTTCCTCCATCTACGGCGGCAATCTCCCCACCACCCCTTACGCCAAGCGGGCCGATGGGCGCGGTCCGGCCTGGTCCAACTCGTTGTTTGAGGATAACGCCGAGTTCGGCTTCGGCATGCGGCTCACCGTGGATAAGTTCACGGTCATGGCACACGAGTTGCTGGAGGAGTTGGCAGGGTGCTCCTGCAAATCCTGCGACCCGGTGAAGGCTCTCATGGCCGAGATCAAGGGGGCCGACCAATCCAATCAGGCCGGCATCGAGGCCCAACGGGTCCGCGTTGCCGAACTGAAGAAGTCGCTGGAAGGGTGTCCCGAAGTCACGGCCAAGCGGCTCCTCACCGTGGTTGATTACCTGGTGGACAAGTCTGTCTGGATCATTGGCGGCGACGGCTGGGCCTATGACATCGGTTACGGCGGTCTGGACCATGTCATCGCCAGCGGCAAGAATGTGAACATCCTGGTCCTGGATACCGAAGTCTACTCCAACACCGGTGGGCAGGCTTCCAAATCCACCCCCATGGGGGCTGTGGCTCAATTTGCCGCGGGTGGCAAGCAGCTCTTCAAGAAAGACTTGGGGATGATGGCCATGTCCTACGGCTCCGTTTATGTGGCCAACGTCTCTCTGGCTAACCCCAACCAGTGCGTCAAGGCCTTCCTGGAGGCCGAAGCGTACGACGGACCGTCCCTCATCATTGCCTATTCTCACTGCATCGCCCACGGCATCGACATGACCACCGCCGTTGATGAGCAGAAGAAGGTTGTCAGCTCCGGTTACTGGCCGCTCTTCCGGTACAACCCGGCCCTGGCTGCGGAGTGTAAGAACCCGCTGCAGTTGGACAGCAAGGCGCCAACCACCAGCTTCGAGGATTTCGCCAATGGCGAGAACCGTTACAAGTCGCTGAAGAAGGTCAATCCCGAAGGGGCTGATGCGCTGATGAAGAAGGCATCCAAGTGGACCGCTGCCCGTTTCGCCTATTACCAGAAGCTGGCGGCCCTCACCTTCGAGGACACCTGTGAATAACAAGTAGGGTTGTTGCGAAAGAAGTAGATGGACAACGGGGATGCGTCGCAAGACGCATCCCCGTTGTCATGGTGACCTCTCCTCTTGACTCAGCTTTACGCCCGTATCATGATGAGCAGCATCTTGAACCGTTCATTGGCCCGGACGGCGTGGGGGCGGTCGGCGGGCATGATGATCATCTCTCCGGCCCTGACAGCGTAGCTCGTTCCCTCGATAATGACCTCCGCCTCGCCATCGATGACCTGAATGGTGGCGTCATAGGGTGCGGTATGTTCACTCAACCCCTGGCCGGCACCGAAGGCGAAGAGGGTCAGGGTTCCCATCTTCTTGTCCATGAGGGTCCGGCTGACAACCGACCCCTCCTGATAGGCAACCAGATCGTTGAGGGGGAGTATTCGTGCGGTGAGGTCGGTGGCGTTCATGGCGCTCTCCTTTGAGTTGTCGGGTGTTAACGGACTGTAACCGTTCATGTCATAATATTGCAGCATCGGGACCGATACGTCATTGACACAAGTCAACCTGAGGAAATAATGAAATATACCATCTCCCCGCAGATCCGCTCCGTCCATTTCCCCCCCATCTCAGAGGTTCGGGAGTGGGTTGCCTCTTACCATGCCACACCGGAACAGCCGCTCATGGATCTCTGCCAAGCGGTACCCGACTATCCCCCTGCTCCGGAACTGGTGGAGCACCTCAAGGGGATCATGGATGACCCCCTCACCGCCAGATACTCTCCTGACGAGGGACTTCTGGAAGTGCGGGAGGCCGTCTGTGACCGCTATGGCCGGCGTTACGGCGGTGTGGTGAACCCTCGGCAACTCTGTCTCACCATCGGCGCCAGCCAAGCCTTCTGGCTGGCCATGGTGACCCTCTGTACGGCCGGGGACGAGATCATTGTCCCGCTCCCTTCATACTTCGACCATCCCATGGCCTTGGAGGTCCTGGGGATCCGACCGGTGTACCTCCCTTTTGACGAGGCATCCGGCGGCCTCCCCTCGGTAGCGAAGCTCGAATCGCTCATTACCCCCCGCAGCAGGGCAATCCTTCTGGTCACCCCCAGCAATCCCACCGGCGTCGTAACCCCGCCGCAGCTGATCCGGGAGCTGTTTGAGCTGGCCCGGCGGCGGGGTGTGGCTCTGGTTCTGGACGAAACCTATGCCGATTTCATCCCCGACAGGCCCCATGACCTCTTCACCGACCCGCAGTGGAGCGATCATTTCATTCAGATCATCTCCTTCGGTAAAACCTACGCCCTTACCGGTTACCGGGCCGGCATGCTGGTCGCCTCCGAGCAGTTCATCCATCAGGCTTTGAAGGCTCAGGATTCCATGGCGGTCTGTCAGCCCCGGATTACCCAGCATGCCGTCCGCTACGGTGCGGTGATGCTTGATTCCTGGGTGGAGGCCAACCAAGAGATGATGGCTCGTCGCCACGATCGGTTCAGGGAGGAGTTCATGGCAGCGGGCAATCCATTTCGGCTCGTGACCAGCGGCGCCTTCTTCGCCTGGGTCAGGCACCCCTTTCCTGCTCTCACCGGTCGGGAGGTCGCCCGGCGACTGGTCCTTGAGGCGGGGATACTCTGTCTCCCCGGTGAGGTCTTCGGCCCGGGACTTACTCCGTACCTTCGCCTTGCATTCGGCAACATTCAAGAAGAGAGTATTCGCCAGGCTGTGGAACGGTTTCGGGCATTTCCGGCTGAGTAGTTTTTCATCACTGAGAATGGCAGAGGAAATAATCTGAGGGGAACGTCATGATAAAGGTCACGGCGCTAGTACTCCGTCCCGCTTAAAACTTCGGATACAGTCTCTTAAGTTTGATTCTGGCTTTGTCAGTTGTGAACTGCCAGTCAATATTTTTAATTTGGTTGTTCCTGGCTGTTTGCCAGGCGTCAACTTCGCTTCGTATGG
>CAIUWK010000001.1 GCA_903902855.1 uncultured Geobacter sp. | reverse complement strand
CTCATCTATATCCACGAGCCGTGCCCGTGCCCGAGCCCGAGGGATCGGCTCTCGAAATCGATCCGATTCGGCATTGACGAACCGGATTGATGTGCGCGGCTCTTTTGTGTTCAGCACGAGGAGCGCAAAGGAGATTGTCGGGTTGGCCAGCAACCCCGACGGCATGGAAATAACCGCCTCAATTACCCCCAGCTTCACTAGATCCTCACGAAGGGCCAGCTCCCCACCAGGACTGAACAGCAAGCTGTAAGGGACTGCGATTACCGCTCTGCCGTTTGTTTGAGCCACTATGTGCCGAACCGCCAGCACAGCTCCTGACCCACTGCGGTCGCGGAACCTGTTGTACCAGTCTCTACTGATCACGTCGGCTGTATAACGAAGACCAAGCGGAGGGAAGGCCACGCAAGCGTCAAATTTAAGCAGTTTCCCACCCTCAACTGCCGATGGTTCACGAATCGGGTCGCAATGAAAGATAGTAATCCCCCCAAGGGCAAACATGCTGACCAATGCAGGAAGCATGGAGTCCTGCATCGTTTCAATATATGCAGAGGCTCCGAGCTTCACCACCCTTGTTGCCAATTGGGCACTGTTGTCCCATGGAACATACACACGGGTCTCGGGATTTACGCCTCCCAGTGCAATCATTACCTCTGCCAACTCGCCGGGAAGACAGAACTCCATGGCATCCCTTCCAAAGATCTGGGGGAAGCTGTCCGAAGGATCGAAACTGTCGAGCACTCCCGTCTCCGCAAGGTGCATGCTAAGCTCTATTGCCGCTCCCAATCTGGAGGGCTCCAATCGGGTCGGAAATTTTCCACCTGTATAGGCTGCGCCTATGATTCCTGGGCGTCTGCCGAGCTCTTCCCAAACGTCACGGACCCAATGGGGATCAGCAAAGGATTTCGCCTGAATCTTCAATCCTTCAGGCATCTGCTCGTCCTTGGACAATTTTGCCCAGCACAACAGCTGAAGTGAGATCACCAAGGCTTCATGAGGTGTCATTGGCCCCCGAAAGAGATCTATTACCTGCTGGAGAATTTTTTCACTTGTCGAGTCTTTCATAACCATCTCCCGTATTGGTCAGTGCGCTCTTCGCTGACTGTTGTACGTCGTAATTACCCTGTCGCCATTGGCCACAACAACCACTCCGCCCTTGTCCAGGATCTTCATCAGGATACGCTGCTGCTCCTGAAGAGAATCGAGAAGCTGGAGGGCATCCTTGCGTCCCATGATGATCCGATCGCACTCTGGCGTTCCGTGTTCCATGACATATTCAACCATGGCTCGGCTGATACCTCGTTGCGACATCCTTTCTTGAGCGTGAACCGTTGAGTTCATAACCACCTCCTTGATCGTTGAATTCAAATTACACGACAAGGATTGTTCTGTCAATAAAAATAATGACATTATTTTTTGAGATTACAACAAACCTGTTTGTGGTACGGTCGTACTAATACATGAATGATTGGTAATAGTCAAGAAGCGGACAAGGTAGAATATTTTCATAAAACCGATGGGTTGCATGATCGTCAAGGCAGGATTACAACTACAATATCGACAAGACCCATAAGAGTCTGTGATTTTGCAGCTAGAAGCCGAGTACCATACTTTTTCCTCCACACAAAAGCGCAGCTATCTGAATAAACGGCTGTAAATTCAGGTGCGGAGAGCTTCAAGGCGGCAATAGTTCATTTGTCAGTGATTTTTCTGAAAACTATAGCAATGGAAACGGCAAGAAAGGAGAAGGCCCGGCCAGCCGTGAGTAGCTGTATGAGCAAGTGCGAGGCAGGCGCCAGAGGAGCGAAATACATAAGAGCTCTCTGACGACAATATTTCAAAATGTGCTCCATGCGTGCTCCATGACAAAACAAAAGGGACTAGCTAATCAGCTAATCCCTTGTTTTTATTGGCGTCCCCGAGACGATTCGAACGTCCGACCCCTTCCTTAGGAGGGAAGTGCTCTATCCAACTGAGCTACGGGGACAATATCATGATTCATATATATCAGCGGCCCGGCTTTTGCAAGCCTTTTCACGCTGCGACTGCCGACAATGACCTCAGAACTGCAACAGCGAAAAAGCCTTCCCTTCCGGCAACCGCTTGCGACCGTTGAGAAATTCCAGCTCGACCATGAAACAGCACTCCACGATCTCTCCCCCCATCTCCGATACCAGATCCAGCACCGCTGAAACCGTCCCCCCTGTTGCCAGCAGGTCGTCGGCGATGAGTATCCGCTCCCCTTTCTTGATGGCGTCGGTGTGAATCTCCAGCGTGTCGGTACCGTACTCCAGATCATAGCTCTTCGAGAAGGTATCGGAAGGAAGTTTCCCCGGCTTGCGCACCAGAACCACCCCTGCTCCCAACTTATAGGCCAACGCCGCGCCGATGATGAAACCGCGCGCCTCGATCCCCACCACCTTGTCGATATGCTGACCGGTGTAACGGTGGGAGAGAAGATCGATCATCTTCTGAAATGAGGCGGCATCGGCCAGGAGGGTGGTGATATCCTTGAACAGTATCCCCTTTTTGGGGAAATCCGGAATATCTCGGATGATGTTTTTCAATGATTCCATGGGGCTACTCCTTGCCAGAAATATGGTCAGATCATGACATCCGACCCCTTGCTCACTTTGCGCAGCTTGACCAGTGTCCGCGCCTCGATCTGGCGTATCCGTTCCCGGGTGACGCCGAACCGTTTGCCGATGGCTTCCAGGGTCTGCGGTTCCTCGTCCCCCAACCCGAATCTGAGGATGAGAATCTTTCGCTCATGCTCCGTGAGCGAGGCAATCCAGACGGAGATCTGGATCGACAGATCCTCGCTATCCAAGCGGCTCTGCGGGGTTTCTCCGGAGGTATCGGCCAGGGTGTCCAGGAGATGATAATCCCCTTCCGCACCCAGCGGTTTTTCCAGGGAACAGTTCCGGGTATTGAGCTCCTGAAGGTGCTGCACATGGGAAACCGGTTTCCCCAGGGTGATCGCAATCTCCAGGAGAGTCGGCTCCCGATCCAGCCCCTGCCCCAGCTCACGGGCAACCCGGAGCATCTTGGACAGTTCGCTGGCCACATGCACCGGCAGCCGCACGGTTCGCCCCTGGTTCACCAGAGCCCGCTCGATGGACTGCCGTATCCACCAGGATGCATAGGTGGAAAAGCGGAACCCCTTCTCCGGACGAAACCGCTCCACCGCCTTGATAAGGCCGAGGTTTCCCTCTTCGATCAGGTCGATGAGGGGTAAGGAATAATTGTTGTACCGCTTGGCGATGCTCACCACCAGTCTAAGGTTCGCCTCGATGATTTTGTTACGGGCAATCCGGTCTCCGGCGGCGAAACGAATAGCAAGTTCCTTCTCTTCGTCGGCGGTCAACAGCGGTGTTTCCCGAATCTCACGCAGATAGAGGCGAATGGCGTCCTCGATATGCTCACCTGAGAGCTCATCGCCGCTCTCAAGATCCACCTCGTCCCCCCCCCCTGCGGCGCTCTCCTCGGCTTCGGCGGCGAACAGTTCGTCGTCAAAGGCAACGACCTCTATCTCTTCCCCAATCTCGTCACTGTTCTCCTCGGGAAGATCGTCCAAAGGCTTGCATTGAACCATGACTCTTCAGGTCCCACAAAGGGGGCCTGCCTCCCGGTTACGGTTCCCGCCAACTGTGCGCGCCGATCAGCTTGACAAATCGGCATCCCCCCCACTCCTCGCGGGTAATGCTGCCATCGGCGTTTCTGGTGATTCTGATGAGCGTCTGCAGCGCCTCCCCCCCCACGGGAATCACCAGCCTCCCTCCCGGCTTCAGTTGATCCACATAGGCGGCGGGAACCGACGGTGCCCCCGCAGTGACCATGATGGCGTCAAAGGGGGCCTCTTCTTCCCAACCGAACGTGCCGTCGGTAATCTTCAGATTTATGTTCAGCAGACCGAGACTGTCAAGCACCTTGCGGGCCCGCAAGGCAAGGAGCCTGATCCGCTCCACCGTGTAGACCCGGTCGGTCAGTTTGGCCAAGACAGCAGCCTGATACCCTGAGCCGGTCCCCACCTCCAACACCTTCTCTGTCCCGTTCAGAGCCAGGAGTTCGGTCATGAGAGCAACCATGTACGGTTGAGAGATGGTCTGTTTCTCCCCGATGGGGAGGGGAGAATCGGAATACGCCTGGCTGGCCATCGCCTCTTCCACGAACAGGTGACGGGGAATAGTGAGCATCGCCTCGATTACCCGCTGATCCTTGATCCCCCGGGCAAGAAGCTGAGAATCCACCATTCGTTTACGTGCAATATCGAAATTCATATCTCCCCCCGACTGAACGTCGCACTCTACCAGAAACACCGGGGAAAGTCCAGAAGTCGAAAAATGCGAACAAGGTGCAAGGTTCGAGGTTCGAGGTTCGAGGTTCAAGGTTGCAGTTTCACCTTTAGCCTTTTACCTTCAGCCTTCAGCCTTCATCAGCCTTCAGCCTTTCCAGCAACTCCTCCAGGGCCTCCGGGGTATCGACAGGGGGTCGACAGGCACCGGCAGCGCAGAGGGAGGCCGTCGTCCTCATGGCCCCTTCCCGCGGCGTGAACCGGAGCGTCAGTCCAGGCAGATACCGACGATGAATGACCCGGAGCATCTCTGCGGTGGCGACACTTTCCCGCTCCCCCGCAAGTTCCACCATAATCCCTTCATGCTCCAGGAGCTCCACTGCCGCCAGCAGCCAAAGGTGATTCACCGGAACCCGCGCCACGCTCCCGGAGCAGGCCGTGACGATCTCCCTCCCCAACCGGAGCAGCTCTTCGTCACCGGTGATCCGCCCCAGACGTGCCAGATTCTGCGCCGCCACCCCGTTACCGGAGGGGATGACCCCGTCAGTAATCCCCTTCATCCTGACCAGGGGGGGCTCCACATCGCTCCCCGTGTCGAAAAGCGCCCCGCCGTCCGGATCGCCAAAGAGGCGGAGCATCTCCCGCGTGTACCGAAGCGCCGTTGTCAGGAACTGCTCATCAAGGGTCGCCTGATGGAGGGCGATGAGACCTCGCACGAAAAAGGCGTAATCCTCCAGAAACGCCGGCGCCCCCTCCCTGCCGGCATGCCAACTCCGGAGAAGTCGCCCACCAGGACTCTGCAGGCGGGTTTCCATAAAAGTCACCGCGCCCAGCGCCGCGTTCAGATACGCGACTCTCCCGGTCACGGCATAGGCATCGGCCAGGGTGGCGATCATCAGCCCGTTCCAGGCGGTGAGAATCTTCTCGTCACGCAGCGGGGTGATCCGCCGGGACCTGACAGCCAGCAGCAGGGGACGCCACCGCTCCAGCCGCGCCCGGAGGAGGTCGGCAGAGCACCCTTCGGTCAGGGCAAACTCCTCCAGAGAACGGTCCAGATGAAGGATGTTGCTCCCCTCGAAATTACCCTGGCTGGTGACGTCGAAGAGCCGGCAGCAGAGCCCCCCCTCCTCTTCCCCCAACAGTTCACGAATCTCCTCCGGCCTCCAGAGGTAATACGTCCCCTCCTCCCCCTCGCTGTCCGCATCCAGCGCCGCATAAAAGCCCCCTTCCGGGGAGGTCAGATCAGCGGCAACCCCGGCCAGGATCTCCTCCGCCGTCCGGAGCAGCTCCTCGTTGCCGCTGACGCGGAACCCATCCAGGAAGGTGCCGGTGATGAGCGCCTGGTCGTAGAGCATTTTTTCAAAATGGGGAGCCAGCCAGCGCCGATCCACCGAGTAGCGGTGGAACCCGAAACCCAGCTGGTCGTAGATCCCTCCTCGACGCATCATTTCCAGGGAGTGCTGCGCCATCCGGAGCGGTTCCGCCTGGCCGCTCCGGAGCGACTGGTGCAGCAGGAACGAGACAAAGTGGGGCATGGGAAACTTGGGCGCCTGGCCGAACCCGCCCCAGACCGGGTCATACATCCCTTTGAGCTGCTCCCAGGCCGCGGCAAACAGTCCGTCCTCCATCCCGGCAGGAGCAATGACGCCGGTCCGGCGGGTCAGCTCATTCATAACGGTGGCGCAATTTTTCAGCACCAGATCGCGCCGGCTCTCCCAGAGGCGGGCGATGTTTTCCAGGGTCTCCATGATCCCCGGCATCCCCCTCCGGGGGAGCTTGGGCATATAGGTTATGGCAAAAAAGGGCTGTCGCTCCGGGGTCATGATGATATTGAGAGGCCACCCCCCGCTCCCGGTCATCATCTGGGAGACGAGCATGTACTGATCGTCGATATCCGGTCGCTCCTCCCGATCCACCTTGACGGGGACAAAGTAGCGGTTGATCACCGCCGCCACCTCCGGGTCCTCGAAGGATTCATGAGCCATGACGTGGCACCAGTGGCAGGTGGCGTAGCCGATGGAAAGAAAGAGCGGCTTATCCTCCTGTCGGGCCAGGGCAAATGCCTCGTCTCCCCAGGGGTACCACGCCACCGGATTTTCCGCATGCTGGAGCAGATACGGACTCGCCTGGAAAATCAGCCGGTTGAACCGCTCTCCGCCATCGGCGGGGATGGTGCTCCGATCCAGCGCCAGGAGTTCCCGAATCCGGGTCGTACCGTCTCTCTCGGAAAACATCGTTCACCTCCGAAAATCATTGTTCATTGTTCACGGTTCTACGTTCTATGTTGAACGTAGAACCGTGAATTTTGAACCTTGCCTTGAATTTTAAACCTTGAACCTGTATAAAGAACTAATCGTTATGAGCAAAAGGAGCGGGCCATGAGCGGAATTCTTGATGTGCTGATAGTCGGAGGAGGGCCTGCCGGGATCGCGGCGGCCTACCTCTGCCACAAAAGCGGGCTGTCGTACCTGGTCATCGAGCAGGGAAAGTCCATCTTCCAGGGAATCGCCAATACCTATCCCGAGGGGAAGAACGTCTATGCCTCCAAGCCCAAGGAGTACGCCGAACCATTCATGGTGGACGAACTCAAGCCCCCTGACAAGCCGGTCTCCGTGGAAAAATATATCCAGTACGTCCACCACTTTGTCCAGCACGAAAACCTGGCAGTGAAGACCGAGGTCGATTTCGAGGATATCGTCGATGCCCGGGACCATCTGGTGGTCAGGACCAATAACAGCTCCTACAAGGCACGCAAGGTCCTTCTCGCCTTCGGCAGCAGCATCCCCAAGGAACTGTCGGTCTACGGCGACGCCAAAATGGTTGCCAAGTCCGTGGATGACCCGAAAAAATACCTGGGGGTCCGGGTCCTGGTCATCGGCGGAGGGAATACCGCCGCCGACGTCCTCATCTCCATCCTCAAAGAGAAACGGCAGGCAAACGATACCCAGCCGGTTTACTGGGCGCATATCTCGGAAAAATTCGACGTCAACAAGGAGACGGCCCAGCGACTGGGGGAGGAGATTCTCCTGGGGGGGAACATCCGGCTCCTTCCCGGCGCGACACCCCGCATCGGAGAGGTGGACGAATCAGGAGTCGACCGGCTCATCATCCGGATCAACGAATACAAGCAGCCCGACGGCATCGAAATCTACAACTCCATGAACTTCCCCATGAAGAATGTCATCGCCTGCATCGGCTCCCAGGGACCGCTCCCCATCTTCGACAAGGTGGGGATACAGACCATCACCTGCGCCGAAGGGGTCTGCTCCCTTGCCAAGGAAGGGGATCGGCTCATCCTCCTCACCGCCGATTTTGAATCCACCCGCCGGGGAGTCTACGTCATCGGCGGCGCCATCTCCCCGTCCTACATGCGGATCAGCGGCGGTTCCATATCCGAGGAGAAGCACCCCAACCTCATCTATACCGCCATCAACGACGCCCACCACGTGGTAGCGGCCATCGCAAAGAAGCTGGGGAAACAAAGCAATTGATAATTAATAATGGACAATGCCGCCACTCATTGTCCATTATCAACTGTCAATTATCCATTGTCTTCCAGCTCCGCCTTCAACCCCTCCAGCACCGCCTTCACTTCGTCCACCATCTCCGCAGCCTGGGGTGACGTCTCATTTTTCAGGTACTGCCGGAACCAGTGGGCCGCATCCTTGATCCGCTCCTGATCGAGACAGATATTACCCAGGGTCAGATAGGAGAGGGTGAAGGTGGGGTCCAGCCGCACCGCCTCCCGGCACTCCCGCTCCGCCTCGTCCAACTCCTCCAGGTCGTAATGCAGATCCCCCAGATTGAAGTGCGCCGCAGCATCCTCCGGATCGATCTCGATCACCTTCCGGTAGGCGGTAATCGCCTTGTCCCGATCCCCCAGGCCGTACCAGACATCACCAAGGGAGTTATGGGCAAAACCGTTTTCCGGATCGATAGCCAGAGCCGCGTTAAAGGCCAGAATGGCGTCATCGGCCCGCTCCATGGCCACATGCACGAGGCCGATATTCACCTGGGCATCGGCATCCAGAGGGGTCAGTTCCAGAACCCGGCGAAAGCTTGCCAGAGCATCCTTATGCCGCCCGTTCTCGAAATAGAGATCTCCCAGAGAGGTCCACCCTGCGGCATCATCGGGCTTCAGCTTTAACCCCTCCTCCATGATTGCCACCGCCTCATCCAGCCGGTTCAACTCAGCCAGAGCCTCTCCCAGATAGAAGTGACTCTCCGCATCCGAGGGCTCCTTTACCATGCACTCCCGGAACAGCTTCTCCGCTGCCGCATACTCCGCCCCTTCCAGCAGGGCAATCCCCTTTGCCAGCAATTCATTGATATTCTCAGCCATCATGTACCTCCTTAGTTGTGGCGGACACTATAGCAGAACTGCTGTGAAACGTGAAAGGTGAAACGTGAAACGTGAAAAGATCAAAGGCTTTTCCACCATTCACCATTCACCCTTCACTCGTTCCCCTTCACAGCTTCTAACGAAAAGCTTCCCTTTTCCAAAGCTTTATCATATACTCCGCGGCATTCTCCTACTGGAAGGGCGCCGTGACCGAAGAGAGTCTGGAAAAACTGGGGCTGCGGACCCTGGAAGACATCAATACCATCATCCTCCACTCCCATGACCTGCTGGAGACGTTAGAGAATATCGTCTCTCTGGTGGCCAAACGGATGGGGACCGATGTCTGCTCCATCTACCTCCTGGAAGAGGACGGGGAGACCCTGACCCTCCGGGCGACCCGTGGCCTCTCCCGCAGTGCCGTGGGGAAGATCGCCATGAAAAGCTCCGAGGGGCTCACCGGCCTGGTAGTGGAACAGCGCGGCATGGTGGCCACCGACGATGCTCCCTCCCACCCCCGCTACAAATACTTCAAGGAATCCCGGGAAGAGCGGTTCCACTCCTTCCTGGGGCTCCCCCTCATGCAGCGCAAGAGCCCCATCGGGGTCATCGTCATTCAGACCCGCGAGGCCCGGACCTTCCGCCAGGCCGAGGTGAGTACTCTCACCACCATCGCCTACCAGATCAGCAGCATCATCATCAACGCCAAGCTCCTGGACTCCATCCGGGAAAAAGAGGAACAACGGGCCTTTTTCGAACAGGAACTGGAACGGGTACGTGGCGGCGCCCCGGCCTCCGGCCGGAGCCGGAAGAGTCGGGGAGGAAAGAAGGAGACGCTGACGCTGCACGGTTCCCCCGTTTCCCAGGGGTTTTCCCAGGGGAAGATCTCCATCATCGCCCGCCGGAACCGTGAGAACAGCATCAGTTTCGAGGAGATCGGGTCGGTCCCCGACGAAATGAAACGGCTGCATATCGCCCTGGAAAAGGCAAAGATCGAAACCCTCTACATGGAAAAGAGGATCTCCCAGACCCTCTCCGAGGATGACGCCGCCATCTTCCATGCCCACCTCATGATGCTGGAAGACCGCGGCTTCATCTCCCGTATCCACGACCTCATCGAAAAGGAGTATGGGGCGGCCCGCGCCGTCCGGGAGGCGGTGGATCACTACATCACCATCTTCTCGCACATGGAAGACCCCTACCTGCGGGAACGTTCCGCGGACATGGAGGATATCGGCCGCCGGATTCTGGACTGCCTGGACGGCACCGAACGGAACCGGGTCCGGCTCCGGGAGAAACGGATCATCGTCGCCCGGGAGATCCTCCCCTCGGATATGGCGACGCTGGACCCCAACAAGATCGCCGGCATCATCACCGAGCGGGGGGATGCCAACTCCCACGCCGCCATCATGGCCCGCTCCCTGGGAATCCCCGCCGTACTGGGGGTGGAAGGACTCCTCAAGCATATCGGCGTGCGGGATGAGGTGATTCTGGACGGCAACTCCGGCCTCCTCTTCATCAATCCCGACAACAAGATCCGGAGCGAGTACAACCGGCTCCAGCAGGATTACGGGGTCAGGCGGCGGGAACTGGACGATCTGCGGGAGGTTCCGGCTGAGACGAGGGACGGAGTGCGGATCACCCTGCGGGCGAACATCGGCCTGGTGAGCGACCTCCGGGTGGCGCTGGCCAACGGCGCCGAGGGGGTCGGCCTCTACCGGACCGAGTTTCCCTATATGGCCCGGACCTCCTTCCCGGATCGCCAGTACCTCTTCCGGCTTTACCGGAAAGTCCTAGAGGGGTTCGCTCCGCAACCGGTTACCATCCGGACCTTGGACATCGGCGGCGACAAAGGGCTCTCCTACTTCGTCTTCCCCCATGAGGACAACCCTTTCATGGGATGGCGCTCCATCCGGGTCTCCCTGGAACGGCGCGATATCTTCCGTGAGCAGCTGGCCGGAATCCTCATGGCCTCTCACTACGGCAAGATAAGCCTCATGTTTCCCATGATTTCCGACATCGAGGAGATCAGGACCATTCGGGAGATTCTCAGGGAGGTGGGGGACGAGCTGGAGCGGGACGGGTTCCCCTACGACCGGAACCTGCGGCTGGGGATCATGGTGGAACTGCCGGCGGCGGTACAGATAGCCGACATCCTGATTCGAGAGGTTGACTTCTTCAGCATCGGCACCAACGACCTGATCCAGTACACCCTGGCCGCCGACCGGAACAACCCCAAGGTGAAGAAGTATTTCGACCCGTACCACCCGGCGGTGTTAATCTCCATCAGGAGGGTCACCGAGGTGGCCGTCCGGGCGGGAAAAGGGGTCTCCCTCTGCGGTGAAATGGCGGCGGACCCTCTCAATGCGATCCTTCTCCTGGGGATGGGGATCACCGAATTCAGCCTCTCGGCCCCTGCCATCCCCGTGGTAAAACAGGCGCTCCGGAGGGTCTCCCTGGCCCAGGCTCGCAAAGTCGCCCAAACAGCCCTCTCGTTGGAGAGCGCCTCAGCAGTCAGGAGCTATCTGGACGGGGTGCGGTTGAAGATGGAACTGTAAACTACAGCAGACTTAGCACCATCTTCTTCAACGTCCCCTCGCTGGCGCCACCGATGATTTTGTAACGGATCAACCCTTTCCGGTCCAGGATAAAGGTGCGGGGAAGATCCACGGCGTCGCAGGCGAGCGCTCCCTTCCGATCCTGGTCCAGGGCCACGGGGAATGACGGATTGACCCCCTTCAGAAATTCCCTGACCTCACTCCCCTTCTGCCCCACATTAACCGCCACCACCGTCACCCCGCGACTACCGTACGCCGCGAAGAGGGATTGCAGAGCCGACAACTCGTCACGACAGCTGCTGCTGCACCCCGTGGACCAGAAGTGGATGATAGCCACCTTCCCCTGCAGGGAAGCAGGAATCCGTACCGTACCGCCGGCAAGAAGCGGCAGAGAAAGCTCGGGTGGGGGTGATCCGACCCGGAGCGGTGCGCCATGGGCAGACGGCAGGACCGCCAGGAGGAGCGACAACAAGAGTGTAACCACCAGCAACTTTTTCATAACAACCCCCACCCCCCTCTTATCTCAAGAGAGGGAGTTCTTTAACCTTCAGCCTTCAACCTTCAGCCTTCAACCTTCAGCCCTCAGCCCTCAGCCTTCAGCCCTCAGCCTTCGACTTTCAACCAGTTACCCTTCAGCCTTTTTACCTTCCAGATCTCGTAGATCACCGGATAAACCACCAGCTCCAGGATAAAGGAGGTCAGGATACCGCCGATGAGGGGAGCCGCGATATGCTTCATGACATCGGCGCCGCTCCCCGTGGACCACATGATGGGGAGGAGCCCCAGGAACATGCAGGCCACCGTCATCAGCTTGGGCCTGATCCGTTTCACCGCACCGTTCTGGATCGCCTGCTGCAGCTCTTCCAGGTTCCGCAACCGCCCCGCCTGCTTCGCCTCGTCATAGGCCAGGTCCAGATAGAGGAGCATGAAGACCCCGGTCTCCGCATCCACCCCCAACAGGGCGATAAGGCCGACCCAGACCCCGATGCTCATGTTGTACCCCAGGAACCAGAGGAACCAGATCGCACCCACCGCCGAAAAGGGGACGGCCAGCATGATGAGCGCCGTCTTGGCCGGAGATTTCGTATTGAGATAGAGGAGCCCGATGATGAGGAGCAGGGTCAACGGCACCACCACTTCCAGCCGTTCATGAACCCGCCGCATCGCCTCGAACTGGCCGCTCCAGGAGACCGTATACCCCGGCGGCAGCTCCACCTTGGCCCGGATGAGCTTGTCCGCCTCCTTGATATACCCGGCAGGGTCGGGGTCGGTGATATCGACGTAAACATACCCGGTCATGATACCGTCTTCGTCCCGGATCATGGAGGGACCATCCACCACGGAGATCTCCGCCAGCTCGGCCAGAGGGATCTGGCGCTTGCCGTCGAAGGCCGGGATAAGCACCCGCTTCAGCGCCGACATGTCGCTCCGGAAGTCTCGCAGATACCGGACATTCACCGCGTACCGCTCCCGTCCCTCCACCGTGGTCGTGACATTCTCCCCGCCGATGGCGTTCTGCACCGACTCCTGTGCCTGATTCACGGAGAGGCCGTGGCGCGCCAACTCCTCCCGGTTCCAGGTGATATCCAGGAAATACCCCCCGCCGGTCCGTTCGGCAAAGACCCCACGGGTTCCCGGCACCTTCCGGAGGAGCGCTTCAACCTGCCCTCCGATCTGCTCGATCTGCACCAGATTGGCCCCGGAGATCTTCAAGCCGACCGGAGTCCTGATGCCGGTGGTCAGCATGTCGATCCGCCCCTTGATGGGCATGGTCCAGGCGTTGGAGACGCCGGGAATCTTCAGTGCCCGGTCCAGTTGAGCCACCAGCTCCTCCCGGGAGAGGTGGTCGGGCCAGAGAGGACGGAGCATCCCCTTGAGCCACCCCGGCGCCCATGAGGAGTACCAGGTGTCCAGGTGCCGCCACTCTTCCTTGGGTTTGAGGATGATGATCGTCTCCAGCATGGAAAGGGGGGCGGGATCGGTGGATGTCTCCGCCCGACCGGCCTTGCCGTAGACCCGCTCCACCTCGGGGAACCGCTTGATGATCCGGTCGGTCACCTGAAGTAGCTTCTGGGCCTCGGCCACCGATATCCCCGGCATGGTGGAGGGCATATACATGAGCGACCCCTCGTCCAGGGAGGGCATGAACTCGGACCCCAGCTTCAGATAGACCGGCACCGTCACCAGCACCATGAGCAGAGCCCCCCCCAAGACCAGCCACCGGCGACGCAAGGCCCAAGTCACCACCGGCTCGTACCACCGGATGAGAAAACGGCTCACCGGATGGCGTTGTTCCGGGTAAATGGTCCCCACCGCCAGGGCATTGACCCCCCGGCAGAGCCAGGAGGGGCGAAAGTCAAACCGGTTGATCCGGGTGAAGAGTATCCGTAAGGCCGGGTCGAGGGTGATGGCCAGCACCGCTGCGACGATCATGGAGAGGTTCTTGGTATAGGCAAGCGGCTTGAAGAGCCGTCCTTCCTGGGCCTCCAGGGTCAGGACCGGGAGAAAAGCCACCGCAATGACCAGGAGAGCGAAGAAGCTCGGCCCCCCCACCTCCTTCACCGCCGTGATGATAACCTCCTTGTGGTTCCCTTTGCGCCCTCCCGACTCCCAGAGCTCCAGTTTCTTGTGGGTCTGCTCCACCACCACGATGGCGGCGTCCACCATGGCCCCGATGGCGATGGCAATCCCCCCCAGGGACATGATGTTGGCGGTTACTCCCATGTACCGAAAAGGGATGAAGGAGATGAGAACCGCCAGAGGGATGGTGATGATAGGGATGATGGCGCTGGGAACGTGCCAGAGGAAGAAGAGCACCACCAGAGAGACCGTGAGCATCACCTCCGTCAGGGTCCCCTTGAGGTTGTCTATAGCCCGGATGATCAGATCCGAACGGTCATAGACCGGGACGATCTTGATCCCCGCCGGGAGTCCCGGCTCGATCTGCCTGATCTTCTCCTTCACCCGGCTGATGACATCCAGGGCGTTCTGTCCCTGGCGCATCACCACGATCCCCGAAACAGCCTCACCGGTCCCGTCCAAATCGGAGACCCCCCGACGATAGTCCGGCCCCAGGGAGACCTGCCCCAGATCCCTGATCCGGATAGGGGTGCCGTTCTCGCTGGAGGTCACCGCGATATTCTCGAAGTCGGTGATGGATTTGGCGTAACCGCGCCCTCGGACCATGTACTCGGTGCCGCCGAACTCGATAAGACGCCCGCCGGTGTCACTGTTGTTGTTTTTTACCGCATCCAGGACCTTGGTGAGGGGGATGCCGTAGAACTGGAGCCGGGTGGGGTCAACGTTCACCTGGTACTGCTGACGGAAACCGCCGATGGGGGCCACCTCGGCAACTCCCGGCACCGACTTCAGGTAGTAGCGGAGGTACCAGTCCTGGTAGGAACGGATCTCCGCCAGACTCCGGGTCCCGGTGGTATCCACCAGGGCATACTGGTAGACCCATCCCAGGCCGGTGGCGTCGGGACCGATCTCGGTCTGAACCCCCTGGGGGAGACGCTGCTGAACGGAGGAGAGGTACTCCAGGGTCCGTGACCGGGCCCAGTAGATGTCGGTCCCCTCCTCGAAGATCACATAGACGTAGGAGAAGCCGAAATCGGAGAAGCCGCGAACCGATTTGACCTTGGGCGCTCCCAGCATGGCCGTGACGATGGGGTAGGTAACCTGATCCTCGACGATATCGGGACTCCGGTCCCAGCGGGAATAGACGATGACCTGGGTCTCGGAGAGGTCGGGGATGGCATCCAGGGGGAGGTGGCGCATGGACCACCACCCCATGACGGCAAGGATCGCCGTCAGCAGGATGACCACCAGCCGGTTGGCTGCGGAAAAGTCGATGATCTTATTTATCATGCGGAGGAGAAACCTTCATTGAATTGAGCGACGGAAGCTCTTTCGCCGGTACCATGGGTACCGGTGCGACCCTGGTGGGTATAATTTTTATCGAACTAAAGGAAGGGACCTCTCTCTCAACGGGAGCAGGAGGCGCCTCATCGGCCATGGGTTCGGAGTTGTTCCCCCGGTTCGGTTCATCCAGAAGGTCCGGAAAATTCCGCTGCTCTCCCCCCATGTTTTTCTTCGGGGTCATCCCTCCACCCTTCCCGGTCATGGGCATCGGTTCAACCTTGGCACCAGGCGCGGTATAGCGCTGGGGCGACTTGTCGAACTTGGCCATATCTTCGGGGCTGCAAAAAAAGTATGTCGTCCCGTTGAACCGGCGGGTCAGACCGGCGGTCGTGGCCCGCTCCTGATCCAGCGCCATGCCGCAAACCGGATCTTTGCCCGGAGTTCCGTTTATCCCTGCAGCGGTACTCTTCAGGCGACTCTCCGAATCCAGGAGGAAATTACCGGAAATGACAATCTTCTCTCCGGGGTTCAATCCCTTGACTATCTCCACCCGGTCACCGAAGTGCCGGCCGGCCTCCACTGTCCTGGGCTCGAAGATGCCGTTTCCCCGGTCAACGAACACCGTCTGCCTCAACCCGGTATCCAGGAGCGCCTCACGGGGAATGGTTATGGTCGGCGGCAGAGTTACGGGAAGCTCCACATCCACAAACATCTCGGGACGGAGCACCATTCCGGTATTCCTTGTCTCCAGGCGGACCTTGAGGGTACGGGTCACCGGATCGTATAACGGGAGAACGCTTGCCACTCGGCCGGAGAAGTTCAGGTTTCTCTGCGGAAGCCGAACCGTACAACGGACCCCCGGGGTAAAATAGGAAGCCTCGTTCTCGAAGATATCGGCCATGATCCAGACCTGGGAGAGGTCGGCGATGCGGTAAAATTCAACCCCCCGTTCGAACCGCTCCCCCATGGAGATGTTCCGGGAAATGATATACCCCGCCTCGGTGGAACGGATGTCGATGACCTCTTTATTGTAGCGCTCACGCAGAACCTCTTCCAACTGGGTCTCACTCATGCCGATATTGATGAGAGAATTCCTGTTGGAGCGAACGTTCACATCCTTGCGAAACCGGCTGATATCCTCGGGAGTCAGCTTGTTCTGCCGGTCGATAGCGTTGAGGGAGAAGATATATGAATTGATCAGAGCGTAGAGTTCCGGTGAATAAATGCTTGCCAGGTACTGGTCACGTTTGACAAAGGTGCCGGTGGTGATGTTTGACACCGACTTCACGAACCCTGACAGTGACGAGTTGATCCGATAAACCCGCGTCTCGTCGGGGGCAACCCTCCCCAGTACCCGCACCTGATACGACACCGGCGCTTTTTCCACGACCGCCGTCCTGACCCCGATGAGCTGCTGACGCTCCGGGTTGATCCGCACCGCACCAGGCGGCAGCATTGCACCGGCCTGATCTGAGGGAGCGCCATCGGCATAGACCGGTTCCAGCTGCATCCCGCAGTCGGGTGCGATCCCCGGTTTGTCCGACCTGTAGGCAGGGTGCATGGGATCCACATAGTAAAGGACCGTCCGTCCACCTGCGGGTGTCCCCCGACCGCCGGTCCGGTTAACCAGATAGCCGGCGGCAAAAGCGATGAGGGCAACAATACCGATGACAATAGCAACCGTTCTTCTATTCATCTCCACCTGCTCCAAGGGTTCTTATTATCATGAATCGTACAGCTTTTAGCAGTAATGAGCGAAAAAAACAAGCCCCGCTATACATCACGGGGCTTCAAGAGTCCGGCGCCGCGGCGCCGGACGAAAATGCAGAGAAAACTAGCTAAGATTACGGCCTGACGATCTTGATCAGAACCGGCCGCATCATGTCATGCTCCTCATGCTCCAGGATGTGACAATGCCATACGGTCTCGTGATACCCGGTCAGACCCGGACGCGGGCTGGTGGGGGGATCAAAAGGTGCCGTGGAGGGACCGGAGATCTGCGGGATGTTCCACCTGGCGAGGATGTAGGTGATCTCGCCGGGCCAGCAGAGGACGGTTTCCTTGAAGCCGTACTCTTCCGGGAGCGGATCACGCAGCGGGAAAGCGAGGTCCGGGGTAAGAGCCGGAGCAGTGCCGGTGAAGAGTCTGCGGCCGAGCACCTGCCAGTTGGACATATGGAAATGCATGGGATGAACGTCGGCAGTGGTGTTGTATATTGCCCAGACTTCGATGCCGCCGACCCCATTCATGACATAATCGACCCCTTCCGGCGCGGCAATATACTCCGTGCCGACGGGAGAATCGGCCAGTTGGCCCAGTTTCTGCTGGAGACGGCCATAGGCGTCGAAATCTTCGTTCAGCGACATCTGCTTGAAGGCATTGCCCGGAGCGGTAAGACTGATCCCGTCAATGGAGGTCCAGACACCCGGTGCACTCTCGGTAATGCTGTAGCTGGTTTTCGGGCTCAGCGCAGCGATCTGCGTCACGATCTGCGGCTCGGCGTTCCATTCCGGGTTAGTTGCAGGTGCTGTGCCAACCGTTTTCAAACTGAAACCGGGAACCAGCAGGTTCGGAGTTACGGGGAGGTTCAAGCCGCCGGTGCCGATGATGGCGGTGTTCTGCACCACCGCGAACTTCATGATGCAGCGGGTGTTGCGATACTTATCCAGCGTCGCCGTTCCGGCTAACTTGTTGGTCGCGTTCCCGTTGAGCAGCCCCGGGAAGTAGTCGTTGCGGGGATCGCCACCGGGGAAGGGGGCCGGGCAATCGTTGTAGAGGATAACATCCTTGCCCGGGGCAAGTGAGCCGAAGTCGACAAGAACGTCGGGACGGAAGGCGCTCCCCAGGAGCAGGGAGCGGGTTGCCGGGTCGGTATACGGGAAACCGACGCCGAGCATCGGCTGATTAGCCGGGACTGAGGTCACGGTCTCCAGGAAGCCGCACTCGTTCCCCAAGATGGCCCAAGTGGATGCGCCGGTTACGGCGTTGACAAAGGGGAGGTTGGTGGGGTTGCCGGTGATGGGGTCGAGATTGATTCCTGTGGGATTCAGGCTGTAGTCGGCAATGTAGAGCTGCAGGTTGAGGAACCGGGCGTTACAGGCGTTGAGGAGCCGGAAACGGTAACGACGAGGCTCCACGCTCAGGGTCGGAGAGGCCGTGCCGTTGACCAGCATGGTATCCCCGAACATCTCGGCGATGCAGGAGTTGCTGGGGAGCTTGGCGGCGGTCTGAGTGCGGCGCCAGCGGCTGGATTCGTAGGTATGGGGATACCAGAGCGAGCCGGCGGTCTTCGGACCGGTCCAAGTGGAATCCATCAGCTTGATGTTGGTGCCCACAAAGATCTTGTCCTGGAATACCAGAGGGTATTCCTGCACCGGCCAGTACCCCAGGGTCGGCTTCGCTTCCAGAACCTGGGTGACGCCGTCGAGAAGACTGTTTTCCAGGAGCGGCGGAAGCCCCTTGGCGATGAGGTTACGCTCGAAGTTATCGCGCATGATGAGACCGGTGGCAACACCGGCATAGGCGTTGGTCCGGGTGATCCCCCAGGCGTGGTCGTGGTACCAAGCGAAACGGGCGCTCTGCTTGTCGATGTTCCAGAAGAATTCACCCTGGGTGAACTTCTTACTGGGGTTAAGGTTGGCTGCCGGGTTCAGAACCGCGTTGTTGAGGAAACTCTGGCCGGTCCGCTTGTTGGCTTGGAGGCGCTGGGCGGAGCAGAACCAGTCAAAGGGGCCGCCGTCACTGATCCAGGGCATGAGGCCGCCGTGAAAGTGGACGGTGGTCCGATCTTCGCCCAGGCTGGTGCCGGGAACGGTCACGTCATTGGGTATGATGCTTGTCAGCGGCAGGTTATTGCGCATGGTCATCTGCAGCGGCTGCCCGGCAGGACCGGCCTCGGCGATGATGATCCCGCCCAACTGACGAGCAGGCTGAGTCCCCGGAAGGAAATAAAAGGGATTGTTATTCCCAGTGGGGCCGGTGATGGCGCCCAGAGCGGTAAGCCCTTCCAAGAGGGTCAGGTCAGGTTTGTAACCCCAGAGGGTGGTGCCGCCCAAGGTCGGAACCACGCCGGGATCGACGAACTGCTGCGCCGTAAGGGAGTAGTGCCGTACGCCGGTCACCGTGCCGCCGGTCTGGCCGCCCACGTAGCCGGTCTTCGGGAAACCCCAGGGGAAACCCACGGCAGCTCCGCCGTTCATTCCCGGAACAACTGCGGTGGCGACTTCATTGGCGGCGAATTCGCCGGCAAACGGGTTCGGCAGGGCTACCGGGATCTCGCCGAGGCGAAGGGTGGTGCCGTAGAGGGGAATCGTGTTGGGGGACTGCATGAAGGCTTCCGCACTACCTGCGCCGAGCCATTTCATCGGCATGGGGAGCATGGAGGCGCCGGCCGCGAGACCTGAGATCTGCAGGAACTTTCTTCTACTGATTGTTGCCATGGTGCCACCGTCCTTTCAATACGTAATAGGGTAACAACAAATATGATTTCTGGGCGCTACCTGTTAGGGTGTAACCGGCGACGATAAATCAGGCTTTCTTGGCGCGACGCCGCATGAAGAAGAGCCCAAGCAGACCGCTGCCGGCGAGGACGAAGGTGCTCGGCTCGGGTACCGGATCGGAAGCAGTGATATATGCGTCGGTAATGAACGCATAGTTGTTACCGGCTAAAGTTGCGAACGTTCCGGTGGAAAACAGGTAGGCAAGATTGTTGTTAGCGTTATCGCCAGCCAGAAAGGGAACAATCCCCGAATCAATCTGATACACGGTAGTACCGCCGGTTACATCCAGGACGGTGAAAACACCTTGCCAACTGGAAGCACTCGAGGTTGCATCTCCCTGCCAGAAGTGACGGAAATCTCCGCTGATCACGAGGTTACCCGCGGCGGAAGTGGTGAAATCCTGGCGGAAGGTGGCAACGCTCTGGAGGCTGGCGTGATCAGGGAGGAGCGGATTACCGTTGGCCCAGGGGTCGATGGAGACAGTCCCTGCGGCAAGAGCGTAGACGTCGATACCGGCAGCAGCCGGAGCGATGGCCGGCGACCCTTCAACAACACCGGAATTCCCCTGGATCATGGTGTTGCCGGTGACGATCGTCCCCAACTGTGAAGAAGCGTTGGGGCCTACCTGATTGTCTGTACCGACGGTTGTTCCGTTGACCGTGGCGGTGTCACTGGTGAAACTGTACGTCGTACTGAAAGAGATTATGTTGCCGGTCGACGGAGTCAGCAGAAGATTTTCAGCCTGAGTCTCCACATAAACTTGAGCGCCCCATGAGAGCGATGCGTACGCCAATACTGCTGCGGCGCACAAACTTCTGATAATCCTTTTCTTCATGTTGAGTTCCTCCTAGGTTTCGTGATCCCGTTGGGATTAGTTACGCCTGAACAGGCTGTTCAGGCTGCTGCAATGTTTCTTCGGCTTAACCGTGATACCTCCTTTCTCATTTGTGACAAAATTAAAACTCTCGCGTCCCATTTGCACATAGCATGCCAGCCAAAACAGGGCGTATCTCCCTGAAATTCCGTCATAGGACTCTTTCAGCAGATTGCAGTGTAAAATATTCCGACAGTTTCCAGTGGCTACTGTCAGATTTCTTTACACTTTTCCCTCCCTCCGGTAGTTCATCTCATACGCGCCTTTCACTCACGGTTTAGTGCCGCGGTTCCGAGTGATGTTACCTGGTAAAATGAGCAGGGTGGCCGGAGCATTTTCGGTGATTTTTCCGTGTAATCATGGTATATTTCCCCAAAACTTCACAAGGCGGTCCGCATGAACCACTATAATCCTCAGATGTTGAAAGACGTTGTTGCCGGTTTTGTCCGATTCGTTGATCGACGCCATCGTAACAATGAAATCTATGATGCGGCAATTCTCCCCTTCCCCAAACAGACCATCCTTGACTGTTGCCTGCATCGTCTTAGTCTGGAAAAGAATCCACTCATCCGGAAGACAATTTCCGATGGCCTGCTCTGTGCGGCGTTCTTTCAGGACGGTATCGGACTCGAGCCGATGCAAAACTGCCGCATGGATCTGTTCACCATGGATCTCTCATCACTGGATGAGCAGCAGCTCAACCGGGTAAAGCAGACGGTTGCCGAACATCTTTCACACCTGGATAGCGACAAGTTTATTGCCACCCTGCGTCTGGTCCAGGCGGAATTCAAACGGCTCAACGATGCCTGCGAAGCCATCGAGCGGCAGCATGAAACAACCAGCGTTGTTTCCGGATAATCGGCAGGTAATTTCATATATCACAGGCTCAGGCACCACTTTTTTTCAGACGATCACCGCAAAAATAAAACATAGTTCTTGACACGCATGAGCTCAAGGTTTTATACTTGAATCTCGTTGCTCATGAAACTAACTGGAGGAATGTCATGATTCGTCTCATTATCGTATTCTCTTTTCTGGCACTCAGCAGCTTCGGCTCCGCATTCGCCGCAAGCATCCCCCCCCTTGGGTCGCCGACCGACGGAATCCCCTCACAATCGGTCAGGACCGTCTTCGGTTTTACCTGGCCGGCCACCGGTTCCGCACGCACCAGAGTGATCTATCGTGAGACCGGCATAGATCTGTTAGCTGCGGCCGGCGACCGGATACTTGCGGTTGAGGCTGGGATCGTCAAGGAGGCAGTGGCAACGGTTCCCCTGATGTTGGGGTCCATAGGTTACATCATCATCGAGCATACTGATGGGAACGGCGCAAAGTATACTTCGTACTATTACCACACATACAATACCCAGCCGCAGGTAACCGTCGGATCAGCCGTCACCAAGGGTCAGTATCTTGCCGATGTCTGCGATCTGGGGTTGAACACCCATCTGCATTTCGGCATCAGGAACGCACCCTACGATCCGTCGCAAGCCAAACGTGACTACCTGCCGATTGCGGCATCGTCGACCACACCGAAATTCCCCGAAATGTATGTGGACCCGCTGCTCTATATTCCCTAGACAGCGAGAGCAGGGGCAGTAACGAGCCGGTCATCAGAAAAACTGATGGCCGGTTTTTTTGTCTCAACTATAAAATATCCTTTGAATCTCGTCTGCTTTTTCGTTAGGATGGCAACGGAATTTACCGTAAGGAGTGTTATTCAATGATATCAAGATCTTATTATGGAGCAGTCGTGCTGTTACTGGCAACTGCCTGTTTTGCTTTTGCAGCAACTCCACCACAGCAGAGCGCCGCACCACCTCCCCAACAGCAAGCCGCCATTACTCCGGTCTCGACCTTTTCCGTCGACAGTAATGATGGCTTCCAGAAGACTGTGACGTACTTTCAAACCTGTAAAAAATGGGGCGCTGATATAGAAGTAGCGCTGCAGCGGCTTTATGCCGCATCCGGTCAGGACAAAGCGACCAATGGAACTATTTTTCTCAAAAAGCTGAACGAACTGTATCCCGGTTCCACCTTCAACGGCAAGGAGGGGACGGTCTCGATTCGAAAGGATCTTGCTGCTCATTTTACCGACTCCCTGAAAGTTGACCGCCTCATCGAGATCGGCGGGATTACCGTGACATACCACCTGTTACAAGGGCTCGTCCATCTGACGGATGGGGTGAATGCCGCAACCATTATGATCGACCAAACCACTCCCGGCAAGTCGACGTTCATCGACGTCAACATTGCCGCCATAAAAAACGAGGCGGAGAAGATCGTAACTGATCCCGACCGCAGGCGGATCGCCGCGGAACCGGCGGAGTCTGCGGTCCTGACCGATGCGTATCAACTCCTGAGCATGGTCCTCAAAACCAGGATGGATGTATTCGCCGGCAATATGATGCGCGACCCCGCACTGCAGAGAAAAGCTCTCAAAATTGCGGACAACGGCTACCGGGAGCGCCACCCTCAGGATTATCAGGCGGCAGATCCCACCAAGAAAAAGAACAAGGTGGATGCCAAGCCGGACAAGCCCGCCGATCAGCGTTTTTATCAAGGGTTCGTCAAGCTTTTCGCCTTTATTCTTTCCGCCGTCGGTGTCCTCTGGGCGATCTTTACCATAATTCGCGTTATGAAAACGCTCTCCACCGATAACGCCAGAAAGAGACGCAAGAACAAGTACCAGACGCTCTCCCCCATGGTGACCCGTCTCTTGAAGAAAACCGGAAGCAACTTGTGGGGGAGAAACCTCCCCTGGTCCAAAAACTATTATATTTATGAACGGACCAATCGCTGGCTCCTCTGTGACGGCAAGGAAGAGAAAGACAACAAGATATCCCAGGCGCGCACCAAGATCGAGGTCTGTCTCCGGAGCACCTACTTCAAGATTAAACTGACCCGAGCCAATGGCGTCAAATCCAACCTCCAGCTGACATCCAACGATTATACTAAAATCGAATTGGACCACGCACTGCAGGAGCTCATCCAGGAGATGGCCAATCCCACGGGAAAGTATGACCATGTGGCTGATGAGACGGTGGAGTCGGCAGGACTCTCCCCTGCCTCTGCCTCCCGACGGCACAGGACGAGATCCGTAGTGCCCGTTTCTCTTCAAGAGCCTGCAGCAGGAGCTATCCCGCAACCGGAAACCGATACTTCACCGGAAGTCGAACTGTTACCGCCGGAGCCGCTGCGAGAACAATTGGCGGGAGTACTCACCCCGGTTTCTGCACCTCCCTCCGAACTCCCCGATACTCCGGTCCCCCGACCGAAACGAAAGCGCCCCCCAAGAAAAAAGGCGCAACCTGCCGAGGAAGTTCCACCGCAACCCGACGGTGACGTTGCAGCTCTTACCGCTGCTTCTCCCCAGCCGGAATCCTCGCTCGGAGCGGCAGAAACCGTCCCTGACCAGGGAGGAGCGTCGCCAAACCGGCCGAAGCGAAAACGTCCCAATAAATCGCAGGGATAAGCTCACGCTTCGCGCCCATGGACATGAGTTTCGGTGCCTGACGCTCCCGGACAACCGTGACAAACCACTGTTTTTTAGACGGTTATCCACATGTCAAGCGAAAAGTCTAAATTTTCAACATCTTGTTTTATATAAATTATTCGTCGTTTTTATGTTGAGAAAAGAGCGTATGTACAGTTCCTGTGGATAACATTGTGGATAACTTCTTGATAAGCTCTTCAAGTCGTTACAGGGTATGAGGGGATAGCTGTTTGCCTGAAATGTAGGCATCAGCCTCGTATCCATTGGAACACGCCGCAGCCGTCCGGCAGCTTGTCATCTGCTCAAACCCGGCAGATGATTCATTGATTCCATACGTTCTCCTTCTGCCTGTTCTTTCCTGGTAGTGCCCCGAACGTCACGCAAACGCCGCTTTCATGGCGTGTGCAGTGACAAGTATTACATCCCGTTTCCCCGCTGTTGCTCTACCAACACCCCCAACTCCCTCTCCATCTCCACCTCCTCCCACCCCGGCAAGTAGGCGTACATCAGGCTCTTGAGCAGTTTGCCATGATTGCGGACCTTGAGGTGTACCAGTTCGTGAACGACTGGGCGCAGCAAGCCGCGCACCCGCATTCTCAACAACTGATCCGTAAACTCCTTGATCCGGTTTTTTCCCACCGGCTTGAGCAACACGACATACAACTGTCGGCGCAAGTCACGATGTTCCTGGGTGTTCTCGCGCCAGTTGGGAAAAGCATCACAGACGGAGTTGACCTTGACCGCCAGCTCTTCGGCGTTGAAGAGTTCTTCCCGGTGAATGGTCCAGTAGACGGCAAAGGTTCCGGCCGTCATCCCTTTATCGATCCATGCCTGCTGAGGTAGACATACTCCGTAACAAGACCTTCCAGGCGGCACAAGGCGTCCTGGGTGGAGATTTGTCGGGTACTCCCAAACATACCCCGAAAAACTACGAATTCACCCCTGCCACACCGGACTACCTAGGACGTAGAACAGCAAAAAGCCCCTGATTTCTCAAGGGCTTTCGGATGTTACCGGACTACGTTGAATTATGAAATGGGGTGGCGTCTATCACATAATCTTGCAACATACTGTTACTTAATGACTATTTTTAGCTCAAAAAAAATATACCAACAAAAATACCACCAAAAAAGTTTGTGTCCCTGCTTTCACGCTCTTTGTTAAGTAAAAATAACGGCTCTCGATGAGCTCCAAACGTCGCCGTTTTTCAATAGACGTTGCTGGACAATAGCAAAACTCTCCACCTTTCGTCAATACATCTCTGCCGGGGGATACCGCCGGAGTGATACCTGAGCCGGTGGTGGTCGGTGTCCTGGTGGCAAGGGTGGCGGTCTCAGTGATCCGGCCCGTTAGCGGGTAACGCTCCATCAATAAACCGCTCGTAGTCGGTATCTGACAGCGTTTTCTCTATTCGGTCCTGTTCCGCAAGTAAGAGACGCTCCAGAATATCCCGGCGTGTCGTCTGGTGATGAGCTGCCAAACGATCAAGAGCACAATCCGCCGCCGTTGTGATCCATGACGAAAGCCGCCGCTCTCCCTGTCCATCGTGTTTTGATGCTGCCGCCGCCTTGAACTTCGCTTGCCGTTCCGCATTCGTTAAGGCCATGGTCGCCCCTCTCCTGTTACTGTCGTTAGTGGGTAACGAATGATAATGCTGTTAGCGGGTAACGGTCAAGGCAATAGATAGCGGCCCGTGGTTCGGGGTGGCGGTGATGCCGATCTCTGAGAGGGTGGCGGGTTTGGTCTGGTCGTTGCGTTCGACTAGTACTCCGTCCCGCTTAAAACTTCGGATACAGTCTCTTAAGTTTGATTCTGGCTTTGTCAGTTGTGAACTGCCAGTCAATATTTTTAATTTGGTTGTTCCTGGCTGTTTGCCAGGCGTCAACTTCGCTTCGTATGG